>NZ_LJSB01000223.1:0-515928 GCF_002742565.1 Pseudomonas sp. 2995-3 | reverse complement strand
GCGATGGCATCAACTCGGTGTGCCTGATGTACCCAGGTGTCTGCATCGCAGGCAAGCCAGCTCCCACAGAAAAGCAGTTCTTCAGTGTATTCAGATAGGCTTTTGCCTTGCACTTGATCTGGCTCTTGCTTCAACCACTCAGGTCGGCTTTCAGGCCGCCGTGCTGTAGATCTTGATCTTGATCTGAGACGCCCCGTTAACCACGATGGCCGAACGCAGGCTTGAATCCGTGGGTAACCCGGCAGGACGCCGGGTTAGCCGCGCTGGGCCAAGGATGGCCCATCGCGGCGGCCCACGGATTCAAGCCGGAGTGAGGGCACACCGAGCCTAAGCGAGGTGCCGAGTGGTGGGGCACAGACCTTTTGGTTACTTTTGGGGCGTTTGCCAAAAGTGACCCGCTGTAAGAGCGGAACCAATAGAAGCCGTTACCGCAGAAATGGATATGTACACCGACAAACCGCTATCGCAGGCAAGCCAGCTCCCACAGTTGACCGTGTGCAGCTTGCCTGATCATGGCCGCTTTGGCTGTGCTTTTGCTTCAACCACTCAGGAGATATATTCCCGCTACAGACACACAAACCTTCATTTTTTGCACGTTACCCCATCCAATAAGTCGTTTGCCCGCCCCCCTAACAACGACAAAACTGCATGTCACTCGCAAAACAACAACGTTGGGCAAACCACATGCAATTCGAGCGCAATTTCTTTAACGGTCAATTCGTCGAACCCGCCAGCGACGCCCTGATCGCCGTCTACAACCCTGCCAATGAATCCCTGGTCGGCCATGTCAGCGCCGCCACCGCCGATGAGGCCATTGCCGCCGTCGACGCCGCCGCCCGCGCCCAGAAAACCTGGGGCACGCTCACCAGCATCGAACGCGCCGAGCACCTGCGTGCCTTCGCTGATGCCTTGGACAGCCACGCCGAAGCCATCGGCACGGCTTTGGCCAGCGAGTCCGGCAAGAGCGTCACTGACGCCAGCAACGAAGCCCGCTACGCCGCGCAAATTACCCGTTACCACGCCGAATGGGCCCGCCGCATCGAAGGCGAGATCATCCCCAGCGATACCTCGGACGAAAACCTGTTCCTGCACCGCGAGCCGATTGGTGTGGTGGCCTGTCTGATCCCGTTCAACTACCCGGTCTACACGCTGTTGCGCAAGATTGCCCCGGCGCTGATCGCGGGTAATACCGTGGTGGTGCGGCCCAGCAACAACACGCCACTGTCGGCGTTTAAAATTGCCAAGGCAGTGGTGACAGCCGGTATTCCAGCCGGTGTGATCAACATCCTGACCATGAACCACGCCACCGCCGCCAGCGTCTGCACGCACAAGGCCGTCGGCCTGATCACCCTCACCGGCAGCGTGAACGCCGGGCGTATCGTGCTGGATTACTGCAAGGCCAATATCGCCAAGCCATCCCTGGAATTGGGCGGCAAGACCCCGGCAATCATCGAACCGGATGCCGACCTGGAAACAGCCGCCAGCGCTATCGTTGCGTCCAAGATCACCCACTGCGGTCAGCTGTGTACGGCGGTGGAACGCGTGTATGTGCACGAAAGTATTTATGAGCCATTCCTCGCTTTGCTGAAAGCCAAGATCAGCGCGGTGAAGTTCGGTGACCGTTCCACGGACGAAAGCCTGATGGGCCCGTTGGTCAACGCCAGCTCGCAAAAGAATATCCACGCCATGGTCGAGCGCGCCGTCGCTGCCGGTGCTGTACTGGAAACAGGTGGTGTGCTGCCAGCCGGGCCGGGCCATTTCTATCCGCCGACCTTGCTCAGCGGTTGCCGCCAGGACATGGAAATCATTCAGGAAGAAATCTTCGGCCCGGTGTTGCCGGTGCTCAAGTACCGCGACATCGACGAAGCGCTGGCCATGGCCAACGACCATCAGTTCGGCCTGTCATCGGTGCTCTACACCGAGAACTACCGCACGGCAATGAAAGTGGCGAATGCCATCGAAGCCGGAGAGTTGTACGTCAATCGCACGCCGGCAGACCCGTATCAGGGTTTCCACGCCGGCTGGAAACGCTCAGGGCTGGGCGGCGATGACGGTAAGCACGGGATGCTTGAGTTTACCCAGACCCGCCTGGTGGTCATGAAGTACTGATCCACGCGCACCTGTTGCACCTTTAATAAAAACAATTATCAGGGCGCCCGCGCAGCGGGTGCCTGAGGTCCACATGATGTCCAAGCCTGCACCCGTTGCCCAGGTTTCCGTTGCCGTGCCCGCGGCAAACGACACTGCCAGCCGTTATTTCCAATTGCTGTTGCTGGTACTCGCCGCCGGCGCGATCTACCCGATCCTCTACCTGCGCCAGGTCTACCAGACCACCATGCTCGACGTGTTCCAGATCAACCACAGTCAACTGGGCTACCTGTACTCCATGCTCGGCACGATCTTTTTGCTTAGCTACCTGCCCAGCGGATGGCTGGCCGACCGTTTGCCGCCACGCTTTTTGATCTTCTTCTCGCTGGTCGCCACCGGCGCACTGGGCCTGTGGTACGCCAGCGTGCCGTCAATGACCGGCCTGATGATCATTTTCGGTTGCTGGGGCCTGACCACTGGCCTGACGTTCTGGGCCTCGGTGCTCAAGCGCGTGAAGATGATTGCTCATCAGAGTGAGCAGGGGCGGTTCTTCGGCATTCTCGATGGCGGTCGCGGGCTGGTGGAAGCCTTGCTGGCGACCGTGGCCCTGGGCCTGTTTGCCTATGCCACCGAAACTCAAAGCCAGTCGGCGGCCCAAGGCTTCAAGCACGTGGTGTACCTGTACTCGTTTATCTGTATAGCCATTGGCTGCGGGCTGGTACTGCTCAAAGATCCCAAGTCTCTGGCAGAGACGCCAGCGGTAGAGAAGGGCAAGTTCAACCTGATCGCCGACCTGACCACCCTGGTGAAAATCCCCGAGCTGTGGCTGGTGACCGCCATCGTGTTCTGCGGTTATCACATGTTCTGGGCTACCTACAGCTTCTCCGACTACTTGCAAGGCAGCGGCATGACTGCGGTGATGGCCGGCACCATCACCACCATCAAACTGTGGATGCGCCCCATCGGCGGCATCGGCGGCGGCTGGCTGGGCGACAAGTTCTCGAACATCTCGGTGCTGATCGTCGCGCTGGTGCTGGTGACCCTGGCGATGGTCGGGCTGATCGTGTTCCCGGCGCTCAACAGCCTCGGCCTGCTGATCGGCACGGTGATCTTTATCGGCCTGATGACCTATGCGATTCGCGGTCTGTACTGGGCGATTCTCGACAGCTGCGACATTCCGCTGCGCATCACCGGCCTGGCCATCGGCATCGTCTCGGTGGTGGGTTACCTGCCCGACACCTTTATCCCGCTGATCAATGGCTACCTGACCGATACCTACCCAGGCAAGGCCGGTTACAACCTGTATTTCGGCTACATCGCCTTTATCGGCGTGCTCGGGACGCTTGCGGCCCTGACGCTGCGCGCTCGAATCAACCGTACAAAATTCAACCAGACAGGTGCCTGAGATGAAAATCGTCGCCCTTGAAACCCATATCGTTGCCGTCCCACCACCGCATATCGGTGGCATGTATTGGCTGTTCGTCAAACTCAAGACCGACTGCGGCATTGAAGGTGTCGGTGAGATTTACGCCGCCACCTTTGGTCCCAAGGCCATGCTGCCGATCATCGAGGATGTGTTCGAGCGCTACCTGCTCAACCACGACCCGCACCACATCGAGCGGTTTTTCCGCCAGGCTTATTCGAGCGGTTTCACCCAGCGCCCGGACCTGACCATGATGGGCGTGGTCAGCGGCCTGGAAATGGCGTGCTGGGACATCATCGGCAAAGCCGCCAACAAGCCGGTCTATGAGCTGCTGGGTGGCAAGGTCAACGAGCGCCTGCGTTCCTACACCTACCTGTACCCGGTCAACAGCAAGGGCGAGTACGACTACGACGACCCTGACCTGGCCGCCGAGTGCGCCATCGAGAATATGAACAAAGGCTTCACCGCCGTGAAGTTCGACCCGGCCGGCCCGTACACCGCGTACTCCGGCCACCAGATTTCGCTGGAAGTGCTGGAGCGTTGCGAGACTTTCTGCCGCAAGATCCGCGAGGCGGTGGGCGACAAGTGCGACCTGTTGTTCGGCACCCATGGGCAGATGGTGCCGTCATCGGCGATCCGCCTGGCCAAGCGTCTGGAGAAATACGACCCGCTGTGGTTCGAAGAACCGGTGCCGCCTGGCCAGGAAGACGCGATGGCCCAGGTCGCGGCCAAGACCAGCATCCCGATTGCCACCGGCGAGCGCCTGACCACCAAGTACGAGTTTTTCAAACTGCTGCAGGCCGGCGGCGCGTCGATCCTGCAAATGAACGTGGCGCGTTGCGGCGGGCTGCTGGAGGCGAAGAAGATCGCGAGCATGGCAGAAGCCTATTACGCGCAAATCGCGCCGCACTTGTACAACGGGCCGATCGGCGCGGCGGCGAGTTTCCAGCTGGCCACGTGCACGCCGAACTTCCTGATCCAGGAAAGCATCATGACCTGGGGCGGTTTCCACGCCGAAGTGCTGACCACGCCGCTGCAATGGGAGGACGGCTACATCATCCCGTCCACCGAACCGGGCCTGGGCGTGGAGCTGAACATGGACGTGGTGCGCAAACACACACCGTACACCGGCGAGCGTTTGCACCTGCAGATGGCGCCGACGCCAGCTGACGTCAAAGACACTTCGCCCGCCAAGGGCTGATAAAAACGACTTACGCGGTAACCGTGAATGACATATGACTACATCATCGCCGGCGCGGGTGCTGCCGGCTGCGTTCTGGCCAACCGGCTTTCCGCTTCGGGCGAATACTCGGTGTTGCTGCTGGAAGCCGGTGGCAAAGACAGTTCCTGGTGGTTCAAGATCCCGGTCGGATTCGCCAAGATGTATTACAACCCGACCTTTAACTGGATGTACTACAGCCAGCCGCAAAAACACTTGGCTGGCCGGGAAATCTATGCGCCGCGCGGCAAGGTGCAGGGCGGTTCGGGTTCGATCAACGCCATGATCTACGTGCGCGGTCAGGCCCATGACTTCAATGACTGGGCGGCCAACGGTAACGACGGTTGGGGTTTCAAGGATGTACTGCCGTACTTCCGCAAACTGGAAAATCACCCGCTGGGCGACACCGAGTACCACGGTGGCAGCGGCCCCATCAGCATCACACCGATGAAGGGCCAGACCCACCCGATTTGTGACGTGTTCCTCAAGGGCTGCGAACAGCTCGGCTACGGCCTCAGTGATGACTTCAATGGCCCCCATTTCGAAGGCGCGGGCCTGTATGACGTCAACACCCGCAATGGCGAGCGCTGCTCAAGCAGCTTTGCGCATTTGCATCCGGCGCTCAGTCGCACGAACCTGACCGTGGAGTTGCATGCACTGGTTGATCGTGTGCTGTTTGATGACCAGCAACGCGCCAGCGGGATTCGCGTGTCCCAAAAGGGCGTGGTGCGCACCTTTAAGGCACGCAAGGAAGTGATCCTTTGCGCGGGTGCCGTCGACACGCCGAAGATCCTGCAACTGTCCGGCGTGGCCGATCAGCAACTGCTGGCTGAACACGGCATCCCACTGGTCAAGCACCTGCCGGCCGTAGGTGAAAACCTGCAGGACCACTTGTGCGCCAGCTACTACTACAAGGCCAATATTCCCACCCTCAATGACGAACTCAGCTCTTTGTTCGGCCAGCTGAAACTGGGCCTGAAATACCTGTTCACTCGTAAGGGCGCGTTGGCGATGAGCGTCAACCAGGCCGGTGGTTTCTTTCGCGGCAACGACCAGCAGGCGGACCCGAACCTGCAGTTGTACTTTAACCCGCTGTCGTACCAGATTCCGAAAAACAACAAGGCCAGCCTCAAGCCCGAGCCGTATTCCGGTTTCCTGCTGTGCTTCAACCCGTGCCGGCCGACCAGTCGTGGCACCATCCGCATCGCCTCGAACAACCCGCGGGATGCGGCGTTGATCGATCCGAACTATCTGAGTACGCAAAAGGACATTGACGAAGTCATCCAGGGCAGCCGCTTGATGCGCAAGATCATGCAGGCACCTGCGCTCAAAGGCATCACGGTGGCCGAGGTGTTGCCCGGCGCGGCCGTGCAGAGCGACGAGCAGATGCTGCAATACTTCCGCGAAAACAGCGGCTCGATCTACCACCTGTGCGGCTCCTGTGCGATGGGCTCGGACCCGCAGGTGTCGGTGGTGGACAAGCGCTTGAAGGTGCACGGGTTGCACGGCTTGCGCATTGTGGACGCGTCGATTTTCCCGAATGTGACCTCGGGTAACACCCATGCGGCGGTATTGATGGTGGCGGAGAAGGGCGCCGACCTCATACTTGAGGATGCCTGAATGTGGGAGCTGGCTTGCCTGCGATAGCGGCGGGTCAGTTGGCCCATTTGTTACTGGGAGACCGCGATCGCAGGCAAGCCAGCTCCCACAAGGTCTGTGGCAGCCGCATCGAGCTTGATTTGAAATACAGCCAGAATTGTGGGAGCTGGCTTGCCTGCGATAGCGTCGGGTCAGCTGGCCCATTTGCTACTGGGAGACCGCCATCGCAGGCAAGCCAGCTCCCACAGGGGCTATAGCAGCCCTTGAAAGGTCGACTACCAGCCGCGCAAGCGTTCCCAGCGTTGCACTTCACCGTTGTGCAACACGGCGTTATAGTTGCCGAACTGCGCCCCCGTGGCGCAGGCATGATTGGGCAGAATACGCAGGCGCGTACCGAGCGGAAATTGCGTCACCACATCCACGCCGCCCGCTTCGAACCGCGCCACGCCATGTTCCTGGTTGGCGCTGCTCAACAGCAAGCCGTCGATCAACTCCCCGTGCTCATTGCACACCTGGCCATAACCAAAGTCGCGTTTTTGCGCTTGCGTGCCGCGATCCCGGCTCATGGCCATCCAGCCGGCATCGGTGATGATCCAGCCTTTTTCCGCTTGATGGCCGATCACTGTGGTCAGCACGCTCAAGGCCAGTTCCTCGGTGCGGCATACGCCGATGTTGTGCATCACCAGGTCAAAAAACGCATACACACCCGCGCGCAGTTCGGTCACGCCTTCAAGGCTTACGGCCGACAACGCGGTAGGCGTGGAGCCGACACTGACCTGATCGCAGGCCATCCCGGCGGTACGGATACGTTGCGCCGCTTCAACGCAGCGTGCGCGTTCCTGTTCGGCGATGGCCTGCAACGCTTCAGGCGTATCCAGGCCGTAGCTTTCCCCTGCGTGGGTCAATACGCCGACGAGGCTGTCACCGAGCAGTCGGGCGATGTCGAGCAATAACGCGTCCTGCGGCTTGACCCCGGAACGGTGGCCGTCGCAATCAATCTCGATCATCACGGCAAAGGTTTCACCCTGCTCGCCGCCGAAATCGACGATGGCCCGGGCGCCGGCGAGGCTGTCGGTGATCAGCGTCAGCGCGCAACCCCGGCGGCGCAGCGCCAGGGCCTGGGGCAGTTTGTGCGGGGCCATGGCGACGGCGTAGAGGATGTCCTGGATGCCCAGCTCAAAGAAATATTCGGCTTCCTTGAGCGTCGATACGGTGATGCCACGGGCACCGGCCGCTATCTGCGCAGCCACCACTTCGGCGCACTTGTGGGTTTTGACATGGGGGCGCAAATGCACACCCAGGCTGTCGGCACGCTGTTGCATGCGCTGGATGTTGCGCTGCATTTTCACGCTGTCTAGCAATGCTGCTGGGGTGTCCATGGTTAACGCTCCACAAGGGCGGACAGCGGCCAAATTGACGGCCTGTCCAGGACTGGATATGTTGTCTTGCATGAAAAAGACCTCTCCCGAAGAAACCACCCTGATCAGCCAGCTCGAACAGATTGCCGAAGGCTTGAGCAAAACCTTCAGCCCGTTCTGTGAGGTCGTGCTGCACGATTTGCGCGACCCGCAGCAGGCGATCCTGGCGATCCATAACAACCTCTCCGGGCGCTCGCCGGGCGACCCGACCACCGAGTTGGGCCTGGCGCGGATTGCCGACCCCGACTATCCGCAGATCATTGCCAACTACCGCAACCAATTCAGCGATGGGCGCCAGGTCAAAAGCACCTCGATCGGCATCAAGGACACCAGTGGCAAGTACGTCGCGGCCTTGTGCATGAACGTCGATCTCTCATTGTTTCGTGGCCTGCAGGGCATGCTTGAGCAATTTGGCTCGGTCACTGGCGACACCCTTATTGAATCCCTGGAGCCGTCCGGCGCCGATGTGATTCGCACCCGCATCGACCAGTTCGCCGCACGCCTGGCCACCACCCCGCGCGCGCTCAAGGCGGCGGATCGACGGCTGTTGCTGCAAGAGCTCAAGGACTCGGGCTGCATGGACATTCGCCGGGCCATGGAGACCGTGGCCGCGCACCTGGGCGTGTCACGGGCGGCGGTCTACACCTACGCCAAGTAGCGCGCCACAGCTTCAATCTCCACCAGATAACCGTGGTGCAACTCGGGCACCGGCACCACCGCGCGGGCAGGGCGGTGCTCGCCCAGCGCGGCGGCGTAAATACGGTCGAATTGCGGCCAATGCTGAACCCCGGCCACATACACCGTGACCTTCACCAGATCCTGGGGCGAGCCGCCGGCGGCTTTCAAGATGGCCAGCAGGTTAGCCAGCGCCAACTGGGCCTGTTCGGCAAACGATGCTTCAAGGTTGTGGCGCCCCTGCGGGCTCACCGGTAATTGCCCGGAGATATACAGCGTGTCGCCGTGGCTGACGGCCTGGGAGTAATGCCCGGCGGGCGCCGAGGCGGCCTCGGTGTGGATGATGTTCATGACGCCTCGCTGAGCAACGCGGCGTAGCGCGCGATGTCGACATTGCCACCAGTGACGATAATGCCCACGCGCTGGCCCTTGAACCGCTCGCCCAGCTGGCGCAACGCCGCCAGGCCCAGGCAGCCGGTGGGTTCGACCACCATTTTCATGCGTTGCATAAAGAACTTCATCGAGGCCACCAATTGCGCGTCGGAGACGGTGAGGATGTCGGTCACCTTGTCGCGGATGATCGGGAAGGTGTAGTTGCCCAGGTGTTGGGTTTGCGCACCGTCGGCGATGGTCGCCGGGGTGTCGATGTGCACGATGCTGCCGGTCTGGAATGAACGCTGGCCGTCATTGCCTGCTTCGGGCTCAACGCCAAACAGTTGGCAATCGGGTGCCAGCGCACGGGTCGACAACGCGGTGCCCGATAGCATGCCGCCACCGCCCAGGCCGACGAACAGGGCGTCCAGAGGGCTGGTGAATTCCAACAGTTCCTTGGCGGCCGTGCCTTGGCCGGCGAGGATGTGTGGATGGTCATACGGTGGGATCAATGTCATGCCGTGCTCAACTGCCAGGGTGCGGCCTATCTGCTCACGGTCTTCGGTGAAGCGGTCATACAGCACCACGCTGGCGCCATATTCCCGGGTCGCGGCCACTTTGGCGGCCGGCGCGTCGGTGGGCATCACGATGGTCGCCGGCATGCCGAGCAATTGTGCGGCCAACGCAATACCCTGGGCATGGTTGCCGGAAGAGAACGCCACCACCCCGGCCTTGCGCTGGTGTGCGTCAAACTGCGACAGGGCATTAAACGCACCGCGAAACTTGAACGAGCCAGCGCGTTGCAGGTTTTCACACTTGATGAATACCTGGGCACCGGTTTCAGCGTCGAGGGTGCGTGAGGTAAACACCGGCGTTTGATGGGCAAAGCCTTGCAGGCGTTGGGCGGCGGCGACGACATCTGAATAGTCAGGCAATTGCATGGGCGGACCTCGTGGGCGGACTTGGATAAAATATCCATATCAAGACAAATAGTAAAGGATGGCTTGTCACCCAGTGCATAAACGCAATGTTGAAAAGAGCGTGGTGATCAGCAGCGATATTAAATAGAATGAATCTCATTTGAGACTCACTCGCGCTGCGCAGGTTGCTTTTCATGACTGATGCTGTTGCCCCGACCCACACTGGCGAAATGACCCTGTCGCGTTTGTACCGCGACCATCGCAGCTGGCTCGAAAGCTGGTTGCGGCGGCGCCTGGGCAATGCCTGGGATGCGGCGGACCTGAGCCAGGACACCTTTGTGCGGGTGCTGGCCAGTGCCCAGCCGATTGCGCAGATGCAGGAGCCACGGGCGTATCTGGTGACGGTCGGCAAGCGTTTGCTGGCCAACTTTCATCAGCGCCGCAGCCTTGAGCAAGCCTATCTGAAGGCGCTGGCGAATTTGCCCGAAACCTGCGTGCCGTCGCCCGAGCAACGCTGGCTGGTGCTGGAGACCTTGCACGCTCTGGATGAGTTGCTCGACGGTTTGCCGCGGGGGGTGCGGCGCGCGTTTCTGTGGAGCCAGTTGGAAGGCCTGGGTTATCGCGAAATTGCCGAGCGGCTCGACGTCTCTGAGCGCACGGTCAAGCGCTACATGGCCCAGGCCTATGAACATTGCCTGTTGGTGGCCCTATGAGTCACGAGGTTGCGCGTGCTGCGGCGCAGTGGTTGGCGTTGTTGGAGTCCGGAGCGGCCACCGAGCGTGACCACGCCAATTTGCAGGCTTGGCGCGACAGCCACCCTCAGCACGAACAGACCTGGCAGAAAGCCCAATCGCTGCGCCAGCGCTTGCGTGACTTGCCCCAGGCCGTGGCGATGGCCAGCCTCGACCGCCCGCAACCGGGGCGACGTGCATTGCTCAAGCGGGCCTTGGGCGTAGCGGCGCTGGTGCCGACCGCCTGGCTGATCAGCCGTCAGTTGCCCATCGAGGCATGGCGGGCTGATTTGCACACCGCCACCGGCGAGCGCAAACGCCTGCCGTTGGCCGATGGCAGCAGCCTGCAACTCAACACGGCGACGGCGGTGGATGTTGACCTGGCACAGCGGCGCATCACGCTGGTGGACGGCGAGTTGGCGCTGACGGTGCCAGGCGCGGCAGCGATCAGTGTGCACACGCGCTACGGCCAGGTAGAGGTGAGCCAGGCTGAAGTGTGCGTACGGCAATTGGCGTCCGGCTGCCGCGTGTCGGTGTTCAAGGGCGCGGTGCAGGTGCGTGATCTGGCCGGGCAATTGACGACGTTGGACAGCGGTCAGCAAGCCTCGTTAAAGCCTCGCGGGCTAAGTGCCAGGGCGGCGTTTGATGTGCAGCAACTGGGCTGGCGTGACGGTGTATTGACCGCACAGAACCAACCCTTTGGGGATTTCCTGCGTGAGCTGGAACGTTACCGCCCTGGCGTGTTGCGCTGGGACCCGAGCCTGGAAACGCTGCGGGTCACCGGCAGCTTTCGCCTGGATGACACCGACCGCATCCTCACACTGCTGGCCCAGACCCTGGGGTTTGAGGTGCGAGCGCGCACGCGGTATTGGGTGACACTCAGCCGAACCCTGGCTTGACGCTTCACGCTGGCCATCAGGCTCCTAGTGGCAGAGGCTCGCCACAACAGGTGGGCTTGGCATAACAGTCCTGCTTGCCACAGGAAGTTAATCCATTTCCAGGGACCTAAATCACATGCGCGCGCTGCAATTCGGTCAAAGAGTGTGCCTTGAGTTGCGCCAGCGCCGGGTCACGCCGGTCCCTTGGGTGTGGCAGGTCGACTGCCAGTTCCCGGCGAATACTGCTCGGCCGGTTGTCCATCACCAGCACCCGGTCACTCAAGTACAGCGCCTCGTCGACATCGTGGGTCACCAGCAGCAAGGCGATCCCATGGTGCTCGGCCAGTTGCAGCAGCAAGTCCTGCAGTTTCATGCGGGTAAAGGCATCCACTGCGCTGAACGGCTCATCAAGCAATAACACCTGCGGGCGTGAATACAGCCCGCGTGCAATGGCCACGCGTTGCGCCATGCCGCCGGACAAGGCTTTGGGCAGCGCCTGGGCGAAGCCGGTGAGGCCGACTTCTGCGATCAACTGGGTAACCCAGGCCTTGTCATAGTGGTTGTCATCGCGCAAACCGATGTTCTGTTCCACCGTCAGCCAGGGCATCAGCCGTGGTTCCTGGAACACAAAGGCAACTTCGCCTTCGGGGCTGCGCAGTTCGCCCTGGAAGTCGGTCTCCAGGCCGGCGACGATGCGCAACAACGTGCTTTTGCCACAACCGCTGGGCCCGAGCAGGCTGACGGTTTCGCGCGGTTGCAGCGCCAACTGCACGTTGTTCAGCACCGTAATGCCGGCAAAGCTTTTGCGCGCCACGCGAAGCTCCAATAACGCTTGCATACTCATTGCTCCGCGCCTTCGCCTGTGAAGGTGTCGCGCCAGGCCAGGCAGCGTTTCTCCAAGGCTGCGAGCAGGCCATCGCTGAGCTTGCCCAGCAATGCCAACACGGTAATGGCGGCCAGCACGATGTCTGGCCGTGAGGTTTCCCGACCATCGCTGAGCAAGTAACCGAGACCCTTGGTGGCCGCGATCAGTTCGGCCGCCACCAGGAACATCCACGCCAGGCTCAAGCCGCTGCGCAGCCCCGTGAACAGGCCGGGCAGGGCGGCGGGCAGCAGAATCCGGCGCACCAGGCGTGCTCGGCTGAAACCGTACATTTGCCCGACTTCCACCAGCTTGCGATCAATATCGCGAATCGCCGCGACACCGTTGAGGTACACCGGAAAGAACGCGCCAATCGCGATCAGCACGACCTTGGAGGTTTCATCGATACCCAGCCACAGCAGCAACAGCGGCACCCAGGCCAGGCTCGGAATCGAGCGCAGCCCGGCGAAGGTCGGCTCCAGATACGCTTCGGCTTCACGGCTCAACCCCACCCAGGCGGCAAACACCAGCGCCAGGCTGGCACCGATGGCAAACCCCGCCAGTACCCGCAGCAGGCTGGCGCTGATGTGTTTCCACAACGCGCCTTCGGCCAGGTCGGTGAGGGTCACTGCGATGTCGCTGGGGGCCGGCATCTGGTAGGACGGCAGCCAGCCGATGCGTACCACGCCCTCCAGTACCAGCAGGATCAGTACCGGCAGCACCAGGCCCTTGAGCCGTTTTGGCCAGGCGCTTCGGTTGATCACCACGGGTGCCGGTAGCGGCAGTGCTTGGCTTTTATCGGTCATCACGCCTCCCTTAAGGCTTGGGCAGGGTTTGGCCAAACGAAGTGTCGATCAACTGATCGATCACGGGGTCGACATCCACGCCACGACGGACTAATTCCTCGGACACCAGGATCGGCGCGGCGGCCTTGGATGACGCCACGTCCCTGGCGCTCAGCAGCGGGTTGCTCAAGTCGGTGCGCGACAATTGCAGCTTGGCCACTTCCAGCGGCAAGCCGGCTTCGTCTGCGAGCAATTTAGCGAATTCATCCGGGTGCTTCACGGCCCAATCACGCGCCTTCTCATAGGCCCCGAGGACCTTGGTGATGGTCTGCGGGTGCTGTTTGGCGTATTGCTCGGTGACGCTGATTACGCCGTAGCTGTTGAAGTCTTTATTGCGATACAGCAAGCGCGAACCGGCCTGGATTTCACTCGCGGCCATGTGTGGATCAAGGCCGGCCCAGGCGTCTACGTCGCCTTTCTCCAAGGCGGTGCGGCCGTCCGGATGCTGCAAATGCACCAACTCCACATCATCCTTTTTCAGCCCGGCCAGTTGCAGGCTGCGCAGGGTGAACAGGTACGGGTCGGTGCCTTTGGTGGCGGCGATTTTTTTGCCTTTGAGGTCTGTGACGGTTTTGAGCGGCGAGTCTTTGCGCACCACCAGTGCGGTCCATTCAGCACGACTGTAGACGTACACCGATTTGATCGGGCTGCCATTGGCGCGGCTCAACACCGCCGACAAGCTGGCAGACGAGGCAAAGTCGACGCCGCCACTGTTGAGGTATTCCAGCGAGCGGTTGCTGCCTTGGCTCAGCACCCAGCCGACCTTGGTGTGGGGAAGCGCCTGTTCGAGCCAGCCAAAATGCTTGAGCACCAGGCTCACGGGCGAATAGTAGGCGTAATCGAGGTTGACCTGGGCGGGGTCGGTTTCGGCGGCAAAGGCCTGGGGTTGCAGGCACACGGCGAGGGCGCAGGCACTCAATAAAGCAAAGGGTTTCATGGAACAGCTCCAGACAAGGCGTTGAGAGAAGGCTTTTCTTATATTCAGAAAATTGAAATGGCATGTTTCATCATGCTTTAAAGGAATATGCAGTCTCTGTGCCACCTTGTGCGCAGCGTCTTTACGCGGGTTTCTATGGATGCGGCTGTAGCGGTAGAGGGCAAAGTGTTGAATGGCTGTTGGCAGGCGAACACCTCATATATATCTGTATCGTATAAATAAAGACTTATATATTCCTTTTAATGTTGGTGCCGATAACGCATTTTGAGGGCCTGCGCATTCGTGCGGATTGACCCAACAGCCAAAAGGAAAGCCGACATGACCATTAAAGCGATCAACGTGCGCAACCAGTTCAAGGGCGTGATCAAGGAAATTTTGCTGGGGGAAGTGGTGTCCGAAATTGATGTGCAAACCGCGTCCGGCATCGTCACATCAGTGATCACCACCCGCTCGGTGCGTGACCTGGAATTAAAAGTGGGCAGTGAAGTGATTGCCTTTGTGAAGTCGACTGAAGTGTCGATTGCCAAGCTGTAAATGTGTTCGCAAGTGTGAGAGCTGGGATGCCTGTGATGGGGGGCTTTTGGCGGGGTACATATCCGTTGTTGCGGTAACGGCTGCCTATGGTTCAGCTCTTACAGCGGGTCACTTTTGCAAGGACCGGAATGCCGGCCCAGTCAAAAGTAACCAAAAAGTCCTCGCCCCAACACTCGGTGCCTCGCTATGGCTCGGCATGCCCGCAATCCGCCAGTGATTTGGGGGGGCGATTTCAGATCAAGATCAAAAGCACAGATCAAAAGACCGCTGACTTCGTCATCGAAAAGGATGTAAGGGCCACTGCAACAGCAAAGCCATACTCGGACTAATGTGGGAGCTGGCTTGTCGAATCGTCGCACCGCTGCGATGCCATCAACTCTGTGTACCTGACACACCGAGGTGTCTGCATCGCAGGCAAGCCAGCTCCCACATTAACCAGCTCCCACATTGATGTGTGGGAGCCTGCTCAATGCATCAGTTGATGCGCGGCCCACCACCGCCCGGCGGGTGCGGCTGCGGTTTGTCCGGTGGCGCATCGCTGGGCAGGTTCTTTGGCGGTGTGTTTGGGTCTTCGTAGTGCTTGTGCAAATCCCCATCCAGCCGATTGCTCGAGGAGCCACCTTTGCTCGGCGTCTCCTCAAAGTGCTGCCATTCCGATTGCTGGAAGCGAAAGATGCTGTCATCGGTCGGCGTGTCGCGGCCGTGATAGTGGTGGATTTCGTAGTGGGCGTACTCGACCTTTTCCGCCCAGTCGTTTTGCAATAAACCGTCGTTGGCCAAGCCGCGATACCAATCGTTTTCCGCGTTGGTGGCCTTCTGCTTTTTGTTGTGGTCGACAAAGTAGCCGATGATCCCGCCCACCACCGCCAGCACCACGCCGACCAGAAACAGCGGCCCGGTCAATGCCGCTGCGGTGCCTGCGCCAAACAGTGCCGCCGCCCCGAGGACCCCGGCCGAGGCACCGAACGCGCCCCCGGCTACTTGCAGGCCACCGGCGGCCTGAGCCAGCGGGTCTTTGCTGTCGACGCCGCTCTTGATCGCCAAGGCGCCGAGCACGATATCGGCAAACCCTCCGACGATGTCCGTGGCCGGGCCGAGCACCTTGATCACGGAACCGGCGATTTTCGCAGACTTGGACGCGCCCAACTTGGCCGCACCGGCGGCAGCCAGGCCGTCATCCAGGTGCGTGGCCAGGCCATCGGTGGCTTGCTTGACCGCCGTATCGCCTTCGCCAAACAACTTGCCGATGCCGTCGTACTGACTGTCAGGCACCGCATCCAGCGCCGCGGAGATTTCCTTGCTGACCTTGGCGTCGATCTCGCCGCCGGGGCCAAAATCCAGCATTTTGCCGGTCACGCCTTCCTTGCCCCAGATTTCCGGCAAGGTTTTGTCCAGGCCCAGGAAGTCCACCAGGCCGCCCTTGCCCAGGGTCTCGCCGATCTTGTCACCCAGGCGCACGAAGTGGCTGGAACCACCGGCAAAACTCAGGAAGTCCTTGGCGATGCTCATGCGCTGCGCCGGGGTTTCGCCGAGTTTGCCGCCTTTGCCCACCAGTTGGTAAATCGCCGAAAACAGCGTCACACCCGCGCCAAGGGAGCCCAGGATGCCTTTGCTGTTAAGGGTGTTGAACACCTCACCGAGCATGCCGCGATCCGCTACCGCAATATAGGGTTTGCTCAGGGCCTTTTTGACGTCGGCTTCGCTGATGGTGCCGCTGTTCTTGTAGACCTCGCCGAGTTCTTCCAGGGCCTTGGTGACACCGGCCGATTTCTCCTTGCCTTGCAGCCCCTCGTTGAGGAACTTCTCCAGGGTTTCCTGGGTGCGGCGCGGCAGGTCGAGCAGGTTGCCCTTGAGCACGCCCTTGAGCAGGCCGAACAAGTCTTTGGTCGCCAGCTCCTTGTTGTCGTCGGAGATTTTGCTCGGGTCCGAGAGGATCGCATTAAGGTCGGTGGTCAAGCCGTCGGCCTGGATATTTTGCGCGGCCTTGCTGGCGGCTTCGGGGTCGAACAGCGACAGCGAGGTGAGGGTGTCACTCAAGTCCTTTTGTGCGTCGCTGGCCTTGCCCTGGTTTTGCAGGTCTTTGAGGTACAGCACGTAGTCGGGGTTGGCGGTGAGATCGAGCAGCTTCTGCTTGACCTCATCCTTGTTGGGCAACTTGTTGAGCGCGTCGTCCATTTTCGACTTGTAGTCAGCCTGGATGGTCGGGTCGTTGAACAGCTCGCCGATCTGCTTTTGCACGGCCTTGCCGTCGATGATGTCGTGCATGTCGGCCGCGCTCAGCTCGGTTTGCTTGTCATCCGACTCGCGCCAAGTAGTGTTGAACGGGCGTTTGGCTTCTTCATAGCCGGTGATGCCATGGCCGTTCTGGTAGGCAGCCTGGGCTTCGAGGGCGCGCACCAGCTTGGCCCGTGGGTCATCCTTGGGGATCGAGCCGTCCTTGACGCCGGCGCGGTAGGTGTCGATCAGTTGGGTGGTGGCCAACTCACTGACGCTCATGGTCGGCGACTTGTCGTCCTTGGGGTCCGAATGCACGCCGGTGTCCATGTTCAACACATCCAGGTCACCGGCCTTGGGCAGGTTGTGCTTGGCGCGGGTGTCGTCGATGGAGCTGGCGCTGAAGGCTTCCCATTTGGCCAGCACGTCATCATAGAGCTGTGGGCTCAGTTCCTTGGAGACGATGACCTTGCCTTCGCTGGTTTCATAGCGGATCAGGCCGTCGCCCAGCTCATCGGGAGAGCCGAAAGTGATGTCGGTGTTTTTCAGGAAGTCATTCGGCCCGGCCAGTTTGTACCCGGCGTCTTCACTGGTGTGGATCTTGGCCCAGGTATCGTTCGCCGTGGCCACGCTTTTGAACAGCTCGGGGCTGACGTCGGCAGACACCACCACCTTGGTGCCATCCTGCAGTTCGTAGGTGAGGACGCTGTCTTTCTGGTCGTTGTTCCAGCTGAAGTTCTTGTAGTCGTTGAGCCCGGGCACGGGCGTGTTGGCGTCGGCCAGGGCTGCACCGTTGTTCAGTTCGCCTTCAATCACGGCTTTTTTGCCGGGGTCGGAGTACACCGTGTTAAGGCCCGCCAGGTAGTCGAACAACTTGGGGTTGTCTTCACGGGCGACGACGACTTTTTCGCCGTTGCTTTCGTAGCGGATCAGCCCGGGACCCACTTCGTCCACCGGGCCTACCGCAGTGCCGCCGTAGGGTGGCCATACTTCGTTGTCGGTGGCGCGACGGTAACCGGCATCTTCACTGCTGGAGAGGCCGGAGAAACTTTCATAAGCTTCCTTGGCCTTTTGGAAAGCCTCGGGGTTGTCACGCTGGCTGATCACGAACTTGCCGCCGTCCTGGGTCTCGTAGCGGATCACGCCAGGGCCGGTTTCATCGGGCGGGCCGAGGGCTTTGTAATCGGCCAATGCACCCGGCGCTGTGCCCTCGGCGCCCAGGCTCTGATAACCGGCGTTCTGGCTGGCGACCACGCCAGAGAGCGACTTGAAGTCCTGGCTGACCTGCTTGAACAGCTCCGGGCTGTCGTGCTCGCTGACGATGATCTTCTTGCCGTCCTGGGTTTCATAACGAATCAACCCAGGACCCACTTCATCGGGCGGGCCGATGGCCTTGTAGTCGGCCAGGGCAGCAGGCGGCGTGGCGTCTTTGGCCGCGAGTTCATAACCGTCTTTTTTGCTCGCATCGAGCCCCGATGGCGACTTGTCATGGGGTTCGACTTTTTTATGGGCGCTGTTCTTGAGCAGCACAGCAAATGCTTCGCCCGATGTTGATAGAGTGCGCGGAAGGCTTTTGGGCTCGGACGAGCGATCAAGCGGCTGGGTCGACATGCCATGGAACTCCTGCTGTTGCCGGTGGGACGGGTCGGCAAAAACAGTAACAGCAGGGGTTCGGCACTCGTTGCGAAACGTTGTGAAATGCGTTTTAGCGGTGACGCAGTGCACGTTCCATGCGCTGCAAACCCTCTTCGAGCATCGATCGTGGGCAACCGAAGTTCAGGCGCACGAATTGCTGGCTGTCATCGCCGAATTCGATGCCTGCGCTCAGGCCGACCCTGGCCTGCTCCAGGAAGAACTGCTGCGGGTCGGCAAGGCCCAGGGCGCTGCAATCCAGCCAGGCCAGGTAGGTGCCTTGTGGCGCGTGCATCACCACGCCGGGCAAACGGGTTTGCACGGCGTGCAGCAGGTAGTCGCGGTTGGCTTGCAGGTACTGCACCAGCGCATCCAGCCATTCGCTGCACTGGCTGTAGGCGGCGCGGGTGGCTTCCAGGCCCAACGGGCTGACGCTGTCGACCATGCCGCAGCGGGCATTGTTGAAGCGCTCGCGCACCTCGGCATTTTGCACCACGGCAAAGCAAGTCTTCAGGCCGGCGACGTTATAGGCCTTGCTCGCCGACATCAGGGTGATGGTGCGTTGGGCGATCTCGGGGCTGAGGCTGGCGGTGGGAATATGGCGACGGCCGTCAAAGCACAGCTCGGCATGGATTTCGTCACTGATGATCAGTGCACCGTTCTCCACGCAGGCGTTGGCCACGGCCAACAGTTCTTCACGCGCAAAGACCTTGCCCACTGGGTTGTGCGGGTTGCTCAGCAGCAGCGCACCGGCGCCCTTCAGCGCCTGGCGCATGGCGGACATGGGCGTCATGTACTCGCCGTTGATCAACTCGAACGGCACTTCGATACGCGGCAGGTTCCAGTGGCCCGGGGCCAGGCGAATCGGCCGGTAGTTGGGGGTTTGCAGCACCACGGGCTGGCCCGGCTGTACGAACGCATGCAGGGCCATATTGAAACCAGGCTCGACACCGGGCAGGAACAGCAACTCTTCAGGTTGTACGCGCCAGGCGTACTTGGCCCACAGGTCCGCGATGATGGCTTCGCGCACATCCGCGCCAGCCACGCTGTAGCCGAGCACCTGCTGGTCGAGGCGTGCGTGCAGGGCTTGCAGGACGGCGGGTGGCGCGGCGATATCCATGTCGGCGATCCACATCGGCAGAACGTCTTGCGGGTAACGGTTCCACTTGGTGCTGCCGGTGCCTTGGCGGGGGTGGATCGTGTCGAAATCAAAGCTCATGGGTGGCTCGTATCAGGGAGGCAGGTGCAGGAATGGCGCTGATTCTAGCGCCATTAATTTTATAGGCCAGTGCTGATTGCCGCCGATAGCTGCAGGTGTGCCTGTTCCACGGCCCGAGCGACCGCTTCTTCACCGCGCACCATGGCGCCCAGGTAGACGAAATCCACCGAGTGGATGCCCACCGTAGACAGGATGGTGGTCATGTAAGGCGTGAGAAAGTCCGGTTCATGCCCCTTGCGCGCATTGCCGCTGCTGACCAGCACGAAGGTGCGGCGGTCCTTGAGCAGGCCGACTTTTTCGAACTGCGCATTGATGGTAAAGCTGCGATGGATGCGCACCACATGGTCGATCCAGACCTTGAGCGCCGCCGGTACGGTGAAGTTGTGCACCGGCGTGCAGAGGATCAACAGGTCGCAGGCTTCCAGTTCGACGATCAGCTGTTCCGACAACGCCGTGGCGCTGCCACTCAAGCCGCCAGGCGTAGTGAGTGCATTCGCGTATTCACGGGTCAGCGGCGCCAGCGCCTGGCTGCCGTAGTCGCGTTCGATGACCTCTGCGCCAGGCACCAGGTCGTTGAGCAAGGCACGGGCCAGCTTGAAGGTCTGCGCGGCCTTGCCGTGGGGGCTGAAGCTAAGGAGCAGGGCGCGGGTCATTGGCTCAGGTCCTGGGAAAAGTGCATGCCTCGCGGCAGCAGGCCTTGGCGGAAATAGAAACGCTGGGCCAGGGCCATATGCAGGCCGGTGTCCAGCACCAGGTAACGATAACCGCGTGCGCGGGTTTCTTCGCGGACGCGGTCGAGCAACTGCTCGCCCAGGCGTCGGCGCTGCAAGGTGGCGTCTACCACCAGGTCATCGACGTAGATGAACTTGCCGTACAGGGTGTTTTCCGTCAGGCGGTAGCCGGCCAGGCCAATGACTTTGCCGTGTTCGCGTGCGGCCAGCAGATGATAGCCGTTCTGGCGCTGGCGTTGAACCTGCGCGGCGAAACTGGCGGCGTCGGTCAGGTGCGGGCGCAGTTGCTGCATCACGGCGAAGCTTGCGAGGCAGTCGGTCTCGGTTTCCACCAGGGCGAACTCAATGGGCTCATTGCTCATCAAGGTTCTCCAGATGGGCCTTGATCGCCTCCGGTACTTTACGAAAACTGATGGCCACGCGGTTCAAGGCGTTCATCAAGGAAATGGCCAGGGTCAGGTCGGCGACTGCCTTCTCGTTGAACACCGCTGCCACGGCGGCGTAGTCGGCATCCGGCACGTGGGTTTGCGCCACCTGGGTGACCACTTCGGCCCAGGCCAGGGCGGCTTGTTCACGCACAGTGAACAACGGCAAGGCTTCACGCCAGGCGGCCAGCAGCATGATCTTTTCCAGGCTTGCGCCTTGCTTGAGCAGGCCGCGGGAATGGGAATCCAGGCAATAGGCGCAGCCGTTGAGCTGCGAAACCCGCAGGTACACCAGTTCAATCAGTTCTTTCTCCAGGCCACAGCCATGCACATAGCTGTGCACGGTGCCCAGGGCCTTGTAACCAGCAGGGGCGGCGTTGCCGTAATCGAGACGGTGTTTCATGGGTAATCCTTGGGTTGCGTTAAGAGATGCGCCATTTTCGGTGGTGGCCGGGTTGCTCGACAGGGGCATGATTGGACAAGTGGGTTGGGACATGATCAGACTCCACCTTGTCGTCCTGCCGAGCCCCCTTGTGATGTCGTCATTGCCCAAATATCAGGAAATCTACCGCCGCTTCCGGTTGGCCATCGACCAGGGCCAACTCGGCCCCGGTGATCGGGTGCCGTCGGTGCGCAGCCTGGCGCTGGAACTCAAGATCGCCCGCGGGACCGTGGAGGCGGCTTACCAGTTGCTGGTCAGTGAGGGTTTTTTTGAGGCGCGTGGGCAGGCGGGCACCGTGATTGCGCGGACATTGCCGCAGGTGGCGATGAAGCCCCAGCCCGTCGCACCACCGCCGACATCGGCGCCGCCAGCCTTGCAAATGGGCCAGCCGGCGCTGGATGCCTTCCCGCGCAAGCTATGGGCACGGCTGGTCACCCAGCAAGTGCGCCGCACCGACGCCGACAGCCTGGCCATGGGCGATGTGCGCGGCGCCCAGGCGTTGCGCGTGGCGATTGCCAGCTATCTCGCGTTGTACCGAGGCGTGGAGTGTACGCCCCAGCAGGTATTTATCTGTTCGGGGTATGCCGGCTCCCTGACGCTGTTGTGCGATGCACTGCAAATGGCCGGGCAACGTTGCTGGTACGAAGACCCGGGCTATGTGCATGCGCGGCAGTTATTGAGGCATCAAGGGGTTGAGCTGGTGCCGGTACCGGTCGACCGTGAAGGGCTGGATGTTGAGCAGGGCATCCAGCGTGATCGGCAAGCACGGCTGGCGATTGTGACGCCGGCCCACCAGAGCCCGCTGGGTGTGGCGTTGAGCCTGACGCGCCGCCAGGCCTTGCTGGCCTGGGCGCAGAAGCAGGGCAGTTGGGTGCTGGAGGATGATTACGACAGTGAGTTTCGCTACCAGGGCCAGCCATTGGCGGCGCTCAAGAGCCAGGATGTGCACGACCGAGTGATCCATGCCGGGAGCTTCAGCAAAATGCTGTTTCCGGGCTTGCGCCTGGGCTATCTGGTGGTGCCGGCAGCCTTGGTGGAGGTGTTTGGGCGCAGCGCCGAGGCCTTGCAGCAGCGCGGTGCGCAGTTGTTGCAACTGACCGCGGCGGATTTTCTCGAGCAGGGCCATTTCACCCGGCACTTGAAAAAGATGCGTCAGTTGTATGCGCTGCGAAGGGGCTTTTTGGTCGCCGCGTTACAGGCCCATTGCGCGGATTTTTTACGCGTGGATGAACAGGCCGGGGGGATTAACCTGTTGGCGCGGTTGCGGGTGCCTGTTCCGGATCAGGTAGTTGCCATGGCAGCCAATGAGGCGGGGTTGGCGGTTAACGCATTGTCAGCGTGGACTCTTGAGTCGGGAGGTGGGCAGGGGTTGTTGATGGGCTTTACCAATGTGGCGACGGCCGCACAGGCCAATGAACTGGCATTGAGGCTGCTGCAGATACTGCGGGCATGTCACCCGTAAAGTGTGGGAGCCGGCTTTTTTGGGGGCGCTTCGCACCCCAGCGCAAGCAAGCTTGCTCGCCACGGCAAGCCCGCCCACACATTTAGATCGTGTTCAGCTTTAAAACGTCAGGGTTTTACGGGGGTTGGCAAGGTTACAAGGTTGACGTAGCCATCCCAGAACTTCTGCTGATCGACACCAAACACCACCTTGGCTTTTTGCGTGCCCACCGGCGCGCCTTTTTTGTAGCCCAGCGCCCGGCCGTAGTCGGCGCCAAACGTGGCGTCCACATCCACCCACAGGTCGCGAGACTCAGTGACAATCTCCGGGCTCACCAGAAACAGCGCCGGCAAGCTGTCCCAGGTAAAGCTGTGGTAGCTCGGGTCTTTGTCGAACAGCGGCCCGAACTCGTGCTTGTAGAGATCGGCAATCGCACCTTTGTGGGCTATCACGCGCTGGTACACCGACTTGTCGAAGGTGACTTTCTCACACACATCGTTGGGGAAAATCACGTGTTCGATGGGTGAGCGCAACACAATCTTCGCGGCCTCCGGGTCGAACCACCAGTTGAATTCCGCCGCCGGCGTGGTGTTGCCCGGAATCTCCAGGGCACCGCCCATGTACACGATGCGCTTGATCAGCGGCACGATGTCCGGCGCCGAGCGAATCGCCAGGGCGATGTTGGTCAGCGGGCCGACGGCCAGAATGGTCACCTGGTGCGGGTTGGCCCGCACGCTTTGCACAATGAACTGCGCGGCGGTTTCACTGCGCAACTGGGTGTGGGTGGCCAGGCCATCCGGTGGCGCGACCAGCTGCGCGGGTGAAGTCGGGCGCGGGTTTTTGAACGCGCCCGGCCAGCCCGAACCAAACAGGGCTTTTTCTGCCTCGTAGGTGGCGTAGTCATGCAGCAACGGGTAGGCGGCGCCGGAGTAGACGCCGACCTGTTTTTCTACACCCATACGCTCTACGGCCTTGAGGGCATCGACCTGTTCCTGGTCGACCCAGGCATTGCCGCTGACCAGGGTCATGCCCAGCAGGTCGATGCGTTTTTGCGCGTGCAACTGCGCGAGCATGATAAAGGCCTGGCCGTCATCGTTGAGCACGTTGAAGTCGGTGTCGAAGATGACTTTTTCAGGCGCGGTTTGCGCTGCCTGTGCCGTGCCGGCACACAGGCCGACGGCGACAAGCAACGCGCAGCTTTTAAGAAAACCTTGCATGGTGATTCATCCGCAAAAATTGTTGTTATTAACGGTTCACCAGTTTCGCCGGCAAGGCGATGACCAGGAAGCTGCTGAGGATCAGGCAGCCGGCGAAAAACCACAAGGCACCCGCACTGCTGCCGGTGACGTCGATGGCAACTCCCATCAACGAGTTGCTCACTAAGCCTGCGATATTCGCCACCGAACAGGCCAGGGCAAAGCCGGTCGCCGCTGCGGTGCCTTTGAGGAAGGTTGCCGGCAAGCTGAAAAACACCGGCACGGCGCCGATGATCGCGGCTGAGGCAATGGCGAACAGCAACACGGTGGCGACCACGCTGTGGGTAAAGAACGTGCTGGTGGCCATGGCCGCCGCACCGATGAAGAACGGCACGATGATGTGCCAGCGGCGTTCGCGGTGTTTGTCGGAGCTGGCGCCGATCAGCAGCATGCCCAGCAGCGCCGCAACGCTGGGCAATGCAGTCAGCACGCCGATATGGAAGGTGTCGGTCACTCCGGCATTGCGGATGAAGGTCGGCATCCAGAACCCCATGGCATAGGCGCTGAGCAGGATCGAGAAGTCGATACCGCCGAGCATCCACACTTTGAGGTTGAAGAAGCCGTCACGGAAGCTGTGCTTGCTGCCGGTGGCGTCGGCTTCGTCCTTGCGCAGTTCGCTTTCCAGCAGGGCCTTTTCTTCGTCCGACAGCCATTTGGCCTTTTGGAAGGTGTTGGGCAGCGCCCAGAAAGTCAGCACGCCGAGCAAAACGCTGGGCACCGCTTCGATCAGGAACAACCACTGCCAGCCACGCAGGCCACCCATGTTGTCGAAGTGGCCCATGATCCAGCCTGACAGCGGGCCGCCGATGACGCTCGACAGCGGCAGGCCGATCATGAACAGCGCGATGATGCGCCCGCGTCGGTGCGTCGGGAACCAAGTGGTCAGGTAATACAAAACCCCCGGCAAAAACCCGGCTTCGGCGGCGCCAAGCAGAAAGCGCAGGATGTAGAACTGGGTGGTGGAAGTGACCAGCATGGTGCAGGCCGAGAGCAGGCCCCAGGTGATCATGATGCGCGCGATCCAGATCTTCGCGCCCACTCGTTCGAGTACCAGGTTACTGGGGACTTCGAAGATGATGTAGCCGACGAAAAACAAGCCGGCACCCAGGCCGAACGCGGTTTCGCTGAAGTGCAACTGGTCGAGCATCTGCAACTTGGCGAAGCCGATGTTGATGCGGTCCAGGTAGGCGGCCAGGTAGCAGAAACACAGGAACGGAATCAGCTTCCAGGTGATCTTGTGGTAGAGCGTGGTAACGGGGTCGGCGACCGTGGTCGCGGGCGCTGCATTCGCAATGGGCATTGGGGTGTCTCCTGGCGGTGACTTATGGTTTTTATACAGCCGCTTTTTTCCAGCACTTCGGAGTGCTGTAAAAGCGACATCCAAAGGCAGTGTCAGAAGACTGAAAGCTGCACCGGCTTTTTAATGTGGGAGCTGGCTTGCCTGCGATAGCGGTGGATCAGCAACAATTATGCTGCATGACACTCCGTCATCGCAGGCAAGCCAGCTCCCACCGTTGGGCGGGGGCGGCTCACAGTTTTGTGCAAGACCGCGCTCTATGGCGCAGTTCTTCGTAACCTTTATTGCTCCCTGAACTTGCTCATCGCCTCCTGCTTGCTCACTACATCGCCATACTTGCTGTCGATGTCGAACAGGTTGGCTGCATGGGGCGCCGGGTGTCGGTCGCCGACGCATTCGCGCACGACAATGGTGCGAAACCCATGCTGCACCGCATCCACGGCCGTGGCGCGGATGCAGCCGCTGGTGGAACAGCCGGCCAGCACCACAGTGTCGATGCCCTGGGCGTGCAGCATCGGGGCCAGGCTGCTGCCGAAGAAGGCGCTGGCGTACTGTTTGGTGATCACCACTTCATCCGCCTGGGGCAATACCTCGGTACAGAACGCCGCGAGCGGGTTGCCCTCGACCATGTCTTTCATCACCGGGGCTTTCTTGACCCAGATACCGCCGTCGGCGAAATGGCCGGGATGGTAGCGGATATTAGTGTGCACCACCGTAATTGCGTGCCGGCGAGCGGTGGCCAGCAATTCGACACTTTCAGCTACAGCTACCACCACTTCGGGGGCATACAGCGGCGCGCCTTCGGTGGTGTAGCCCTGCATGAAGTCAATCATCAGCAGCGCAGATTTTTTGCCGAAGCCGATGCGATTGCCCCAGACGCCCTGGTAGTTGGCGTCGGCGGATTGGTTGTTCATCTTCTCAACCCCTCATTTTTGTGTGGCGAGCGAGCTTGTTGTGGCGAGCGAGCTTATGTGGCGAGCGAGCTTGCTCGCGCTGGAGTGCGCAGCGCTCCCGCTTTTTTGGGGCCGCTTCGCAGCCCAGCGCGAGCAAGCTCGCTCGCCACAACAAGCTCGCTCGCCACATAAGCTCATTCACCACGAGTGTCAGTAAGCGCCGGACAGCAAGGCGCCGGCGCCGGGCACGATAGGTTCCAGGTCCAACGCCTTGAGCATCGCGTAGGTGGTGGCGATGGCGGCGGTGAGCACCGGTTTGCCGGTTTGCGCTTCAACCTTGGCCACCACCGGCAGCGACTGCATCTGCACGCAGGCAGAGAGCACGATCACGTCCACCCCTTCCAGGTTCATGCCGGCGACGATGGCCGGCAGGTTGGCCGGGTCGTGGCGCGCCACTTCGAGGTTGTCGGGGATCTCCAGGGCGCGCCAGTCCACCACGTCAAAGCCTTCTTCGCGGATGTAGTTCACCACCAGTTCGGTCAGCGGCTTCATGTACGGCGCGACGATGGCGATGCGCTTGGCGCCCATCACTTTCAAGCCTTCGATCAAGGCGCCAGCGCTGGTGATCACCGGGGCGTTGGCATCGTTATCGGCGGTGGCTTTACGCAAACGTTGTTCGGAATTGCGGTGATAACCCAGGCCCATGGCCATGATCGCCACCAGGCACGCATAGCCCAACACGTCGACCTTGGCGTCGGACAGCTCGATGGCGCAGCGGTCGGACTCGCCGTCCATGGCCGCCAGTTCTTCCTTGCGCACCTGCTTCATGCGCATGCGGCTGGAGTGAAAGGTAAAGCGTTCGGGGCGGATCGCCTGGCGCGCGTTAAGCATCGCCGGGATCTCGGTTTCCATGGTGGTGTTCGAACTCGGCACGATCTGGCCGATACGGTAAGGCTTGAGCATGGTGGTCCCCTTATTGTTGTGTGAGGAAGCCGTCGAGGGCGGCAAAAAAGCCTTCAAGGTCATCCCACGGAATCATGTGCCCGGCGTTCGGTACACGGGCGACCTGGATAGCGGGCTGCAGGTCCTGGATTTCGGCGATGTCTTCATCCAGGATCACGCCGCCGCGCCCGGCCACCATCAACAGGGCAGGGGCCTTGAGCTTGGGCAGGTGCTGGTGGAAGTCGACCGTGTGGAAGTCATTGAAAGCACGCACGATGGCGGGCTCATAACAGGTGTGCAGCCATTCGGCGCGCAGCTGCAGTTGCTCGACGGTCCAGGTGGCGCAGAAGGCGCGCATCGCGTCAGCGTCCATGCCGACCCGCGATTGGCGGATCGAGTCGACGTACCATGGCAACTTGCTCGGGTATTCACGGCGGCCAGGCCCGGACACTGGCGGGGCGATCAGCACCACGCGGTTGACGCCCTGTGGATGCTTGGCTGCACTGTGCACGGCAAATCGCGCGCCCATGGAGTGGCCGACCAGGTGGTAGCTATCCAGCTCAAGCGCATCGGCAAACGCGCCAATGTCCTCGGCGCAGGTGTCTGCGCTGTAGTCCAATTGCGGCCCTGTGGACGACAAGCCGCGCCCGCGCACATCCAGCACGTAAGTGTCGAACCGGGTGCCAAGGCGCTCAGCCACAAAACCCCAGGTAATCGCCGGGCTGGTGATGCCCGGGATCAAAATCAGCGCCGGGCCTTTGCCGCCGTAGCGCAGGTAGTGCTGGCGAATACCATTGGCTTGCACATTGGCGCCATACAGGAAGGTACTCACGCGGCCACCCCCGATTTCAGTTCCTGGGCGTACAGGTCATAACCGTAGACCCAGGCCGGGTCTTCCTGGGTGCGCAGCCAGGTGTTGGCGTTGGACACCGCTTGTACGCGGGACGCACGTTCCTTGCGGTTGGCTTCGTAGAGCTGGAAGGCGGTGCGGTAGTCGCTGATACCGGTTTCCTGCAAGCAGCGGGTGAGCATGGCCGCGTCTTCGATGGCCATGCCGGCACCCTGGGCCATATGCGGTTTCATCGGGTGGCAGGCGTCACCCAGCAACACCAGGCGGCCACGGCTCCACAGCGGCAACGGGTTACGGTTGCGCAGCGGCCATTTGGTCACGCTTTCGGTGGACTCGATCAGCGCCTGCACGGTGGGGTGGTAGCCTTTGAAGGCGTCAAACATCTCTTCGCGGCTGCTGTCGACAAACGCGCCCTGGAAGTCCCATTCGGCATGGGGCACGCCGGTCACGTAGTAGTACTCGTCACGCTTGCCGGTGGTGTAGTAGACCATCATGTGGCGGTCCTCGGTCCACCACTTGATGCAGTCTTCGAACTTCAAGTCGTACTTGGCCAACTGGTCGCCACGGATCAGCGCACGGTGCGCGACCCAGCCGCTGTACAGCGGTTTTTCCACGCCGAGCAGCTCTTCACGGATCCTGGAGTTGATGCCATCGGCGCCGATCACGATATCGGCGTAGGTCACTTCGCCGTCGGCAAAGGTCAGGCGCACTTGGGTATCGGTTTCTTCCAGGGTTTCCAGGCGCTTGTTGAAGTGCAGGGTGCCGGGTTTGAGGGTCGACATCTGCAATGCATGCAAGTCGCCACGGTGCACGGTGATGTAGGAAGCGCCGTAGCCGGTGAGTGGAATACGCGAGAGGTAGTCACCGCTTTCGCCGCAACGGCTGAACCAGTGCTCGGGGTGCGAGCCCATCAGGTCCAGCTGTTTTTCGATGCCCATGCGGCGGAAGATTTTCATGATGTTAGGCCCCATGTGGATGCCTGCACCCAAGCGGGAAAACTCCGGCGCCTGTTCATAGATATCGACATCGAAACCGGCTTGCTGCAGCAGTGTGGCCGCCGCCGCGCCGCCCAGGCCGGCACCGACGATGGCGATTTTTTGTGTGCTTCCCATGGGGCGTGAACCTCTCTCTTTTTGATTTTTGGCGGCATCTGTCCGCAAGGTTTTTAAAGTGTATACGCTCATTTTTTGAAATGGGAAGCCCACGTTCACAATTTTATTTTTTGGCCGTATTTATCCTGTGTAACGGGTTGAGGCCTTTATCTGTAGTGGTTGTGTGGTTTGGTAACGTTTTGGTGCGCTACTTGCAGTTCGTCTTCAATTCGGGTCTTATCGTTATTAATTGGCGTATACGCTATAAAAATGCACTGGAGTGAAGCGCGGTGCTTGAACTTGGTGCAGCCCCACAGGAGACAGGAAAATGCCGGTAAGCGATTGCGAACTGACCCAGATGTTTGAGCACGTGTTGAAACTCTCGAAGGTCGACCCGACCCAGAGCGTCGCCGTGCTCAAGAGCCATTACTCGGACCCGCGCACTGTGCGTGCTGCGATGGACGCGGCGCAGCGCCTGGGGGCCAAGGTGTATGCGGTGGAGCTGCCGTCGTTCAACCATCCCAAAGCGATGGGCAACGACATGACCGCCTACTGCGGCGACACCGCACTCACCGGCAATATCGCTGCCCAGCGCGCGCTGGAGGCCGCCGACCTGATCGTCGACACCATGATGCTGCTGCACTCGCCGGAGCAGGAGCAGATCCTCAAGACCGGCACGCGTATCCTGCTGGCGGTGGAACCGCCGGAAGTGCTGGCGCGCATGCTGCCCACCGAAGCCGACAAGGGGCGTGTGCTGGCGGCCGAGCAGTTGCTGAAGAAGGCGCGCTCGATCCACGTCAAGTCCCGCGCGGGCAGTGATTTCCGTGCAGCGCTGGGCCAATACCCGTCGGTCACCGAGTACGGTTTTGCCGACGAGCCTGGGCGCTGGGACCACTGGCCGAGTGGTTTCCTGTTCTCCTGGCCCAACGAAGAAACCGCCGAAGGTGTGCTGGTGCTGGATATCGGTGACATCCTGCTGCCGTTCAAGACCTACACCCGCGAGAAGATCACCCTGGAGATCGAGAAGGGCTTTATCACCAAGATCCACGGCGGTTTCGAGGCCGAGTACCTGCGCGATTACATGAAGTATTTCAATGACCCGGAGGTGTACGGCATCTCCCATATCGGCTGGGGCTTGCAGCCAAAGGCGCAGTGGACGGCCATGGGCTTGCACGACAAAAACGATGGCATGTGCATGGATGCGCGGGCGTTCTACGGCAACTTCCTGTTCTCCACCGGGCCGAATACCGAAGTGGGCGGCACGCGCAAGACGCCATGCCATATGGATATTCCGCTGCGTAATTGTGATGTGTACCTGGATGATGAGGCGGTGGTGATCGGCGGCGATGTCGTTGCACCGCAAGCGTCCCTGGCACGCTGAGTTTTCAAGTGTGGGAGCTGGCTTGCCTGCGATAACGGTCTGGCAGGCACATCACGGCTGGCTGATCCGGCGCTATCGCAGGCAAGCCAGCTCCCACAGTTTGAGCGTGCACCTTTAGTTTGAGGCTTGAGTCCGTTCACTATCCCCGCCATCATGCCGACCATCGCTAATCACTCACCGAGCCACGCCGTGCCTGATTCCTACGTTTTCTCTGAACAAGTTGGCCACCTGCTGCGCAAGGCCTACCAGCGCCACCTGGCGATTTTTCAGCAGAATGTCGGCGACTCACAACTCACCGCCGTGCAGTTCGTCACCCTGTGTGCGCTGCGCGATCACGGTGCAAGTTCCCTCACCGAACTGGTCAAGGCCACGGCCGTCGACCAGGCGACCATTCGCGGTATCGTCGAGCGGCTCAAGGCCAAGGCGCTGATTACCCTGGAACCAGACCCCCAGGACAAGCGCAAGGTGGTGGTTGACCTGTCGCCAGCCGGCGCCGAACTGGTCGCGCAAACCGCGCCGCGCGCCGCGCAGATCAGCGAGCTGACCATGAGCAACCTCAACCCCGCCGAGCGCGTGGCGGTGCTGTTTCTGCTGCGCAAGATGATCGACGACCCGCAGGAATAAACCGGCGCTGGCATCGTTTTTGCTCTGAGTTCATGTAGTAGTCACTTCACGTGCCAAGTGTGTCGCGAGGCCCCAACTCCGCGGCGCTTTTTTTTGGCTGTTTCGTGTAGTGATTGCTTCATCAACTGATACAGGCGAAGCGAATGATCAGCCCACCCATCACCGTTACCCTCAAGGTCAACGGCCACATCCGCGAAGTCAGTGCGATGGCGGATACGCCGCTGCTGCTGGTGTTGCGCAATGACTTGCAGCTTAACGGCCCCAAGTACGGCTGCGGCCTGGGCGAGTGCGGTGCGTGCACCGTGATCATCGATGGTGTGGCGGCGCGCTCGTGCGTGTTTCCGCTGGCGGGTGCAACCGGGCGCGAGATTGTCACCCTTGAAGGGCTCGGCACACGCCAGGCGCCGCACCCCGTGCAGCAAGCCTTTATCGAGGAGCAGGCGGCACAATGCGGTTATTGCCTCAACGGCATGATCATGACGGCCAAGGCGTTGCTCGACCGCAACCCCAACCCCAGCGAAGCCCAGGTGCGCAATGAGTTGTCGGGCAACCTGTGCCGCTGCGGCACCCATATCGAAATCCTGCGCGCCGTACTGCGTGCAGCGCACCTCTTGAGCGTGGAAGGCCGACCATGACTGATAATTCCCGTGACCAATGGCTGGCCAAGTCTGGCGTCTTATTGATTGTCGATGATGTACTGCCACCTTCAGGCCCGGTGGCCAAGGGCGGCACACCGACCGTGAAACCCAAGGAACTGGGGTTGTTCATTGCGGTAAACGATGACGGCCTGGTGTATGCCTTTAACGGCCATGTGGACCTGGGCACCGGCATTCGCACGTCGCTGGCGCAGATTGTGGCCGAAGAGCTGGACCTGAGCACGGAGCAGGTCAAGATGGTTCTGGGCGATACCGAGCGTGCGCCCAACCAGGGTGCAACCATCGCCAGCGCGACCTTGCAGATTTCGGCGATCCCGCTGCGCAACGCGGCCGCCGAAGCACGGCGCTTTTTGCTCGCGCGCGCAGCGGGACGCTGGGGCGTGAGCACGGGCAGCCTCAAGGTTGAAGCCGGGGTTGTCCACACTGCCGACGGGCGCACCACGACCTACGCAGAGTTGGTCAGCGGCCAGCATGACCAGTTGCGCATCAGCGGTGACGCGCCGTTAAAACCTGTTGCGGATTATCGGCTGGTCGGCAAGGGCGCCGCGCGCGTGGATATTCCCGGCAAGGCCACCGGCGAGTTGACCTATGTGCACGACATGCGCGTGCCGGACATGCTCCATGGTCGCGTGGTACGCCCGCCGTATGCGGGGCTCGACTGCGGTGAGTTTGTCGGCAACAGCCTATTGAGTGTGGATGAGGCGTCCATCGCGCATATCCCCGGCATTGTCGCGGTGGTGGTGATTCGCGATTTTGTCGGTGTAGTGGCGATGCGCGAAGAACAGGCGATCAAGGCCGCCCACGAACTCCAGGTGCACTGGAAACCGTGGAACAACGCCTTGCCGGACATGAGCGATGTCGAGCAGGCCATCCGCGACAACCCACGGGTACGCCGCACGGTGCTCGATCAGGGCAACGTCGACGAAGCCTTGGCGGGCGCCAGCCAGCGCATGCCGCGCAGCTATTTGTGGCCGTACCAGATGCATGGTTCGATCGGGCCTTCGTGCGGCGTGGCGGACTATCAAGCAACCGGCAGCCGCGTGTGGTCGGGCAGCCAGAACCCGCACCTGCTGCGCGCAGATCTTGCGTGGTTGCTGGAATGCGACGAAGCGCTGATCGACGTGATCCGCATGGAAGCCGCCGGCTGTTACGGGCGCAACTGTGCGGACGATGTGTGCGCCGATGCCTTGCTGCTGTCGCGCGCGGTGGGCAAGCCGGTGCGCGTGCAACTGACCCGCGAACAGGAACACCTGTGGGAACCCAAGGGCACCGCGCAGTTGATGGATGTTGACGGCGGGCTCAATGCCGACGGCAGCATTGCCGCCTATGACTTTGAAACCAGCTACCCGTCCAACGGCGCGCCGACCCTGGCGCTGTTGCTCACCGGCCGGGTGGAGCCGGTGGCGGCGATGTTCGAGATGGGCGACCGCACCTCGATCCCGCCCTACGCCATCGATAATATGCGCGTGACCATCAACGACATGGCACCCATCGTGCGCGCCTCGTGGATGCGCGGCGTATCGGCGCTGCCCAACACCTTTGCGCATGAATCCTATATCGACGAACTCGCGTTTGCCGCGGGCGTCGACCCGGTGGAATACCGCCTGCGTTACCTCAAGGACGAGCGCGCCATCGAGCTGGTCAAATCCACCGCCGAACGTGCCAACTGGTCACCGCGCACGGCGCCGATGCAAACCGCCAACGAAGACCACCTGTTACGCGGTCGCGGTTTTGCCTATGCGCGCTATATCCACAGCAAATTCCCCGGTTTCGGCGCGGCGTGGGCGGCGTGGGTGGCGGACGTGGCGATCGACAAACACACCGGCGATGTGTCGGTGACGCGGGTGGTGATCGGCCATGACTCGGGGATGATGATCAACCCGGCGGGCGTGCAGCATCAGATCCACGGCAATGTGATCCAGTCCACCAGCCGTGTGCTCAAGGAGCGGGTGACCTTTGAGGAGTCGACGGTGGCGAGCAAGGAGTGGGGCGGCTACCCGATCCTGACCTTCCCCGAAGTACCCAGGATCGACGTGCTGATGATGCCGCGCCAGGACCAGCCGCCCATGGGCGCCGGCGAGTCGGCTTCGGTGCCGAGTGCGGCGGCGATTGCCAATGCGATCTATGACGCCACCGGCATTCGTTTTCGCGAGCTGCCGATAACGCCCGAACGGGTATTGGCGGCGCTGAATGCAGGCAGCCTTGGCGAACCTGCCAAGTCGCCGGAAAAACGCAGGAAGTGGTGGTTCGGTGCGCTGTTTGCCACCTTGGGCGCAGTGCTGGCCACCGCTTGGCCGTTTCACCCTGAAATCGCACCGATTGCGCCGCCCGGCGCGGGCACCTGGTCCAAGGCCACCCTGGAACGCGGGCGCTTGCTGGCGGCTGTCGGCGATTGCGCGGTGTGCCATACCGCGCCGGGTGGCGCGACCAATGCCGGCGGCCTGGCGATGCAAACGCCGTTCGGCACGCTGTACAGCAGCAATATCACCCCAGACGTGAAAACCGGCATCGGCGCCTGGTCCTACCCGGCATTCGAGCGGGCGATGCGTGACGGCATTGGCCGCGATGGACGCAACCTGTACCCGGCGTTTCCCTACACGGCGTTTCGCAATATCAATGATGCCGACCTGCAGGCGTTGTATGCCTACCTGATGTCCCAGGCGCCGGTGAGCCAGGCGCCGACGCCGAATGCCATGCGCTTTCCGTTTAATATCCGACCATTGATGGCCGGCTGGAATGCACTGAACCTGCGGCGGGGTGAAATCACCCCGCAGCCTGAGCGCAGCGAGCAATGGAATCGCGGCAATTACTTGGTCAATGGCCTCGGGCACTGCGCCGCGTGCCACTCGCCGCGCAACCTGATGGGTGCGCAGAAGGGCGGCAAATCCTTTCTGGCCGGGGGCATGGTCGATGGCTGGGAGGCGCCCGCATTGACGGGCTTGTCCAAGGCACCGACGCCGTGGACCGAGGACCAGTTGTTCAACTACCTGAGCACTGGCTATTCCGATGCCCATGGCGTGGCGGCGGGCCCGATGGGGCCGGTGGTGAGTGAGTTGTCAAAGCTGCCCAAGGCCGATATTCGTGCGATGGCGGTGTACCTGGCGTCACTTAATGGCGAGGCCACTGCCGAGGTGCAAACGGTGGCGACGGCGCCGCTGCCCAACCCCAATGGCCGACGTGTATTCGAAGGCTCATGCAAAGCCTGTCATGCCGATGGCCTGGGGCCGAAGCTGTTCGGGGTGAGCCCGTCATTGGCGACCAATACCAATGTGTTCAGCGACCAGCCGGATAATTTGATCAAGGTGATTTTGCAAGGCATCAGCAGCCCGGCGACCCGGGACTTGGGGTATATGCCGGGCTTCAAGGACAGCCTGTCGAATGGCCAGGTGGCGGATCTGATCGACTACCTGCGCGGGCAATTTGCGCCGAATGCGCCGGCGTGGAAAGGCCTGGAACAAAAGGTAGCGCACTTGCGCGCTAACCCCGGCACGCACTGACAGAACGCGGTTAAAACTGTGGGAGCTGGCTCTGCTGTTGCTGTTGATCTGGCCCTTGCATCCTTTTCGCCGGCGAAGTCAGCGGTCTTTTGATCTGCGTTTTTGATCTTGATCTGAAATCGTCCCCCCAAATCACTAAAAATAACCAGGCAAAAAAAAGCCCGCGGGAGAGCGGGCAGAAGGGATACTTCTTAAAAATGAGCCTGCCGACTATAGGTGCCAGGCGCCCCTTTTACAGTGAAACAAAATTCATGCACGCATCAGACAATCACCGGAGAGTGGTAGAGTCGCATTTTTTTCAAGGAAGCGATGGCATGCGAAAGCTGGTAATTGGCGCATTGACAGTGGCCGCACTGTCTGGCTGTGCGGGCTCGAAGATGAAGGACGCGCGCAGCGGCCAGCCCTACAAGACCCTGGCGTCGGACAAGGCCACATTGGTGGTTGCCCAATGCATCCAGTTCGGCTGGCAGGACGAGGCCGTGTTCGGCGTGGATGCCGGTGGTTTCAAAGAGCCGCTCGAAACAGGCGGTTATACCGTCTACACCACGGGCGGTGACTACTTTGCCGATGTGCGCGTAGCCGGTGGCGGCTCCAGCGTCAAATACTATGCCGCCCAGGACACGATGCCGGCCAAGCGGCGGTTGGCCGCACTGGCCACCTGTCTGTAGGCTGTCTCCTTAGCATTTTTCGGAAATGCCCGGCGGGACAGCCGCCGGACATTGGCTTATTATTCCTCCCGCTCGCTCGACGCGATGGCTCTTTACCAGTACACGGACGTCGAGGCCTGATCGTCGAGCGGGCCTCGTTTCCTTCCTATCGCGGCATGTAGCCCAAGTGCCAGCGCCGGGGGATTTTCAGTGACACCAGCCCCAGCACGGCGGCCAATGCGCCACTCACCAGCAGCGCCTTGAGCCCGAGCTGGTGCTCCAGCACCGCGCCGATCACGGCGCCCACGAACATGCCGACCCACGGCACCAGTTGCACCCGCCAACCGTTACGCCGCTCCCCCAGTATCCAGCGCCCCAACCCGCGACCAAAACGTGAGAGCGCGCCGGTCACATAGGTCAGGCCCACCGGCAAACCGTTGACCTCTTCCACGGCCGCATTGAGCATGCCCATGGCCAGGATCGCCGCCAGCAGCGCCGGCAACGTATCGTCGAAGGGCCACAGCGCCGCGCCGCACAACAAGGCGGCGATGCACAGCAGCAAAGGCAGCGCATGCCGGCGGCTGAAGCGGCTGACCACCACCCCCAAGGCGTTGCCTAGCACAAATACCGCCACCAGCAACAGCAGGCGCCCGGTCAGGCCCAGGTCACCGGCGCTGATTGCCACCGCCAGGCGCGTGGTGTTGCCGCTCATGAATGAAACAAAATCCCCGCTGGCCATAAAGCCAATCGCATCGGTCATGCCCGCCAGCACCGACAGGCTGGCCACCAGCATCAAGCCGACCCGCCCGCGCCAGCGTTGGCGATGGGCAAGCGCTGCATTGGCATAAAGCCTTTGGGACGAAGGCAACATAGGATCGGGCTCCGCGGTGAGATTATTCGGCCACTACCGTAGGACGCTTTGGCGGTGCATGCAATGACCTCAGACACTTTCCAGTCGCCAGCCGGTGTGCTGCCAGATCAAATGATGGGTCGGCCGGATCGCCTGGATGAACGCCTCGTCATGGGACACCGCAACAATGGCCCCGCTAAACCCGCGCAGCGCCTGCTCAAAGGCCAGTACCGATTCCAGGTCCAGATGGTTGGTGGGCTCGTCCAGCAATAGCAGTTGCGCCGGGGCATCGCGCCACAAGGCGATCGCCATGGCGGCTTTCAAGCGTTCGCCACCGCTCAGTTGGCCGGTGGGTTGGGTGACGCGCAGGGCGTCCAGCTGCAACAAGGCCAGGCGCGTGCGCAGCTCGGCTTCGGCCAGGGGCGTGTCGAGCAGGTTGAGTTGTTCGACGATGGAGCGCTCATCCATCAGCAGCGCCAGGTGCTGATCGATATACGCGGCGGGTATCGACACCGTGCAGGCGCCGCTGACCGCTTGCCATTGGCCGGCCAGCAGCTTGAGCAGCGTGGACTTGCCGCAACCGTTTGGCCCACGCACGGCCACGCGTACCGGGCCGTTCAAGTTGAGCGTCAGGTAAGTGGCTGGCTGGTGTGGGTCGAGCCACGGCAGTTGGGCATTTTCCAGGGTGAGTACGTGGCGGCCGTTGGGCAAGGCCGAGCCGGGCAGGGCGAGCAACGTGGGGGTTTCATCGACGACACGCGCATAGGCTTGGCGCACCTGCCCATCCAGCTCATTTTTATAGGCGTGGTGAGCGCTGCGCACCGTGCTGACGATTTCCGTGGCGGCGCCTTTCCAGCGGGCTTTGGTAAAGCGATCAACGTTGGCGGTTTCGGCATGCTTGCGTGAGCGTGCGGCATTGCGTTGCAGGCTGTCGTGATCCTTTTGCAGGCGCTTGCGCTCGCGGCTGCGTTGCAGGCGAGCATGCTCAAGTGCCATGGCGGCAGCGTGTTGTTCGGTATCGCGCTGCTGGCGATAGGCAGCGTAATTGCCGCCATACACACGCATGCCAAGGGGCGACAGCTCGACGATACGCGCCAGGGTATTGAGCAGCTGTCGATCATGGCTGACCACCACCAAGCCGCCGCGCCAGTTGCTCAAAACCCGCAGCAGCCACTCGCGCCCATGGCTGTCGAGGTGGTTGGTGGGCTCATCCAGTACCAGCAGATCCGGCGCGGCCAATAGCGCACCGATTACGACAACCCTGGCCAGTTGGCCGCCACTCAGTTGAGTGGCTGGGGCTTCAAAACCGAGTGCGTGTAAACCCGCGTCATCAAGTGCGGCACGCAAGCGTTCGGCAAGGTCCCAGCGATCGTCAATCAGCTCAAGGTCACCGGCCCAGGCCTCGCCTCGGGCCATGCGCTCAAGCGCGGCCAATGCCTGGGCAGTACCGGTGATCTGCGCAAGGCTTGCTCCCGGTTGCAGCGTCAGGCTCTGTGCGACGTAGGCTACGCGGGCCTTGCCATCGAGCGTCCCGCAAGAGGGCGCAAGTACGCCGGCCAGCAAGCGCGCCAGGATACTTTTGCCGCGACCATTACGGCCGACAATCCCGGTGGGTGTGTAATCAATGGACAGGGTGAGGTCGTCCAGCAAGGTTTCGCCATTGGCGAACTGGAACGACACGTGTTGCAGGGAAACCAATACGGGCAGGCGTTTGACGTCAGTCATCAGCACCTCCAAAAAAATGTCGAACAGGCCAACAAGCGCGCCAGGCGGCTCGTTGCAAATACATTTTGGAAGGCTTAGTTGTTCACGTCGGCGCTCATCCCGTGAGTCAGAAGGGACCCGCAGGCTAACTCAGCTAGGCGTGCTTGGGCAAGTCGGCGGCCAATTGCTCCAGGAACATCGCCAGCGCGACTTCTTCGGCTTTAAGGCCTTTGCGCATCCGTGGCTTGGGCAGCTTGGACAGCTCGCCCAGGCTGAAATGCTCCAACACCGCCGGGTGGATATAGCACTTGCGGCACACTGCTGGCGTGTTGCCCAACTGCTTGGCAACATCCTTGACCATCGCCACCACATGCCGCTTGGCATCGGATTCGGGCTGCCATTCCAATTCGCGCAACACCGCCAGGGCCATCGCCGTGCCGGCCCAGGTGCGGTAGTCCTTGGCGGTAAAATCGGCGCCGGTGAGGCTGTGCAAATAGGCATTCACGTCGTGGGAACTGACGGTGTGGCGCTCGCCGTCTTCGTCCAGGTACTGAAACAGATTCTGGCCCGGGAGTTCAAGGCAACGCTTGACCACCGTGGCCAGGCGCCGGTCCTTGACGCTGACCTGGTGCTCGACGCCACTCTTGCCGCGAAACTGGAACTGGATTTCGCTGCCCTTGATGTCCACATGGCGGTTGCGCAGGGTGGTCAGCCCGTAGGATTTGTTGTCGCGGGCATATTGGGTGTTGCCGACGCGGATCAATGTGGCGTCCAGCAGCATCACCACGGTGGCCAGGACTTTTTCACGGGTGAACCCAGGCGCGGCGATTTGCGCTTCCAATTGTTTGCGTAATTTGGGCAAGGCCTTGCCGAACTCTTGCAGGCGCGAGTATTTGTCGGTGTCGCGCACTTCGCGCCAGCGGCTGTGATAGCGGTACTGCTTGCGGCCCCGCGCATCACGGCCGGTGGCTTGCAGGTGGCCGCGCGGGTCGGCGCAGATCCACACGTCGGTGTAGGCCGGTGGCACGGCCAACGCATTCAGGCGCTTGATTTCATCGGCATCGGTGATGCGCTGGCCTTTGGGGTCGACATACTGAAACGTGCCGCGCAGTTTTTTACGGCGGATGCCGGGTTGGGTGTCGTCAACATAATGCAGGTCGCGGGGCAGGTCGGCAGGCAGCGCAGAGTCGGGCATGGTGCAAGTTCCTTGGCAACAGATCAGGCCGGTATACCTGATTGACCGCAGGGTTTTGCGCGCGTGCCAAATACTTACGCCAGTACGGCCACCGCCTTGATTTGCGCCCACAACACCTGGCCCGGATGCAGGTGCAGTTGGTCGCGGGAGAAGCGGGTAATCCTCGCCAGCAGTGGCGTACCGCCGGCATCCAGGCGCACCAGCACGTGGGCGCTGTTGTCCGCCGCTATTTCCTGGGTGACCGTCACCGGCAAGCGGTTGAGGATGCTGCTGGCTTCTTCGGCGTGCAGGCTGAGGCTGACGTCGCGTGCTTGCACCTTGACCCGCAACGGTTTGCCCAGCGCCAGCGGTGCATGAGCCACGCGCATTTGCAACGGGCTGTCGGGCAATTGCAGGGTGAGCAGTTGATAGTGTTCATCGTAGGCAATCACGCTGCCATTGATGACCACGCCGGCGTCATCGCCGAGCGCCATCGGCAAGTCCAGGCGAGCCAGGGTTTCGCCGATGGGGCCGCTGGCCAGCGCCTTGCCGTCGCTTAATAGCACGATGTGATCGGCCAGGCGCGACACTTCATCCTGGGCATGGCTGACGTACAGCACCGGAATATCCAACTCATCGTGCAGGCGTTCGAGGTAGGGCAGGATCTCGCTTTTGCGCTTGCTGTCCAGGGCCGCGAGCGGCTCATCCATCAACAACAACTGCGGGCTGGTGAGCAATGCGCGGGCGATACCGACGCGCTGGCGTTCGCCGCCGGACAAGTGCTGCGGGTGGCGTTCAAGCAAGTGGCCGATGCCCAGCAGTTCGGCGGCCTGGGCCATGTCCACACGGCGAAGCGGGCGGGCAATACGCTTGAGGCCGAACTCCAGGTTGGCACGCACCGACAGGTGGGGAAACAGACTCGCTTCCTGGAATACATACCCCAGTGCGCGCTTATGCGGCGGCACAAACACGCCGTTACGGCTGTCTTGCCAGACCTCTTCGTTGACCTGGATAAACCCGTCTTCAGCGCGCTCAAGCCCGGCGATACAGCGCAGGCAAGTGGTCTTGCCTGAGCCGGAATGCCCGTAGAGCGCGGTCACGCCACGGCCGGGCAGGTGCAGGTCCACGTCCAGGGCGAAGCCTGGGTACTTCACGTTCAGGCGTACATCAATCATGGCGGTCAGCTCCAGCCCATCTTGGTTTTACGGCTGGAATAGAGCGCCAGCAATACGAGAAAAGCGAACACCACCATGGAGCCGGCCAGCCAGTGGGCCTGGGCATATTCCATGGCTTCGACGTGATCGTAGATCTGCACTGAGACCACGCGGGTTTTGTTGGGGATATTGCCGCCGATCATCAGCACCACGCCGAACTCACCGACGGTGTGGGCAAAGCCAAGAATCGAGGCGGTGATAAAGCCGGGGCGGGCCAGGGGCAGGATCACCGTGAAAAACGTGTCCCATGGGTTGGCACGCAGCGTCGCCGCCACTTCCAATGGGCGCGTGCCGATGGCGGAGAAGGCGTTTTGCAACGGCTGCACCACAAACGGCATGGAATAGATCACCGAGCCGATCACCAGCCCGGCGAAGCTGAAGGTCAGGGTGCTCAGGCCCAGCCATTGGGTCAACTGGCCGAAGTAGCCGTTGGGACCCATGGTCAACAACAGGTAAAAGCCGATGACCGTCGGTGGCAACACCAACGGCAACGCGACAATCGCGCCTATGGGGCCGCGCCACCAGGAGTGGGTGCGCGACAGCCACAGGGCGATCGGAGTGCCGATGATCAGCAGGATCACAGTCGTCAGTGACGCCAGTTTAATGGTCAACCAGATGGCGGAAAAATCGGCACTCGACAGCGGCATATTCAGTTAGCCAGCTCGTAACCGTAGGACTTGATCACCGCAGCGGCTTTTGGCCCCTTGAGGTATTCAACCAAGGCTTTGGCGGCAGCGCTGTCCTTGCCTTTGTTGAGGATGACCGCGTCTTGTTTGATCGGGTCGTGCATGGCCGCCGGCACGATCCACGCCGAACCGCTGGTGACCTTGCCGTCCTTGTAGATCTGCGACAGCGCCACAAAGCCCAGCTCGGCGTTGCCGGTGGACACGAACTGATACGCCTGGGTGATGTTCTGGCCTTCGACCAGCTTGTCCTTGACCTTCTCGGTGAGGCCTTCTTTAGCCAGCACTTGAGTGGCCGCCAGGCCATAAGGCGCCGCTTTCGGGTTGGCGATGGACAGGTGTTTGAAGTCGTTTTTCTTCAGCACCTCGCCTTTGGCATCCACGTAACCTTCTTTGGCCGACCACAGCGCCAGGGTGCCGACCGCGTAAGTGAAGCGTGAACCTTTGACCGTGTCGCCTTCGGTTTCGAGCTTTTGCGGGGTGGTGTCATCGGCACTGAGGAACACTTCGAACGGCGCGCCATTCTTGATCTGGGTATAGAACTGGCCGGTAGCGCCGTAGGCGGCGACCAGTTTGTGGCCGGTGTCTTTTTCGAAATCGGCAGCAATCACCTGGATCGGCGCGGTGAAGTTGGCGGCGACAGCCACCTGGACTTCATCGGCGTGGGCTGAGCCAAAAGTAAAAGCGGCAATCAGGGTGGCCAGGGCAGTAGGGGCCAGGCGTGAGGCGCGGATCGTCATGAAGCAGCTCCTTGGGGGTTGTACGGCTTGTTATAGGTAGAAGGCTTTACCGCTATGTATGGGAATATATAGCGGTTGGCCATTGCCGGTACAGTGCAAAGTTGCCCCAAGTGTCAGTGGCGCTTGAGCTTGGCCAGCACCTGTTCGGCCAACTGGCGGGTCAAGTCATACGTAGAAATATCTCTACCCAGACGCAGCGCCTGGCCTGCCCACAGGTTGCTGAAGCCGGCTTCATCCTTGGCCTTGAGCGGCATCAAGGCGCCGCCGGCAGTTGGGAATGCGGGGGCAGACGGGTTGATCGCACCGAGTTCGCGCATCACCCGGTTGACGATGCCGCGCGCCGGGCGGCCGGTGAACAGGTTGGTCAGCGCGGTTTCGCTGGCCTGGGCATGGCGCAAGGCATAGTGGTGGGACACGCTGACATTGGCTTCGGGAGTAAACAGGTACGCAGTGCCGATTTGCACGGCCGAGGCACCCAGGGCCAATGCCGCGACGATGCCGCGTGCATCGCCAACGCCGCCTGCGGCGATCACCGGCACCTTCACCGCGTCGACAATTTGCGGCACCAGCGCCATCAAGCCGATTTGGGTGTCGAGGTCGTCACTGAGGAAAATCCCTCGGTGCCCACCGGCTTCAATGCCCATCGCGATGATTGCATCGCAGCCATGCTGTTCGAGCCAAATGGCTTCTTCAACGGTGGTGGCCGAGGACAGCATCTTGGCGCCGGTGGCTTTTACCCGGTCGAGCAAGGCTTTTTCCGGTAGCCCAAAGTGAAAACTCACCACCTCGGGGCGAAATTCTTCGACGACTTTGCAGGCGGCCTCGTCGAACGGCGCACGGTTGGACACCGGTGTTGGTGCATCAAAATCAGCGCCCAGCTCGCGGTAGTAGGGCTCCAGCAACGTTTTCCAACGGTGGTCACGCGCGTTATCAGCTGCTGGCGGTTGATGGCAGAAGAAATTGACGTTGATCGGGCTCGCGCTGGCCTGGCGAATGGTGTTCAAGGCATCGCGCAGTTGCTCGATGCTCAGCGCTGCGGCGGGCATCGAGCCCAAGGCGCCGGCTTGATTGGCGGCGATGACCATCGCTGTGGTGGTGGCGCCGGCCATCGGGGCCTGGATGATAGGCACGTCGATGCCCAGCAGGTCGAGAATTCGGGTGTCTGGCCAGGTGCTCATGGGATGCGTCTCCAGCGTGAATAAGACTTTGCGCTGTTTTAACAGGGCCATTGGCACCCGGCCAGTCTGTTTTATTCACTGGACGAGGGAGTAATTTCGTGCACTGCCATGCGTCGATGGCGTGCCCCAACACCGCATGGATGCGCCCGGCGTTCGCGTTGTCGCCTGCGTGGCCTTGAAAAAACGCCTGGAACGCCGGGTACGGCGTGAGGCTGTCTTTGTGACTGACATTCGAAATGTATCAGGCTAACGATGTGGCGCTGGTGTGTATCGGTGTTCGCTAGCGTTTCACCGACTGTTCGCGCTCCAGCAGTTGCCGCTTGCGTTCTACGCCCCAGCGGTAGCCCGACAACGCCCCGTCACTGCGCACCACGCGGTGGCAGGGAATCGCCACCGCCAGGCTGTTGGCGCCACAGGCCTGGGCCACCGCGCGAAACGATTTGGGTGCGCCGATCTGCACAGCAATCTGCGCGTAGCTGGCGGTGCTGCCCACCGGGATGTCGCGCAGTGCCTGCCACACCCGTTCCTGAAAGGCGGTGCCGCGCAGGTCCAGGGGTAAATTCAACCCCAGGGCAGGGGCTTCGATAAAACCCACGACCTGAGCGATCAATTGTTCGAACTCATGATCTGCGCCGACCAGTTCGGCTTTGGGGAACTGGTCTTGCAGGTCGCGCAGTAAGGTGTCCGGGTCATCGCCCAATAAAATCGCACACACGCCGCGTTGGCTTTGCGCCACCAGAATCGCCCCAAGTGAACATTGGCCCACGGCAAACAAAATCGTGCTGTTGGTGCCGCCGGCTTTGTAGTCGCTGGGCTTCATGCCGAGCAGTCGGTTGGCTGATTCATAAAAGCGGCTGTTGGAATTAAAGCCCGCGTCATACAACGCATCGGTCACTGAATGCTCGCTCTTGAGGCCGTGGCGAACTTTGCGCGAACGCAGGGCACTGGCATATCCCTTGGGCGTCAGGCCGGTCACCGCTTTGAATATGCGATGAAAATGGAATGAACTCAGCCCGGCGCCACTGGCGAGTGCTTCCAGGCTGGGCGCGGTTTCGGCCTGCTCGATCTGCCGGCACGCCTCGGCCACCCGTTGGGCGTGGAGGGCCGCCAATTGAGTCTGGTCGCCGGCCGCGCGTTTGCTTGGGCGATAACCCGCCGCTTCAGCCTGGGCAGGGGTGTCGAAGAATTCGATGTTCTCCGGGCGTGGCAATCGCGAGGCGCTGCTGGGGCGGCAATACACGCCGGTGGTTTTAACGCCATAGACAAACAGGGCGTCAGCCTTGGCATCACGGGCGACGATGGCGGCCCAGCGGGGGTCTTGTTCGGTGGTCATGGCCTGCACTCTTGACGGATCACGGCCAGATTAACCGCGTTGCAGATGGCCGGCACTCTGAAGCTTGCGGTCAAATTAGCCAGCGGTGCGAAAGGTCAGGTTGATGCGCTGCGGGCCCGTGACCGGATGCACGCCCTCTTTAATCGGCATCACCCCATGAAAACGCAAGCGATCGACGCCGCCCCAGACCACCACGTCGCCGTGGAACAGTGAAACTTTTTGAGTTTTGCTGCTGCGCTCATGGCCGCCAAACAGGAAGATCGCCGGCAGGCCCAGAGAGACTGAAACCACAGGGGCGCTATAGGCGCGTTCGTTTTTATCCTGATGCAGGGACATCTTGGCGCCCGGCACATAGCGGTTGATCAGGCAGGCATCCGGGGCAAATGCGCTGAAGCCAGCTTCGGCTGCGGCAAGCGTGGCCAGTTCACGCAACGTTTCGGGCATAGCCGGCCAGGGCTGCTGATTGCGGGGGTCAATCGGGCTGTAGCGGTAGCCGGTGCTGTCGGTGGTCCAACCCAATGTGCCGCAACTGCTGAGTGCGGCCGACATGGTGAAGCCGCCGGGTGTGACCATTTGTCGAAACGGCGATTGGGCCAACACCCGTCGCAGTTCAGGCAGCAGGCGTTCAATCCATGGCAGGGCGAAGCCCCTGAGTACGTAGGACTCTTCGCCAATCTGCTCGCGCCCCGCCGGTTGCTGCAAGGCATCCTCAGCGAACAGATCAGCCGTCGGGCCTGGCATGGGTTACAGGGCCTTGCTCACGGTGATGTCGGTGATTTCATCGGTGGCATCGTGGATTTTTGCCAGGGCTTCTTTGGCTTCTTCAACGCTTCCCGATTGCAGCAGGGCGAATTCAAAGCGACGTTCGCCATTGAGCTTGTACTTCATAACGTATTTAGTCACAGCGGTTTTCCTGTCGAGGGTTCGGCTCAGCTCAGTTTGGTGCTGGTGCGGCGAACAATGCGAATCTTGTGGGACAACGCAGGTTTGCGGGTCACGCTGATGGCGCGGCGCGTGACCACATCCAGGGTAATGTTCCAGAACCCGGTGCTGGGTGCGGTGATTTTTGCCGGGAATTTGTCGAACGCGCCGCCGTGGTAAGTGTGGCGGCCACCGTTCTTGAAACTGCGGAAATTGGCATCGCTCATCAGGCGAATGTTGCAGGTCTGCGAGCATTCGATGACAACGATGTCGCCCTCGTTGAGGTGCTCGCGCTGGTGGATGAATTTCATGGGGGTGTCTCCAGAAGGGCTTTTTCTGAAAAATCAGAATGATACGTAGGTTAAGATAGAGTTTATCAGCCCTGACGCGATTATTATCGGGTCGTCGTCGACGACTTCGACAATTTAAAACAGTTATTTCCCAAGTTTTCAGAGATAAATCCCACATGGGCGGGAGAAATTTCCTCTCTTCGCGGTCGTAGGGTCTTTATCGGAGGTTTAAGTATGAAGTGGAGTGTGTTGGTTCTGGCCTTGGCGTTAGGTGGATGTGCTTCGGTTGCAGATATCAAGCAGACCCCGCCAACCCTGGTGGTTATTTCAGGCAAAAAACCGCCTGAATATGCTGCCTGTGTGGTCCGAAAACTGGAGGCGACGCGTCGGCCGCCGCAGATTGAGCCGCATAAGGACGGTGTACAGGTGATTGTTCCGCAGAAATTCTCGGCCGACCCATCGGCGATCTTCGAGATCGAAGAGCGCTCCAGCGGCAGCAGTATCAAGCTCTATGAAAGCATGTCAAATGTGCCGATTCGCCCAGGCGACATCAAGAAAGCCGGGGAGGATTGCATCTCCGGCTGAGCCTTTGGTTTATCCGCGTACTGAACCCGATAAAAAAGCCTGACCCTGCGGTTGCAGCGTCAGGCTTTTTTTTGCGTTTATTCGGGTGTTGTCGCCTGTAGAGGGAGTGCTGATCGGGCAGGGCATCCGTTAAACTGTCGGCCATTCAATGCAAAGATGCCGCTCAAACTTTGAGTTTGCGCGGCATTAGTCCTTCCTGGAAAGCCCGTCATGAAACGAGAACACGTCAAAGCCCGACATGCCGAAGGCCAAATATCGGCCACCCATGTTATCCAGAACCCCGCCGACCTGGGCGAGTGGATCGTATTTTTCAAGAAGAGCGGCGGCCGCAGTTACTTTCTGGTCGACGATCAGGATGAGGTTGAGTCATTCCCGCGCCTGGATGACCTGATCGAGACCTTGCGTGGCCTGGGGCTCAAGTTCGCCGAGGTTCATCTGTAGTACGCAGTATTACTTGCACACCACGACGACGCTGCGGCTCTTGAAGTTGCCTACGTCTTTGCCCAGGGTCTTGTCGCTCTCCTTGAGTGCCGGCGTACCTTCGGTGCCGACGATGCGGTAACCGGTGCCCGCACACGAAGCGTCAGCTTTTTCGTAGCAACTGGCCCATGAATTGGCCTCGCCCGAGCAGTCGATGGTCAGGCCTTGCTCGCCGTTTTTCAGGTAGGTGTCGGACGTGGTGGTGCAGCCGGTCATCAGCGCCAGGGCCGCAGTCAGTGCCAGAATCTTGTTCATGTGTTGGGTCGTCGTCGAGGGTGTAGGAGGGGCGCAGACACTGTCGTGGGGCGTTCGTAGCAAGATTATAGCGAACGGCCATCAAGGTACAGACAAACACAAAAAAGCCCCGTTGACCGGGGCTTTGTGCGCAAGCAATGACGCTTACTTTTTGTCCTTGGGGCGCTTGCTCGATGCGTGGCCGGCTTCGTCCACAAACACTTCAGCCACCGCAACGGCCATGCTTTCGCTCGCGAATACCCCGGCGACGCTGTCGCCGTGGAAGTTGATCAGGTGCCAGCCGTCCGCACGCTTGGTGATCAGGTAGCCGTTTACGCCTTTTGGTTCTGACATCTGTCAATCTCGTAGTCTGGTTCAAGCCAGTAATGATAGCGCCAATTGGCCCCGAGGCGCGCAAGTTGTTGCAGGTCAGTGCCCTGCCGCGAAAAGCGTGCTAAAACCATTGAGGCGCTCGTAAGCAAAGGGGCGATGGCTGGTTATGTCGCGCCCTGAGTGAATGCTCTTCGTAGGATCAGCGGAACTTACGCGCACATTTTTTCTCTATGTTGACATCGCAACGCCAGCAGGACCCATTGTAAGGTGACTGCGGCCTGATTAGACTGCGCCGAATTCCGTACGCACAGCCCTTTGTAAGGACTTATATGATCAAGAAATGCTTGTTCCCAGCAGCCGGTTACGGCACTCGCTTCTTGCCAGCGACCAAAGCCATGCCCAAAGAGATGCTGCCGGTGGTGAACAAGCCACTGATTCAGTACGGCGTCGAAGAGGCACTGGATGCCGGCTTGAACGAAATTTCCATTGTTACCGGCCGCGGTAAGCGCGCGCTGGAAGACCACTTCGATATCAGCTACGAGCTGGAAAACCAGATCAAGGGCACCGACAAGGAAAAATACCTGGTCGGCATCCGTAAACTGCTCGACGAGTGCTCGTTCTCCTACACCCGTCAAACCCAGATGAAAGGCCTTGGCCACGCCATCCTCACTGGCCGCCCGCTGATCGGTGACGAACCGTTCGCCGTGGTGCTGGCTGATGACCTGTGCGTCAACCTGGAAGGCGACGGCGTACTGACCCAGATGGTCAAGCTGTACCAGAAATACCGCTGCACCATCGTTGCGGTTCAAGAGGTCGACCCTCAGGAAACCAACAAGTACGGCGTGATCGCCGGCGACGATATTGGTGATGGCCTGATTCGCGTGCGTGACATGGTTGAAAAACCAGCGCCGGAAGATGCGCCGTCGAACCTGGCGATTATCGGTCGTTACATCCTGACGCCGGACATCTTCAAGCTGATCGAAGAAACCGAGCCAGGCAAAGGCGGCGAGATTCAAATCACTGACGCCCTGCTCAAGCAAGCCAAAGATGGCTGCGTGATCGCCTACAAATTCAAAGGCCGTCGCTTCGACTGCGGTGGCGCTGAAGGCTACATTGAGGCCACCAACTTCTGCTACGAGCACTTCTACAAGACCGGTAAGGCTTACTGATTCACAGTAGCTCGACCAAAAAGCCACCTTCGGGTGGCTTTTTCGTTTTTCAGCCCCATGTAAGTCGGTATGCTGGTGCCCTGCCGAGGAGAGTGAAATGGCCTACGATTTTGATCTGTATGTAATTGGCGCCGGTTCCGGCGGTGTTCGCGCGGCGCGCTTTGCCGCAGGCTTTGGCGCTAAAGTGGCGGTAGCTGAAAGCCGTTACCTGGGCGGTACCTGCGTGAACGTTGGCTGCGTGCCGAAAAAACTGCTGGTGTACGGCGCGCATTTCGCCGAAGACTTTGAGCAGGCCAGCGGTTTCGGCTGGTCGTTGGGTGAAGCGAACTTTGACTGGGCGACCCTGATCGCCAACAAAGACCGCGAAATCAACCGCCTCAATGGCATCTACCGCAACCTGCTGGTTAACAGTGGCGTGACCCTGCACGAAGGGCACGCGCGTTTGGTTGATCCGCACCAGGTGGAGATCAATGGCGAGCGCTTTACGGCCAGGCATATCCTGATCGCGACGGGCGGCTGGCCGCAGATCCCGGAAATCCCGGGCCGTGAGCACGCCATAGGCTCCAACGAGGCGTTCTTCCTCAAAGAGCTGCCCAAGCGCGTGCTGGTAGTGGGCGGCGGCTACATCGCTGTCGAGTTTGCGGGCATCTTCCATGGCTTGGGCGCGCGCACAACCTTGCTGTATCGCGGCGACCTGTTTCTGCGCGGGTTTGACGGCGCAGTGCGCACGCACCTGAAGGAAGAGCTGACCAAGCGCGGCCTCGACCTGCAATTCAATGCCGATATCGAGCGCATCGACAAACAGGCTGACGGCAGCCTCAAGGCCACCCTCAAAGACGGCCGCGTGCTCGAAGCCGATTGCGTGTTCTACGCCACCGGCCGCCGCCCGATGCTCGACAACCTGGGGCTGGAAAATACCGGCGTCAAATTGGATGAGCGCGGCTTTGTCGAAGTCGACGACCTGTACCAGACCGCCGAAGCCTCGATCCTGGCGATTGGCGATGTGATCGGGCGGGTGCAATTGACGCCCGTCGCGCTGGCCGAAGGCATGGCGGTTGCGCGTCGGCTGTTCAAGCCTGAGCAATACCGCCCGGTGGATTACGCGATGATCCCGACCGCGGTGTTCAGCCTGCCGAATATCGGCACCGTGGGCCTGAGCGAAGAAGATGCGAAGCAAAACGGCCATAACGTGCAGATCTTCGAAAGCCGCTTCCGGCCGATGAAGCTGACGTTGACCGATTGCCAGGAAAAAACCCTGATGAAGCTGGTGGTCGACGCCGACACCGACAAGGTCCTGGGCTGCCACATGGTCGGGCCGGATGCGGGTGAGATCGTCCAGGGCCTGGCGATCGCGCTCAAGGCCGGCGCGACCAAGCAGCATTTCGATGAAACCATCGGCGTGCACCCTACGGCGGCGGAAGAGTTCGTCACCATGCGCACGCCTGTAGCGGGCTGATCAGGCGTCGGCGGTTGCCTCTGGCGGCGTTGCAACGACGGCCGCCAGGCGCAATGCCTCGATACTGGCCTGGGCCTTGATCAGGTCCAGTTCCAGGGTTTTGCTCACCTGCTGTTGCTCACTCAGCGCTGCCTGGCGCGCTTGACTTTCCTCTACCGCAACCCGCAAGCGCTCCTGAAGCAGGGTGCGTTCGCTTTCCATGCGGCCCAGCTGTTCGCTGAGTGTTTGCTGCTGCGCCTGTTCCTTGCGTGATTGCTCCTGCAGGGCGGTCAGTTCCTTGCTGGTCACGCGGTGCTCGATCAGTAGCCGCTCATTATCGCGATGCAGCTGGGTGATCTCATCCTGGCGCACCATCGCGCTTTGTTGCGCCTGGCGCAGCTCGGCCTGCACCTGCTGCAGCTGGCCTTCATGGCGCCGTTGCTCTTGCTCGCGTTGCTCCTTCACCGCATTGCGGTAGTGCTCAAGCGCGTCGCGGGCGTGCAAGTGTTTGTCTTCCAGCGAGCGAATCTGCTCGTCCTTGTCATTCATGCGCAACTCGTAATCGCTGCACGCCTGGCTGAGCCCCGCATTGCGAGTTTGTTCGGTTTGCAGGCTGGTGCTGGCGGTCTGCAAGGCGGCGCTTTCTTCGGCCAGTGCGGCGGCCTGGATATCCAATTGCTGCTTGAGCTGGCCGTGGGCTTCTTCAAGCGTTTGCACCTGGGCGAGCAGGGCGGCTTTTTGCTGCTCGAACTGCGCCAGTGCCGCGTCAATCGGCTCCTGGGCCTTGTCTTTAAGGCGTTGAGCCAGCCGTGCTACCAACTCGCCCAGTTCATCGTCGATGGGCGCCTGGGTGATGGTCAGCCGGGTTTCGCTGTCATCGAGTTCCTTCAAATAGCGATGAATCGTGGTTTTCGAGCCGGTATTGCCCATCTCGATGCGCACCGCGTCGATGCTCGGGTTTTCGCCACGGGCCAGGATCGCCAGGCGTGCCGTTTGAACCACTGCTTTGTTTATGCCGCCGCGCGCCATGAAGTCTCCGTCGATTTAGTACTGTGGTACATGGTATGTAGATACATACTTTATCACGAATAAAAACCCGTTTAAATTCATGATTTAACAGATGGGATATTGGCGTATTATCCCGTGTCAGAGCCGTTTTAACCGTTAATACACCCGCCAGCAGTACGAATAGGCCTTTCATGAGCGACCTGGACCGTTACCTCAACGCCGCCACCCGCGACAACACGCGGCGCAGCTATCGCGCAGCCCTCGAGCATTTCGAAGTGAGTTGGGGCGGGTTCCTGCCAGCCACCAGCGACAGCGTGGCGCGCTACCTGGTGGCCCATGCCGGGGTGCTGGCGGTCAACACCTTAAAGCTGCGGCTCTCGGCGCTTGCGCAGTGGCACACCAGCCAGGGTTTCCCGGACCCGACCAAGGCGCCGGTGGTGCGCAAGGTACTCAAGGGCATTCGGGCGGTGCACCCGGCACGGGAGAAGCAGGCCGAACCTTTGCAGCTCAAGCACCTTGAACAGGTGGTGGCATCACTTGAGGTTGAAGCCAGGCAGGCCATTGAAGCGCGGGATCAGCCGCGCTTGCTGCGCGCCAAGCGCGACACTGCGTTGATCCTGCTGGGCTTCTGGCGCGGCTTTCGCAGCGACGAGTTATGTCGCCTGAGCATCGAACACGTGCAAGCGGTGCCCGGCGCCGGCATCAGCCTGTACCTGCCGCGCAGCAAAAGTGACCGCGACAACCTCGGCAAAACCTACCAGACGCCGGCGCTGCTGCGCTTGTGCCCGGTGCAGGCCTACAGCGACTGGCTAAGCGCCTCGGCCCTGGTGCGGGGGCCGGTGTTTCGGGGGATTGATCGCTGGGGCAACCTGGGCGAGGAGGGGCTGCACCCCAACAGCGTGATCCCGCTGCTGCGCCAGGCTCTGGAGCGCGCGGGCATTCCGGCTGATCAATACACCAGTCACTCGCTGCGCCGCGGTTTCGCCACCTGGGCCCATCGCAGTGGCTGGGACATCAAGTCGCTGATGAGTTACGTCGGCTGGAGCGACATGAAATCCGCCATGCGCTATGTTGAAGCGACACCCTTTTTGGGCATGACCTTGGCGACTCCACCGCTGCTTTGAGATTTCTTCTATTAATACAGATACCTGATAGGGAAAACCAATCGTCAGCATCAGGTTTGCCAATGAGCCACCGACGGAAAGAGTGAGTAGGATTCATCTCATCAACTTTTCAACCACTGACGGAGAGTCACCGATGCCTATCATCAACAGCCAAGTAAAACCGTTCAAAGCGACCGCCTACAAAAACGGCAACTTCGTAGACGTGTCGGACGCTGACCTGAAAGGCAAATGGTCCGTAGTCTTCTTCTACCCAGCCGACTTCACCTTCGTTTGCCCAACCGAACTGGAAGACCTGGCTGACAACTACGCCGAATTCCAGAAACTGGGCGTCGAAATCTACAGCGTGTCCACCGATACCCACTTTGCCCACGCTGCCTGGCACAACACTTCGCCAGCCATCGGCAAAATCCAGTACACCATGATCGGCGACCCAACCCTGACCATCTCGCGCAACTTCGACGTACTGATCGAAGAAGCTGGCCTGGCAGACCGCGGCACCTTCGTGATCAACCCGGAAGGTCAGATCAAGATCGTTGAACTGAACGACGGCGGTGTTGGCCGTGACGCCTCCGAGCTGCTGCGCAAAATCAAGGCCGCTCAGTACGTCGCTGCTCACCCAGGCGAAGTCTGCCCAGCCAAGTGGAAAGAAGGCGAGGCTACTCTGGCTCCGTCCCTGGACCTGGTCGGCAAGATCTAAGTCTGTGAAACATCAAGGGCGGGTTGCCGCACCTTAAGTAAGCTGCACCGCCCTCAAAACGCCCGGGCGAGATTCGCTCGGGCGTTTTTTTGTCTGCAATAAACCGAATTAACAGGAAATCGCCCGTATGTTGGACGCCAATCTTAAAGCTCAGTTGAAGTCATACCTGGAACGGGTCACCCAGCCGATCGAGATCGTCGCCTCCCTCGACGACGGCGCGAAATCCCAGGAAATGCTTGCCCTGTTGCAGGACGTAACCAGCCTCACCACGCTGATTACCCTCAAAACCGATGGCAATGATGCGCGCAAGCCGTCGTTCTCTATCAACCGCCCGGGTGCCGATATCAGCCTGCGTTTTGCCGGCATCCCCATGGGCCATGAATTCACTTCGCTGGTGCTGGCCCTGCTGCAAGTCGGTGGCCACCCGTCGAAGGCCAGTGTCGAAGTGATTGAACAGATTCGTGCCTTGAAAGGCGAGTTCAGCTTCGAGACCTACTTCTCGCTGTCGTGCCAGAACTGCCCTGACGTGGTTCAGGCGCTGAACCTGATGGCCGTGCTTAACCCGAACATCCACCACGTCGCCATCGACGGCGCGCTGTTCCAGGCTGAGGTCGATGAACGCCAGGTCATGGCAGTGCCCAGTGTGTACCTCAATGGTGTGAACTTTGGCCAGGGCCGCATGGGCCTGGAAGAGATCCTCGCCAAGCTCGACACCAGCGGTATCGAAAAGGCCGCCGAGAAAATCAGCGCCAAAGAGGCCTTTGATGTGTTGGTGGTCGGTGGTGGCCCAGCCGGTTCTGCCGCAGCTATCTACGCCGCACGCAAAGGTATTCGCACCGGCGTGGCAGCTGAGCGTTTCGGCGGCCAGGTGCTGGACACTATGTCCATCGAGAACTTCATCTCCGTGCAGGAGACCGAAGGGCCGAAACTGGCCAGCGCCCTGGAGGCGCATGTGCGTCAGTACGACGTGGACATCATGAACCTGCAGCGTGCCAGCCGCCTGATCCCGGCAAAAAATGCCGGTGACTTGCACGAAATTCGCTTTGAAAGCGGTGCGACCCTCAAGTCCAAAACCGTGATTCTGGCCACCGGTGCCCGCTGGCGCGAGATGGGTGTGCCGGGCGAGCAGGAATACAAGGCCCGCGGCGTGTGCTTCTGCCCGCATTGCGACGGCCCGTTGTTCAAAGGCAAGCGTGTGGCAGTGATCGGCGGTGGTAACTCCGGCGTTGAAGCAGCCATTGACCTGGCCGGTATCGTCAGCCACGTGACCTTGCTCGAGTTCGACAGCAAGTTGCGCGCCGATGCCGTGTTGCAGCGCAAGCTCTACAGCCTGCCGAACGTGGACGTGATCACCAGCGCATTGACCAGTGAAGTCAAAGGCGATGGCCAGAAGGTCACCGGTCTGGCGTACAAGGATCGTGACAGCGGCGAGTTCAAGACCATCGACCTGGAAGGCATCTTTGTTCAGATCGGCTTGTTGCCCAACACCGACTGGCTCAAGGGCACGGTGGAATTGACCCCGCGCGGCGAGATCATCGTCGATGCGCGTGGCGAAACTTCACTGCCGGGCGTGTTTGCTGCCGGTGACGTGACGACCGTGCCGTACAAGCAGATCGTGATTGCGGTAGGCGAGGGCGCGAAGGCTTCGCTGAGTGCTTTTGATCACCTGATCCGTACCTCGGCACCCGCTTAAATCCGGCTGCGAAAATAAAAAACCCCATGAGTGATCATGGGGTTTTCTCGTTCCCACGTTCTACGTGGGAATGCATCCGGTGACGCTCCGCGTCACGCAGAACGCTTACAGCGGCGCCGGCTGAATAATCTCAACCCAGTAAGCATCCGGGTCTTTGATGAACGCCAGGCTTTTCATGCGGCCATCGCTCAGGCGCTTCTGGAAATCACAGCCCAAGGCTTCAAAACGCTCGCAAGCGGCGACAATATCCGGCACCGAAATGCAGATATGGCCAAAGCCACGCGGGTCAGTATTGCCGTTGTGGTAAGCAAAGTCGGCGTCGTTTTCGGTGCCGTGGTTGTGGGTCAGTTCGAGGATGCCAGGGATCGACTTCATCCACTGCGTGCGCGCGGCGGCGTCGGCTGGAATCTGGGCCTTGTCCACCAGGGCCAGAAAGTAGAGGCTGAATTCGGCTTCCGGGAAGTCACGCTTTTCAACCAGGGAAAAGCCCAATACGCGGGTGTAGAAGTCCAGCGATTTGGTGATGTCCTTGACCCGCAGCATGGTGTGGTTGAACACGAAGTTCGACGTGGCGGTGTCAGGTTGGGCGGTGACGCCCGGGAAAGTGTTCAGATCGTGCAGGCTCATGGGCCCTCCAGAAAAAATGGGGCAAACGCGACTCGTGACTTGAGTGGTCCCTTGGCTTGCGGCCGGCATCCGTGCCGCACCGCCATGATACGCAAGCGTTACCGGCCGAGCCAAATGAAAAAGGTTACTCAGCCCTTGCGAGCCAAGGGTGTCAGGCTCAAACTTCGACGCTTGAACCTTGGGTGTTTTCTTGATGATTGAATTTCGTAAGCCGTTGTTGAGCGCTGTATGTGTGTTGCTGGGCAGCCCCTTTGTGTTGGCGGCCGACCCGGAAATTCATTGGCCCAGCGGCTGGCAAGTCGAGGAAGTAGTGCCCGACGACGAAGCGCCGGTAAAACCTCAGGCGGTGTCCCGCCAACGCGCAATCAAGAATGATGAAAACGGCAACACCTTGATGGTCATGGAGTTGACCGGTACACCGATTGAGGCGGGCCATAAAGTTAATCTTCAAGGCGTACTGCTGGAAATGCGCAAATCCATCCAGAAGGATTTTGCCGGCAGCGGTTATCAAAGCGTGTGCACCAAAATGCACACCAGCACATTGAGCCGTCTTGAAGCGCTGGAAACTACTTGCGTGATTACCGAGAACGGTCGGCACATATTGTCACAAACATTGGTCGGCGCAGTTGATAGCGATAAAGCCTATGTCTTTTCCTTCGCCGGTCAGGCCGAGGCCTATGAAGCCAGTAAGGCTGAAGTCAGTTCAGTGCGTGATAGCCTTAAACTTTGAACGGGTTATCTCACTCGTTTTTGAACAAAGTGAACACTTGATTAAGTTCGTTTTCGAAGCAAAAAAAAACCCCGCATCAGCGGGGTTTTTGCAGCGTCTTTTGATCAGCCGCGCAACCAGGAATCTACTGTGGCAGCGCCATACTGTTCTTTCCAGGCTTTCAGGCCGCGGTGGTTGCCGCCTTTGGTTTCGATCAGTTCGCCGGTGTGTGGGTTGTGGTAAACCTTGACCACACGTGCGCGGCGCTGTTTTGGTGCGGCGGCAGCAGCGCTGGCTTTGCCAGGGTTAGGATCAAGGATCGAGATGATGTCGCGCAGGCTTTTGCCGTAGTGCTTCATCAGCCCTTGCAGCTTTTCTTCGAATTCGATTTCTTTTTTCAGGCCGGCGTCGTTCTTCAAGGATTCCAGCTGAGCCAGCTGTTCTTGAAGGGCTTTTTCTGCTGCGCGAAATTCGGCGAGTCTGGACAAAATCTGTACTCCAATAGTGTAGTTGGCTGATATCAACTGCAGATAAAGCGTGTAAGCCAGGAGCTTTAAGGTAACTCAAAGAAAGAGGCCTTTCTGCGAGTTCAGCACAGGCAGGAAAAATTGTAGTAGTTAATGCCGCGCGAGTAAATCACGGCGTTACCTAAATAAGATTATTTCATCCAGCGCACTAGATGGCTATTCAATGGCTGCTCAGCGACTTAATGAATTCCTCACAGGGCAACGGCCGGCCGAACAGGTAGCCCTGCAGGAAATCCACACCTTGGGCCGCCAGGTATTCGCATTGCTCTGCTGTTTCCACGCCCTCGGCGACAATACCCAGGTCCAGCTTGCCGCTGAGTTCTATGATGCTGTCCAGAATATGCCGTGAGAGTGCATCGGCGCCAATCATGGCGACAAAACTTTGATCGATTTTCAAGTAGTCGACGTTGAAGTTGCGTAAGTAACCCAGGCTGGAGTGGCCGGTTCCGAAGTCATCAATCGCGATCATCACCCCCAGTTGATGCAGGGCGTCGAACAGGCGGGCGGTGGTGTCGGTAGGCTGAATCAGTTCACGTTCGGTCAACTCCAGTACCAGCGTCACCTGGCCGGGGGCGAACGCAGCGAGAAACTCCCGGCAGTCCTGCACCAGGTCGAGGTCCTGGCAGTGACTGGCGGTGATGTTCACGCCGATATGGAAGCCCGGGGTGAAGCGCCCGGCATGCGGGGCCAGTTGCGCAGCGGTCTGGCGTAGCAACGAGCGGGTCATCGGCACGATCAGGCCAGAATGTTCGGCCAACGGTATAAACAGGTCAGGGCGAACCAAGCCTTCCTTCGGGTGCCGCCAGCGCATCAATACTTCACAGCCGGCCCATTCGCGGGTGTCGCCACGCACCACTGGCTGGAAATACGGAATGAATTCATTGGCCCCCAATGCCCGCTGCAACTCATGGGTCGGCGCGGACGAGCGCTTTTGCAGCCAGTGCGCCAACACGCCCGCCAGCACACCAAAGAACACCAGCAGACTGAACAGCGCCGGGTAGCGCGCCTCCATGTACCGCCAGACCTCACCGACAGGCATGCCGGCATCGACGCTGTACGGGTAACGCTCGGAGTTCAGGTGCTGATGGGCCACTGCAAACTGCGGCATTGCAGTGGTGTGCACCTTGCCGTCAGCGTCCAGCCAGTTGGCTCCCACTTGCAGGATCAGGTGTGCGTAGCGGCTGATCAGGCGCAAGGCGTTGGTCAGGTGATAGCCGTCAACCGAGGCAAACGCGGCTTTATCGCCATCGACCAGGCGGTAAACCAACAACGCGGTATCGGGCGTTACCGGGTTGCCGTTCATCAACCACAGCGTGCCCGCTACGTAATCGTCCGGGTTGACCGGTGACTGGTAGCTGCCGCCGAACAACGAGCTGCAATAGATGTTTTTTTGCCAGGACAAGGTCGTTGCCCGCACAAAGGGGCGCCGCGTGACCTGTTCGCGCAGTGCCAGTTGCGCGCCGTTGTCGCACGGTTGGCCGGCCAGCGGCAGCAATGCCTGGGCGGCGAGGGCGGTGTTGTCGAGCATTAAATCGAATTGGCGCACAGCCTCCAGCGCGGTTTGGGCGGTGCTTTGCTCAAGGGTGCGTTCGGCTTGCCAATGAAGAATCACAACCCCCAATAAAACGGGAACCAGGCCGCAGACACTGCTGATGAGCGCGCGTGCAGTTCGGCTTCGGGGGCCTTTGGCAGTGAGGGGCATAGAGGCAGCCAATAACAGAATAAAAAGACGGGTGTGTGCCGATGATAGTTGGCATTGCGCAGTGCCGCTCACTTGTTTGGCGCGAATTGACCTAGCCGTTCGGTCAGTTGTTGCGATTGTCTCAACTTGGCAAGATAAACATCGTTGCAAAAAGTAAGAGACTTCGGAGCACCGACCCTTCCAGCCTCTCTCTCAGCCGTTTCAGCCCACTTCTGGCGGGACGGTCGACCCTCGTCTTTCAATTGTTGAAATTCGTTTCGTAACCCGTTAACGCTACTTGATAAGGAATTACCTGCAATGAACAACATCCGATTGGCCGCTGCTTTCCTGGCTGCTACCGGCGTCGCCGCGCTGCCTGCTTTTGCCGCAGACGGTACCATCAGCCTGACCGGTGAAATCACCGGCACCACCTGCAGTATCAGTGGCGGGGCAGGCTCCGCGCCTGGCGCCAGCCCGAACTTCGCCGTTGTGCTCAACAAGGTCCAGGCCAGCGCGCTCAAGGCAAAAGGCCAGACGGCCGGCACCACCCCATTTGTTGTGCGTGTGGGTGCGTGCCCCAAGGATACGACGGTGGCGGTGTTGTTCGAGAGCAGCAGCCCGGCGATCAACCCGGCTACCGGCAACTTGAAGAATCAAGCGCCGGCCAAACCAGTGCCTGCCAGCCTGGTTGAGGTGCAGATTGTCGACGGCACTACCCAAAAGCCTATGGACCTGCGCCTGGCACTCAATTCGAGCAGCGCAAAAGTCCCCGACAACGGTGAGGTGTCGCTGCCGTTCGCCGCGCAGTACTTCGCCACCGGCGCCGCAACCCCAGGCCCGGTAAGTACGCAGGTGCTGTATTCCGTCACGTTTCCCTGATCAAGGCCCGGAGCCTGGCGGTTCGCCAGGCACTGGACAGCGCCTTGGAGGACCGCCCCATGCTTGCCCGACTCATGTTCGCAATTGCCTTGCTGCTCGCCATTTCGATGGTTAGCGGATGGCCATCCGTTGCCCATGCCGGTGTAGTGATCGATGGCACGCGGCACATTTACCCGCAACAGCGTCGCGAAATCACCTTGCGCCTGACCAACGACGACGAACGGGCTCCGCGCCTGGTCCAGGTATGGCTGGATCAGGGTGACCCGGCGTCAGACCCTTCTAACAGCGAGGTGCCTTTCAGCCTTTCGCCGCCGGTGTTTCGCCTGAACCCGCAGAAAAGCCAGGCCGTGCGCCTGGTCTACACCCAAGAGCCACTGCCGGCTGATCGGGAATCGTTGTTTTGGCTGAATGCGCTGGAGATCCCGCCCAAGGTCAACACCGAGGCCGATGCAGAGGTTGGCCCGGCGAATCACCTGCAATTCGCCTTTCGTATCCGTACCAAAGTGTTTTTTCGCCCCGCCGATCTGCCTGGCAGCCCGAACGAAGCGCACACGCAATTACGCTGGTCCTTGCGCCGCAGTACCCAGGGGACGCTGCTGGACGTGCACAACCCATCGGCCTATCACGTGACATTCAACGAGGTGGCGTTGGCCATGGGCCCGCAGCAAGACGCGCCGCTGCTGCCGGCGGAAGAGGGCATGGTGCCGCCAGGCGGCAACCTGACCCTGAGGGTGCACAAGGCCGTGCGGCCCATCCCTGCGGATGCCCGGGTGCATTTCAAATACATCAATGACTACGGCACGTTTTCCGCGCCGCAGCGTGCTCCTCTGAAGTTCTGACTATGCCTGCCTTGTTGCCATTCACGTTTTGCCAAGGCGCTGCCTGGCTGTTTTCCCACCCTCGGCTGGTGCTGTTGTTCGGCCTGCTGAGCACGCTTGTGTTATCGGCCGAGGCTGCCCCGTTGTTGTTTGACCTGGAGGCCTTTACCAGCGGTGTGTCCAGCCCGGCGGATCTCTCACGCTTCAATACCAGCAATGTGTTGACGCCAGGGGTTTATCGCGTTGACGTGATACTCAACGGCCAATCGCTGGGCCGTCGCCCGATCACCTTCGTAAACCTGGACAAACAGGACGCTGCGCAACCCTGTGTGAGCGCGCAACAACTGGCCGAACTCGGAGTAGTACTGCGCAAGTTCGAGGCAGGCGCCGAGGGGGATTGTCGCGATTTCGCCGCATGGATGCCCATGGCCAGCAGCCATGTCGATGTCGAGTCCCTGACCCTGGATGTCAGCATCCCGCAGGTCTACATCAATGGCTCCGCACGCGACTACATTGACCCCGCCCAATGGGACGCGGGCGTTGATGCCGCACTGCTCAATTACACCTACAGCGCCGCTGCGGTGACATCAGGTGCGGGTGAAGACCGCAGTTATCTTGGCCTCGACGGCGGGGTCAACCTGGGTGACTGGCGGTTGCGCCACCAGGGCGGGCAAGCCTGGGCTTCGCGAAGCAGCCACTTGCCTTATCAAGCCACGGCCACCTACTTGCAACGCGCCGTTTCAGCCTGGCAGTCGCAACTGACCGTAGGTGACAGTTTCAGCAGCGGTCAGATCCTTGATGGCGTGCGCGTGCGTGGCGTTACGCTGGCCACGGATAACCGTATGCTTGCGCCGTCGCAACAAGGCTATGCGCCTCAGGTGCGCGGCGTTGCCGACAGCAATGCCACGGTGACGGTGCGCCAGAACGGCTACACCCTTTACGAAACCACTGTGGCGCCTGGGCCTTTTGTGATCGATGATCTCTACCCCACGGGCTACGGAGGCGACCTCGACGTCAGTGTCACCGAGGTAGACGGGCGACGCAGCACCTTTGTCGTGCCTTATTCGGTGGCCCCGCAACTGTTGCGTTACCGCGCCACACACTACAGCGCAACGGTGGGCCGGGTGCAGCAGCATGGTGTGAGTGATGCCAACGCTTCAGTGTTTCAAGGCACGCTGCAACATGGGCTAGTCGATAACCTCACCGTTTATGGCGGCGCCACGCTTTCCCAGGGCTATAGCCAAGGCAAGGCGGGCCTGGCGATGAGTACGCCTGTTGGTGCATTCGCCTTGGACACTACCCACTCGCGCACACAGGTGCAGGGGCAAGCCCTGGCCCGCGGACAAAGCCTTGGCCTGGCCTACAACAAGAATGTGCCGTTTTCGGGAACGCATTTTGCGCTCGGCGCCTATCGCTTCTCGACCGATGGCTACCTGAACCTGCCGGACGCATTGAATGTGCGCGACCTGGGCCGTCACGGCGGGAACCTGGACAGCTATGCCCGGCAAAAGAGCCGCCTGGACCTGACGATCAGCCAGCAGCTGGGGGAGGGCACCCTGAGTTTGTATGGCAGCTCTACTGACTACTGGGCCGGGCAGCAAGGGCGCCAGACGTCGTTCACCGCCAGTTATGGGGCCAGTTGGAAGTCGCTGAGTTGGAACGTCTCGGCGCAGCGTTCGAGAGTCAGCGAGCTGTATCGGGCGAGCGACCGCGAACGCGGTGAGGATATTTTCTTCGGCCGCTCAACGCGAACCGAACGCGTTGAGAATCACTGGGTGCTGAGCCTCTCCATGCCATTGGGCGAGGGCACGCGCGCACCGACCCTGAGCAGTTCACTGTCGCGGGATGCAGGTGAGTCGCGCGGCAGTCAGCAACAAGTCGGCATCAATGGTTTGTTGGGGGATACGGCGCACACCCATTACGGGTTGGTCGGCAGTCGCGGCACCGGCGATCACGGCGGCTCAAGCTTCAACGCTTACGCGGGCTATCGCAGTAACGCAGCCAACCTGCGCGGCGGTTATGGCCAGCGCCAGGGCAATGCGCAAGTGTCCATGAGCGTCGACGGCGGCCTGATCGCCCACAGCGGTGGCGTCACCCTCGCGCAAAACCTCGGTGAAGCTTCGGCGCTGGTGTATGCGCCGGATGCCCAGGGAGCGCAGCTCGGCGGTTCCGGGGCGCGTATCGACAAGCAGGGTTACGGGGTCATGCCTTCTTTGCGGGCGTACCAGCCCAACGCCGTGGACATCGACCCGCAAGGCATGCCCATGGACGTGGAATTAAAGGAGTCGAACCGTTCCGTGGTACCGACCCTGGGCGCAATATCGCTGGTCAAATTCGAGACCGTCAGCGGCCGGGCGGTAGTGATCAAAGCCACCCACCCGAACGGCAGACCCCTGCCGTTCGCAGCCCAGGTATTTGACGAGCAGGGCAACGAAGTCGGGGTGGTTGGCCAGGCGGGCAAGGCTTTTGTACGCGGGGTTGCCGACCACGGCAGGCTGACCGTGCAGTGGGCTGAGGCGGCGGGCGAGCGGTGTTTCATTCGTTACCATCTACCTGCCCGTGAACCCGGTCGCCGCCAGGAAAATACAGATCAATTGGTCAGCCAGTGTCGCTATGAGGAGAACACCTGATGAGTCACACGATGAACGGTGCTCAACGCTTCACGATCAGGTTTTCCGGCGTCGTCGCACTGCTGAGCGGCTGGGCTTTCGCAATGCCTGCCCAAGCGCACTTTGGTAATGCTGGCGATTGTTCGCCCCAGGCAAACCTGAATGTCTCGATTGCGCCCATCACCTTGCAGGGCCACGTACAGATCGGGCAGGCCCTGGGCGCGGCAAACGGCTACGACTTCGATAGTGGCAATGGCTATGTAATGCGCTGTCAATACAAGGATTGGCCTATCGAACAACCCGTGACAGCGAACATAAGCATAGTCAATTCGCCGGCTACGGGGATCACGTTCAGTGCGTCCGGCCTCTCGATGCCGGTCTACGCCACCAACCTGCCCGGAGTGGGATTCGCGGTGATGGCCAGGGACCCCGGCCAGCCTTTTCACCCACTCCATCACGGCACCACGGCGTTATTAACCGTCAAACACAACAGGCCCAATGGGTGGGGGCTCCAGGGGCGGATCTACCTGGTGGCCACCGGTCCTGTCTCGGCCGGCACGATCACTGCGCGAACGTTTGCCAACTACACGCTGACCAATGTCACGACCTCAGGCCCGGGCTACGCTTCGGTAAGCCTGAGCAACGCGGTCATAGCGCCGCCGCTGCGGCCTACCTGCCATGTTTCGACACCTTCGGTTGTCATGCCGATGGGGCCTGTGGCCAGCCGTGATTTCACGGGCGTAGGCAGCTACGCCGCAAGCGTGAGCCATAACATCAGGCTGGACTGTGCCGGGGGAACCGGTGGTAGCCTGGATATCTGGGTCACGGTGACCGACCAGACTAACCCCGCAAATCGCGGCAATCAGTTGTCGCTGACGCGTACTTCGACAGCCAAGGGTGTGGCAATACAGCTGTTGAGTGGCCCCTCAGTGCTCAACTATGGCGCCGACTCTTCAGCCGTCGACAACCTGAACCAATGGCGGGTGACAAGTACGAGCAACGGCACTATCACGATCCCTTTGACTGCTCGTTATGTGCAAACCGAAAAAATGATCCGACCCGGTACGGCCAACGGGTTGGCTTCGTTCACCATGAGTTATCGGTGAGTGCCGGTGTGTTGCAGCCCTTGCGCGAGTGTGAGGAACGCAAGGGCAGCAGGTGAGGCCTGGCGCCGGTCCAACACCGCCAGGCCGATCCGGCGCGGCACCGGCGGTGATAATGGCCGTGCCACATAACGACTGTCGACACGTTCGGGCAACGATGCCTGCGCCACGATGCTCAACCCGTCGCCACGGCTGACGGCTTCCAGCGTACTGAGCAATTGGGCACAGCGATACCGCACGTTGGGCCGCAAACGCGCGTCGCTGAACAAGCGCATCACCAGCTCTGATGAGCCGGCTTCGGTGAGAATGAACGGATCGTCACACAGAGCTTGCAAAGGTACTGATGTGCTGGCAACCAGCGCATGGGTGGCCGGCAACAACACGACAAGCTGATCCTCGAACAACGCCACGGTGTCGAAACGCTCACTGTCTGTTGGCGTGTCGGCGAGCACCACAAAACCCACGTCGACACGCCGCTCGTCCAGCCACTGGATGACTTGCCGGTCTGGCCCCTCGTCCACATGCACTTCAATGCCCGGGTAGGCCTGCCGAAAATGGCTGAGGATTGTCGGCAACAAGCGCACCGACGCAGTGGGGCCGAAGGAGCCGATGCGCAAGGTGCCGCGCTTCATGCCACGGGCGTCGGCGGCTTCCTGCTGTAACGTCGCGGCCAGGCCGAGCATGGCACGGGCGCGCCCGAGTAATTGCGCGCCGATATCGCTCAGCTCCACCAACGTCTGGTGGCGCCGAAACAATTCCACGCCCAGCTCCTGCTCCAAGGCCTTGACCGCATGGGACACCGCCGACTGGCTGATACCCAGGCGGTGCGCCGCACTGGTGAAACCTTGCAGCTCGGCCACCAGTGAAAAAATTTCCAGTTGGGTCAAGGTCATGAGTAAAGGCTCATTTTACGATTACTGAACATTAGTCGAAGAATATGCCAACCCTGCCACCTGTCGAGCAACTGCTAATGCATCATTCATCTGATCGCCTCACCTACCTGAAGCTCGCCGCTGTGACCATGATCTGGGGTGGCACCTTTGTCGCCGGGCGCTACCTGGCCCATCAAGTAGACCCGCTGCTGGCCGCCAGCCTGCGGTTTATCCTGGCCAGCCTGGCGCTGCTGCTGTTTATGCTGTGTGCACGCATCCCGCTGGCGCGGCCACGTCCCCGGCAACTGCTACGTCTGGCAGTGCTGGGTTTTTTCGGGATCTTTTTCTACAACCTGTGTTTTTTCTACGGCCTGCAGTACATCAATGCCTCGCGCGCTTCATTGATCGTGGCGTTGAATCCGGCCGTGATCGGCCTGGCTTCCTGGTGGTTGTTCAAAGAGCGCCTCGGCGCTGCCAAGGTGCTGGGCATGGCGTTGTGCCTGGCTGGCGCTGCGGCGGTGATCGTCAGTCGTAACCCGCAACTGCTGCAAGGTGCATCGAGTACCTGGCAGGGCGACGTGCTGGTGTTTGGCTGTGTGCTGGGGTGGGGGATTTACTCGTTGTTTTCCCGCGCGTTGAATCAAAGCCTGGGGCCATTGCAAACCGTCACGTGGTCAGTATTGCTCGGCACCCTGATGCTGACACTGGCCACCGCGCTCACCGGACGCTTCACCGTACAAGGGGTCGTCAGCCTGCACTGGTCGCAGGTTGTGAGCCTGTTGTATTTGGGTGTGCTCGGCTCCGCGCTGGCGTACATCGGCTATTACGATGGCATCCGGCGTATCGGCGCGACCCGCGCGGGCGTGTTCATCGCGCTTAACCCGCTGACGGCGGTGATCTGCGGCGCGCTGCTGCTCGGCGAACAACTGACGTTACCCATGGCGCTGGGTGGCGCGGTGATCCTGTTGGGCATCTATCTGTGCAACAAACCCCTTGCGCAGCCCAGGGCAATAGGGATTTGATGAGAGTGCGGACAAATACTGTTACGCTGTGTAGAATCGATTTACGCATACAAGAATATGGACTTGCGCTCACGCAAGCCTCGGCCGTCAGAGACTGATGTAATCATGAAGCTACTCGGCTCCCCCCTGATCTTTGGTGACTTCCTCGCCCGCAGCGTGCGGGGCCTCTCGTGCGCGCCACCCTGCAACCTCATCCTTGCCTGTAATTGACTGCTTGCTACTTACAAGAATGATGAGGTGCCGAAATGGCCGACCAATACGAAAACCCGATGGGCCTGATGGGCTTTGAATTTATTGAATTCGCATCGCCGACTCCAGGCACCCTGGAGCCGATCTTCGAGATCATGGGCTTCACCAAAGTCGCGACCCACCGCTCCAAGAATGTGCACCTGTATCGCCAGGGCGAGATCAATCTGATCCTCAACAACCAGCCCGACAGCCTGGCGTCGTACTTTGCCGCCGAACACGGCCCGTCGGTGTGTGGCATGGCGTTCCGCGTCAAAGACTCGCAGCAAGCCTACAACCGCGCGCTGGAACTGGGCGCCCAGCCGATTCATATCGAAACCGGCCCGATGGAACTCAACCTGCCAGCCATTAAAGGCATTGGCGGTGCGCCGCTGTACCTGATCGACCGTTTCGGTGAAGGCAGCTCGATTTATGACATCGACTTCGTGTACCTCGAAGGTGTCGACCGCAATCCGGTAGGAGCAGGCCTCAAGGTCATCGACCACCTGACCCACAATGTGTATCGCGGCCGCATGGTCTACTGGGCCAACTTCTACGAGAAACTGTTCAACTTCCGTGAAGCACGCTACTTCGATATCAAGGGTGAATACACCGGCCTCACGTCCAAGGCCATGAGCGCCCCGGACGGCATGATCCGCATCCCGTTGAACGAGGAATCGTCCAAAGGCGCCGGCCAGATCGAAGAGTTCCTGATGCAGTTCAACGGCGAGGGCATCCAGCACGTGGCGTTCCTCACCGAAGACCTGGTCAAGACCTGGGATGCGCTGAAGAAGATCGGCATGCGCTTCATGACTGCGCCGCCGGACACCTACTACGAAATGCTCGAAGGCCGCCTGCCAAACCACGGCGAGCCGGTGGACCAACTGCAGGCGCGCGGTATTCTGCTGGACGGCTCCTCGATCGAGGGCGACAAACGTCTGCTGCTACAGATTTTCTCGGAAACCCTGATGGGGCCGGTGTTCTTCGAATTCATCCAGCGCAAAGGCGACGATGGGTTTGGCGAGGGCAACTTCAAGGCACTGTTCGAGTCGATCGAGCGTGACCAGGTGCGTCGTGGTGTACTGACCACCGACTAAGCACAAAAAAGCCCGGCCGAGGTTAACCCCCGGCCGGGCTTTTTATTGCCTGCGCATCAGGCTTTGCGCTGACGCAGCAGATGCTTGAAACCTTCATACACCAGCACCATCACCGCCAGCCAGATCGGGATATACGTCAGCCACTGGCCGCCCTTGATGCCTTCGCCCAGCAACAAGGCCACGAACAGTAGCAACACAGGCTCCACATAGCTGAGCAAGCCGAACAGGCTGAAGGCCAATAAGCGGCTGGCGATGATGTAGCTCACCAGCGCCGAGGCACTGATCAAGCCCAGCATTGGAATCAACGCATAGAGCTTGGGGTGCAGCTCGAGCACGGCAAAACCTTGTTCGCCATGCTGCACAAACCACCAGGCCACCGGCAGCATCAGCGCCATGTCCAGCCACAAGCCGCCCAGGTGATCGGTGCTCAGGTATTTGCGTACCACGAAGTAGATCGGGTACCCAATGATTACCACCAGCGTGGCCCAGGAAAAACCACCGGCCTGGTACAACTCATTAAGCACCCCGAGCGCGGCAAAAAATACCGCGATCTGCTGCAAGCGCGACAAGCGTTCGCCGTAGACCAGGCGCCCGGTCAGCACCATGGTCAGTGGCAGCAGGAAATACCCCACCGACACATCCAGGCTGCGCCCGTTCAACGGTGCCCACATAAACAGCCATAACTGTACGCCCAGCAGGGCGGACGACAGCACCACGCCGCCGATCAGCCGCGGCCTGGCCGCCAGCATTCGCAGCAACTCCCACACGCGCCGCCATTCACCGCTGACGATCATGAACACCGTCATGCACGGCACGGTCAGCAGCATGCGCCAACCAAAAATCTCCAGGCCGCTCAAGGGCGTGAGCAGCGAGGTGAAGTAATACATCACGGCAAACAACACCGAGGCCAAGACCGATAAAACAACACCTTTAGACACACTGTCCTCGCGAAAGCTGATTTTTACAGAAGAAGGGGAACTTAGGTGGGGAATATAGGGTTCGTGACACTCTTTGTCACGCCGATTACAACATTTTAATGGAACACCTTCCTACCCCCGTGCCACACAAGTATGACTTTTCGCGGCTAGCATGACTGCGCTTGGTTTTGCATGGAAAGTTTTGCATGGCTTATTAATGCTCTGCAAAAAACATCAACTAATGGAAATAAGTTAGTAAGTGCGACTTTGGTGGGCGTCATCATTGCGTGATGATAACCATGGCTCTGGCAAGGAGTGGTTCAGAGGGTTGCAGACTAAGACATTAGATAATGAGGTCCACCCTATGCATGGCATTTCCCCCTATTATGGCTCTTCACCTGCTACCTTCAACGGCTTGCCCGGTATTATAGGCAGGTTCGGCGAAAGCGTTGCGTTTCCGAAAGGTGACACACCGTCATGGAAAAAACTTGAAACCTATAAGACTTTTTTCGAGTCGGTCGCCATAGATAACAACAGCGGCGTACTCACGGCGGACGGTAAGGAATTACTGGACGCGGTTGCCTCTCCAGATACTTCTAAACAACCTCGCGTCAGTGCTTATTGCTTCAACGTGGGTCCTTATCCGGCCAGGGACAGTTTTATTGTCAAACGCGAACCGATCGTGCAGGGCGCCGTGAATTTTGTATTGTGGATGCCGGAGAAGGACTTTAAATCAAGTTATGAGTTTAACAGTTATCAGGCAATCGACGATTTTCTGAAAAGTTTACCGAAAAAGACTGACGCCTTTAACGCGTTTCTTGCCCATTTTGTCGACAAGACAGCGACTTCCCCTGTCAGAACAGCAGTACAGGCGCGTGCATCCGCAACGCAAGGCAGCGCACCCAATATGCTGATAGGACCAGGCCAGCAGATCGTAGGGAATGTGTTTGAGCACTTGGATCGAACCAGTGAAAACCCTACGACAATCAGGTTTGTCAACGGGCTTGTCAATCAGCAATTGGAATCGGTCGATCACGGCAGGCCGACCTTTAGCGGCGTGCGGCCCAATGGAGAGAAAGTGGTCTATCGGTACGACTTTCACGGCAACTTGCTGGGTTCGGGTGACAAGGGGAATTTTTACTTCCTTAAAAATGGCGCCCATAGTCAATTGCCACTGGTTCCCATCACATTGCCACAACTGCGAGAACTCGTCTTCAGGGGTAATGGTGATCTGAACTCTGTGGTCAACGCCTTCGCCAATTTTCTAGAAAGTCCATTTTCCGGGGTCTCAACGCTCCTGCAAGCGCTTGGAGTCGACAAAGCAACTGCCGATACCGTCGAACGCGGCCTGGATAACCCCGTCAATGCCGTGTTGCTTTTCTTGAATAAGAACAACGATATCGGCAGAGTATTCGGTCTGCCAAAAAGTGAAATGAACGCGATACTTACCAACTTTGCGACTGCCGCTCAGGGGTTTGTGCCTGGCTATGGTACTTACAGATCTGTCGCCGCCGTGCTGGCGAAGATATTAAAACAACAACCTGTGACACAAGAAGAGGCCAGAGAAGCCGCCCATGGGTTAGGTGTAAAAGCGGATATAAAACTATAACTCGGCAACCAACAAACCCGCCCACACTGGCGACGGTGGGCGGGGTATGACTACCGACTAATACGCCCTGACACAAAATGGCTCACGTCATTAAACCCCGGCGTAGACGAATGCCCTGGCGTCACCAGCGAGTCAATAAACGCCTCATCTTCTGCCGTGATCTTCACCGCCAGCGCCCCGGTATACGCATCCCACTGCGCCTCGGTACGCGGCCCGACAATCGCCGAACTGACCGCGGAGTTGTTCAGCACCCAGGCAATTGCAAACTCGATCATTCCCACACTCCGTCCTTGGGTGTATTGCTGAATCTGCTGGGCAATGCGCAATGCCCCCACCCGCCATTCGGTTTCCAGGATACGCTTGTCCTGGCGCGCCGCACGGCTGCCGGCTTCGGGCGTCACGTCGGGGGCGTATTTGCCACTGAGTACGCCACGGGCCAGTGGGCTATAAGGCACCACACCCAAGCCATAGGCGGCTGCAGCGGTAAGTTGCTCGACCTCGGCCTGGCGGTTGACGATGTTGTACAGCGGCTGGCTGATGATCGGCTGGTCGACCCCCAAACGCTCGGCCACGCGAATCACTTCGGCGATACGCCAACCACGGTAGTTGGACAGGCCCCAATAGCGGATCTTGCCTTGGCGGATCAGGTCGCCAATCGCCGACACGGTGACTTCCAGCGGCGTGTCGTGGTCCTCGCGGTGCAGGTAATAAATGTCCAGGTAGTCGGTGTCCAGGCGCTTCAGGCTGGCTTCCAGTGCATTGAACATGCGCTTGCGGCTCAAGCCGCTGCGGTTGGGCAGGCCGTCCACCGGGCCAAAGCCGACTTTGGTGGCCAGCACCCAATCCGAACGGTGGCGGGCAATGGCCTCGCCGACGATTTCCTCGGAGCGCCCACCGGTGTAGACGTCGGCCGTGTCAATGAAATTGATGCCCTGGTCCCAGGCCTTGTCGATGATGCGCAGCGAGTCTTCCGTGTTGGTCTGCTCGCCAAACATCATGGTGCCCAGGGTTAGTGCGCTGACCTTCAACCCGGACTGGCCCAATGTGCGGTAAATCATGCAAAGCTCCTCATGGCAGGGAAACGTTACCCATGCAATACCAGACTCGGCGGCTCTGGAACAAGCCCTGCGCGCGTTTCTTCATACACTCAGCAAGGTCTGGCAGCGCTGCTGTAAAAAACCATGCAGCACTTTCACCCGTTCCGACACTTGCAGGCGATGTGGGCACATCAGGTTGAACGGCGTGGGCTCGCCTTGCCAGTCGGGCAGCAGCGGCACCAACCGCCCAGCCTTGATATCGCCGGCAATATCCAGGTTGGCCTTATAGGCGATGCCGTGGCCTGCCAGCGCCCAGCGCCGCACGATTTCACCGTCATCGCTCAGGTAATCACCCGACACCTCGACCTCCTGCAGCAAGGCGCCTTGGCGAAAGTACCAGGTGCTATTTGCCTGCCCACGGCGCATGTAGCGCAATGTACTGTGCTGCGTCAGGTCGGCTGGCGTGCGCGGTGTGCCATGGCGCGCCAGGTAGTCAGGGCTGGCGCAGGGGATACGATGGTGGCCGGGTACCACGGGCAGCGCCACCAGGCTGGAATCCCTCGGCACACCAAAGCGCAGGGCAATGTCGACGGTGTCGCGGAACAGATCCGCGTTACTGTCGTTGAGCAGTAGCTGCAGGCGGATCGTCGGGTGCGCAAGCTTGAACTCATCCAGCCAGCCGAGCAGTACATTGCGGCCGAAGTCCGAAGGTGCTGCCAGTTGCAATAACCCACTCAAGCTCTGGCCTTGTTGCTTGATCGCCTGCTCGCCTTCGGCCAGCGCTTCGAGGGCTACGCGCACGCTGTCGAGGTAGCGCCGGCCTTCTTCGGTCAGGCGCATGCTACGCGTCGAGCGGGCGAGCAAGCGGATGCCCAGCCGGGTTTCCAGGCGCTTGAGCGCAATACTTGCCGCCGCCGGGGTGAGGTTGAGGCTGCGCGCCGCCGCCGACAGGCTGCCGGTGTCGGCGGTGCGCACGAACACTTCAAGGTCCAGGGTCGAGCTCATTTGTAAAAATCCTTTAAAGATCTTGTCGTTTTACCGGGATTTTTCGCCGATTGCCAAGCTGAGAAGATCAACGCTCACTTTTTTAGCCAGGTAGTAACCCCATGACATCTTCCCTCAGCGGTAAAACCGTTATCGTGATCGGCGGCAGCAGCGGCATCGGTGCCGCCGTGGCCAAGGCCGCCAGCGCCCGTGGCGCACACGTGGTGCTGGCCGGGCGGCGTTTGACCTCGGGTGTCGAAAACGCTGTGCGCAGCGAACCGGTCGACGTCACCGACAGCGCCTCCTTGCAGCGTTTGTTCGAGACGGTCGGGCGTTTTGACCACTTGGTGTTTACCTCCGGCCCGTCAGTGCGGGCAAAACCGCTGGTCGAGACCGATCTGGACGAGGCCCAGGACAATTTCAGCGTGAAACTCTGGGGCGCATTGCGCGCGATTCAGCAAGCGCTGCCATTTTTGGCAGAGCACGGCAGCATCAGCCTGACCTCGGGCCAACTGGGCCGTAAGTTGATGGCGGGGCAGTTCATCAAGACGGGTATCAATGCTGCGACTGAAGCGCTGGGCAAGCAGCTCGCAAAAGAGTTGGCACCACGGCGCGTCAATGTGATCAGCCCAGGTGTGATCGACACGCCGGCATATGCGGGGTTGGCAGACGAGCAACGCCTGGCGATGTTCGCCAAGGCCGGCACCGCGTTGCCAGTGGGGCGAGTCGGGCAGGCGGATGAAGTGGCGGCGGGTTATGTGCTGGCCATGGAAAATGGCTTTGTCACCGGCGCGGTAATTGATATCGACGGCGGAGGCCTGCTGTAAACACTGAGCAAAAGTGTAGGGCTGGTTCGCAAAGGGCGCAGGCAGTGCAAAAAGGTATGGCGGCACAGGCCGCCATGCCAGCCTAGCCGCAAGTCAACGCGTTGAGGCTCGGGTTTCCAGGGAGAACCTGAACGTCGCGCCATGCCCAGGGCGCTCCACCAGTTCGATACTGCGCCCATGCAGTTGCAGAATGCGGTGCACGATGCGCAAGCCCAGGCCGCCATCGCGGCGCGCGCCGCCGATGGTGAAGGCGCGCAGGAACAAGCCTTCGCGCAATTGGGCATCGATTCCGGGGCCGCTGTCGCTGACCATGACTGCTACGGCACCGGCCTCGGGCGCCAGGATCACCTCGACTTCTCCATTCACCGGCGTATGGCGCAACGCGTTGTCCAGCAGGTTGGTGAGCACCCGTTCGATCAGGCCCAGGTCGGCCATCACCGTCGGCACCTGGGGCGGCAGGGTGGCGATGAGGGTGATGGCACGGGCTTCAGCGGTCAGTTCGAATTTCTGAAAGATATCTTGCACCAGGTCCGGCAGCGAGAAGCCTTCTATCACCGGCTGCACAAAACCGTGCTCCAGGCGCACCAGTTCCAGCAGGGACTGGGCCAGGCCGCCGACTTTACGGCTCTGGTCCAGCGCAATGCCCAGGTAGCGCCGGCGTTCTTCGGGGCTCAGGCTCGCATCCTTGAGCGACAGGGTTTCCAGGTAGCCATGCAACGACGCCAATGGCGTGCGCAGGTCGTGGGAAATATTGGCGACCATCTCCCGACGTTCCTGGTCTTGATGGGTGATGGCGCGCCATTGCTCGCCCAAACGGTTTTCCATCTGCACGAAGGCGTGGTCGAGCACGGCGATTTCATCGCCGCTGTTGAGTTCGGGAACAGCCGTTTCGGCGGCTTTCGGCGCGCCGTTAATGTCGAACTGGCCGACCTTGTCGGTCAGTTGGCGCAGTGGCCGGGTGATCCAGGCAAAGGCGATCAGGCCCGCCATCAGGCAGAGCAGGGCGACCAGGCCGATGGACCACAGGGCGATCTTCAAGGCCATGCCGGTGGCGTCCTTGGCGTCGTACACATCATGGGCTTCGCCCAGCAGCACCACATACAGAAAGCCGGTTTGCTGGCCGTTGGCCTTGAGCGGCGCAGCACTGAATACTTTGCGCCCGTCGACGCTGCGCGGGTCATCGCCAAGGATCGGCAGCATGGCCCCGCTGAGAAAGCGCCGAACCGGCGCGAGGTCCACATGGTCACGCAGCAAATGCCCGCTGGGTGCGGCGTTACCCACCACACGGCCGTCAATATCGAGCAGGTACACCTCGACACTCGGGTTAACCAGCATCAGTTGGTTGAACAGATTGCGCACGGCATCCGGCTTGAGGCCGTCGGCGTCCATCAGTTGGGTATCGCGGGCAATGTGCGCCGCCAAGTCACGGGACAGGCCTTGCACCACTTCCAGTTCATGCATGTGGTTGGAACGCACCTGCAGCCAGGCCGACGTGCCGCTGCAGATCACCAGCAACACGGCAAACACCACCGACAGGCGTTGGGTCAGGGTCAACTTCATGCGGCGCTCTCGGCGAATTTGTAGCCACGGCCCCACACCGTGAGGATGCGCGCCGGGTTGGCCGGGTCGACCTCGACCTTGGCGCGTAGCCGGTTGATATGGGTGTTCACGGTGTGCTCGTAGCCCTCGTGGCTGTAGCCCCACACGGCGTTGAGCAGGTCCATGCGCGAGAAGACTTTACCCGGCTGACGGGCAAAGAAGTACAGCAGGTCAAATTCGCGCGGCGTGAGGTCCAGGCGCTGGCCTTGCAGGGTGGCGTCACGGGTCAGCGGGTTGATGAACAACGCGCCCAGCTCAAGGCTGCCGGCGTCCATCTTCAGGTTGCGCGCCATCGCGTCCACCCGGCGCAACAGTGCCTTGACCCGAGCCACCAACTCCGGCATCGAGAACGGCTTGGCCAAATAGTCGTCAGCACCCAACTCCAGGCCGAGGATGCGGTGCAGTTCACTTGAGCGCGCGCTGGTGATGATGATCGGTGTGTAGCGCGCCATGGCGCGGGCACGGCGGCAGATCTCCAGGCCGTCGACGCCGGGCAGCATCAGGTCGAGGATCAGTGCATCCCAGCCACCTTGTTCGAGCAGGCCCAGGCCTTCGGTGCCATCGGCGCTGTGCACCACCTCGAACTGCTCGTCGCGCAGGTGCAGGCAGATCAAGTCGGCAATATGGGCATCGTCCTCGACCACCAGGACGCGTTTGGGCTGATCCATATAAGAAAACCTTCGCTTGTAGTCCGCGCATTGTGCGGCTTTTGCCACAGTGTAGTTATCACGAATTGTTTAACTCTGCGTGAGGATTTCGCGACCGGCCAAGGCTCAGGATGGCGACATTGTTGCTGCGGATGGGTTTTATGTGGCGAGCGGGCTTGCCCCGCGTTGGGCTGCGTAGCGGCCCCAAAAAAGCGGGAGCGCTGCGCACTCCAACGCGGGGCAAGCCCGCTCGCCACAACAAGCACGCTCGCCATGAATGCCTATGGGTTGAGGAGAATCGTATGTACTCACGTCGACAAATGCTGCTGGCCGGTGGTGGCCTGGGTGTCGCCGTCCTGGCCGGTGGCCTGCTGAAACAGCTCAGCATGGTCACCGAAGTCGAAGCGGCCGAGGCCTTTGAGGTCAACCACACCGAAGCCCAGTGGCGCAGCCTGCTGACGGCTGAGCAATTTGACGTGCTGCGCGAGGAGGGCACCGAACGCCCCTACAGCAGCACACTCAATGATGAACACCGTGCTGGCACCTTTGCCTGTGCCGGTTGCGCATTGCCGCTGTTCTCCTCGACCACCAAGTTTGACAGCCACACCGGCTGGCCAAGCTTCTGGCAGCCGCTGGACAACGCGGTCGCCAGCCACGTCGACACTTCGTATGGCGTGGTACGCAAGGAAATTCATTGTCGCCGTTGCGGTGGCCACCAAGGGCACGTTTTTGACGATGGCCCGGCGCCCACAGGCCTGCGCTACTGCATGAATGGCGTCGCCATGACGTTCACGGCGGCTTAAGCCGATGTCCATTTTTAATTCGTATAAGGGTCGATTCCATGTGGCTGCTGGTTCTCGCGTATCTGGGCGGCGTGCTGACAATTGTCAGCCCGTGCATCCTGCCTGTTCTGCCTTTTGTCTTCGCTCGCACCGGGCAGCCGTTTATGCGCAGTGGCTTGCCGCTGTTAGCGGGGATGGCGGTGACGTTCGCCCTGGTGGCCTCACTGGCTGCGGTGGGCGGCGGCTGGGTGGTGCAAGTCAATCAATACGGGCGTTGGCTCGCGTTGCTGTGCGTTGCCCTGTTCGGGCTCACGCTGTTGCTGCCGAAACTCTCGGAGCGACTGACGCGGCCATTGGTGGCCGCCGGCAGTCGTTTGTCGGAGGCCGCCGGGGCCGATGCCAAACCGCGTCCGGGCGCGTCGTTCCTGATCGGCGTGGCCACCGGTTTGCTCTGGGCGCCTTGCGCCGGGCCAATCCTGGGGCTGGTGCTGACCGGCGCCGCGCTGCAAGGGGCCAGCATCGGCACTACCTTGCTCTTGCTGGCCTACGCCGCCGGGGCTGCCACCTCCCTGGCCTTGGCCTTGCTGGTCGGCGGTAAAGTCTTTGGCTTGATGAAAAAATCCCTGGGCGCCGGCGAATGGCTGCGCCGTGGCCTGGGTGCGCTGATGCTGGCCGGTGTGGCCGCCATCGCCTTGGGCCTGGACACGGGCGTGTTGTCGCGCTTGTCGACCGCCTCTACCGGTGGCCTTGAACAAAGCCTGGTCGACACACTGAGCGCCAAACCTGCACAGAAGAGCGGGGCGATGATGGCCGGTGGCGCCATGATGGCGGCGGCCAACCACAGCGACACACTGCCTATCGAAGGCACGCTGCCGCCGCTGGAGGGCGCGGTGCAATGGCTCAACAGCCCGCCGCTGACCGCCGAAGCACTCAAGGGCAAAGTGGTGCTGGTGGATTTCTGGACCTACTCCTGCATCAACTGCCTGCGCACCTTGCCTTACGTCAAAGCCTGGGCCGAGAAATACAAAGACCAGGGCTTGGTAGTGATCGGCGTACACGCCCCGGAGTTTGCCTTTGAACGCGACGTGAACAACGTCACCAAGGCCATGAAAGACCTGGGCATCACCTACCCGGTGGCGATCGACAACAACTACAAGATCTGGCGCGCCTTCAACAACCAATACTGGCCGGCGCATTACTTTGCCGATGCCAAGGGCCAGATTCGTTATCACCACTTCGGTGAAGGCGACTACGCCGAGTCGGAGCGGGTGATTCAGCAACTGCTGCGTGAGGCCGGCGCGACCAACGTCGCCGGTGGTTTGATCGAGGCCGATGCCAAGGGTGTGCAGCAAGCGCCGGACATGAACGAGGTGCAATCGCCGGAAACCTACCTGGGCTTCCAGCGTGCGGAAAACTTTGTCACCACCGGCGCGTTGGGCACCGACAAAGTGGTGAATTACCCGGCGGCCGGCCACCTGGCCCTGAACAACTGGACCCTGGAAGGCCAATGGAATGTCGGCGGCCAACAAGCCACCCTCGACCAGGCCGGTGGGCGTGTGGTTTACCGCTTTCATGCCCGTGACCTGCACCTGGTGCTGGGGCCTGGCGCCGATGGCAAGCCGGTGCGCTTCAAGGTGACGATTGATGGCCAGGCGCCTGGCGATGCTCATGGTACTGACGTGGCGCCGGATGGCAGCGGTACGGTGACCGAGCAGCGCCTTTACCAACTGGTGCGTCAGAGCGGCGCCGTGCAGGACCGCACCTTCAGCATCGAATTTCTCGACCCGCATGTGTCGGCGTATGCCTTCACTTTCGGTTGAAGTGAAAACCTGATCCATGTGGGAGCTGGCTTGTCGGGTCGCCGCATCGCTGCGATAGCGGTGTACCTGCCGACGATGATGTTGGATCTGCCGGTGCCATCGCAGGCAAGCCAGCTCCCACACTTGACCGCGTACTGGAGTGAGTTCTATGAAGCTTCTCAAGATTTTACCCGCACTGGCATTCGCCGCTTTCGTCGGCCAAAGCTCGGCGTTCTCCTTCGGTGGCGGCGAAGAGGCCGTGATGATCGCGCCGCCGGCCATGGACCTGCCGGCCGAGCCCGGCAACCTGCAAACCGCGGTGTTCGCCGGGGGTTGCTTCTGGGGTGTCCAAGGCGTGTTCCAGCATGTGCGAGGCGTGAAAAACGCCGTATCCGGCTATGACGGCGGCGCTGCAAACACGGCCCAGTACGAGTCGGTCAGCGACGGCGATACCGGCCACGCCGAATCGGTGTCGGTGACTTACGACCCGAGCAAAGTCAGCTACGGCAAGCTGTTGCAGATCTACTTCTCGGTGGCCCACAACCCCACTGAACTGAACCGCCAGGGCCCGGACAGCGGCACCCAGTACCGTTCGGAAATCTTTGCGCAAAATGCCGAGCAGCAAAAAGTCGCACAGGCCTATATCGCCCAGTTGGGCGCCGCCAAAGCGTTCGACAAGCCGATCGTGACCAAGGTCGAGATGGGCAAGACGTTCTACCCGGCGGAGTCCTATCACCAGGATTTTCTGACCGAGAACCCGTCTTACCCGTACATTGTGATCAATGATTTGCCCAAGGTGGCGCAGCTCAAGAAACTGTTCCCCGACCAATACCGTGCCGAGCCGGTGTTAGTCAAAAACCAATAACCACCCGGACTGATCGTTCCCACGCTCTGCGTGGGAATGCAGCCCAGGACGCTCCGCGTCCCAAGACGTGACGCAGAGCGTCACAAGAGGCATTCCCACGCGGAGCGTGGGAACGATCGTCTTCAGGATTTGGCCTTGGCCAGGTACGGCGCCAGCCGGCGGCCCATTTCCTCACCCAGCGCCTGCAACCCACTCAACGGGCGCACCATCACTTCAAACTCGACGATCTGCCCCTGTTCATTGAAGCGAATCATATCGATACCCTTGAGCTGTTTTTCACCCACGCGCGCGCTGAACTCCAGCACCACGTTAAGCCCATCGGCACTCGCCAGTTCACGGTGATAGGCGAAGTCTTCGAACACCTTGATCACCGTGTTGAGGATCATCGACACCACCGGCGCGCCGGGGTAGGGCGTGTGGGCCATGGGCGAGCGGAACACCGCGTCAGGTGCGAGCAGTTCGGGCAGGGCGTTGAGGTCGCGTGCGGCCAGCATGGCGTGCCAGCGTTGCAGGCTGTGGGCGGCGGCGGGGTTCAGGTGGAGTTCGGACATGGGCTGTACCTGTTCTTATGTTGGGAAGGTCGTTCACCTGCCCAACATAAGAGCGGCACTCAAGCAGGGTCAATCACCCGAATTGACAGATAAGTAACCCGAATGCACTCACACCACTTCCAGGTACGAGCTGTGAATCGCCCGCGCCAGTTCGCGCACCGTGTCAATAAAGTCCGTGAGCCGGCTGTGCAAGCCGTCCTCCAGGATTTCATCGATGCCGGTATAACGCAGCCGCGCTTCGAACTCGGCCGCCAGGCGTTGAGCCTCGCGCCCGTAACTGCCGGGCAGGTCGGCGAGGATATGGCTCAACTCCTCGATGCACGCGTGCAGTGAGCGCGGTACATCACTGCGCAACAGCAGCAACTCCGAGACCGAGCGCGCATTCAGCGCATTCGGGTACAGCTCGGTGTAAGCCTCAAATGACGACAACGCACGGAGCAGGGCGCTCCACTGGTAATAGCCGCGTGCCGAAAGGTCGCTGACCTCTTCGGATTCTTCGCCGAACATTTCATAACGCGCGTCCAGCAGACGCAACGTGTTGTCCGCACGCTCGACAAAGGTGCCCAGGCGAATAAACCGGTAGGCGTCATTGCGCATGATGGTGCCGGAGGTGGCCCCGCGAAACAGGTGCGAGCGCTGTTTGACCCAGTCACAAAAGTGGCTGATGCCATGGCGCGCCAGGCCGCCGGCGGCGATGCTGCGCATTTCCAGCCAGGTGGCGTTGAGGTTTTCCCACATGTCGGCGGTAATGCGCCCGCGTACGGCGTGGGCATTGCCACGGGCGGCGCGCAGACAGTTGTAGATGCTGGCCGGGTTTTCTTCGTCGAGGGCGAAGAAGTGCAGCATGCGTTCGGCGTCCAGTTGTTTATGACGTTCGAGGTAGCTGTCCAGTGTGCCGCTGCTGAGCAGCGACATGGCCAACTCATCCAGCCCGTCACTGCGCCCGGCCTGGGGCATCAACGACAGCGAATAACTGACTTCCAGCATGCGCGCCAGGTTCTCGGCACGTTCCAGGTAACGGGACATCCAGTACAGATCTGCGGCGGTTCTACTCAACATACTCAGCCCTCCACCACCCAGGTGTCCTTGGTTCCGCCGCCTTGCGACGAGTTGACGATCAACGAGCCTTCCTTCAACGCTACACGGGTCAGCCCGCCAGGCACCAGTCGGGTTTCCTTGCCCGAGAGCACAAACGGGCGCAGGTCGATGTGCCGTGGCGCGATGCCGTTTTCGACGAAGGTGGGGCAGGTGGACAGGCTCAGCGTCGGCTGGGCGATGTAGGCGTGAGGGCGCGCCTTGATGCGTTGGCGGAAGTCCTCGATTTCGGCAGCCGTTGAAGCCGGGCCAACCAGCATGCCGTAGCCGCCGGAGCCTTGGGTTTCCTTGACCACCAGTTCCGGCAAATGCGCCAGCACATGGGACAGTTCATCCGGTTTGCGGCACTGGAAGGTCGGTACGTTTTGCAGCACCGGCTCTTCGTCCAGATAGAAGCGGATCATTTCCGGCACGTAAGGGTAGATGGATTTGTCATCGGCCACGCCGGTGCCGATGGCGTTGGCCAGCACCACATTGCCGGCGCAGTAAGCGGCGACCAGGCCGGGCACGCCAAGCATGGAGTCCGGGTTGAAGGCATGGGGGTCAAGGAATGCGTCGTCGATACGCCGGTAGATCACGTCCACTGGTTTAGGACCGTCGGTGGTGCGCATGAACACTTTCAGGTCGTGCACGAACAGATCGGCGCCTTCCACCAGCTCCACGCCCATTTCCCGGGCCAGGAACGCATGCTCGAAGAACGCGCTGTTAAAACGCCCCGGCGTCAGCACCACCACATTGGGGTTGTCGAGCCGGCTCGAGCTTTTCAGGGTCTTGAGCAGCAGGTTGGGGTAGTGGTCCACCGGCGCGATGCGCTGCTTGGCGAACACTTCCGGGAACAGGCGCATCATCATCTTGCGGTCTTCGAGCATGTAGCTCACGCCGCTGGGGGTGCGCAGGTTGTCTTCAAGCACGTAGTAGGTGCCGTCGCCGTCGCGTACCAGGTCCACGCCGGAAATATGTGAGTAGATGTCACGGTGCAGGTCCAGCCCGACCATCGCCTTTTGATAACCCTCGTTGCCCAGCACCTGGTCCGCCGGGATGATCCCGGCCTTGATGATGCGCTGGTCGTGATAGATATCGGCAAGGAACATGTTCAACGCATTGACGCGCTGGATGCAGCCGCGTTCGATCATGGCCCATTCACTGGCGGGGATGCTGCGCGGGATGATATCGAAGGGGATCAAGCGCTCGGTGTCTTGTTCGTCGCCGTAGAGGGTGAAGGTGATCCCGGCGCGGTGGAAGAGCAAATCGGCTTCGCGACGCCGTTGGGCCAACAGTTCCGGCGGCGTATTGGCCAGCCAGCGGGAGAAGTCCTGATAGTGCGCACGGCAGGCGCCGTTTGCGTCATTCATTTCATCAAAGAAAGATCGAGCCATTCCAGTACCTTGTCAGTGCCCAGGGTTGCCTTGGGTGGCACTGCCGCTTAAAAAAACGCATATTTTTATGAGCCTGTGGCTGAGGGTGCCAACGGGCCTGGTCCTTACTTTCTTATGGGGTCGGCTCTGGGTCGGGGGGTAACGAATGCTCCTGTATCCGGGCAGATGAATGCATTAAGCAATGCTTGTGCCGGAACGGTGTTCAAGGCAGTTATTCCCCTGTGGCGAGCGAGCTTTTGTGGCGAGCGAGCTTGCTCGCGCTGGAGTGCGCAGCGCTCCCGCTTTTATTGGGACCGCTACGCAGCCCAACGCGAGCTTGCTCGCTCGCCACAAAAGCGTGGTGCCACTAAACGCCGCTCACTACAAGGGTGCAGCGAATGCGCCAAATTGGTGCATGAACAAACTTGAACTTCATCCAGCCCCGATTCTTCTAACAAGGCTCGTCACCTTGTGGAGCACCGCCGTGCCCAGAATCATCTCTCCCAACACACCGGCAGCCGCCCTGGACGATCACAACGAGCACAATGCCAAGATTTTCGGCTCACCCAAAGACCGCCTCGATTTCTATCGCCGCGAGATCCAGTACGAAACCACCATTCTTGCCAACCGTACCGACGCCTATCTCTCGGCACAGTCGTTCCTGGTGATCGCCTTTGTCTCCGGCATGGGTAACCTGAACCCGGAGTGGGGCAAGTTTTTTACCTTGGTTGTGCCCGCGTTTCTGGCCTTCCTCGGCATTCTGAGCTCATTGAATGCCTGGCCAGGTATTCGCGCCGCCTACGAAATTATCGACCACTGGCACTACAAGCAGAGCGAGCTGCTGCGCAGTGAGCCGGTGATGGGCATGGCCTACGATGATTCGCCGCTGTTCTGCGAGACCGAATCGTCCCACAAGGGCTATCGCAAGTCGCTGCTGTTCTCCATGCGTGCACCGTGGCTGTTTATGGTGTTCTGGGTGCTGCTGGGTGCCTATGCGTTCTATATCCAGGTGGATAACCCGGTCTCTTAAGCAATTTGAACTTCGTGGCGCTGCGCACACCCTTAACTCTACGCAGGCTGCGTTTTACTCAAGAGGTGACCTATGAACACCAGCAACGACCCCCAAACCGGCAACCGTAACGACCCGGCCATCGATGGCGGCGAGCCGGCGCCCGGCACCGCTGCCGATGCGCCAAAAGACCCGAAACCTGCCAGCGACCCCAAAGCCCGGGAAAACGACTACAGTCCAGACTTCAAGCCCACGCGCGAGCCCAAGCCTGAAACCGATGCCGATATCGACACCCAAGGTGGTTAGAGGAGAAGGTCATGTCCCAGGAACTCGATGACGATGAAGAACTCAATGACCCGGGCAATGAAGACCCAGGTTCATTGATGGATGATGCAGAAGTACCGCTCAACGACCTCGATGATGCAGCGGATGTAGGCAACACCGAAAGTCAGGATTGAGCGTTCGCCTTGGCTCGTCGTTCATACCACGCCAGCTTTGGCTGAGTGCTCAGGTCATGAACGACGGCCCAGCAACTCGGTGCAGGTTGCTTCAATGTGTTTCGATCAGGTACTGATCCAGGAATGGTCAGCCCCAACTTTCACATTGAACGTGTAGCGAAGCGGGAAGTAATGCTCCTTGGTCTTCAGGATCTGGTAGGGCGCTGTGACTGGCGCCACCACGCCGTGACGTGCATAGGCCTCACTCACGCTTTGTTGAATGTTGACAACCGGACCCTGCGCCACGAGTTTGCCATCGACTAATGTTGCTTCTTTAGAGAGGCCATCCAAGCCTAAGTCGTACATGTCGGGTCTTTTCATTTTAAGCGTGTCATTAAACATATTCGGCCCTACGGTATCGAAAATTTTTGCCTCATACTCCTTGAATTCCGGGGTGAATTGCAGCCTGCCCTCGGGGCCTCGAGTGATAGTCGGTCGATTATTCGCAAAGTAGGGTTTGTTAGTCGCAAACCGTTTATTCATTTCCCTGATCATCTCGTCAAGCACCGGGTTGCCGGGTCGAGTAGCAAAGTTACTGGTGTTATAGAACGTTTTGTAATCGGCCACTTGGTGCGTCACTGGTAAACCGAGCAGCACATCGTCGGCGCCTGCTGCTACATCGACGGCACCGACGTTGCTTTGGATAAGATCATCGGTGTCCAGGTAAAAACCACCGTGTTTATTCATTATCGGGTAGCGGGCTACATCCGAAGCTGCCGCCAGATTCTTCCCTTGCCCTTGTCGGAAGTAGTTGTACATTTCGCCGGTCTTCAACTGCTTGAATGCGGCATCTTCATTAAGATTGAGCACCGTCACGCCGGGAATTTTCTCCTTCAGCTTGCTTTCTATTTGTTTGAACACAGCGGGGCTGTCGGCGTCCGCGTGCAGGACTGTTTTATAGCTTGAAGCTCGGGTGGCGTTTTTGGTCATGTTGTCGACCAAGTGGGTGGGAATCTCCTGGCCCGCCCAGAAATAGTTCAACGTTTTGGGCACGGGAGCCAGTTGTTTGGGGATTCTGGGAATCGACGAAATATCCACAAAGTTATAGTGATGGGCGCTGGCTTTTTTAGCCTTTCTGGACGCTTCAAGTGTTCCCCGTTGCCAGTGGCCTTTGGTAGTTCGCCAGTAATACTGCTGGCCTTGCTCGTGGGTGCCTCTCCATGCGCCGGCCGTGCTGTCGAACGCAACTTCCTGATCAACGTTTTTGTAAGTAATCCTGAATGGATTGCCTGAGGTTTCCACGCGTTTAATATCGTCCATCGGCACTACGTAGGTTCCATCTCCCAGCCTGAAAGGCGTCGGTGTGCCACCTGCGCCGGCCAGCAAACGTTCGGATCGGGATAAAGGTGCCCACCCTGTAGGGCCAAGATCCTTGACGGGTATATCGGGGCTCGTGCCGTTCGGATGGCGGATGACGCGCCGGCCGTCTTTGACTTGGGACTCAAAGAGCCTGCCATCAACCTTCACATATTCGCGTTTACTGCGGCCCACCAACACGTTGTTCTGCAACCCCGTGGTCGATAGCTCGTCTGCGGCGATGTAGCGGGCTTCATAACTGTGCAGATCATCCAGTGAGCGTACTTCTCCATTGGCAGCAACGCGGTTAGGTTTAAAGTCTCTCAAGGGCAGGCCCATGGCGCGTTGCTTCAATGCATCGTATTCATGCCAATTACCCAGAAACATCACAGCCTGGCGCTCGACTGTTTCTTGGCCCACCTGGATTGTCCCGGTTGCTGCCAGGCCGTGTTGCTTGCTGATGTTCTGGATTGCGTCGTCACTGGAGATTGCTCGCAAACTATTCGAGTCGCCCGGTTTTGGCACGTCTGGGACGAAGTTCTCCAGCGGCTTGCCGTAGGCCTGCTTCGTGCGCGGATCCAAGGCGTACCACTTATGGGTTGTCTCATCGAACTTAGCCAGGGCTTTTGTGTTGCGAGCGCTGTTGGCGGCACTGAATGCGCCTTCAGCGATATCGGCCCTTTTGGCCACCTCCAACAGGTTGACATGGCGGTACGAACGGCGCAGATCATTGACACCTTTATAGGCTTTGCCGGCTACAAACTTTACGCCCCTTATAGCGCTACGCGCGAGGTCATCAATACCGCCCAACGGATTGAGCGCGCCCACTGCTGCCCGCCCGACAATCTTGAACCCCAGGGCAGCTTTTGACAGCACGGAAGCACCGACAAATGAAGCTCTCGCGGCCTTGGCAGCGGAGCCGACGCCGACCACGAAACCAAAAATGTCGAACGCCAAGTCGAGAACACCGTCGGCAGTCTTGCCCTCGTTGAAATTTTTAATGGCCGACCTGAACGGAATAAAGCCCAGCAGGACCTCGCGAATGGCTTCGGTGGTGCTGTGTTCCGTCTGAAAGGTCGTTGCTCCCCTGGAATATGCGCCCAACTCAGGCAGCTTCATATCCTCAATCAATGCATCGGCCAGGTATTGGGTTCTGGCACTGGCAACGCTATCAGGTATACCCGTGGCGCCTTTGCGTTCGTCTGTTATTCCCGCGGGGTGCTCACCCCTGGGCGTTATCTGGTCTGCTATGTAACGTGGTCCAGTAGAGGCAAGGCTGGCGGGCGGGAGTGATTCATAAAACAGGCTCGGCCGCGGGGTGATAGTGCCCTCCAGCCGGTTGATTGCGTACTGCCTGGTCTGAGGTTTACCGTTGACGGTACGCAGGGTCTCGACCAGTACCACGCCTGTTTCAACACGCTTGTCATAACTGGAGCCTTGAATGCGGTCGTAGCGAATTTCTTTGTGTACGACGATTTCGCCGAACGCCAGATTTTGCCGGTCTTCCAGTTGCAATTTCGAAATCATGACCTTGAACTGCGCCGACGTGGCCTTTTTGACGGCGTCAGAGAACGTGCGAAAGTCCTCATTGAACTGCTTGATGGGATCCGGCAGGGTTTTGAGGATTGGCAGCAGATCGCCGATATTGATTTCGTCTGATGATGAAACCCATACCGCAGGCTTTCTGTTGTCGGAATCTGGTGGTGGGGATCTAAGCGCCCTGCGATCAATGAGCAGGTCCAACAGTGAGTAGGGGCCGGGGTATACGTTGGTAGAGGGCTGCGACGTAATGCACTTTTTCTCAAACAGCGCTGGGTCCATCCCGGGGCATGCTTTTTTCAAAAGCTCGACCGCAATGGCTTTGGTGGTCGGCGTCTCGAGGAGCGGCAGTGAGGCGGCTTCGCTCATTTCGCTGATATGCCGGTTGAACGCCTCACGCACCTCGGACAGGGCTGTCTGCGTGGTCGGATAGCCCATGCCGTTGGGAACGCCCCAGGCTTTGATCGCCTCGTTCTGGGCGGCATATTCGATCTGGCGTTCCTCGTTCGAGATCGGTGCAATATTGGCCGCGAGCATGATTTGCGCGTAGTCCATGTTGGCTGTCGCGCCTGGCGCTTTCGCTTCCACGCGCGCTACCGCCGTGGTGAAGCTGACCCAGCTGTGCGAACCCATCGTCACTTCCTGCGGGATACCCTTGACCAGAAACTGCGGTGCGCGACTGGCGAGCATGAGGTGGGCCTGCACGGCTGCTGTTTGCGCGCTGGAAGCAAGGCCGTTGGCAAGCAGATGCTCCTCCAGCTCCTTGACCACCCTCGAAGCCGATTTATGGCTGTTGTGGGCTGAAACCAGGGGGTAGCCCTCAATACGTGTTTCACCGTGGGCTTGGTCGTATTTCCCCACGCCCAAGGCCGCCAGCAGCCAGTCGGTGACACTGCCTTTGACTGAGCGAGCCTCGAATGTGGCTTCAATTGCCTTGCCCAGTGCGGTGCCTCTGTCTGAACTTATCAAGCTGCTGATCAACTGCCGCGGATTCAGCTGTTCCTGCGCAGAGATCGATCTGCCGTTGAGCAGATAATCCAGGACATGCTTGAAGGGTTTTAATGTGACGTCGCCGAATTTTCCTTCGGTAATACCCATCTTTAATTGGGTCTGGTTGTCACGTGCAAGTGGTTCGGGCCATGTCAGCGCGCCGCCCAAGTCGCCATGGGGGGCGGCCTTGGGGGGCGTCGTGAGGAGCGCGCTGGAGAGGTTTTCCAGTTGCTCGGGGTTGGTGGGGACGTCAATGCCATGCTCCGTCAGAAATTGAAGCAGGCTGGTTTCGTTGGCGGCGCCAGTGCCCGTTGGCCGGTAGGTGCTGTCTGCAGACAGTGGCAGCGGCTGTCCCAGTTCGGGCTGGAGTTCCTCGAACTTTTTACTGCCATCCTCCAGGGCCATCGCCAGGCGTTGCAGTGCAGCGCCCGCCCGGTGCCAGTTGTGGATATCACCCAGTGCCGCTTTCTGTTCCTGTAGTGTTTCTTCGCTGCGCGACTGGATCTTGTCCGCAAAGCGGCCTGGATCGAGGGTTTTGAAGTTACCCGTCTGGTGGCTGATTTCGTCCGCTCGCTTGAGCATGCCAGACAGCGTCAGGTTCTGTGGCTCCTGATAAAATCGACCGACGAGCTTCCAGGGTACAGGTGCGTCCGGGCTATTGACGGGAGGCGCAAAAGGAAATTCGCCATCTATGACGCTCGCGGCCCGCAGGATAGGCCCGCTCAGGGCAGCCCACTGGCTGTCGTCCTGGCCCAGCGTGTGTAATGTGCTTAGCGGGTCAAGAAAGCGCTCACGGTAAAAGGAAATCTGACCTGATTTTGGATCGATTTTTATTGAGGTGGTATCAACCCCCAAGGCCTTGATCCACTGCTGAACATCGGGCGATTGGAAGGCATCATGCAAGTGCCTCCACCATTGGCCAAAGGTGGAGTGGGGAGCAATGTGATCGAAGTCTTCAACATGAGTGCGACGGCCAGCCAGGTTCAGGGCGATCGCGTATTGCATGGCCAGTTCGATGTCTCCATTGGCCCGTGTGGCAGCCTGCGCTTCCTGCGGGGCCGCGGTGTCACGTTTTGGCCTTGAAAGCGGCGGCAGTAGCGGCAACGTTGGAGCTGATGAAGGGCGTGCGATGATCTGATTGGAAACACTGTTCATAGTGGGCTGCCGTTGTGCGTGTGGGAATAGCGCCTCGACGTGGGAACTAACGAGGCATTTCCCTTACGTAACAGCCGCTTCGGTTTGATTCCCTGCTTCCACCGATTCAGTCGTAACCCTATATTTCGCCCCCTCCAGGCCAACCTGCCTGGCCCAGGTTCAATGTGTTTCCATTAACTGCGAACCGATGGTTTTCATCCGAATCATATCCATCAACTGGCGCAAACCCGGTTGCGACTGGCGGCGGCTCGGGTAGTACATGCACAGCGGTTCGCCCATGCAGGCCCAGTCCGGCATGACTTCCACCAGTCGGCCCTCGGCAAGCTGCTGCTGCACGCGGTCGGACAAACAATAGGCAATCCCCACGCCTTGCAACGCAGCATTGACGATGGTTTCTGTGTCGGCCGCACTGAAGTGTCCGGGCACATCGATGCGTTGTTGGCGCGCACCGTTGCCCAGCTCCCATTTGTAGGTGGTCTTGTCGCCCAGGTACATGCGGATGCACGCGTGCTCCAGCAGGTCCTTGGGTACCTGAGGTGTACCGCGACGGGCGAGGTAGGCGGGGGAGGCGACCATGATCCAGCGCAGTGCGCCGGTCAGCGGCACCGCGACCATGTCCTGTGGCACGGTCGCACCGTAGCGGATACCCGCGTCGTAGCCTTCGGCAATGATGTCGAGCATGTGGTCTTCGACGATCAAGTCCAGGCGCAACTGCGGGTAGGCGTCGGTGAAGTCGCCGAGGATCGGCGCCAACAGCAGCACGGCTGCATCCCGTGGCACATTGATGCGCAAGCGGCCAATCGGCGCTTCGCGGTGCAGCTCCAGGGTATCGAGACCGTCCTGGATGACGGCAAAGCCCTGGGTGAGTTTTTCCGCCAGCAGGGTGCCGGCGTCAGTCGGTTCCACCGCGCGGCTGGTGCGGTACAGCAGCTTGACCCCCAGGCGCGTTTCGAGGTTGCGCATGGTGTGGCTCAGCGCCGAGGTGGTCACGCCCAGCTCATGGGCGGCATGGCGAAAACTGCGGCGCCGGATGATCGCCATGAACACATTCAGATCGGCCAATTCGGAACGATTAAAAGCCGCCATATCAAGCCTCTTTACTAGGAGTTCGGTTGCATGGGGCGTTGAGCCCTATTCAACATCGGATGATCTAGAGTAATTGTTTTCCTACGTATTTTTGCTCTTCGAGGAGTTTTTTATGCGCATCGAGACCCTCCGGATTGCCGGCATCGACAAGGCCGTCTCGCGGATTGCCCTCGGCACCTGGTCCATGGGGGGGCATTTGTGGGGCGGTGCGGACAACGAGCAGTCGATCAAGACCATTCGTCATGCATTGAACTGCGGCATCAACCTGATCGACACTGCGCCGGTGTATGGCCTTGGGCTGTCCGAAGAACTGATCGGCAAGGCCGTGCGCGGCATGCGCCACAGCGCGGTGATTGCCACCAAGGCCGGCCTGCAATGGGACGACGGCACCACCCGGCGCAATGCCACGGCGCGGCGCATCCGCAAAGAAGTCGAAGACTCTTTGGTGCGCCTGGACACCGACTATATCGACCTGTACCAGGTGCACTGGCCCGACCCGCTGGTGGCCCAGGAAGAAACCGCCGAAGAGCTCGAGCGCCTGCGCCGCGAGGGCAAGATCCTCGCCGTTGGCGTGAGCAACTATTCCTGCGCGCAAATGGACGACTTCAGTCGGCACACGGCGCTGGCCACCGTGCAGCCGCCCTACAACCTGTTCGAGCGCGCCATCGACAGCGACATCCTGCCCTATGCCCGCCAGCGCTCGCTGGTGCTGTTGGCCTATGGCCCGCTGTGCCGTGGCTTGCTGACCGGCAGCATGCACTCGGCCACCCGCTTTGCCGGGGATGATGTGCGCAAGCTTGATCCCAAATTCAAGGCACCGCGTTTCGAGCAATACCTGGCGGCTGTGGCGGCGCTGGACAGCTATGCGCGCGAATGCCATGGCAAGTCGGTGCTGGCCCTGGCCATGCGCTGGGTGTTGGACCAAGGCCCGACCATTGCACTGTGGGGCGCGCGCCGCCCGGAACAATTGAAGGGTTTTGAAGAGGTGTTTGGCTGGCACCTGACCGCCGATGACCTGACACATATCGACCGTATTCTTGCCAGCACGATAAAAGATCCAATCGGGCCGGAATTTATGGCCCCCGCCAAACGTTAGCCTTAACGACAGGGATGTCGGCACACAAACACCATCCCTGTTCGTCGAGGTTTTTGCATGAAGCGCGGTACCGTATTCAAGAACGCTGGTGGTTTGCTTGCTGTGTTGGCTTTGCTGGGGGCCTGGCCAAAGCGATCCCCGACGCTTTCGTATCGGCGGCGGACGCTGGATGCCAATCACTGTGGCGGCTGCGCCCCCAGCTTGCCCCACATCTTCTTGCTGATCTTCTGCCGGTTGGCGTAACCGGCCCAGGGGTCATCCTTGAGCGTGCTCAAACGCTCATGCAGATTAGCCACCGTCCATTGCTGCGCACCGCGTAACCCGTTCAGTTCGTCCTTGCTCACCGGCACCGAGACCGGCAGGCCCGGGCGTGCCCGTACCGAATAGGCCGCCACCGTACTCGCGCCGCGGGCATTGCGCAGGTAGTCGATAAAGATCTTGCCAATGCGGTTCTTCGGGCCACTGGTAGCGGTAAAGCGTTCAGGCAGTTGCTGTGCCATAAACTGTGCGATGGCCTTGGCAAAGGCCTTTACTGTCTCCCAGCCGTCCCGGCGCGCCAGCGGGATGACCACGTGCAGGCCTTTGCCACCGCTGGTTTTGACGAACGCCTCAAGGCCCAACTCATCCAGTACCGACAGGGTCAATTGCGCGGCCTCCAGCATGCTTTTCCAGGGCAGCGCCGGGTCCGGGTCGAGATCAAGCACAAACCGGTCCGGGGTTTCGATTTTGTCGGCAGTCGCGCCCCAGGTGTGCAGCTCAATGGTGCCCATCTGCACGGCGCCGAGCAGGGCTTTGGTGGTGTCGATTTCCATCAGCCGTGCATGGCCAGGGTCGAGGTTCTGGTCCAGTTGTTTGATATGGGGAATGGCCAGGCGCTCTGCATGTTTTTGGAAGAATTGCTCGCCTTCGATGCCATCCGGCGCGCGCAGTAGCGAGACCGGCCGATGGCGCAGAAACGGCAGGAGCCATTCGCTGATGCTGGCGTAAAAGTCTGCCAACTGCTGCTTTTGCGTGCCACTTCGTGGATCGATCACGCGATCGGGGTGCGTGATGTTCACGCCGTTGCCGGCTTTTTTCGGCACTGAGGCCTGCTTGAGAGATTTGGCCGCGCGCGGTTGCTCATGGATGATCTGCGCCACAGGCTTGTCGCTGCGCATCGCCACGAATGAGGCTTGGCGTACCACGCCTTCGCGGGTCCATTCGGCGAAATTGACTTCGCCGACCAGCTCGGGCTCCACCCAGTGCACGCCGCGTGCCTGGCTGCTGGTCAGCGGGTTTTGCAGTGGCGAAGTTTTGCGCGCCAAAGGCGTGAGCTGGGCGTAAATCGCTTTGAGCGCGTGCTGATCAAACCCGGTGCCGACACGGCCGGCATACACCAAGCCGTTGTCGTCATTGACCGCCAGCAGCAACGCGCCGAAGCCGGTGCGCGAACCTTGCGGGCGGGTGTAACCGACAATCACAAACTCCTGACGCAGGCGGCATTTGAGTTTGATCCAGTCGGCACTGCGGCTGGACACATACGGGCTGCCGACGCGCTTGCCGATCACGCCTTCGAGCGCCAGGTCGCAGGCGCTTTCGAAGATGTCGCGTTGGTTGGCGGCGAAGGTTTCGGAAAACCGCAGCAATTTGCTGCGGCTGCCCGACAGCGCGGATTTAAGCGCAGCACGGCGCTGTTCCACGGGCGCTTCACGCAGGTCTTTTCCGTGTAAAAAAGGTGCATCGAACAGGTAGTAAACGATGTCCAGGCTGCGGCCGATATCGAACGCATTTTGCAACGCCTGGAAGTCCGGTAAACCATCGGCGTTAAGGCTGACCACTTCGCCATCCAGCCAGCTGTCCTTGAGCTTGAGGGCTTGAAGGGCCTTGACCTGGCGCGGCAAACGCTCGGTCCAGTCATGACCGTTGCGGGTGAACAGGCGCACATCGCCGTCGCGGATACGCGCCAGCATGCGGTAGCCGTCGAATTTGATCTCGTATTGCCAATCGCCGGGCGGGGCGCGGTCGACCAGGGTGGCCAGTTGTGGCGCGAATTGATCGGGCAGGGCGGTCTTGGCTTTCTGGCGCTTTGCCCGCGGTGCAGGCGCGGGCTTGCCCACGGTGGCATCGCTGAGCACGCTTTTGGGCTGGGCCTTTACGATGTCGTAGTCTGCGGCCGGGCGGGCTTGCTGATCCTTTTCCTTGATCAGCAACCACTGCTCCTTGTCGCCGCTGCCCTTGAGGCGGGTGCGTACCAGCGCCCAATCGCCGGAGAGTTTTTCACCGACCAGGGTGAATTTGAGTTTGCCGGCTGCATACGCCTTGTGCGGATCGTCGTGAGGCTGCCAGACCCCCCGATCCCACACGATCACATCGCCGGCGCCATACTGCCCGGCGGCGATATTGCCTTCGAAGTTGCCGTAACTCAGTGGGTGGTCTTCAACGTGGACCGCCAGGCGTTTCTGGCTGGGGTCCAGGCTCGGGCCTTTGGGCACCGCCCAGCTTTTGAGTACGCCATCAAGTTCCAGGCGAAAGTCATAGTGCAGGTTGCGCGCGTCGTGTTTTTGAATCACGAATGACAATGCCGAGGCTTTGGATTTGCTGGCAGGTGCATCACCTGCGGGCTCTGCGGTGATCTCGAAGTCGCGTTTGCGCGTGTATTCGCTCAGGGGCTTGGCCATGGCGTTCTCCTGCTGATGGCGGGCTCAAGAGGCCTTTTTGCTGGTTTTTTTCGCGGCCGGTTTTTTTGCTGCGGGCTTTTTCGCGGCGGGCTTGCCGGCCAGGCTGCGCTTGAGCAGTTCGGTCAGATCGATTACATCGGCAGATTTGCGTTCTTCGCTGCCTGGCTGGCTTTCGACGTCTTCTATTTTGCCGGCCTTGGCCTTCTTCGCCACCAGCGCCATGATCTTTTCCTGGAAGCTGTCGCGGTATTCGTCCGGCTGCCAGTCGGCGCTCATGTCTTCGACCAGGCGCTTGGCCATGTCCAATTCGCCCTTGGCCAGGCTCGGTTTGGTCACGTCACTGCCCAGTTCAAGCTCGTCGAGGCTGCGTACTTCGGCGGGCCAGCGCAGCATCACCAATACCAGCGCTGATTCCAGCGGCATCAGCGCTGCCAAGTGCTGTTTGGTGTGCAGCACCACATTGGCCAGGGCGACCTTGGCGGTTTTTTTCAGGGTCTCACGCAGCAGCGCATAGACTTTGCCGCCGCGTTTGTCCGGGGCCAGGAAGTAGGGCGTGTCGATGTTTTGCAGCGGGATCTGGTCGGCGGCAACAAAGGCAATGATTTCGATGGTCTGGGTCGACTTGGGGTGGGCCGAGCGAATCTCGTCTTCGCTGAGCACCACATAGCGGCCTTTCTCAAAGGCCACGCCCTTGACGATATTGTCTTTGGTGACTTCCTTGCCAGTCGTCTTGTTGATGCGCTTGTAGCCCACCGGGTCCATGCTGCGTTTGTCCAGCCAGTCAAAATCAACGCCCTGGGAGGACGTGGCCGAGACCAGCGAGACCGGGATATGGACCAAGCCGAAACTGATGGCGCCTTTCCAGATTGCCCTTGGCATGGCTGCGGTTCCTTGAGAAGAGTCGGTGTTCTGGTGACTCGCAGGCTGGCGCAAAAGTTTCGGCGGACGGATGCGCGGACAGATCGTGTTACATCTGATGAGAAACTATTTAATGTCGAAAGCCGAACCCAAGGCGTAGCGTGTTATCGAAAGCACGTACTACTCGCCCCAATGAGGCTTTGTCATGAACAGCTGTGTGCGTTACCTCGCCGTAGTCGCGTTGGGCTTGGCCCTCGCGCCATTGGCCCAGGCGCAGAACCTGCCCGGCAGCTACAACACCAATAACAGCCCAATCCATCGGGCTAACCCCAACAGCATGCAGGGCACCCAGCCCAATGCGCCGGCCGCCACCCGCGGGGTTCAACCCGCGCCGACCGGCCCTGCACCGACCGTGGAAAACGGCGGTATCGGCAATCGTTACCCGACGCGTAACGCGGCCCCGAGCCGTCCTGCCACTGCACCCAAAGCGCCCACTTACGATGCCAACGGCAATCGCCGGTAAGGACTCTGTCTTATGTTTCTACGCAAAACCCTGTTAGCCGCTATCTGCGCAACCCTGCTGCCCGTGACGGCCGTCATGGCGGCGGATGCCCAGCAGTTCCCCAGTGAGCAAGGCAGCATCACTGCCACCCCCATTGCCAAAGGCCTCGATCACCCGTGGGCCGTGGCGTTTCTGCCGGACAAACAAGGCTTCCTGGTGACCGAGCGCCCCGGCCACCTGCGCTTTGTCAGCCCGGACGGCAAGCTCTCTGCGCCGCTGACCGGCGTGCCGCAGGTGTGGGCCAAAGGGCAGGGCGGTTTGCTCGACGTGGTGCTGTCGCCAGACTTCAAGCAAGACCGCCTGGTCTACCTGTCGTATGCCGAAGGCGGCGGCGAGGGTGGCAAGGCCGGCACTGCCGTGGGGCGTGGGCGTTTGGCCGATGATTTGAGCGGGCTCAAAGACTTCAAAGTGATATTGCGCCAGGAGCCCAAACTGTCGACCGGCAATCACTTCGGCTCGCGACTGGCGTTCGACCGGGACGGCTACCTGTTTGTGACCCTGGGCGAGAACAATGACCGGCCGACGGCCCAGGACCTGGACAAGTTGCAAGGCAAGGTCGTGCGCATTTACCCGGATGGCCGTGTGCCGGAAGACAACCCCTTTGTGGGCCAGCAGGGCGTGCGCCCGGAGATCTGGTCCTATGGCCAGCGCAACCCGCAGGGGTTGGCGTTGAACCCCTGGAGCGGCACGATCTGGGAAAACGAACATGGCCCGCGCGGTGGCGATGAAATAAACATCATCGAGCGCGGCAAAAACTATGGCTGGCCCCTGGCAACCCACGGCATCAATTATTCGCTGACGCCGATTCCGGAAGCCAAGGGCAAGGCTGTGGAGGGCACTGTGGAACCCCACCACGTCTGGGAAAAATCACCCGGCATCAGTGGCATGGCGTTCTATGACGCCGAGCGTTTCAAAGCCTGGGACCACAACCTGTTTATCGGCGCGTTGGCCAGCCAGGAGTTGATTCGCCTGCAGTTCGATGGCGACAAGGTGATCCACGAGGAGCGCCTGCTGGGCGGGTTGAAGGCACGGATTCGCGATGTGCGTCAGGGGCCGGACGGCTTCCTGTATGTGCTGACCGATGAGGACAAGGGCGTACTGTATCGCGTCGGCTTGAATCAGGACTGACAGAGGCTGATGGTCCAATGTGGGAGCTGGCTTGAAGGCCGCCAATTTTTCCTGTGGCGAGCAGGCTTGTCCTGCGTTGGGCTGCGAAGCAGCCCCTAACCCGGACGCCGAGTTTTTTCAGGAAAATTGCAGTGCCTTCACTCGGGCCGCTTCGCAGCCCAACGCAGGACAAGCCTGCTCGCCACAATAACCGGTTGTGTAGATACCTATGCGTGTGGCTTACAGGCCGAGGTCGGATAACCCCGGATGATCATCCGGGCGCCGGCCCAACGGCCAGTGGAACTTGCGCTCGGTTGCTTTGATCGGCAGATCGTTGATGCAGGCAAAACGGTTGGCCATCAGGCCGTTTTCGTCGAATTCCCAGTTTTCGTTGCCATAGGAACGGAACCAGTTGCCGGAGTCGTCATGCCACTCATAGGCATAGCGCACGGCGATACGGTTGCCGGTGAATGCCCACAACTCCTTGATCAGCCGATAATCCAGTTCCTTGGCCCACTTGCGCGTGAGAAAACCCTTGGCCTCTTCGCGGTTATGCGCAAATTCGGCACGGTTTCGCCACTGCGTGTCAAGGGTATACGCCAGCGACACCCGTTGCGGGTCGCGGGAGTTCCAGCCGTCTTCGGCCAGGCGCACTTTTTCAATGGCCGATTCACGCGTAAACGGTGGCAGCGGCGGACGTTGTTCTGCTGTCGATGACATGGGGCAGCTCCTATCAATACCAAGGTGTTGTCGAAAGTTGCTCAGCCTGTGCGTTCAAAGTCCTAATAACGTTCGCGCCATGCATTGCGCATTATCAGCTGCTGTTGAATCGCCCATGACCAGGGCAACGGTAATGGCGCCATCGATCAGAATCAGCAGGTGCGCTGCCTGCCGTTCGGGGTCGGGGGTGCCATGTGCTTTACACAGTTCGAGGGCGTACTCGAACAGTTTTTGTTTATGCGCCTTGGCCAGCAGGCGCACCGGGTCTTGCGCATCGCCGGTTTCGCCACTGGTGTTGATAAAGGCGCAGCCGCGAAAGTCTGCCGAGCCAAACCAGGCCTTGAGTGCGCTGAACAGCGCCAGCAGGCGCTCGCCGCTGCCTTCGCTGCGTTCCACTTCAGTGCGTAGCCACTGCATCCAGCGTGCGTCGCGGCGTTGCAGGGCGGCGATGACCAGCTCGTCTTTATTGGCAAAGTAACGGTAAATACTTTTGCGTGAGACGCCGGCGGTTTTCACCAGTAACTCCATGCCGGTGGCGGCGATGCCGTGCCGATAGATCAACTTCTGGGTGACGTCGAGGATAATGTCGCGGGTTTCGTTGCTGTTAATATCGTTCATGCAACAAACAGTAGAACGATCGTTCTTCATGGTCAATTAAATTTTTTCCATTGGCCACGACGAGACCTGAGCAGCCCCATGGTGTAAGCTCTGTGCCTCTTCGGATTCGACCCATTGCGAGCCTTATGCCGTCGTTCTTCAAACGCTCCCTGTTGCCCAAACTGCGTGGTTTCCCGCTGTCTCCCGATGCCATCGACGTGCTGTCCGGTGCCGCTGCGTACCGTCTGTGCCTGCTGGAAAAAATCGCCCAGGCCACACAACGCATCTACATCGTCGCGCTGTACTTGCAGCAGGACGAAGCGGGGCAGGAAATCTACGACGCCTTACACGCCGCCAAGGCGGCACGGCCCGAGTTGGATATCGTGGTGGTGGTTGACTGGTTGCGCGCCCAGCGCGGCCTGATCGGCGCCGGCAAGCAGCCGGGCAACAGCGCCTGGTACCAGGCCATGACCCACTCCCACGCCAGCGAAGTACCGGTGTACGGCGTGCCGGTGCAAACCCGCGAACTGTTCGGCGTGTTGCACCTCAAGGGCTTTGTGATCGATGACAGCGTGCTGTACAGCGGTGCCAGCCTGAACAATGTGTACTTGCACAAGTTCGACAAATACCGCTTTGACCGCTATCACCTGATCCACAGCAAGTCCTTGGCTGACTCGATGCAACACCTGGTGGAACACGGCCTGGTCGCGTCCAAAGCCGTGCATCGCCTGGACCTGCCGAACCTGCCGACCACCCGCAGCCTGCGCAATGACATCGGTGACTTGCGCAGCCGCTTGAAGCACGCGACCTACGACACCACCACAGGTTTGCTGCCCAATGGGCACTTGTCGGTCAGCCCGTTGCTGGGTGTGGGCAAGAACAATCCGTTGAACCGGGTGATCCTCGAACTCATTGCCAGTGCCCAGCATCAACTGACCATCTGCACGCCGTATTTCAACCTGCCGCTGCCGGTGACCCGCGAAATAAACCGCGCCCTGGCGCGTGGGGTGAAGGTCGACATTATCGTCGGCGACAAAACCGCCAACGATTTCTACATCCCGCCCAGCGAGCCGTTCAAGGTGATCTCGGCCTTGCCTTACCTGTATGAAATCAGCCTGCGCCGCTTCGCCAAACGCCATCAGCCGATGATCGACAGCGGCCAGTTGAACCTGCACTTATGGCGTGACGGCGACAACACTTATCACCTTAAGGGTATGTGGGTCGACCAGCGTTACACCTTGCTCACGGGCAACAACCTCAACCCACGGGCATTCCGCCTCGATCTGGAAAATGCCTTGCTGATCGATGATCCCAAGGGCGAGTGGCTGGCGCCGCGGCGCACAGAGCTCGCGCAGATCTTCCAGCACACCACGCGCATCGAGCGGTATCAGCAATTGCAGACCCTGGTGGAGTATCCGCCAGCAGTCGGCAAGTTTTTGCGCCGGGTCAGCCGGGTGCGGATTGAGCGGTTGCTTTACCGGATCTTGTAGGAAAGCGGACGCGTTACCGCAAACTCTCAGAAGGTCTTCGCCATCTTGAGAGTTTGCCTACACCCAGGTTCGTACATTTCTCTGTGGAACAGATCTAAGGGACGCGCACGCTGCCACTCGCTTGTGCGCACATACCTGCGCTCATTGAGTGGATCTCCCTCCCGCAAGGGCTTGGTCGCCAGATGGTGGCCCACAACGGGCACATCCTTTCGGTGCCGGTTCAAGCGCTCAGGTTTTCACACTATTCCTCAGTCGATCGAGAAATTTCCTACTCTGCATCTCAAGAATTCTTAATATTTTCTTAACCGACTGTTTTTAGGGACGAGAACTCTCATCAACCCAACCGGTAGAGAGAATTTTTGAATGTCGACAAGCCTTTCCAAGGGTAGCGTTACAGTTGTCAGTCATCCCCACCTGTCTCAGATGCAGCTCCCCACGGGGCCTGCTGTAAAGCCTGCAACGCCTGACCCCGCTGTTTTGCCAATGATTGAAAACGGGCCGCCTGCAGGCGCACCCCGCCCGGTACGCGGACAGCTGACGCAATTCAAGTTTGAACCCGCATCGATACGCAAGACGCGCGAGGTTGCGTCTGAAAGTGACGCGCACGCCCCCGACGCTGAGCGCAAAACAGCGGTTTATCCCGCATTGGCGCAAGCAAAAAAAGCCGACAGCAGCCTGCAGAAAACCCTCACTCATCTGCTGACTACCCACAAACTGAACGCCGACCCGTTTCCTCCAGGTGCCTCGATAAGGCCCTTCATTGATGCCTACACTGAGGCGGTGAACGAGCCACAGGTGCAGGCCTGGCTGACATCCAAAGGCCTGGATCTATCAACTGCGCTTGTTTTCAGCGACAGGGTCGAAGGCACAGTGGTGGTTGACGGCAAAACAGTCGCGCGAACCTTCACGACCACCGACGGCTCCGGCTGGTGGGAGGTCAGCGCGAAAGTGAGTGCGGCAGTGAAGCAGTTGAAGCCGAGTGATATGGGTGTATTGCTGCCGGGCCAGCACACGGTCAAATTTCGCGATTTTAATGCGGTGCTCGAATTCTACGGTGTGGAATATCCGGCCCCTCAAATAGATGCAAAGGCGCTTGGGAAACGCCTGAAAAAACACGGCTGGCCGCCGATATCCGACCAGCATCGCGACCAGTGGCGCCGGCAGTATGAGCAGCTCATGCAGCACAACAGTGACATTGATGTGCGAACGCACCTCACCTCTCAGTTGCGAGGGTTGGTCAAGGACCGTGGGGAGGGTGATACGCCCACTCTGAGCGCGCAGTACGCCACCGTTTATCCTGAATCGACGCTGGCACACAAAAGTCATGCGCCCCGTGAACGTTTTGTTGAGTGGCTGGGCAGGCCGGCGTTCAAGGCTTTCATCGAGAGGTCCGGTCTGGGTGGTGCTGAGAGCGTTTACAGGATATCCAATGGAAGCCTTGAGATACGTGACTCGGCCAATCAATGGATCAGTGTTCAAGTCATTCTTGACCAAGAGATCTACAACGTTTCGATAGGTGGCAGCCCGGCCGAAAAAGCCGCTATCCACGCGCTCAATAACGACCTCCATCAACTGGTAGAGATGAGCAAGGCGACCGGGAATGCCCTGTACTCCCAGGCCGTTTATGACGTGCGGCAAGTACTGGCGTTTTCCGGGCTGGGAAGCCCCGAAACGGTTACGCAGATCAATTCGGCCATCAGTTGGCTGACCGCCAAGCTGCCACCCGCGCCAACGCAGGGTGACTATGCCCGTTTGTCACCTTATACATGGGCCCCTGGCGCGCTGTCGCCCGCTGACCTGAACGTGTTGAAGGCAGCGTCCAGCGGGCCTGGCTCGGTGTCCGAACTGTTCGCCAGCCATATGGCCCGGACAAATTTGCCCCGCGACCCTGACCTGCAACTGCAGCAGTTTTTCGATTCGCACGAGGCGATCATCAAGGCTCAGGCATTGGCGCAGCAGTTGAATATGGCTGAGGTTACCGGCGGCAAACAGCTGTCAAAGGCTACCCGCCATCAACTCCTGGCGGCCACCATCAAGGCCAGCGTCAATGCACAGATGCCTGGCAAGCCTGGGATGGTTGCGGGCTACGACATTTATCAGCCCAACAACCTTGGTCGTACCTTGGACGAAGTACGTGCTGACATTGAAGGCTTATTGAGAAAAAAGGGTGCCGACGTCAATACCGCGCCCTTGATCGCCCATATGTTGTTGGCACAGGCGGCCCCCGAGTTTCTGATCAAACCGGATCCTGGGTTATCGCCACAGGCACCTGAGGCGCTCAAGCTGTCTCCTGGCCAAGTCAGCGTGGGCTCGACCGCTTGGATGAGCCTGCGCCTGGGTTGCGCCATGGCGGAAAAACTCAGTGGGGCAGGCAGTTCGCGCGCATTGAACATCTCGGAGGCGCAAGCCCTTACCCGACTCGAACCCATGGGGCCGGAGCACGAGACGCTGATCAAATGCCTGGGGGCTGCGCCTCTGTTGGATTGGGCGGTGATGGCCGGTGTGTTTCCCAAAACCAGCGATGGGACTTATTCCGCAGGGGATTATCGGGCGGCCGCGCAAGCGTTTGCTGACCGCCAGAGCAGTACTGTCGCGGCCTTCCAGAGCCTGACAAGTGAGCCACCTTCGCAGACGAGCCTATTGATTGATCAATTGGTTCTGTTGTTTCCCGAAATGACGCGGGATGAGATCGCCAAGATCAAGTTGACGCTGGTGACCGACAAACCGTATGACGCCAGAAACGAGGGCCACCTGGAAACACGTACCCCGTTGTTGACCGAGTTGATCCTTGCCGGAGAACCTGAGGAGGACCCTTTTTTCGTGGCTCAGCAGTGGGTGAATACGCGACTTTTTGGCGAGAAGAAATACGCATTCACGCACCCCACTATCTCCCAGGAAACCTTTGAAGAAAGAATCAAGAAGCTTCCACGTATCAAGCCGCTGGTAGCGCCGGCAGTGGACCAATACCTGGCCGACAGTCGTCGCGCACAGGAAACGGTGATCAAACTGATGATCGCCAATGCACCGCTGGATGTACGCACAGGGTTGGAGTCCGGCGATGTGGAGATTTTCACGTTGCGTGAGGAAACCGGGGAATCCCTGGCACAGGATCAGGGGAGCGACTCGAAGGTGGTCGAAAAGAGGGCCAAGCAGGGTGTGTTGTTGCGCTACAAAAACAAGGGGCCAGAGGGAGGCTATACCTGTCTCGAAATGTTCCCGGGGTCCATGAAAGTGTGCAAGCGTAACTTGCTGTTCTCTACGTTAAAGTTGGACGGGGTGATTGAAAAGGGGACGGTCCCGTATGGTCCTTTTGCCAATGTACCTGCGGACTATCGCAAGGCAACACAAGTAGATTTTGACCTTCAGGCCTATCAGACAGGCAGCGAGCTGCGTCCCGGCGTGCGAACCAAGGCCATTATCGAAAAGTTCGGAGAGACGTTGCCGGGGCAGAGTTCGTCGAGGTGGGCCAGCAGCACGCCAGGTGCTGTGCCTAACAGTTGGGCGTCGAAAAAAACCAACGATATAGCCAGGGCCATCGTCAACGCTACGTTCGATGTGAAGCGCGAGACGCTGTTGGAATACGCCAACGCGCCGACAACGCTACAGAGAAGACGCAGTTATCCGTTTGATTCCGGAAAGGTCTTTACCCGTGAAAACCTCAGGATGGTATTAAGCCTGATCCCATTTGTGGGGGCGATTGCCGATATCGCCGACGGCAACATTGGCGCAGGCCTGAAGGGGCTGGTGATCGACTTTACTTCCTTTGCGTTTACCGGTGGGTTACGTGGCTTTTTCAGTGGGTTCAAAACGGTTGTGCCGTTCGGCAGTCGTGCGTTTACGATGACCGCGCTGAAGGGCGGATCGAAAACGTTGCGCGGTTTGTTCAACCCGCTGGACGGGGTTTTTGATGTGTTCAGGATTGGCCCCAAAGCCCTGGGGGCGGCCAGGCAGGTGCTCAGAGGCGAATTGGTTTGTGTGGGGCCAGGCTTTTTTCTGACGACCACCGCCTTTGAGAAATGCCGTTGGGGGCTTGGGGCGTATGACGCGTTAGCCCCACGGCAGGCGAGCGGCGCTTACCCAGGAAGCCAGCTGGGCGTGAGTCGAAGTTGCCCGACATATGCGGTACAAATAGACACTAAATGGTATGCGATTGATCCGGTAACGCAGATACCCACTGGAGCGCCAATTGAAGACTTCAAGCCCGACGCACCGGTGAACTAAGCACCAATAGGCCCCGAGCCGTGCCTTGCGGTATGAATGCATGGCTCGGGGCTTTTAATCAGTTCAGACCCAACTTGCCGCGCAAGGTCGACAGGTCCTCAGCCAAGGTGTTGACCGGGCCCACCAGGGCCTTGCGGTCGGTTTCCTTGACCTTGTCGTAGGTCTCATAACCGCCGTCCTTGGTTTTGTACTTGGCCAGGATCTTGTCCACGGTGGCAAAGTTCTTGTCGACTTTGGCCAGGAAGACTTTGTCCTGCTTTTCGATCTGGCCACGGAACAGGTCGACGATTTTCTTCGCGCCGTCGATGTTGCCCTGGAAGTCATACAGATCGGTGTGGCTGTAACGGTCTTCTTCACCGGAGATCTTGGTGGCAGCCACTTCTTCCAACAGTGCTGCTGCGCCGCCGACGACTTTTTCCGGTGGGAAGGTCAGGCCATCCACGCGGGTTTTGAGGTCCTTGACGTCGGTGTTGAGTTTGGCGGTCAGCGCTTCCAGACCTTTGGTGGTCTTTTCGGAGAACAGCACGTATTCGATGCGGTGGAAACCGGTGAAGTCTTCAGCGGTCACGCCTTTCTCGTGGTCGTCAACACGCGAGTCGATCGAAGCGTCGAGGTCGCTGAACAGCTCGGCGATCGGCTCGATGGACTCATAGTGCACGCGGGTCGGTGCGTAGAGCTTCTGCGCGGTGGCCAGGTCGCCTTTGTTGATGGCATCGGTGAACGCCTTGGTCTGGGTGACCAATTCGCCGATTTCTTCGGTGACGTAGATCTTGTAGTCCGACACCGGGCCTACCAGGTCCAGAGGCGCGGTGGCGGCGAAGGCTGCCAACGGTGAAAGGGTCATTAGCAACGACAACGCGATAGTCGACTTCTTCATGGGGCTTTTCCGCTCTGGGTTTGTTTTAGGTCTTGGCAGTGGTTTGAGAGTGCGTTGCAGCGAGCAGCGTGCGGCCAAGGAAGTCCTTAGGCCCCGTCACCCCAGGCAAGGTGAAGAAGTACCCGCCGCCAACCGGCTTGAGGTATTCCTCCAGGGGCTCGCCGTTGAGCCGGGTTTGCACACTGATAAAGCCTTTCTCCAGGTCAGCCTGGTAGCAGATGAACAACAGCCCCATGTCCAGCTGACCGTTTTTGTTGACGCCGTTGGAGTAGTTGAACGGCCGACGCAGGATCAGGTTGGCCTGTGTCTGCGGGGTGCGCGGGTTGGCCAGGCGGATGTGCGCATCGAGCTTGGTCAACTTGCCTTGCGGGTCTTTGCTGTAGTCAGGTACTTGGGTTTCTTTGTCGCCATCCATGGGCGCGCCAGTCGGTTTGATACGGCCGATGATGCTTTCCTGTTCCTGCAGCGGCGTGCGGTCCCAACGCTCGACGAAGTTGCGGATGATGCGCACGGCCTGGTAGCTGCCGTGGGCGGCCCACGCCGGTTCGTCGCTGCCGGGCTGCACCCAGACGATCTGGTCCATCGCCTTGGCATCGTTGGAGTTCGGGTTGGCCGAGCCGTCACGGAAACCGAGGAAGTTGCGTGCGCTCTGCGCCGGTTCACCGGGTTTGGCCGGTGCCTGGGGCGGTACGCTGCCTTCCTGTTTCCAGCGCACCAGCAGCAGGTCGGGCAGGTTCTTCACGATGTCGCGCAGGGCGTGGATATTGGTGTCCGGGGTGTTCGAGCTGAATTGCAGGCTCAGGTCGCCGTGACACTGCGCGGGTTCCAGCGCATCGTTGGGGAAGCCGACCATGCGGCTCAGGCGCTTGGGTTTGGCTGCCGCCAGGCCGAAGCGCTCATCGAACAGCGATTCGCCGACCGAGACGGTGATGGTCAGGTTATCCGGCGTGACCACCGGGCCGAGGATTCCGGAGTCGGTGGGCGGCAGTTTCGGGTCGACTTGCGGCACGGTGCCGCCGGTCATCAGAAACGCAATGCGCTCATTCAATGTGCGGAACAGGCGCTCCAGGTCTTCGCGATCGCTGGCCAGCACGTCGAAGGCGACGAGCATGCCGCAGGCCGGGCGCGGGGTGACGATGCCGGTCTGGTGCTGGCCGAAAAAGTCGTGGTGGTCCTGGGTCTTGTCACTGCGTGGTGCGGTGGTGACTTGTTCGGCCGCAGCGGCCATGGCCGGGCAGGTCAGGGTGCTGCCGGCAATCGCGGCGCCGGTGGCGGCCATGCCCAGCAGGACACGGCGGCGCTGTGCTGAAAAGTGTGCGGAAAACTGTTCTGAATCACTCATCTATTAGGTCGTCTTCACTGCAGGCCGGAAAGGCCAAGGGCGGGGTCGATTCCATCGAGTGCAACGGCCAGAGCCTTGGCCTTGTCGGCGATCTGCTTGCGCTGATCGGCCGTGACGCTGTCGTAGCGGCTGTACTGGCCGTCGACTTTAAAACTGTTGAGTTGGGCATCGAAGGCATCGAGCGCGCTGTCGATTTTTGGCAACAGGTCCGCCGCCGATTTGGTCAGCAATGGGCGCATCAGGTCGACCACCTTGCGGGCGGCCACCAGGTTGGCGGCAAAACCGTTCAAGTCGATATGGCTGTAGCGTTCCTCTTCACCGCTGGCGGCACGCACATCCGCCAGGCTGTTGAGGTTGCGCACCACAATGCTGACCAGTTGTTCCGGCGGCAGTGATTGCGCAAGCAGCTGTTGCTTGAGGGTGGTGACGTCAGTGACCAGGCGCTCGGCGACCGGGCCGAGGCCATCGAGGCTGCGCTGCTGGAACAGGCTGTATTCGAGGCGGTGGAAGCCGCTGAACGCGGGGTCTTGCTCGCGTTTTTCGAAGTAATCGGCGCGGGCGTTGATCGCGTTGTCCAGCTCGGCCAGACGTTGCGCAGCGGGAGCCAGGCGCTGATACGCTTCACGTGCCGGCACATATAGCGCCTGCGCCTGGGCCAGGTCACCGGCGGCAATGGCTTGCTGCATCGCGGTCACGGCCTTGACCAGTGCACTGCCTTGGCCGCTCAGGTACACCCGGAACTCCGACAGTGGGCCGATAAACGCCACCATCGACGGCTTGGCCTTGGCCTGGGCGTCAGACTCGGCGGTCGGGGTCACATGCAGCGTGCCGCGCGGGTTGCTCAGCAAGCCGCAGGTGATCGCATAGTCGCCGGGCAACAGGTTGGCGTTGATCACCTGGCTTAGGCCCGGCGCGATATTTTCGCGTTCTTCAATCACCAGCACGCCGTCGAGGATTTCCCATTCCACCGCGCGGTCGGAGCGGTTGATGATGCGAAAACTCGCGCGCCCGGCGGGCACGCTGATTTCATTCGGCTCGCAAGCGTGAGCGTGAATCGTCACGGCGATTTCATTGTGGTTGGTCTGACGCTTGGCGGCAGCCAATTGCGAGGCGTAATAAAACAGCGCACCGGCGGCGATCATCACCACCACCGAGCCGGCCACTGCCCAGCGCAGGGCGCGCGACGGCGGTGCCGGTTGAAGGGTTGGGTTGGACAAGAGACGGTCCTTAATGGCTGGAAACGGAAGAAGGTTTGGCGACAGGCTTGGCAGGGGCCGAGGGCAGGAAGAACATCACCAGCGCCACTACCAGATAAATCAGATAGGCACCGAGGGTGCTCACGGTCGGCGCTTCCTGGTAGCCGAACATCCCGGCGAGCACCGAACCCAACGGGCTGTCCATCGGCAGCACGGCGCTGAAGTCGAACAACACGGTTTGCAGGTGGTTCCACACCCCGGCTTCATGCAGCGCCTGCACCGAGTTGGCAAGAATGCCGGCGGCCACCACCAGGATGAACAGGCCGGTCCAGCGGAAAAACGCGCCGAGGTTCAGGCGCATGCTGCCGGTGTAGATCAGGAAGCCGACGATAATCGCCAGGATCAAGCCGAGCAGGGCGCCAATCGGGGCGCCCGGTCCTTCGCTTTGCTGGAACACGGCGAGCAGGAAGAACACGGTTTCCAGACCTTCACGGGCCACGGCAAAGAACACCATGGCGATCAGCGCGATGACTTGGTGCTTGGAGCCGGCCAGTGCATGATCCAGGGATTCGTGCAGGGAATGCTTGATGGAGCGCGCCACCTTGCGCATCCAGAACACCATGGAGCTGAGGATGCCGACGGCTACCAGGCCGACGATACCTTCGAACAATTCCTGTTGTTTCTGCGGGAACTCCGCACTGACCAGTTCCAGGCCGCCACCTACCAGCAGGGCCAACGCAGCGGCCAGGAACACGCCGATCCACACGGCGGGCATCCACTGGCCACGGCCGGTCTGTTGCAGGTAACTGGCAATAATGCCAACGATCAATGCGGCTTCAATGCCTTCGCGCAGCATGATTAGAAAGGGAACGAGCATTCGGCACCGCATCAAGGCTGGATAGGATGCTAATTTGTAACATAATGATACTCATTACTAAACAGCCAATATTGACCTTTGCTGAACTGCGGCTGAACGGTGGTGGCGAATCGCAACCGCCCTTATGATGCATCCCATCTTTTGCAGCATTGAATAGCCCGATTCCCATGGCGGAAAAAGACACCATCTCTATCCATCTTGTGCGCGAAGCCTTGCTGCAGAGCTGCGCGCCCGGCACGGCCACGGTTGAAGCCTTGAGCAAGGTCGGAATAGACCCGGCGCTGCTCGAGCAGCCCGACGCTCGCGTGCCCGCCACGGCCTACGCACGCCTGTGGCGCTTGCTGGCGCGGCGCATGGACGATGAGTTTTTTGGCATGGACCCGCGCCAACTCAAGTCTGGCAGCCTGGCGTTCCTGTGCCGCGCCGCGATGGCGCAACCGAGCCTGGATGCCGGCCTGGAAACCGGCCTGGGTTTTTTGTCGCTGATGTTCGAGCAGATGCCTGCACAGCTGGTGCGCCAACAGAGCCTGGCAGAAATCGTCTTGCTCGAACCCGAACCCAAACGCGCGTTTACCTATTTCACCTATTGGATGATCGTCCACGGCGTGGCCTGTTGGCTGGCGGGTCGGCGTATCCCGATACTCGCCATTGAGCTGCGTTGCCCGCAGCCGCAATTCTGTGATGACTACCGCGTGATGTTCTCCGACAACCTGCGCTTTGATCGGCCACGCACGCGCATGATCTTTTCTGCCGACTGTCTCGACCTGCCGATCAAGCGTAGCCCGGAAGAACTCAAGCGATTCCTGGCGCATGCGCCGGCCAACATACTGGTCAAGTACCGCGACCCGGCGAGCCTGGCCAATCGCATCAAAAATGATCTGCGCCATATGCCTGCCAATACCTGGCCCGAAACCGAAGGCTTGGCCGCCAACCTGTGTATATCGGCGTCAACCTTGCGTCGCCGCCTGGCAGATGAAGGGCAGACTTATCAGGGGCTCAAGGATAGCGTGCGCAAGGAACTGGCGATTGTCTGGCTTGCCGAGGCCGATATCAGTTTTGTTGAAATTGCCGTGCGCCTTGGTTTTGCTGATGTCAGCTCATTCTACAAAGCCTTCCGCAAATGGTCCGGCTCAAACCCAGGGCACTACCGCAGCCTGATTCTGAGTGACGCGTTGCCGTCTTTGTGACGCAGGCTCATGCGTTGATTAGCAGGAGGTAATGTGTACATACACTTGCTGCACTGCGCTTCAGAATAAGCCGATCCGTTTCGAAGGGGCGGCTCTCAGATTATTAGGCTCCTTTCTCTGGAGTACGTCTAATGAGCTTATCCCGTGTTGATACAGGCAACAGTGCGCTCTCACACCAATCAAATCCGTCACCCGGTGAGCTGAACCTGGCGACGTCAACCGGCCAAACGGACAAGCTGGCGGTTGCCGTTAAACCAACCGCTGGAGCTGACGCTGAACTGGCCACCCTGCTGAGTAGCGGGCACCAAGACGATTGGCGCTTTCAAGATTTGTCGCCAGAGACGTCGATTGGCAAATGGATGGGCCACTTTGTTGACGCGTGGAACGCGCCGTCCCTGCAGGCTTGGGTAAGGGCGCAAAATTTCGTGATGCCTAGGTTTCACATAGTGGGGGCCACCCTGACGGTACAAGCGCAAGATACCGGTAAAATCACTACATTTACCCCGTCTGATGGCAGCGGTTGGTGGCCGATCGGACGGCAGGTGATTGCCAGTGCTGCCATGCTTGATCCGCAAGCAAATGGCCTGAGCAACCCCGGAACCAGGCTTTTGCCCGCTGAGATTGCGGCGTTCTACGGCGTTCGCTGGCCCATCAACAGTACCGATGCCGACGCTCTCAAAGCCACCGGTTTTCCGGTAAAGCCTGTTGAGGAAGACCCCCTGCGGTCGCCTGAAATGCGCAAGCTGGCAGAGCGTGAGTTCATGGATGTAGAAAATGAAAGCGCATTGATAAATACGCTGCTCAGTAAGCTCAAGGACAAACCAGACAACGAGGACATCGACCTCAGAGCGATTTCCCAGGACATTGCACCGGGTTCGTCACTTGGGATTGCCAATCGCTCGGGGCTCAGAATAGTGAAGCGCTTGATGCGCGATCCTCTGATGGCACCCATCTTGAGCGCAAACCGCACAGGCGTGAATGCCCAGGTTCGGCTGGAGAATGGGCAGTTTATGGTCAGCGCCAACGGCACATCTGGACCGTGGCGCAACGTGACGGAGCAAGTTCTGGCCCATCCCACGCTCGCGCAACTGCTCGACAGTGCCATTCAGCAATCGGAAGCAACCGGAAAAATAATCAGATCACATTCAATCGGCGATGTATGGCAATTGCTGCGCTATGCAACGTCGAGCGAATTACCGGCCGTCATGACTGCCAGCGACTTGCGCAACATTGTGAATTGGAAACTCAACCCGCTACCACCAGAACCACCACTTGGCAGCTATGCCCGTAATTTTCTGGAAGATCAGCAATCACCTGATTCCCTGACCGAGGGGCAACGTATCAGAGTCCGCCGCTCAGCACCCGGCAACAACATACCCCCACAGTTGACACTGCTTGATTGCTCACCCAAACCCTGGGCAGGCCAGAGCCCGGTATCCATCCGCCAGAATGCCGACGAACTCATTAGCCAAGCGTTGACTCAAGGTGCAGGACTGAGGCGCTGTGAGCCCATTCTTGCTGCACTTAAAGACGACGGGGCAGAGGTGCGCGGGAAGGCTTCGCCAAGCTATCGCAAACAGCTGATCCTTACCCGTGATCTGCTGATCATAGATCCAACGCTGGGTACGCAGCGCAATCATATCGGCGGCTACAACCTGTACTCGGCATCAAACGCAGGAAAAACCCTGTTCGAGGTGCGTACTGAGCTTGAACAACACCTGGCCAGAGAAAAACAACTGCCCCTCGATCAAGCGATACTGGTCACGCATGCATTGTTGTCGACCGTCGCCCCCGAGTTTCTGGTGAAGGGCGCGGATACTGTACGTGTGGGGACGTTGCCACTGGTCAGCCTGCGCGTCCACACGGCACTGGCGGAAATGGCATCTCAAGGCAGTTCGCGGCTGATGAGTGTAGAACAACTTGGCTCTCGTGCCTTACTGAGGCCGGTCTCGCCTGAACACGAACAATTGGAAGCAATGCACTGTGCCGGACCGATATACGATTGGGCCTTGGCCCAGGGGGTCGTGACCGAGGAGGATGATTACTCACCCACAGCGCTGAATGCCGCGGCAATTGCTTACAACAAGCGCGTGGAGGACAGTGGGCTAGTGGCCGCCAGCCTTGATAAGGCCAGCTCATTACTTAAAGCCCGCACGCATGTAGGTGAACAGGAATTGGAGCGTGTTTGCCCTGGCCAGAGTGAGTTCTTTAGTAAAAGGACGGTACTGTTCAAGCCCAGTTCTTCAGTTGTTAACGCTGTACCCTTGAGCAACATTGCGAACTCAGCCATCAACGCGTGGAAACCTGATACCACTGTCCTTGGGCTTGCAGCGGGGCCTTGTTCAATCAAGGATTTATACTTGTCAGGCGAGTTGACGGCTGAAAATATAAGCACGAAAGAATGGAACTTTATCAACCCTTCAGATAAAACCGCGTTCGAGGCATTGAAGAATCAACTTGTAAAGTTGAAGCCGATCGAAAGCGTGTTTCTATTGCCCGTCGTGCAGGGAATTACAAGCTTGGCAACCTATCAGGGCATTGCCACGAAAATGCTGATGAGCGAATTGCCTGTTGAAGACAGGCGAAGGTTAGAGTCTGGCGAAGTCACCGTCTATGGCGCTTCGACTCAAGAGGGCGACCTCAATCAAGAAGAGGCTCAGCAAAAAATCGGGCCTGTTCTGTTTCTCAGAGATGCGTCGGGCGCCAAGTGTTATGAGTTTCTCCCCGGCTCTAACCGCTACGCAGAACGCCCGGAACTGGTCGACGCCATGACGTTTATGAGTGATTCGGGTACCGATTCCTTCGGGAAAATCATGCGCCGGCGTCTAAGCCCGACACTGCCGGTTGATATTGAGGTCGTCGCGCACTTTCCCGCGCCGCCTAAGCGTCAGGACGCATCAGCGGGCTTGCCCAATACCTATTCATCGACACGAACGGCTGAAATTCTTAGAGCCCTGCAACTGGAAAATTTGCTCGTCGACCCCTTGCTGCTGATGAAGCAAGCTGCAGGCACGACGTATAACGAAGCCGTTCAGCAGCGTTTGGATGCTATTGATAATTTCGTCATCAATACCCTGATTCCGTTCAAAGGCAATATCGAAGAGCTCGCCTCAGGCGATCGCCGTCGTGTTGCCGTGGGCGCTATTGGGCTGGGCTTGGAAATTGTAGGTGCTCTGTTTGTGGCCGCCAGTGCCGTCAGCGCGGTCGCAAAGGCAGGGTCGATAGCTGCCAAGTTAACCGTTGCGGGTAAAGCAGTGCTGTCGATGTTTAATCTACCGGGGGCAGTGGCCGGCACGGCGAAATCCTTGTTTCGTCTCACCGCAATGGGCGTCAGAAGCGTGGGGGTGAACGTCCCTAAATCATTAGGGAAAGGACTCTCTGATTTCAGAAAACTGGTGTGTGGTAGCAAAAAAACCGCGACATTAATCAGGCTATCGCCACGCGAGCGTACGGGCAAAGAAGTCACTAACTTAGTGGGAAACATCGGATTGCCAAATACGGTTAACGGCACGATAGATTTTGCCCAGCAATCACCGCCCAAGGCGTCTGAAGGCTGAATCGTTTCTAAAACGTAACCACTGTTGTTTCGAGCAGGGATGCTCATCTCTCGCTGGTTTGACCCCGACTCTGCGCGCGCCCCGACAACTGTCGCCCTCCTGCACGACCGAGCTGAAAGCCTCACCTCAAATCATCAGCAAAAAAAAGCCCCGCGACCGAATGAGCCGCAGGGCTAAAAATTGGCTGGATGCGACCAACCAAAGGAGCTCGTTACATCACTTGCTGCTGGCGACGACCGTGTCCGGCTGCCAGCCACCGCCCAGGGCCTTGTAGATCGCGACGATGCCGCGATACAAGTCCACTTCGGCCTGAGCCTGGGAGTCTTCAGCCGCCAAGCGCTCACGCTGCGCATCGAGCAGCACCAGGAAGTCCACGGTGCCTTCGCGATAACGAATCGCGGCGAGGTCTGCGGCAGCGCGGCTGGATTCACTTTGACGAATCAGCGAGACCAGGCGCTGCTGGCGTTTGCCGTAATCACTGAAGGCATTCTCCGATTCTTCCAACGCCAGCAACACTTGCTGCTCGTAGGTCGCCAGGGCGCCATCGGCTTCGGCATTCGCACCGCGCAACCGTGCACGCACGCTGCCCAGGTCAAAGGCGGCCCAGGTGATGCTAGGGCCAAGCGACCAGGCATTGGCGGCAGCCGAACCGATCTGCGAACCACGCCCGGCGGTAAAGCCGAGGAAGCCGCTGAGGCTGACCCGTGGGAACAGGTCGGCCTTGGCCACGCCGATACGCGCGGTGGCGGCGGCCAGTTTGCGTTCGGCGCTGAGAATGTCCGGGCGACGTTGCAGCAACTGGCCGGGGTCGCCGATCGGCAAGGCCTTGGCAATCGCCGGCAGGTCTTTGGGGCTCAGGTCCACGCTCAGCTTGTCGGGGCGCTGGCCGAGGAGGGTGGCGATGCGGTTACGCTCGCGCACTTGCTCGGCTTGCAGTTGCGGCACGCTGGCTTCAACGGCGGCCAGGCGTGCGTCGGCGCGTTCCACATCGAGCTGATCGCCCACACCGGCATCACGCAGGCTCACGGTAATGGTGCGAGATTCCTGCTGGTTCTTCAGGTTGTCCAGAGCAATGCGTTCACGCAATTGAGCGCCGCGCAGTTGGCCGTAGGCGTCTACCAGTTCGGCAATCATGGTGACTTGCAGTTGGTACAGGTCGGCTTCGGCGACCTGTTGATCAGCATCGCTGGCTTCCAGGTTGCGGCGGATGCGGCCGAACAAGTCGACTTCCCAGGCCATGTCCAGGCCCAGGTCGTAGCGCTCACTGTTGACGCGTTTGGTGGTCTGGCCCGGGATCTGGCCTTTGCCCACGTCGCTGCTGGCGCGAGAGGTGACGACCGGCATGATGTCGGTGGCCACGTCATCACGGATGGCGCGTGCCGCCCGCAGACGGGCGAACGCCACACGCAGGTCGCGGTTACCGCTCAACGACTGGGTGACCAGTTGGTTGAGGGTCGGGTCCTCGAACTGCTGCCACCAGATGCCTTCGTACTTGGCGTGGTCATAGCTTTTGGTGTCGGCGGCGGCCGTGATATTGGCCGCCTCCAATTTTTCGGTTTTGTAGTCCGGGCCTACGGCACAGGCGCTCAGCGCCAGTACCAGCAAGCTCGGCAAAAATACTTTCACGCTCATTGCTGTGTCTCCAGCTTCAAGGCCTTGGCCGCTTTGCGTGCTTCGCCGCGCTCCACATAACGACGGATCAGTACGTAGAACACTGGGGTCAGCAACAGACCGAAGAAGGTCACCCCGATCATCCCGGAGAACACCGCCACACCCATGGCATGACGCATCTCGGCACCGGCACCGCTGGACAACACCAGGGGCACCACACCCATGATGAAGGCGAACGAGGTCATCAGGATCGGCCGCAGACGCAAGCGGCAAGCTTCCAGTACCGCGGCCAGCGGATCGAGACCTTCCTGCTGTTTATCCTTGGCAAACTCGACGATCAGAATCGCGTTCTTACACGCCAGGCCCACCAATACGATCAGGCCGATCTGGGTGAAGATGTTGTTGTCGCCACCGGAGATAATCACCCCGGTGATGGCCGACAGCAGGGTCATCGGTACGATCAGGATCACCGCCAGTGGCAGGCTCCAGCTTTCGTATTGGGCGGCGAGCACCAGGAACGCCAGCAGTACGCAGAGCGGGAACACGAACAGCGCGGTATTGCCCGAGAGGATTTGCTGATAGGTCAGGTCGGTCCACTCGTAGGTCATGCCGTTGGGCAGTTCATCTTTGAGCAGTTTCTCAATCGCCGCCTGAGCCTGGCCGGAGCTGTAGCCCGGTGCGGCGTTGCCGTTGATTTCGGCGGTGATAAAGCCGTTGTAGTGCATCACGCGGTCCGGCCCCGAGGTGTCGCTGACCTTGATAAAGGTCGCCAGCGGGATCATCTCGCCCTTGTTGTTACGCACTTTCAGCTGACCGATCTGGTCTTCATCCAGGCGGAACTGCTGGTCTGCCTGCACGTTGACCTGGTAAGTACGGCCGAAGCGGTTGAAGTCGTTGGCATACAACGAGCCCAGGTAGATCTGCAGGGTGTCGAAGATGTCGCTGATCGCCACGCCATGGGTCTTGGCCTTTTCGCGGTCGATGGCAGCATCGACCTGCGGTACGTTGACCGTGTAGCTGGTGAACAGGCCGAACAATTCAGGCGTGGTGCGGCTCTTGGTGATGATGTTCTGCACTTCCTTGTACAGCTCGTCGTAACCCAGGTTGCCACGGTCTTCGATTTGCAGGCGGAACCCGCCGATCGTACCCAGGCCCTGTACCGGCGGCGGTGGGAAGATCGCCATGTAGGCTTCCTCGATGCTGCTGTATTTGCCGTTCAATGCACCGGCAATTGCGCCAGCGGACATGCTCGGGTCTTTACGCTCATCGAAGGGCTTCAAGGTCACGAACACGATGCCGCTGTTCGGGCTGTTGGTGAAGCCGTTGATCGACAGGCCCGGGAAGGCGACGGCGGCTTCCACGCCGGGTTGTTTCAGCGCGATGTCGGACATGCGCTTGATCACGTCTTCGGTACGGTCCAGGCTCGCGGCGTCCGGCAATTGCGCAAAAGCCACCAGGTACTGCTTGTCCTGGGCCGGTACGAAACCGGTTGGCGTGTGGGCAAAGCCCAGCCAGGTCAGGACCATCAGGCCGGCGTACAGGAACAGCGCGATACCACTGCCGCGAATCACCCGGCGTACGGTGCCCACATAACCATGGCTGGCTTTCTCGAAGAAGCGGTTGAATGGGCGGAACAACCAGCCACCCAACAGCTTGTCGAGCACCTTGGAGAAGCGATCCTTCGGCGCGTCATGGCTGCGCAGCAACACGGCGGCCAGGGCAGGGGACAAGGTCAGCGAGTTGAATGCCGAGATCACCGTGGAAATGGCAATGGTCAACGCGAACTGCTTATAGAACTGACCGGTCAAGCCGCTGATAAAGGCCGCTGGAATGAACACCGCACACAGCACCAACGCGGTCGCGATGATCGGGCCGGTTACTTCGCTCATGGCCTTTTCGGTGGCCGGGAACGGTTCGAGTCCCAACTCGATATTTCGCTCGACGTTCTCCACCACCACGATGGCGTCGTCCACCACGATACCGATGGCCAGTACCAGGCCGAACAGCGACAGTGCGTTGAGCGAGAAGCCAAACAAGTGCATCACCGCAAAGGTACCGATCAACGATACCGGCACCGCCACCAATGGAATAATCGAGGCGCGCCAGGTTTGCAGGAACAGGATCACCACCAGCACCACCAGAATCAGTGCTTCGAACAGGGTGTGAACCACCGCCTCGATAGAGCCACGCACGAAGATGGTAGGGTCATAGACGATGCTGAAATCCATGCCTTCCGGGAAGCTCTTTTTCAGCTCCGCCATCTTGGCGCGTACTTCGTTGGAGATCTCGATGGCGTTGGAACCTGGGCGCTGGAAGATCGGGATCGCCACCGCCGGCTGGTTGTTGAGCAACGAGCGCAGCGCATACTGGCTGGAACCCAGCTCTACCCGTGCAATGTCTTTAAGGCGGGTGATTTCACCGTTGGCGCCGGAGCGGATAATGATGTTCTCGAACTCCTCCTCCGTCACCAGGCGGCCCTGAGTGTTCACCGACAACTGGAAGCTGGTGGCATTCGGTGCAGGTTGCGCACCCAGGGCACCGGCGGCCACTTGACGGTTCTGCTCACGAATCGCGTTGACCACATCGGTGGCGGTCAGGTTGCGCGAAGCGGTTTTGTTCGGGTCCAGCCAAACACGCAGGGAGTAGTCGCCCATGCCGAACAACTGCACGTCACCCACACCGCCCAGACGCGCCAACTCATCCTTTACGTTGAGCAAGGCATAGTTGGACAGGTAGAGCATGTCGTAACGCTTGTCCGGCGAGGTCAAGTGCACAACCATGGTCAGGTCAGGGGAAGCCTTGTCGACCGTAATACCGATGCGCGTCACTTCCTCAGGCAGCTTGGGCTGCGTGCGCGTCACACGGTTCTGCACCTGCACCTGCGCGTTATCCAGGTCGGTGCCCAGGGCGAAGGTGATGGTCAGGGTCAGCTTGCCATCGGCAGTCGACTGCGAGGACATGTACAGCATGTTCTCGACGCCGGTAATGGCTTGCTCCAACGGAGCGGCCACGGTTTCACCGATGACTTTGGGGTTGGCGCCCGGGAAGTTGGCACGTACCACCACGGTGGGCGGCACCACTTCCGGGTATTCGCTGATCGGCAGTTGGAACAGCGAGATCGCACCGGCGATCAAAATCAACAGCGACAGCACCGCTGCGAAGATCGGCCGCGAAATGAAGAACTTGGAAAAATTCATCTTGAGTTGTATCCCTTAACCGCGTGGAGTCGCGACGGCTGCGAGCTTGGGCGCGGCTTTATCCGGCGCCACTTGTTCCAGGTTGCTGGCTTCAAGCGCTTGTCGTTGTTGTGCCAAGGCGGCGAGGGTTTCCTTGCTGGCCATCGGGATCGTTTCCGGTGCAACCGGCGAACCCGGACGAATGCGCTGCAAGCCCTTCACGACGATGGTGTCGTCCTTGGTCAAACCGCTGCGCACGATGCGCAGGCCTTCGATCTTCGGCCCCAGTTCCACCGAGCGATAAGCCGGCTTGTCACCGTCCATCACCAGCACGAACTTCTTGCCAAGGTCGGTGCCCACCGCTTCGTCGTTGATCAGCACGGCGGAGTAGGTGCCGCTGCCGACCAACTTCAAGCGGGCATACAGGCCCGGGGTGTATTCGCCCTTGCTGTTATCGAACACGGCGCGACCACGGATGGTGCCAGTGGCCGGGTTGACCTGGTTGTCGACGAAGTTCATCTGGCCCAGGTGCGGGTTGCCGGTTTCGTTGGACAGGCCCAGGTACACAGGGGTGGTCGCGCCACGGCGGCCTTCACGAGCCAGCTCGGTGTATTTGAGGTACACGCGCTCGTCGGCGTCGAAGTAGGCGTAAACCTTGTCGGTAGAGACCACGCTGGTCAGCGGCGTGGTGTCGGCGGTCACCAGGTTGCCGGCGGTGATTTCAGCACGGCTGACGCGGCCACTGATCGGCGAGGTCACGCGGGTGAAACTCAGGTTCAGCTTGGCCAGGTCCAACTGCGCCTGGATCCCGGCGACAGCGGCGCGAGCTTCCTGGGCGGCGGTGGTGCGCGAGTCAGCCAGTTCAGCGGAGATCGCATTGCTCTGACGCAGACGCTCGCCGCGTTGCGCTTCGTTATCGCTACGGCTGGCGGCGGCTTTGGTTTGTGCCAGTTGGGCTTCGAGGCGGCGCACCTCAGACTGGAACGGGCGCGGGTCGATCTGGAACAGCAGGTCGCCTTTCTTCACCAGGGCGCCTTCGGTGAAGGCCACCTGGTCGATCTGGCCGGACACGCGCGGACGAATTTGCACGGTTTCCGGGGCTTCCAGGCGACCGGTGAATTCATCCCACTCGTTGACCGGCTGTTCCAGCACCTTGGCCACACTGATTTTCGCGGGGGGCATGGCGGCCGCTTGATCCGGGGTCTTACCGCAGGCGCTCATCACCACCACGGCCAAAATCGCCAAGGGGAAGCGCAAGTGTTTGAGTGACTGTTCCATGAGGTGCATCCGCCAATGTATTTGAGATGGGCGGATCATGCGCGGCGAGGTGCTATGTCACGAATCGAATGAAACAAAGGTAACTATCATTCGGAATGATATAAGCGAGAGGCGAGCCCTCTAGAATGGCGTTTTCGTTAGGGAGCTATCAATAGGCGTGATGACAAAGGTGTATTGCGTAGCGTGCAAGGAACGAGGCTCACAACCCGCTGTCGTTGCCTCGCAACCAGATGAATCCACTCCTTCAAACGTCTGACGGTGGCGTCAGGCTGCCACGCTTACTAGCAGTCAGCCCTCCCAAAAAGTACATCAACCCGCCCGCCACAACAAAAACCACCAACATATAAAACATGCTGTACGCCGGCTGCGTAGCCAACACCCACCCACACAACACCGGCCCCAACGCCGCGCCGACATTGCCCAGGTTCTGCGCGGCGTAGTACATGCCGCGCAGGTGATTGGGCGCGATGTTATCGATGAACATGTATTCGGCCGGGAACACGATAATTTCGCCAAGGGTGAAAATCGCCATCGACAGCACCCACATCAGCAGCGTGGTCGACAGCGCAAACCCGCCCAGCCCGACAATAAACAGGCTCAGGCCAGCGGCAAGCCACCGACTCAGGTAGCGCGGGGAAATCCGTTTGCCGAGGCTGTATTGCAAGCTGATAACTGTCAGGGCATTGGTGGCCACGATTGTGCTGATGATCCGGTAGGTCTCCTGAGGTGTAGTGGTGACGATCAGGTACTGCGATAGGTAGGCCGTGAACTGGCCGAATACCACGGCACTGAGAAGTCCGCCGAGGGTAAAGCACACCAGGCGGTAATCGCGCAGCAGCAGTGTGGCGACCGCCAGGAACGCTACGGGTGGCTGGTTTGCTTGGGCTGTCTCCAAACGCCTGTCGCCCCACACGAAGTAAATAAACAAGAACCCGGCACCCAGCCCGGCTGACATCAGAAACGGCAGGCTGGCATCCACGGCGGCCAACCCCGCGCCCAGGAACGGCCCGACGGCATAACCGATATTGGTCAGCGTGTATTTGATCGAAAACGCTTCACTGCGCTGATCAACGGGGAGCAGGCTGCCAAACCCGGCTTTTACCGCGATATCAATCACCGCATACGCCAGGTTCACCAACACCAGGCACAGGTAAAACAGCCAGAGCGCAGGCGCGATAGGGGCGCCGAGAAAGCCCAGCGTGAACACACCGCAGAAGAGCAGGATAAGCCGGTAACTGCTCATCCGATCCACCAGAAAGCCGCCATACAGGCTCAGCAGCGAGCCAATGATCAGTGTGCTGCCGATCACCAAGCCGATATCGGCGATGCTCAAGCCAAAGTGGCTCGACAAATAGATGACCAGGTAGGGCAGGGTGATTGCGCGGGCGAGCGTCAGTATCAGCGAGGCGCTCAATAGCAGGTTGAGGGTGGCGGGGTAGTTTTTCAGCGTGGCCAGCATTCGAGCCTCAGAGTCCATTTATCAGAGTACAAGCAGCTTACCTTTGAACCGAGTTCTGATTTAGGATGGTTTTTATCCAGACACAGGAACTCAATTCATGAATAAGGGCTGTGCATGTTTTCTTCAGAGCGCCTGAAGGGCATCGATGTATTCGTCTGTGTCGCGCAGTACGGCAGCTTTACGGCGACCGCCGGGAAAATGAACCTGACCGCCTCGGCCGTGAGTAAAAGCATTGCGCGCCTGGAAGCCCGTCTGGGTGCCCGACTGTTCCAACGCACCACGCGCAGGTTGTCGCTGACCGATGCCGGCGTTGCCTACCTGCGCACCTGCACCGGCGTATTAACCGACCTGGAAGAAGCCGAATGGGCATTGCAGGCTGAAAACACCGAACTGCGCGGGCGTGTGCGCATTGACCTGCCCGGCGCCTTTGGCCAGGCGCAGGTGCTGCCGATCCTGCTGCCGTGGCTGAACACTCATCCATTGCTGACCCCGCACATCTCCTTCTCTGATGGCTTTGTCGATCCGTTCAAGGAAGGCGTGGATATCGTCGTGCACATCGGCGACGACCCGGCCTGGCCGGAGACGGTAGGGCACCGATTACTCACCCGAGAGTGGCATGTTTTATGTGCGTCCCCTGCGTATCTCACTCGCCACGGCACGCCACAGTCCGAGCGTGACCTTGAACAGCATCAGTGCATTGCCTACGGCTGGGTCGATGGTCGCGTCAGCCACTGGCAGCACGCCGGCGAACATGGCGCGACACTGCACAGCCACGTGCAGCCGCAACTGGTGATCGGCCATGGCAACGGCCTGAAGATGGCTGCGCTGGCCGGCTGCGGTATTGCACAACTGCCGTCGTGGCTGATTGAGCAACACTTGCAGGACGGGTCGCTGGTGCAAGTCTTGCCGCAATGGGCAAGTGAAGGGATGGGCATCAGTGTGGCCTGGATCAAAAGCCGCCACGCGCTGCCCAAGGTGCGTGCGGTGGTGGAGGTGCTGGTTGCAGGGTTGGGCGCGGTTGAGTGACACTCCTTGATTTTCCGAACAAATTTTCCACAGGATGCGCAGATGCCAAACCTCCCGACACCGCCTTCCACGGGCGACGATCCTTACCTTTGGCTGGAAGACGTCGACAGCACGCAGGCGCTGGATTGGGTGCGCGCACAAAACCTCAAGGCCCACGCCCGGCTCGCCGAATCCGCGCCTTTCAAGGCGATGCAGGCCGACCTGCTGGCGGTGCTCGATTCGGACAGCAATATCCCTTACGTGGAAAAAATCGGCGCCCACTATTACAACTTCTGGGTCGACGCCGCCCACCCTCGCGGCCTGTGGCGGCGGACCACGCTGGCGCAATATCGCAAGGCGCAACCGGCCTGGGAAACCGTGCTGGACATCGACGCGTTAAATGCCCTGGAAGGTGAGAATTGGGTATGGCACGGCGCCGACTGCCTGCACCCTGGCTATCAACGCGCCTTGGTTGCACTGTCCCGGGGCGGCGCGGACGCGAGTGTCACGCGCGAATTCGACCTGGTCGAAAAAGCCTGGGTCAATGACGGCTTCGAGTTGCCCGAATCCAAGGGCGGGCTGGGTTGGATCGACCACGACAACGTGTATGTGTTTACCGACTTCGGTGCAGACAGCATGACCCGCTCGGGTTACCCGCGCATCGTCAAGCAGTGGCAGCGCGGTACACCCCTGAGTGCCGCGACGATCGTCTACGAAGGCCGGCACGACGATATGTATATCGCGGCGATGCACGACAGCACACCGGGCTACGAGCGTGATTTCGTCAGCCGCACCCTGGCGTTCTACAACAACGAACTGTACCTGCGCGCCCCGGATGGCACGCTGAGCAAAATCGACGCGCCGAACTCGGCCGACAAGTCGGTGCACAAAGACTGGTTGCTCCTGCAATTGCGTGATGATTGGGCAGTGGGTGATGGCTATGTGGCTGGCTCGTTGCTGGCGATCAACTTTGCACGCTTCATGGCCGGCGCGCGGGATTTCGACCTGTTGTTCGAACCATCGGACAGCACCTCGCTGGCCGGCATGGACTGGACCCGCAACCACTTGGTACTCAACGTGCTGGAGGACGTCAGAAACCGCCTCAGCGTGCTGACGCCGGGCCCACAAGGCTGGGCACGCAGCGCATTTATCGGCGCGCCGGCGATGGCGACCGTGGATGTGAGCGCCGTCGACAGCGATGACAGCGACGCCGTGTGGATGGTCACCCGAGGTTTTCTCACGCCGGTCACGCTGTCACTGGCCGACCTTGACGCGCAACCTGAAGTGCTCAAAGCCATGCCGGCGTTCTTCGATGCGAGCCGGCATGAGGTTGAACAGCATTTTGCCGTGTCCAAGGACGGCACCCGCGTGCCGTATTTCCTGGTGCACGAACAGGGCTTGCAGTACAACGCCAACGCGCCGACCTTGCTCTACGGTTATGGCGGTTTTGAAGTGTCGCTGTGCCCGGAGTATTCCGGCGGGCTGGGCCGCGCCTGGCTGTCCAAAGGCGGTGTGTATGCCGTGGCGAATATTCGCGGCGGCGGCGAATACGGCCCGCGTTGGCATCAGGCGGCGCTCAAGCACAAGCGTGCGCGCGCCTATGAGGATTTTGCCGCCGTGGCGCAAGACCTGATCAACCGCAACATCACCTCGCCCCGGCACCTGGCCGTGCAAGGTGGCAGCAACGGCGGCCTGTTGACCGGCAATATGCTCACCCAATACCCCGAGTTGTTCGCGGCCGTGGTCGTCCAGGTGCCTTTGCTCGACATGCAGCGCTATCACCACTTGCTGGCGGGCGCCTCATGGATGGAAGAGTACGGCAACCCGGACGTGCCTGAAGAATGGGCCTACATCCAGACGTTTTCACCCTACCACCTGTTCGACCCGGCCAAGACCTACCCGCCGGTGCTGTTCACCACCTCGACCCGCGATGACCGCGTACACCCGGCCCATGCCCGTAAACTTGCGGCCAAAATGATCGATGCCGGCCAGGACGTGACGTACTACGAAAACATCGAAGGCGGCCACGGCGGCGCGGCGGATAATGCCCAGAGTGCGTACATGAAAGCGCTGGTCTATGGCTTTCTGTGGGAGCGCTTGAGCGCCGGCCACGGCTGACTTGCGCTGGCAGGTATGATCGGATGCCCCTTGGATAAGTGAAGAGTCAGATGCGCACACCCTATGTTTTTATCTTGATGTCGATGCTGTTGGCGGGTTGCGGCTCGTCGGGCGCAACCACTGGAAATCATGCGCTCGAACGTCAGCAAAATGCAGCGCTGACGTCCGGTGCGACGCTGGATCCTTACACCGTTGAGAAGCTCAATGCGATTCTCCAAGAGCGTCCAAACTACCGGTTGCTTCCCGCGGGCCAACAGATCGGCCTGATCTCGGAGGCCTTTTTAGGCACGCCCTATGTTGCCAACAAGTTACAGGGCTCACTGAGCACGCCCGAACAGTTGGTGGTCGATTTTCGAGGCCTGGATTGCTTTACCTACCTGGATTACGTCGAGGCCCTGCGACAATCGGCAGCACAACCCGACTTTATGAAAAACCTGCTGCGCACGCGTTATGTTGATGGCGATCTCGACTTTCTGAGCCGTAAGCACTTCTACACGGATTGGGCCTACAGCGGCACGTATAAGCCGGCGCAAGACATCACCGCGCAGATAAGTGCCCATGCCGTTCGCCGCGAAAAACGCCTCAACCAAAAAGCCGACGGCAGTACCTACTTGCCTGGCCTGCCGGTGGTCCAGCGTACGGTCACCTACATTCCTGCCGGTTTTATCGATAAGAAGGTCATCAATCGCCTGCACGAGGGCGATTTTATTGGCATCTATACGCCCTTGGCCGGGCTGGATGTGACCCATGTGGGGTTCTTTATCATGACGGACAAAGGCCCCGTACTGCGCAATGCGTCCTCACATTCAGGCAGCCAGAAGGTGGTGGATTCGCCGTTTCTGGCGTATGTGGCCAACACGCCGGGGATTGTTGTGCTGAGGGCGAAGGAGTAGGTGGGCGAAGTAGGGCTTTAGCGCGCGAGGCCGCAAACGCGGTGGATCGGCAACCTTGAACTTGGGTCTCTATGGGTTTTGTTACAGGCTATCGGGGTTCCAAAAAAATTGACGAAGAGAAGCTTCCCGGCAATGCAATCGAGCAACCAAGCTCAAGCAGGTGCGCAGTTCTTCATATCGCGAAACGGGGTGATTTCCAGTGGGGGCGTCTGCGCACAAAGTGGCGCCCGCCAATAGCCCACGCTGTGCCATTGACCGTGTTTGTACCCAACTTCAGGGTAAGTACCAATATGAGTAAAACCGAGCGCTTCATGGAGGCCTATGCTCCCCGCATTGGGTAATGCGATGCCAGCATAGGCCGCATGGAACCCCTGCTTCTCAAGAAGGGGAAGTAGCTGCTGATAAAGCGCACGAGCTATCCCTCGTCGGTGCACGGCGGGGTCAACGTAGACGGTGACGTCTACCGACCAGCGATAGGCCTCTCGAGTTCGATGCTGGCTTGCGTAAGCGTATCCAACGACCTTGCCGCCCATCTCTGCAACCAGATAGGGGTACGTCCGCAGGGTTACTGCAATTCGCTCCGCCATCTCGTCGATTGTCGGTGGTGCCAGCTCAAACGAGATGACGGTGTCCAACACCATAGGCGCATAGATAGCCTGGATGGCAGAGGCATCAGCGGGTGTTGCAACCCTAACGTTGTAATTCATGTTTTTCCTTGCTGTTTGCCATAATGAACCGTGGCTGGTCCGGGCTGAACCATGCAAGGCATCAACCGGGATCAGAATATCGCGCTGGATTCGTATATCACCCTTTTGAAAAGCTTCATCACATCCGCGAATCGAAGCGAGGCTCGATCACTGTATAGGGAGCTTCTGCTCCTGCAGGCCTGGCTGCGGGATGTCCACGATCACTTCTTTCCCCCCAAGAACCTTCGCCAGGAATAGTGCAGTCAGCCCGCCAAAGAACTGCGAAATAATGAAGGGTGCAGCATCTGAAATACGTATTCCCGAGAATGTATCGGTGAACCCGCGAGCAATGGTCACTGCCGGATTCGCAAAGCTCGTGGAGGACGTGAACCAGTAGGCTGCGACAACATACGCGGCAACTACCTGAGGCACTTTTGCTTTGTGATATTTATCGCACAGCAGAATTGTCAGTACCAATCCCGACGTTGCCAGGTACTCACTGAACCACTGCGAGGGTCCTGTGCGAGCGTGGTGGGAGAACTCGACCAAGGGCAGCTCAAACATCAAGTGCGCGGCGAATACACCGAAAATCGCACCCATCGTTTGAGCTACCACGTAGGGGCCCAGTTGCTTGCTGCTCAGTCCTCCGCGCAAATAGTCGACTACAGAGACTACCGGGTTGAAGTGCGCACCCGAAAAAGTGGAGAAGCACACGATCAGCACATACAAGCTCGCGCCAGTTGCCAGCGCATTGGCAAGAAGCGCTAGCGCGTCGTTACCGTTCGCCAAGCGCTGAGCCATGATTCCAGAACCGACCACGGTGCAAAGCAGCACTGCGGTACCGAGAAACTCAGCGAGGATCTTGCGTGAAGTACTCATTGGACAGGCCCATTAGGAAAGATTTGAGGGGTAGCGGCTACTGAGTAGGCTCGTAGCCGCAGACGCTGTTACGAGCAGCAAGACTTGGGCTTGACGGGCTGACTTCCCTCCACGACATACAATGCATCGTCTACGCTAAGGCAGGCATCCTGTGAAGCCAATTCCGTGGGCGCGCCACGCTTGTAAACTCTGCCGCTATCTCCGGTGAGTTCACGGCCAGGGCCTCGGTAGATCACTGTCGCAGACGCCCCGTTCTGAACTTCGGGTTTGGTGCCGGTAACAGTGACGGAGTAGAACCGGACTGAACCGATTCGCTTGGTTGAGGCGTCGTTCCGGGCCTCAATCTTTATTCCCGTGAGACCGACTTCCTGAAGCTGCTTGTAGAACTCCTGCTCCTGAAGTACGCCTGAGTAGCAGGCCGACCACAGCTTGGTGTCTCGTTTCAATTCGTCAGGAATGGCGATATCTGAGACGTTGTCAGAAATTGCAAAACGGCCACCTGGTTTCAGTACCCGATAAATTTCGGCGAAAACATTCTGCTTTTCGGTCTCACCAACTAGATTGATCACGCAGTTCGAGATCACCAGATCGACAGACTGGCTGTCGATAAGAGGCTTGGACTGGGAGCTATCGCTGATGAACTGCTCGAAGTTTTTCCACGATGCCCAATCAGCACAAGGCTCTGTACGCAGGCGTTCCTCGGCCAGCTCCTGATCGATTTTCAAGTTGCTCGCGGAGGCCTGGTAGAAACGCAAAGGTGCGCTATCCGTTGCCTTCTGAAACGCCTTCGCTTCTTCACGAGCGATCTGCAACATGCTTGGGTTGATGTCGATACCAAAGACAGCACCGTTACTACCGGCGATTTGGGCAGCGACGTAGCAATTCAGACCGGCCCCTGAGCCCAAGTCTAGGACGACATCACCTTCGCGCACATACTTGGTCGGGTTACCGCAACCGAAGTTGGCTTCGATGATTCGCTTTGGAATGTTCTTCAGGTACTGGGCACCATAAGCGTCGCTGCAGCAGCTCTCAGTCAGCTGCGATTCAAGGACAACGTTGCCGTTGCTCAACGCTTCGGTGTAGTCCGCGATGATTGTGTTTTCAATTGCAGAAGTCATTGCTCACATCTCCCGTTCAGCAGCACGAACTACCATCAGCGCAGCACGATTCCTCGGCTGAGCCTGCGATGGGCACAAGCCCTTTGGTGACCTTGGGGTCTCGAACTGAAGGCGTGTTGCAGTCGAAGAAGCCGCTCTTGTCCAAGTCTGGCTCGACATAGCAGCGCACTGGTATGAATTGGCCTTGGTAAGGCGCTGACATCAGCAGATTGAAGGTCTTCTCGCACACCGCTGTACGGACGCCGCGCTGGTAGGTATGGCCGTCGTCGTCGACCGTATGTTTCCAAGGACCTTTGTAGATAACGGCATGCCCTTGGTCGAGGCACACGCCGGCCTTACCCTTGTATGCGCTCACGGTGAACAGGCGGAACTCAATGCCGTCCTGAATGGAGACAGGCACCTCGGATGCCAGCTCATAGGTGATGCCATGGAAGCCCGCCTCGCAGAGCTGCTCGGCAACAGCAGACTCGGTGAGTGCGTTATTACACTCCAACCCCTCAACAGTGAAGGCCCGGAGCGCTACGGCTTCCTCATCAGACAGAATCGCCGGAAATACCAGTCGACCATGACGTTGCAGTCGCTCATAGAGCGATTGCGCGATTCGGCCAAACTCGGGCTCGGCATTGAACCCTTCCCAGTAAATGTTCGCGAACACGGCCGCAGTGGAGTTGGCTTCGTCCGAACTCGGACTGAACACTACGCCCTGAGCTTGCCCATACTGGGCTGTGAGTTCGTCATTGCGGCTCGCGGAGCAGATGAAAAGAGTGTCTTTGCCGTCCTTGAGCGACCTGCTCAACGACTCGTTATGAGCGCGCCAAGCAATATGGCCCGGCACCTGAAGACCATCGGTTTGGTTGGCCAGCCTGAGAGCCGCCTGCAACAAAGTAAGTGACGACATCTATTATCTCCTTAGCATTTCAGGCAGCAACGTTTGAACACACCTGCTTCTGGCGGTGTGACCGAGTCCATGAAGAGCTTGTCCAGGCGGGAATCCGAATGCTGCCAGTCGAAGTGAAACTCGTGCTCCTCAAACTGCAGTTCCTTCACCGTGTCGTTGTTGAGCAGCGGTGAGCCCTTGTAGAGATGCAGCCGAGTTTCAAACTGAATGGGGTCGACGATGTTCTCCAGCTCGTTGCGAGCAATGAAATCGTGCAGCTCGGCCATGTCCTCAAGGCTCACCCAAGGGTTGAACGTGATGAAGGTCGGGTTAACCTTGACGCCGGCCTCTTTCAGAAACGCCAACGCCTCCTCGATCATGGGCACGTTCATTTCCTTGAAGACCTGGTCGAGAACTTCCTGCTTGGGGAACTCCAGCGCGGTGGTGATGAAGGCAAGCCCGAGCTGCCCCATTTCTGTGATGGCGTCCTTGTTCTCCAGAATATGATCCACGCGAGTGGTGAAGTCATAAGTGAGATCAGGGAACTGCGAATGCAGAGTCCGGATGATTTTCAAACCATGCTTCTTGGCATTGAAAAAATCGGCATCCGTGAACGTGAGGTGAGTCATGCCCTGTGCAACGAGGTTCGCCACGTCGCGCTCAACGAGATCGTCGGAGACCAAAAGCACCTTGCCGTCATAGGCCGCATACACCGAACAGTAGGAACACTTATGGTGACATCCGCGCGACCCTTCGACCCCACCCACAACTTTCTTTTCGCCGAGCAACTTCTCCAGCTGAGGTTGCGGATATTTGTGTAGAGGCGGTGCCAGGTCCCTGCGCGGCAGGCGGAATCCGTCACGGATCAACTGAGGCACAACGATCTCACTGGAAAGGCCGCGAGTCCGATCGATCACTCCGCGCAGATCTTGGTCCTGTTCGCCACTCAGATGTTTGGCCAAGCTGACAATAGGTTTTTCCCACTCGCCTGCGATTGCATAGTCACCGTATTTGGAGGCCAGGCTTTTTGCATTGATGGTCGCGTATTGACCGAAGAAGCAAACTTTTTGGGAGGGCTTCGCTTCTTTAAGCTGCTTGGCCAACTGCGTTCCCGCAGTCAGAGAGTCAAAAAGCGGTACGCAGATGAAGACCACATCTGCGTCGCTGAATCTCTCCAGGGAAAGTCCCTCGACGTAGATATCGATGAGCTGCGCGTCGATATCTGCATCGAGTAGGGCTGTGGTTGCAGATATCGCGTTGAGCGGTTGATACCCCCCTTCGAATGTACTGGCGACCAGATAATTCATTCTCTTTCTCCTTGAGTTCAGGCACGACAATTCGGTGACTGGAGTCACTGTTGGTTTTGTAGGAATTCGAAGTTAAGGCGATATCAGCAGAAGAACTGCCAGCCCTATGAATGCTTGTAGAACTGAGCCTGCTGTCACCAAGCGCATGTATCTGCCGGTGCTGTATTCGGGAAAAGCGTCCGATTTGACCAGCCAGTAATAGCTGTCGTTAGGGAGAATGGCGACAAAGGATCCGAGACACACGGCGAATGTGACGCTCATCAAGTCCACCCCGCTGGACGCCAGGATCGGCGAGAGAACAGGAGGGATGGCAGCGAAGGTCGCAAGCGAAGAACCATTCAGTGTTTTGAATACCGCTGCCAACAGGAACACCGCAACCAGAATATGCGTGGTGCTGCCCGACGCGCTGAATGCCTGCTGAATCAGATCCTTGGGAAGCACCCTACCAAGGGCCTGCCCCAACGCAGATGCACAGCCGATGGTGAACAGTAGCGAGCTGGTTCTACGCATCGCTTTGGAGAGCAGATCTTGAACCTCACCAGGTTTGCAGCTAATCGCGATCAATAACGATGTGGCGATCAGCGCACCGGCGGGCGTAGTAAAGAACTCGATTACAGAGTGCTGGTTCTTTGTGAGGGTGTACCCGGCGACCAGGAGCGCGAAAAATACTGCCAGAGGCAGAATTACTTTGAAAACCGAGCCCTGAGGCACGGTCGGGGCCGTCGAATTCTGGGGGAATGAAAAGTCTGTGCGAGTCGTCCAGTACGTCCAGATCGTTCCAGTTATCCACGTGACGACGGTGAGCAGCAACCCTAGATACAGAAACTTTGGGTCATGAGTGTTGGCTCCCAGCCCAATCCCGATGATCAGCGGGCCTGCGGGCATCAGCAGCTTGAACCCTGAGTAGCATCCTATGGCGATGTATTTCCTGTGTTGCCCCGCAATGGGAGCAAGAGAGGCGTAGGCCGTATCGGGACAAACCATCCCAGCACCCAAAAGGGGTGATAGAGAGATACCGAATTTTCCAAAAGACACACTGCCTTGCGTCGAGATCCATCCGGCAATGAAAAACGCGCTCAGGATGACGATGGCGAAATAGCCGAGGTTGTTTGCGAAGCCTTCGCTCAGCGATTGAAATACGTCACCGCTGCTAGTGCCGGCAAGAAGAGGGATTAGAATCGCGCCCAGTAGCATTGCGACAGGGAGAGGCATGGAAACGCTGCTCCATAGGTTCCGTAAACGGGAACCTGTTTTCGTCCTAAGCGCTTCTACCAACATCCTTGTGTCTCCGAAAGTTACCGGAATTGCCGTTTGATAGGGCCGCAGGCCTTGCCTTCAGTCCACAATCGCAAAATACGTTGCGAGTCGCAACTAATATATTGGAACAATTTTGCTAGGGCTTATACCCAAAAAAATGTGTCGCTTCGGGTGCTAAGGTGTTATTAGCGTTTCCCCGGAATTGCGAGCCGAGTGCTATGACAAAGATTGATCAGATCGACCAGGATGCCGAACAGCTTTACGAAGCGCTTAGTCACTTGGTTCGCGTCTACCAGTTTCGTGACAGAGACCGCAGCTGCTGCGAAGGGTTATCCGTAACTCAATGCTACGCGCTGGAGCACGTGATAAAGGCTGGGCCTGTTCGCGTTCAATCGCTGGCGAGTGAGCTTTATCTAGACAAGAGCAATGCCAGCCGGCTGGTGGACTCACTTGCCAAACAAGGGCTGGTGCGCCGCGTACCCGACGAAACGGACGGCCGAGCGTTAGCCATTACAGTTACACCAGAAGGCACGGCCATCTATGAAAGTATTCGGTCGGATTTGGTGGGAGAAGCTCGCGATCTTGCCTGTGATTTGTCGAAAGAAGCACGTGACGGGGCGATACAAATGCTTCGCCGTTTCGCCAACGCCACAGAACAACGCTGCGGCTTGAAAGACTTCAGTCGTGACGAGTACCTGCCAAGCAAATGCTGCTGATTTACAGGTTCAGTAATGCAACCGGTTGTAGGTAGGTCTAGCCAGGCAGTAACTATCAAAGGGTAGTGGTTCTATCCCTGTACATGATCCAAAGCTTGTATTTGGCATCAGTGAAAACATCCGCCCACACATCGCCCAGGCGAAAACCGATCAATACGTTGCGTGCAGCGGCCTCGGCTTCAGCGCAACGATGAACCAGATCCCCAGCCAAGCCACCCAGTCCCGTTGGGGTTGTGGATCGTGAGATCCAGATAGGAGAGGGCATTCACCCTCTAAGAGCGATGAGCGTTCTTGAATTCTGCGAACTATAGTCATCCTGCTATGCGGTGATTAACCACACTCACGGCATAAGGGCATTTACATAGTTCAACGATTGCAGACCACTTACGAGCCTGGGGAATACTATGCAAAAACTTGAATGGGTGTGTGTTCTGACGGGGTGCATCGGACTTTTTGCGTGTTCAGACCAGCGATCAGTTATGGAACCGTACGAAACGAGCCTGAAGGTTGGTAGTTCCAATGCCAAGAACTTCCATTCTGTTTTGCATTTTCCGTCCGGAACCGCCTTGCATTACCCAGGTTACGTGGTTGCGCTCGAAAAAAGCCCACAATCGATAGTGGGTGGTCCCAAGCCCTACCCACAGGTAAGTTTTGTAAGAAGTGGTCAGTACATAAACAGCGAGCAAACGAGTGCGGGTGATACGTCCAATATTATCAGCAGATTTCAGCGCAACGATCCGAAGGCAATGTTCATCTCACATATCGTTCAGAATCGCTATACCCAGAACGTTGCGGTGTTGTCCAAGCCCTACGTTTCCACCTCACATTGTTTTGTTTACAACGCTTATGCCGCTAAACCATTGGCACTCATAAAAGAGGATTATGACCTCGCTAAAATCAGCGATTGGCACGCCTGCAGAATCTCCACGAACCTGGATAAGGTGGACGCGAAAGCCTACCAATTGTATGACTATGGAAAGTACGCGTTGGCCTCGTTGGAAACCAACCTTACGCAAGACCTGCTCGACGGTAGTTATACGCACATTCTGGTTATTGTTATGGGCTGGAATACCTCTCAGCAAGAGGCAATCCGAAACTTTAATGACCTCACCGGCAACGTAATTGCGGCCTCGCTTGAGGACAAACGAGGCCTCCAGGAAAACGAGATCAATCGCAAGGAGGCACTGGATACACAGAAAGCTATCAATGGACCATTCAGGCCACTAGTGATTGGCGTCACCTGGCCTTCCTATTGGTCGAACTCTGCCGGTAACGTATTGAGCTACTCAAATAAGGCAGGCGACGCAGATGAAGTCGGATTGTCTTGGCTCAATAAAATTCTGAACGAGACAATTCCCAAGAGCCTGGCCGCTTCAGGTAGCCCCGCACGTGTGGTTGCACTAGGGCATAGCTTTGGGGCTCGGGCAATGACGAGGGCTGTTTTCAGTTCGCCTGCGCTGGTACCTATAGATAACCATTTCCCTGATCAGAAGATGGTGACTAGCTCCGTTGATCTCGCCGTCGCTTTACAAGGTGCAATGAGCATCAATCGGTTTGTAGCTGGCTTGAGCAGTGAGGGCGCTCCTTACCGTGATTATGCGAAGTTAAAAAACACTCAGTTGGTACTTACTGCCGCGGCTAATGACAGTGCGGTGGGCTCTCCATTTATCATTTGGACGTCACCAGCAGGGTCGATCAGTTCTTATCATAAAGCTTGCGACTCGCCCGATTCGCCTTATAAGGATATATTTAATTGTATGACCGCGTCTGATACTTCGGCAGCGTCGGCAGGCAGCTTCAGTATCTGCAAGCATGGGGGGCAAGCTTGTAATGATCCATTCGATGGCAATCGGCAAGTCCGGAAGGTCTCTTATATAAACGTGTCGGACGGCATCACCCAATTTAATTCTCCGGGATCAGGAGGTGGTGCGCATAGCGATATTTATCGCGTGCCCATGGGGCGTCTACTGTGGAAGTTGATAGAGGAATATGCCGTAAATAAATGATGGTTCTTATGAGCGAGGTTGGTATCGTCGATTTTTTTGAGAGCTGTAAGGCAGGCTTTGCCTGCCTGGTCTTTTTAACGTTTGCTAGAAGTTATACGGTTGCGATCTTGAATCGCTAAGGTGATTGAGTCAGTAGCGCTAGAGCAGTAATAAAATTGCTTGGCTCGATAAGAGGAGGGCTGTTTGTTTTCCATATGGCGGGCCTTAGTATGCTTTGGGTGGCACAGGCAAATGCGAGAAGGAAAGTTAAAACCGAAAATGCTTTTTGAGTATTCAGTTTGAATTGAGCCACGGTACTGTCACGGAGGCGACGTTTACAGTGAACTTCGCCGCTGCATGAGCTAACGTTCATACACGTGCTTTTGCGAAAACTCGCTGGATACCGCCCCTATGAGAGATCTGCCGCCCACCGCGACCTTGCGCGCTTTTGAAGTTGCGACCCGCCACCCGACGTTTACAGCCGCCGCACAGGAGTTGCATGTGACTCAAAGCGCGGTCAGTCACCAGCTCAAGCACCTGGAGGCGCTTTGGGGTGTGCCGTTGTTTGAGCGTGGCAAGGCGTTACGCCTCACGGCAGCGGGGGCTACGCTGGCGCCCATCGTGCGGGAGTTTTTCATCAGCCTGGAGGCGACGTTGGGTGACTTGCGCGAGCAAAAGGGCAGGGTGCGACTCAGCGTCAGCACCACCTATTCCTTCGCGCTCAAATGGTTGCTGCCACGCTTGCCACGTCTGGCTCGTCAGCACCCCGAGCTGTTGGTCTCGCTGGACACCACGGATAAAATCATCCACTTCTCGCACGGCCAGGCGGATGTTGCGATCAGGCTGGGCAAGGGCAATTACCCAGGTCTGCATTCGGAGTTCCTGTTTGGGGAGGAGGTATTCCCTGTGGCCAGCCCCGAACTGCTGCGACGCGTGGGGACGCCGCAGAGCCCCGCAGACTTGTTGCACTTCCCGCTGCTGACGCGCGATGGCGCCGAGTTGGTGCCAAAGTGGGAGGTGTGGTTTCAAACCGTCGGCCTGGCCTATTTGCCGCTCAAGGAGAGCGTCAGGTTTGGCGATACCAACATGACGGTCGAGGCGGCCTTGCTCGGCCAGGGCGTTGCATTGGTGCGCAGCGGGCATGTCGAGAAGGAAATCAGCGATGGCCGTTTGGTGCGGCTGTTCGACATACCGCTGCCATCGCCGCTGGCTTACTACTTCGTCTGCCCCAAGGGCATCGAATCGCAGCCGCACATCGCCAGCTTTCGCCAATGGCTGGTCAGTGAGGCGCTGAAAGTACAGGCGTAGACAAGCGAGTTATGAGCATCTGCTCATGGCCCAATGAGGAGACTTCGCTTTAGCTCCGGCGCCGCATTGCCTACAGTGGCGCATGCCTATTCATCTCGTGTTCCTCGTGCTGTTCGCCGCGCTCCTGCATGCCAGTTGGAACGCGCTGCTGCGTAGCGGCGCCGATCGGCTGTGGTCGATGACGGTGATGTGCGTCGCCATCGCCATCACCAGTGTGGTTGCTGCGACATTCATGGCGTCCCCGGCGATTGAAAGTTGGGGCTACGCGGTGGTGTCGGGGTTGCTGCATGTGGGCTACAACCTGTTTCTGGTGCGCAGTTACCGGGTTGGCGACCTGGGGCAGGTCTATCCGATTTCACGTGGATCGTCGCCGGTGCTGATCACTTTTGGTGCCGCCGTGTTTGCCGGAGAAAGCATCACCCCCGGCGAGCTCGTCGGTATTGCGCTGGTGTCGGGCGGGATTATTTCGCTGGCCTTCAGAGGCCGCAGTCTGTCGGTTCCCAGCTTGCCCTATGCGCTGGGAACGGGCGGCTTTATCGCGGCCTACAGTGTGGTCGACGGCATCGGTGCGAGGCTCTCCGGTGCGCCGCTTGCCTACACGGTGTGGATGTGCGCCCTGTGGGGCGTGCTGATGCCGGTGGTCTACATCGGCCTGCGCGACAGCCGCAGCTTGTTCTGCGTCCGGCCCGGAACAGTGACCGCGTTGGTCGGCGGCCTGGTCTCATTGCTCGCGTATGGAATGATCATCTACGCCATGAACGAAGCGCCCCTGGGCGCGGTATCGGCACTGCGCGAAACCAGCGTGCTGTTCGCGGCGTTGATCGGCTATGCGTTTCTTGGCGAGACGCTCACTGCACGCCGGATACTGGCGTGCGTGGTGATAGCCGGCGGTACGCTCATCATCGGCTGATACAGCCAACAGCTCAGGAGCTATGTTCAATGGTCAATGTCTCGCAGGCACCGCTGATTCTAATCACGGGTGGCAGTCGTGGAGTGGGGGCCGCCACCGCCCGGCTGGCCGCCGAAAGGGGTTATGACGTGGCTATCAGCTACGTTGCCAACGAATCCGCAGCGCTGGCCGTGGCTGCGGATGTAGAAGCACTGGGGCGCCGGGCGTTGGCGATGCGGGCCGACAGTGCCGACCCGCAACAGGTGGCCGACTTGTTCGCGGCCATCGACCGCAGGTTCGGACGTATCGACGTGCTGGTCAATAACGCCGGGATGCTGGGGCCTCAGTCTCGCCTGGAAGACCTTGGCATGGAGCGGATGCAGCGCATCTTTGCGGTCAATGCCATTGGGCCAATACTCTGTGCCCAACAGGCGGTGAAGCGCATGGCTTACCGCCACAACGGCCCGGGCGGTGTGGTGATCAATGTCTCTTCGGCGTCGGCGCGCCTCGGCAGCCCCAATGAGTATGTCGACTATGCGGCGTCAAAGGGCGCGTTGGAGACGTTCACCATTGGGTTTGCAAAGGAGGTGGCGCGCGAAGGCATACGCGTCAACTGTATCCGCCCCGGGCATATCTATACCGACATGCACGCCAGTGGCGGTGAGCCGGGGCGGGTCGATCGGGTCAAGGATTCGATCCCCATGGGGCGCGGTGGTCAGCCCGAGGAGGTGGCTCGCGCGATTCTATGGCTGGCGAGCGCGGAGGCATCCTTCGTTACCGGTACATTCCTCGACGTGACGGGCGGTAAATGAGCCGGCGCCACGGCTCATCGGCTGCTTGCGCCCGGTTCAAGTCAGCGCGGGCTGCCTGACCTTGCGACTCAATCCCGGTGTCTGCCCCGTAATGCGCTTGAATGCACGACTGAAGGCGGCCTGGGAGGTATAGCCCAAGCGCTGCGCCACCTCTTCAATCGGCAGCCTTTCGAGGGTCAGCCACTGGCTTGCAAGCCGCATTCGCAGTTCGGTGACGTAGCGCAGCGGGGTCATGCCGATAGTCACTTGAAAGCGGTCCGCGAACACCGAGCGCGAGGTATTGCAGTGCTCGGCCAGCTGCGCAACGGTCCATTCGCGACCCGGTTGTTGGTGGAGCGCAAGCAGCGCACCGGCCAGGCGTGGATCGCGCAAGGCGGCGACCAGCCCAGAGGCATTGCCGCAGGCGCACTCCACCCAGCCGCGAACGACCATGGCCGCCACCACGTCGGCCAGCCGCGCGAGGATACCGGCGAAGCCGACACGTGCGGCGCTGACCTCGCGTTCCATGGTGGTCAGGATCGGCACCAGTCCGGGGTAACGCTGGCCACCGGCATCAATCAGCATCAGGCCCGGCATCAGCCGACCAAGCCCATGGATGCTGCCCAGTTCAAATTCCATGCAGCCACTGAACACGATAGTGCTCGGCGTGGGGCTGCCGTCGGTCCCGGTATCCACCGCGCTGACGGTGTCGCCCAGAGGGGCGCCGTCTAAACGGTCGATGTCTTGAACCGGCACGTCCGTATGGGAAAACAGTTGATGGGCCGCGCCATGGGAAATAAACACGGCGTTGCCGGCAGACAGCGCGTAGGTGGTTCCGTCCTCCATCTTTAACACCGCAGTGCCGACGGCCATGAAGTGGAACCAGGCGTGCCCGGGTTTTTCCGCGAAGCCCAAACCAAAGGTCGGCCCCGTTTGGATACGCCGGTATTCGACCCCACGCAGGCGCATGCCGCGTAACAGCTCGTTGATGAGATCCGAGGAAAGCGCAAACTGATCTGTAGGCATCGTTCAGGTGTTTTGATCAAAAAGTAGAGACTTTAGATCATAGATCATCCGGATTCCCGCGCCTAGACTGCGGCTCGCAATGAAGATTGGGAGATCCGTGCAATGACTGACTGTGTGTGTAATACCGTTTCCGACCGCCATGTTGGCGTCGACGCGGACGTAGAACCTGCAACCCCCGCGTGGATGGCAGTATTTTCCTTGGCCATGGGTGTGTTCGGATTACTGACCGCTGAGTACCTTCCGGCCAGTTTGTTGACGCTGATGGCGACTGACCTGGGCGTGTCCGAGGCGTTGGCTGGCCAGGCAGTCACCGTGACGGCGGTGGTGGCGCTGTTTGCCGGCTTGTTGGTGCCAGGCCTGACCCGTGGCATCGACCGACGTTGGGTGTTGCTGGGTTTTTCCACGTTGATGGTCGCCTCCAATCTGTTGGTCGCCGTTTCCTCCAGCTTCGTGGTGCTGTTGTTGATGCGTATCTTGCTGGGCATTGCCCTTGGCGGGTTCTGGAGCATGGCGGCGGCAGTAGCGATGCGCCTGGTGCCGAGTGCCTTGTTGCCCCGGGCGTTGTCGATCATCTTCAGCGGCATCGCCATCGGCACGGTCGTTGCGGTACCGCTGGGCAGCTACTTGGGTGGGCTGTATGGCTGGCGCAGCGCGTTCTTTGCGGCGGCGGCGGTAGGCATGGTCACGCTGGCTTTACAGGCGTTCACTCTGCCGCGCCTTGCGCCGCGCCGACCGGCACGCCTGCGCACCGTTCTTGAGGTGTTGCTGCGCCCGGGCATCGCCATGGGGATGTTCGGTTGTGTGCTGGTGCACAGCGGGCACTTCGCGATGTTCACCTATGTTCGGCCCTTCCTCGAGGGGACTACGGGTATCGGCGCCCAAGGGCTGTCACTGATGCTGCTGGGGTTCGGTGTCGCAAACTTCGTCGGCACGCTGTTGGCCGGGAGGCTGCTGGAGCGCCACCCGCTGGCCACGCTGGTGTTGATGCCCGCACTGGTCGGCGTCGCCGCACTGGCGTTGGTGCTGTTGCCGGCCTCGGTGCCGGGGCAGGCGGTCCTGCTGGCGATCTGGGGCCTGGCCTTTGGTGGCGTGCCGGTGGCGTGGTCGAACTGGGTCGCCAGCTCGGTCCCTGACCAGGCGGAAAGCGCCGGGGGCATGGTGGTGGCCTCGGTGCAGTCCGCCATTGCCACGGGCGCCGCCGCTGGCGGTGCGGTGTTCAGCCTCGGTGGAAGCGCAGGCGTATTTGTAGCCGCGGCCGTGTTGATGCTGCTGGCCGCGTTGCTGATCGCGCTGCGTGTTCGCGTCCCCTCCGCCCATGGCATCCGCCAGTCCAAGCCCGCGTTGCATCTTTGATCCGGTTAGCCAAACCGTTTCGAACCCGTTCGTAACGTGCTTGAGCATTTCTTGCGCAATACGCGCATGGGATAGATGATCTGGGACTTCATTCCCGTTGATTAACCCACCGCGCTCCAGGTCTGAATGGCTCTAAAGCGTAAATGGCGTTAGCATTCCTATCACTCGGCTTAAACAGCCTGTTTTTCAGATCAGGGTCGCATTGTGGAAAAGCTAAAACGCCTCCAAAGTGGAATCGAAGGGCTCGACGCTCTGCTCAAGGGAGGGCTGGTCGCGGGCGCCTCCTACATAATCCAGGGGCGACCAGGGTCTGGCAAAACGATCCTGGCCAACCAACTTGGGTTCCATCATGCGAACAATGGAGGCCGGGTTCTGGTCGCCACACTGCTGGCCGAGTCACACGACCGTCTTTTTCAGTTTCTTTCTACTCTGAGCTTTTTCGACGCGTCCAAAGTGGGCGCCGACATTCAGTTTGTCAGCGCGTTTGATACGTTGGAAAACGAAGGGCTGGACGAGGTGGTAAAACTGCTTCGGCGCGAGATAAGTCGCCAAAAAGCTACAGTGATGGTGGTAGACGGCTTGCTTAATGCTCGCTCAAAAGCCGACTCGCACATCGACACCAAGAAATTCATTTCCGAGTTGCAAGGGCACGCTGCTTTCGCGGGTTGCACGGTGCTGTTTCTGACCAGCTCCCGTCTCGACGACGGCAGCCCTGAGCACACCATGGTTGATGGCGTCATTGAAATGGGCGAAGAGCTGTTTGGCACTCGCTCGGTACGTCGTATTCAACTGCGTAAAACTCGCGGCAGTGGGGCCATGACAGGCCTTCATGAGTGTGAGATTACCGACAATGGCTTGGTGGTTTACCCTCGTCTCGAAAGCCTTTATAGCCACCCATCCGCCCCCGACAGCGCCGACATGACGCGTATCGCCAGTGGCATTGGTTCGCTGGACGGCATATTGGGTGGAGGCCTTTACAGTTCCAGTGTGTCTCTGGTCATGGGCCCCTCCGGCATTGGTAAAACGACGCTGGGCCTGAAATTTCTGGCCGAGTCGACGGTGGAGGCTCCAGGACTGCATTTTGGCTTTTATGAAAGCCCGCAACGGTTGCGACTCAAAGGCCAATCATTGGGTATCGATATCCAAGGCATGGAGAACAGCGGCGCCCTGAGCATTGCCTGGCAGCCGACGACTGAGGGGTTGCTGGATGGGTTGGGCGCACGCTTGTTGAGTCTTGTAGAAGAGAAGGGCATCAAGCGCCTGTTCATCGATAGCCTTAGCGGTATGACACGAGTTTCTACAAATCCGGCGCGAATTACTGACTTCTTGAGTGCGCTGATGAATGAACTGCGCTCCAGGGGCGTAACCGTATTCGCGTCCTGGGAAATGCGTGATCTATTTGGCTCCGAGGTCAGCGCGCCAAACTCTGACCTGTCCAGCATCGTCGATAACTTGATGCTGATGCGGTTCTCTGAGAATCACTCTGAACTAAGCAGGACACTTTCCATTCTTAAGGTACGAGATAGCTCTTATGACCCCTCCAGATTTGAGGTTGTCATCCAAGATCGCGATGTTTTCCTGAAAAAGGCTTCGAGACATGAACCTTCAGCCCCCACTGGGACATCGCCCGGTTCACTTTCTTAAGCTTTTGAGTGGGTTGAATTAACATGACCACCATCCTGGTCGTCGATGACGAGTATTTGATCGCTGACATTCTCAGCTTCGCACTGGAGGATGAGGGGTTCATGGTGGTGACTGCCAGCAATGGTCGAAAAGGACTGGAAGTGCTGGATAGAGAAAGGCCTGCCTTGATCATCACCGACTTTATGATGCCTGTTATGGACGGCCTGGAATTTGCCACAGCCGTTCGAGCCCTCCCTTGCGCTAATCAATTGCCGATCATCCTGATGAGCGGTGCTCAGGCACACATCGGCATGCAGAGATCGGATCTGTTTGATGCGGTATTGGCGAAGCCATTCAACATCGACTTGATCATTGCCGAAGTTAAAAAGCTGCTCGCCTCTGATCAGTGAATACTGCATCTACCTACCCGGAGCCACGCAGGATCGGGCTCCGCTAGCCCGGCTGTAGCCAGCCCCGGATCGGTAGTCATCAGGTTTTCCTTGAGTCCAATTTCTTCTGTTTTAATCAACCTTTGACGCGTGCACGTGTGGGGTTCTCTGCCGTGGTCGTTGCCGGTTGAAATACGCGTTTTGACTCAACCGAATTGCCCTGCCGATTCAACGGCGGTTTTTGGTTTCCTGCTACGTGTCAGCTGATAGGCAATTGCCAGCCATATGAACCACCCCGGCATGACCATCAACGCCACGCGTGTGTCAGGTCTCAATGCCAGCAGGCAGAGCACGAAGCCCATAAAAGCCAGTGACAACCAGGCCATTGGCACGCCGCCTGGCATCTTGTAAGCAGATTTGGCGTGAAGCTCAGGACGTTTTTTGCGATAGGCAATGTAAGACGCGAGGATGGTCGACCACGTGAAGATCACCAGGATCGCCGACACGGTGGACACGATGGTGAAAGCTGTCATGACTTGCGGAACGATGAACAGCACGAGCACACCTGACAGCATCAACAGTGTCGTGAAGGCCAGGCTCAACAGAGGCACGCTGTTGCCCGATAGACGCCGAAAAATACCCGGAGCGTTGTCTTGATTCGCCAGCCCGAACAGCATGCGGCTGGAGGAGAATACGCCGCTGTTGGCCGATGACGCGGCGGATGTCAGGACCACGAAGTTAACGATGCCGGCTGCTGCGGGAAAGCCTGCGACGAGGAAAAGCTCGACAAAAGGGCTTTTTACCGGTGAAACCTGTTGCCAGGACGTCACGGCAATAATGCAGGCCAATGCCAACACGTAGAACAGGATGATTCGCAGTGGAATCGAGTTGATTGCCTTGGGTAACGTCCTCTGCGGAGCGCGGGTTTCTGCCGCAGCGGTGCCGATCAACTCGGTGCCGGCAAATGAGAATATCGCCATCTGAAAACCGGCAAAAAAACCAAGCAAGCCATTAGGGAATGCAGCCTGCTTATCCACCAGATGGCTCAGCGACGCGGTGACGCCATTGGGCGAAACGAACGAGCTGGCAATCATCACGATGCTGACGCCAATAAGTGTCACCACGGCGATGATCTTAATGATCGCGAACCAGAATTCGACTTCACCGAAAAGCCTGACCGTTAGCACGTTCAAGGCAAACAGTGTCGCCAGCATCCCGATAGCCGGTATCCAGGCAGGCAGATGGGGAAACCAGTACTGGAAAAAACCGCCGACCACGACGGCATCGCCGATCACCGCAACGCTCCAGCTAAGCCAATAGGACCAGCCGAGAAAAAATGCAGCGCGAGGCCCCAGGTAGGCGCCGGCAAAATCCGCAAAGGTCTTGAAATTCAAATTGGAAAGCAGCATTTCGCCCATGGCACGCATGATGAAGTAAACGAACAGGCCAATGATCATGTAGATAAGGATGATCGAGGTGCCGGAGAGGGCGATGATCTTTCCGGAGCCCATGAACAACCCTGTACCAATGGCTCCGCCCATTGCCATTAACTGGATGTGACGATTGCTGAGCGTGCGCTGCAGCGCAGGCTGCTCAACCTGCTCTGATAGATTCGATTTCATTTCAAAACCTCTTGATCTTATGTTTTTGAGTTTTGGCAGAAAAGTGCATAGCCAGCGCCATTGTCAGGATGCAATGGCGGGTGACGGTGTTGGTTTATCTGGACAGCGATGGCCCCCCTGCACACGCCTGGGGGTGTCACTCGCAGGTCAACGGGCCGTGCGCAGATGGGCGGCTTTGGTCGGCTGCTGATCAAGCCTCTGAAACAGGTTTTTTATATTTTCAGGTCGATCACACCGTCTTCGGGCGGATGCTCAAGCGCGCTTGCTCTCGAAGCCATGCAGTACGTTCACCGCATTGATTCCGATTTCATCGACCATATAGCCGCCTTCCATCACAAAGAGGGTGGGGCAACCCACACTCGCTATCAGCTCGCCGATCCCGATGAAATCCTCGCTTTTCAGCAGGAAGTGACTGATCGGGTCGTCCTTGAAGGTGTCGACCCCCAGTGAGATCACCAATACCTGCGGCGAGAATTGCTGGAGTTTCCTGCAGGCATGCAGCAGGGCGTCGCGGTAGGTATCCCAGGCGGTGTTTTTCGGCAGCGGGTAGTTGAGGTTGAACCCTTCGCCAACACCTGCGCCGACTTCATCGCTGAACCCCGAATAGTAGGGATAGGACACGGCCGGCTCGCCGTGCAGCGATATGAACATCACGTCATTGCGCGGGTAAAAAATGTTCTGGGTGCCGTTACCGTGATGAAAATCGACGTCGAGTACCGCGACGCGTTTGGCACCCTGGGTGATTGCCTGCTGTGCAGCAATGGCCGCGTTGTTGAGATAGCAGTAACCCCCCATGTATTCACGCGCCGCGTGATGGCCCGGCGGACGACAAAGGGCAAAGGCACTGTCATGGCCCTCATCGATAAGCGCCAGACCCGTCAGGGCGATATCGGCACTGGTCTTGACCGCCTGCCAGGTGGTGGCAGTGATCGGCGAGCCGGCATCCATCGCATAGAAGCCGAGTTTGCCGTCAATGAACGTGGGTACCTGATCGTTGGCCAGGTCACGTACAGGCCATACCAGTGGCAGGGCATCATGGGTGCGCCCTGTGGCGCTCCATTGCGACCACGCGCTTTCCAGGAAGCTCACGTAGCGCTCGCTGTGCGCGTTGACGTAACACGAGCGGTCGAACGCGCGCGGTTCGACTATCTGGCCAAGGCCAACTTGCTTGACGCGGTTGTGAACCGTGTCGGCCCGACTGGGCTGCTCGAACGACGGCTTGAGCACGCCATCCTTCAACTCGGTGCCATGGTGCAGACGGTGGGAATCACTGAAAACTGTAAACATTCTGCGCATCCGTTAATGTGAGCCAGTGCAAATATTCTGTTCTGGTCAGGAGGCGATTTCTTTGCTTTGTTTTTGTGATTTTGTATATTTACCGGGCGATTTAACTCAGGAATGGCGTAATGAAGAAAAATATATCCAGGCGCATCAGCCTCGATGAGACCGATCTGGCCATTCTTGAGTTATTGCAGGAGGACGCGAGCATTTCCAATGCCGAACTCAGTGAGCGGCTTTCATTGAGCCTTACGCCTTGCTGGCGACGGCGCAAGAGAATGGAGGAGGCGGGGGTGATAAAGGGCTATCAGGCAACGCTTGATCGAAGAATGCTGGGGCTGGATATCATGGCATTCGTGCACATCCGCTTTTCCACGCATGCCGACCACGCTCCGGACGCCTTTGAGGCAGTGATTGCGCAATTGCCAGAGGTATTGGCCTGCCACAAGATCACCGGAGACGCCGACTACGTGCTCCAAGTGTTGGCGGAGGACCTTGATAGCTACAGCGACTTTATCGAGCAAGTGTTGCGGCGCCAGGTCGGTATTGCGTCTATTCAGTCGAGTCTGGCGTTGCGTGAAATCAAAGCGGGCAGCCGTATGGCCATACCCAAATTGAGCAAGGATTGAATGTCGCAGGTTATGGGCTGCGCATAGGGATTGCGGGGGTTGTCATGCTGCGGCGCGCCGAGAATCTGCCGTGGTGCCCCTTGCTCCACCACTTGCCCCTGTTGCCTCACCGTTGGATGTGCGCAACGCCATCGCCTGCCATAATCCACCCGTCTCACCCCAGCCCCCCACACGGAGTCCATGCCATTCATGGTGCTGTTGAATCGATTGAGCGCGTTTTCCATCCAGGCGCGCCGGGCACTGAAGCTGGTGTGGGGCACGTCGCGTCCCTTATTCATAGGCTTGCTGCTGGCCACCATCGTTGCCGGTCTGTTGCCTGCGCTGGCTGCCTGGATCGGCCAGCGCATTGTCGATGGCGTGGTGCACGCGATGCAGATTCATGCAGCCGGCAGCCAGGCGCCCGTGTGGCCGGTGATGCAGTACGTGCTGGCCGAGGCGGGCGTGTTGGCGCTGCTGGCCGCCGCCCAGCGTGCGTTGTCCATGCAGCAATCGTTGCTGCGGGTGCAGTTGGGGGTGAAGGTCAACCTGATGATTCTGGAGAAAGCCCAGACCCTCTCACTCCTGCAATTTGAAGACGCCGAGTTCCACGACAAGCTGGTGCGCGTGCGCCAGGGCGCGTCGACACGGCCGCTGAGCCTGGTCACCAAGGGCCTGGGGCTGGTGCAGAACCTGATCTCGCTGATCAGCTTTGCCGTGCTGTTGGTGCACTTTTCGCCGTGGGCGCTGGTGATTCTGGTGGTCGGCGCGTTACCGGTGTTCTTCGCCGAGACGCATTTCTCGGGCAATGCGTTTCGCCTGTTCCACCGGCGCGCGCCCGAGACCCGGCAGCAGAATTACCTGGAATCGCTGCTGTCCCACGAAACCCACGCCAAAGAGGTCAAACTGTTCGGCCTGGCGCCGCTGTTCCTCAAGCGCTACCGCGACAACGCCCGGCGCTTGTACACCGAAGACCGCCAGTTGACGGTGCGTCGGGATGCCTGGGGCTTTGCCCTGGGCCTGCTGGGCACCGCGGCGTTTTATGTGGCTTACGCCTGGGTGGTGCTGGACACCGTGCGCGGCCAGACCAGCCTGGGCCAGATGACCATGTACATCGTGCTGTTCAAGCAGGGGCAAAGCGCGATCACCGCCAGCCTCAGCGCGATTGCCGGCCTGTATGACGACAGCCTGTTTCTGTCGGACCTTTATGAGTACCTGCTGACCCCTGTGGTCGTGCCCCGTGGCCGGCTTACCCAGGGCGCGCGTCCCGGCGACGGTCTGCGCTGCGAGCACGTGGGGTTCAGTTACCCCGGCGCTGAGCGGCCGGCATTGACTGACATCAACCTGCACTTGGCGCCGGGGCAAAGCCTGGCCCTGGTGGGCGAGAACGGCTCGGGCAAAACCAGCCTGATCAAACTGCTCACGCGCCTGTATACACCGCACGCGGGGCGCATTCTGCTGGATGGCAGCGACTTGCAAGACTGGGATGAACAGACACTGCGCCAGCGCATCGGAGTGATTTTCCAGGATTACATCCGCTACCAGATGACCGTCGGCGAGAACCTTGGCGTGGGTGACGTCGATGCGCTGAACGACGAGGCGCGCTGGCGCACGGCCGCCACACAAGGGGTGGCCGCCGAATTCATCGAGCGTCTGAGCAAGGCCTACGGCACACCGTTAGGGCGCTGGCTTGGCGGCCAGGAGTTGTCGGGTGGGCAATGGCAGAAAGTCGCCTTGTCACGCGCGTATATGCGCCAGGAGGCGGACCTGCTGATTCTTGACGAGCCGACGGCCGCGCTGGACGCCGGCGCCGAGGCGGCGGTGTTCGAGCATTTTCGCGAACACGCCAAGGGCCGCATGACGCTGTTGATTTCCCATCGCTTCTCCAGCGTGCGCAATGCCGACCACATCATCGTGCTGGACGGCGGGCGAATCCTTGAGGAGGGCAGCCATCACCAACTGATGGCGGCGGGTGGGCGCTATGCCGAGTTGTTCGATGTTCAGGCGCGGGGGTATCGCTAGGTACCCGAGCGGCCGTCCAATCCGGCCAAGCGTATTGTTTCAAAGTTTTAGCACGCCATGCTCACCGCAAGCCCTGCGCGTCCCGGCGCACCGCTGAAACCCTGGCGCAGAACGCCCGACAATACCTCCAGGGTATCCCTTCAGACTTTTTCCATATTGGACGCCCCCGTACCCACGCGTCAGCCTGAGCCCAATAACTATAAAAGAGTCGCAACCATGACCGTGCTATTGAGTGAGCGCAGCCAGATTTTTCGGGGCGCCGATGCCTACGCGGTGTCGGACTACGTCAACCAGCACGTGGGCAGCCACTGCATTCGCCTGCCTCCCAAGGGCCGGCCCCGGGCGAGTATCAGCCATCGCACCTTCGCCAGCCTGGACCTGTGCCGCATCAGCTACGGCGCTCCGGTACGGGTCACATCGGTGGCGCTGGAGACCATCTATCACCTGCAGATCCTGTTGAGCGGGCATTGCCGCTCCAGCTCCCGTGGTGAGGATGACGTGTTCGGGCCGGGGGAAATCCTGCTGATCAACCCGGACGACCCGGTAGACCTGACCTATTCCGCCGACTGCGAGAAATTCATCATCAAACTGCCGGTGCGCCTGCTGGAAAACGCCTGCCTGGAGCAGCACTGGAGCCTGCCGCAGGTGGGTATCCGCTTCGCGACGGCCCGCCACGCGCTCAGTGAAATGAGCGGCTTCCTGCCGTTGCTCGGGCTGATCTGCCATGAGGCGGAAAACGCTGCCGAGCCCCACATGCAGGGCCTGTACGAACGCATCGTGGCCAACAAGCTGCTGGCATTGCTGGGCAGCAATGTGTTGCGGGTGATCCCCCAGGCGGCCCACGGCGGTGGGTTTGAAGCGGTGCGCGAATTTATCCAGCAGCACCTGGGCGATGACATCAGCGTCGAGCAGTTGATGGCGGTGGCCAACGTCAGCGAACGTTCGCTGTACAGCCTGTTTGCGCGCCAGGTGGGGCTGTCGCCGCGCGACTATGTACGCCGCTGCAAGCTCGAACGCGTGCACGCACGCTTGCAACTGCGCAGCACGCGCAGCGTGACCGAGGTGGCTTTGGACCATGGCTTCATGCACCTGGGGCGGTTTGCCGAGGCCTATCGCAAATGCTTCGGCGAACTGCCGTCGCAGACCTTCAAACGCCATCGTTAAGCGACGTGCGCCTGGCGGATAACGATGTGCAGGCAGCGGATATTGACGCGCAGGGCGAACACGTACGGTGAGGGCGCCTGATACAAGAACAACGGAGGGCCCGCCCCATGATCAGTACACTCGACCGACTCGCCGGCCAATTGCGCGAGTCCGTACAGGAAGACCCCGCCACCGGAGTGTTCCGCTGCCGCCGCGACATCTTTACCGACCCCGACCTGTTTGCCCTGGAGATGAAACACATCTTCGAAGGCGGCTGGATCTACCTGGCCCATGAAAGCCAGGTGCCCGAGATCAACGATTACTTCACCACCTGGATCGGCCGCCAGCCGGTGGTCATTACCCGTGACAAACACGCCGCGCTGCATGGCCTGGTCAACGCCTGCGCGCATCGCGGCGCCATGCTGTGCCGGCGCAAACAAGGCAACAAGGGCTCATTCACTTGCCCCTTCCATGGCTGGACGTTCAGCAACGCCGGCAAGCTGCTCAAGGTCAAGGACGCCAAGACCGGCGCCTACCCGGACAGCTTCGACTGCGACGGCTCCCATGACCTCAAGCGCCTGGCGCGCTTTGAAAGCTATCGCGGTTTCCTGTTCGGCAGCCTCAGCGATGCGGTGCCGGAACTGCGCGATTACCTGGGCGAAACCCGCGTGATCATCGACCAGATGGTCGACCAGGCGCCTTTGGGCCTGGAGGTGCTGCGCGGCAGCTCATCCTATGTCTATGACGGCAACTGGAAGCTGCAAATCGAAAACGGCGCCGACGGTTACCACGTCAGCTCGGTGCACTGGAACTACTCGGCGACCATGGGACGGCGCAACTACGAGGCCGAAGGCACGCGCACCGTCGACGCCAATGGCTGGTCGAAAAGCCTGGGCGGCGTCTACGCCTTCGACCACGGGCATATCCTGCTGTGGACGCGCCTGCTCAACCCCGAAGTGCGCCCGGTGCACGCTCACCGCGAGGCCTTGGCCGAACGCCTGGGCCAGGCGCGCGCCGACTTTATCGTCGACCAGACCCGCAACCTCTGCCTCTACCCCAATGTGTACCTGATGGACCAGTTCTCGACCCAGATCCGCGTGGTGCGGCCCCTCGCCGTGGATAAAACCGAAGTGACCATCTACTGCATGGCGCCCATCGGCGAAAGCGCCCAGGAGCGCGCCACGCGGATTCGCCAGTACGAAGACTTCTTCAACGTCAGCGGCATGGGCACCCCGGATGACCTCGAGGAGTTCCGCGCCTGCCAGACCGGTTACCAGGGCGCGAGCACCCTGTGGAATGACCTCAGCCGTGGCGCCAAACAGTGGGTGGAAGGGGCCGATGAGAATGCCTTGGCCATGGGTATGCAACCGCAGCTCAGCGGGGTCAAGACCGAGGACGAGGGCTTGTTTGTGCGCCAGCATGCGCACTGGGCCCAAAGCCTGCAGCGTGCGATCGAGCGCGAACAGCAAGGGCTGATTGCCAGCGACCGCGAGGTGCAGCCATGAGCCTTGCCCGTGAGCACCTGCTGGATTTTCTCTACCGTGAAGCGCGCCTGCTCGACGACCGCCAATGGGATGACTGGCTGGCCTGCTATTCGCCCAAGGCCGAGTTCTGGATGCCCGCCTGGGACGATCACGACACCCTCACCGAAGACCCGCAGCGCGAAATCTCGCTGATCTACTACCCCAGCCGTGACGGCCTGGAAGACCGCATCTTCCGCATCAAGACCGAGCGCTCCAGCGCCAGCACCCCCGAGCCACGCACCGTGCACATGCTGTGCAACCTCGAAGTGCTGGCCGACGATGGCTCGCAGGTGGACCTGCGTTTCAACTGGCACACCCTCAGCCACCGCTACAAAACCACCGACAGTTATTTCGGTACCTCCTTCTATCGCCTCGACATCCGTGCCGAGCAGCCGCTGATCACGCGCAAGAAGGTGGTGCTGAAAAACGACTACATCCACCAGGTCATCGACATCTACCATATCTGAGGACACCGCCATGACGTATGCCATTGCTCTGAACTTCGAAGATGGGGTGACCCGCTTCATCGACTGCAAGGCGGGGGAAAAGGTGCTCGATGCCGCCTTCCGCCAACGCATCAACCTGCCCATGGACTGCTCGGACGGTGTGTGCGGCACCTGCAAATGCCGCTGTGAAACCGGCGCCTACGACTTGGGCGACGACTATATCGACGACGCGCTGAGCGCCGACGAAGCGCAGGCGCGCCAGGTACTGACCTGCCAGATGGTGCCGCAGTCCGACTGCGTGATCGCCGTGCCGGTGCCGTCCAGCGCCTGCAAGACCGGCACCACGCAGTTTGCCGCGACGCTGGCCGGCATCACCCGACATGCCGATGCCGCGCTGCAGGTGAGTTTCGAGCTGGACCAGGCGCCGGTATTCCTGCCCGGCCAGTACGTGAATATCAGCGTGCCCGACAGTGGGCAGACACGCGCTTACTCCTTCAGCAGTCGCCCGGGCGACACGCACGCCAGCTTCCTGATCAAGCACGTGCCCGGCGGGTTGATGAGCAGCTGGCTGGAGCACGCCCAGCCCGGCGACCGCGTGGCGATTACCGGCCCGCTGGGGAGTTTCTACCTGCGTGAGGTGGCGCGGCCGCTGCTGTTACTGGCCGGTGGTACCGGCCTGGCGCCGTTCCTGTCGATGCTTGAAGTGCTCGCACAGCGCCAGGAAACCCGCCCGGTCCGGTTGATCTACGGCGTAACGCGCGATCAGGACCTGGTGATGGTCGAGGCGTTGCAGGCTTTTACCGCGCGTTTGCCCGACTTCAACCTGGTGACCTGCGTGGCTGATCCGCACACCACTCACCCGCGCCAGGGCTATGTGACGCAGCACATGGCCGACGAAGCCCTCAATGGCGGCGATGTCGACGTGTACCTGTGCGGCCCGCCGCCGATGGTCGATGCGGTGCGCGAGCACTTCAAGCAGCAGGGCGTGACCCCGGCCAGCTTCCATTACGAGAAATTCACCGCTAACGCCGTCGCCACGTGCGATGCCGCCTGAGGACTGCCGCATGACTCAACGGTTTAACAACAAGGTCGCGCTGGTCACCGGCGCTGCCCAAGGGATCGGCCGGCGTGTCGCCGAGCGCTTGCTGGAGGAGGGCGCCTGGCTGGTCGCAGTGGATCGCTCCGAGCTGGTGCATGAATTGCAGCATGAGCGAGCGCTGCTGCTGACCGCCGACCTGGAACACTACAGCGAGTGCGCGCGGGTGATGGCCGCCGCCACGGCGCGTTTCGGGCGCATCGACGTGCTGGTCAACAACGTCGGCGGGACTATCTGGGCCAAGCCTTTCGAGCATTACGCCGAGGCTGAAATCGAGGCCGAAGTGCGCCGCTCGCTGTTCCCTACGTTGTGGTGCTGCCATTGCGTGCTGCCCTACATGCTGGAGCAGGGCGCGGGCGCCATCGTCAACGTGTCTTCCGTGGCGACGCGTGGGGTCAATCGCGTGCCGTATGGCGCGGCCAAGGGCGGCGTGAATGCCTTGACGGCCTGCCTGGCCCTGGAGACTGCCGGCAGCGGGATCCGGGTCAACGCCACCGCGCCCGGCGGCACCGAGGCACCGCCACGGCGGATCCCGCGCAACAGCCAGCCGCAAAGCGAGCAAGAGCGTGTGTGGTACCAGCAGATCGTCGACCAGACCCTCGACAGCAGCCCGATGAAACGCTACGGCAGCATCGACGAACAAGCTGGCGCGATTCTGTTCCTGGCCTGCGACGAGGCCTCCTACATCACCGGCGTGACCTTGCCGGTGGGCGGCGGCGACCTCGGCTAAGGCTTTTTCCATCAGCTGACACTGACTCACAACAACAATAAAGAGAGCACTGCCATGCGTAGCCATGATGTCCATTCGATTATCGATAATGCCCCGTTCAACCGCTTCCACTGGTTGATCGTGAGCCTGTGTGCCTTGCTATTGATCTTTGACGGCTATGACTTGTTTATCTACGGCGTGGTCCTGCCGTCAATCATGCGCGAGTGGGGGCTGACGCCGTTGCAGGCTGGCGCCCTGGGCAGCTATGCGCTGTTCGGCATGATGTTCGGCGCGTTGATTTTCGGCACCCTGGCGGACCGTTTCGGGCGCAAGAAAGGCATCGTGTTCTGTTTCACCCTGTTCAGTCTGGCCACCGTGATCAATGGCTTTGCCAGCAGCCCAACCGAGTTCGGTATCTGCCGTTTTATCGCCGGGCTCGGCTGCGGCGGGTTGATGCCCAACGCGGCGGCGCTGATCAACGAATACGCGCCGAAGAAATTGCGCAGCACCTTGATGGCCTTCATGTTCAGCGGCTATTCCCTGGGCGGCATGCTCGCCGCCAGCGTGGGGATTTTCATGCTGCCGGCCTACGGTTGGCAGTCGATGTTTTTTGTGGCGGTGATTCCGCTGCTGCTGTTGCCACTGATTGTGTACTGGCTGCCAGAATCCATCGGCTTCCTGATCCGCCAGGGCCAACAAGACAAGGCTCGCGCGCTGCTTAATCGGTTGTCGCCAGGCACCAGGATCGAGGTCGACGATGCGCTGGTGATCGTCGACAGCAAAAGTAAGGGCGCCTCGGTGGTAGAGCTGTTCCGCCATGGCCTGGCGGTACGTACGGCGATGATCTGGGTCGCGTTTTTCTGCTGCCTGCTGATGGTCTATGCATTGAGTTCGTGGCTGCCCAAGCTGATGGCCGGCGCCGGTTACAGCCTGGGGTCGAGCCTGTCGTTCCTGATCGCGCTGAACCTGGGCGGCATGGCCGGGGCGCTGCTCGGCGGCCGTTTGGGCGACCGCCTGAACCTGGTGAAAGTCGTGATCTGCTTCTTCGCCGCCGCCATGGTCTCGATCAGCCTGCTGGGCATCAACAGCCCGATGCCGGTCCTGTACCTGCTGATCTTCGTCGCGGGTGCCACAACCATTGGTACGCAGATCCTGCTGTACGCGGGGGCTGCGCAGCTTTACGGCTTGTCGATTCGCGCCACGGGCCTGGGCTGGGCGTCCGGCATCGGTCGCAATGGCGCGATAGTCGGCCCGCTGTTGGGCGGCGCGCTGATGGCGATCGAACTGCCTCTGCAACTGAATTTCATGGTCTTTGCCATCCCCGGCGCGATTGCGGCGCTGGCGATGACGGTATTTGCCCTGAATGAGCGGCGCACCCGTATTGCCATGCCCGCTGCCCCGGCGCTGTGACTGCCAAACCGTCGGCGTTGCTCTGGCAGTTGCATTCGAGCCCTCCAGAAGACGCCTAGAGACTCTCAGGGTCGCCAAAGAACATTTTGACTGGGCTCTAGGGCGGTAGTTACAGCCTGAAAAAACGAATTATGCCCCCAGTTATGCCCCCATTCACACCGGGCGTACGAGCGATCGCGAACGGCGATTGCCGACACGGACCTGGGTGGCCGTGGCTGGTATTCAGTGCGCCTCCATATACTGGATGAGCAACCCGAATGGGGCAAATCCGTGGTCGCTCGGAAGAGGGTTATGGGTTGTGAGTTGATATCCCTAAGCGGACTTTTCGGGTCTGTCTCTCTGCATCTATCCAGAAATTGGCTCGCGAGATGCTCATGCTCTGCGCGATGTGCAATGCGCGGTTGCCAGGGGGATCGACCCGCGTGTCCATCGACTCCAGTCGCCTAGACACGGAATCAGCATTGAGACGGGGCCGCTGATCTCGGATAGTTCGGAGGCGCTTTTACAGGCTGCTGTGGAGAGCGCAGGGATCATTCTGACGCCTGATTGGCTGGCCGGTGCGGCGGTGCGTGATGGCACGCGTATACAAATATTGAGGCAATGGGAAGGCGCGGCAACGGGTGGTATCTATGCCGTGATTCCCCCGGGGAGGTGGGTTCCGACGAAGACAAGGGTGTTTGTCGATAAAATTACCCATGCGATTCAGGCGGGTTGGGAGCAGTAAAAAGAGATTACCGATTAACAAAATAAAATTGTGCTGTTGAAAAATTTATATTGATTTTTTTTAAGTTGGTTCGGCTTTAGCATAAATCCACCTTCAAAAAGCCGTCGGGCAGCGACCACGGTGTCCGGCACCACAAACCAATAAAAAGTTGTTATCGGAGTCCTGATGAGTCTTTCTCCTTTCCACCTCGCAATCCCTGTGTATGACTTGGCCGCCACACGTCACTTCTACGGTGACGTGTTCGGTCTTTCCGAAGGTCGCTCGAGCGACCAGTGGGTAGACTTCGATTTCTACGGCCATCAACTGGTCATCCATGAGCACCCTAAGACTGCTTCGCAGGAAAGCGTGCACAGCAACCCGGTAGACGGCCACGACGTGCCGGTTCCGCACTTCGGCATCATCCTGGAGTGGGCACAATGGGAAGCCCTGGCCGAGCGCTTGAAAGCGCGCGCAACCAAGTTTGTGATCGAACCCTACATTCGCTTTAAAGGCCAGGTCGGTGAGCAAGCCACCATGTTCCTGTTCGACCCGTGCGGCAACGCGCTGGAGTTCAAGGCGTTCAAGGATATGAGCCAGCTGTTCGCTAAATAATAAAAAACTGGCGCACGCCAAAGAGTGCGTCAGGAAAATATAAATGAGCTGGAAGCTCATGAATCTAGCTACTGCCGTCACGCAGTCCTTTCATTCCAACAAAAAGGCTAGACATGAAACGTATCCCCTTAGTTTGGCAAATCGTTGCCGGGCTGTTGCTTGGCGTGCTCGTGGGTTGGTATTTCAATACCCACCCGGAAAATCAAGTTTGGGTCAGTACCGAAATCCTTAAACCGCTCGGTGATATCTTCATCAAGATGATGAAAATGGTCGTCGTGCCGATTGTTTTCTGCTGCATGATCCTCGGCATTGCTGGGGGCGGTGATAACAAATCGTTCGGTCGTATGGGCGCAAAGTCGTTGATCTACTTCTTTGCAATCACCAGCCTCGCCATCGTGCTTGGCTTGTGCTTCGCCAACATGTTCGAGCCGGGTAAAGGCACCGAAATCGTGGGCATCGCGCACAACGCAGCAGCCGTGCATATGGAGCCGTCGAAAGGCGCGCTGATCATCCTGCAGAACATCGTGCCCGATAACGTGATTGTCGCGATGTCGGAAGGGAAGTTGCTGTCGGTGCTGTTCTTTGCGGTGCTGCTGGGCATGGCGTTGAACACGTTGCCCAAAGCCAAAAGTGCGCCGGTTGTAGCGGTTGTGCAGGGCTTCTCCGACGCCATGTTCAAGGTGGTGTCGTTTGTCATGGCCTACGCACCGATCGGTGTATTCGGCATGATCGGCGCCACTGTAGCGACCTTCGGATTTGCCTCGTTGCTGCCGTTGCTCAAGTTGATCGGTGTGGTGTACCTGGCGCTGATTACCTTCGCCCTGGTGATGCTCGGCGGTATCTGCTACCTGATCGGCGAAAACGTCTTCAAGTTGATCAAGTACTTCCGCGATGAGCTGATCCTGGCCTTCTCCAGTGCAGCTTCTGCGGCTGTCATGCCGCAGTTGATGACCAAGCTGGAAGCCTACGGCGTGCCTCGGCGCATCGTCAGCTTCGTGGTGCCGGTGGGTTATGCGTTTAACCTGGACGGTGCTTCGATCTTCCTCGGTGTGGCGACGATCTTCATTGCCCAGCTCTATGGCATCGACCTGTCACTGACTCAGCAGATTTTGCTGGTGGTCACGATGGTGCTGACGTCAAAGGGCGCTGCGGGTGTACCTGGGTTCGCCATCATCATTCTGTCGGCTACTTTGGCGTCTGCCGGGCTGCCGCTGGAAGGGGTCGCGTTGATTGCCGGGATCTTCCGGATCATCGACAGCGGCACTACCACCTTGAACGTGCTGGGTAATGCAATCGCACCCCTGGTTATCGCCAAGTGGGAGAAAGCCCCCCTGGAGCGAAAAAGCTCAGTAGGGGTCGAGCAGAACGCTTAATCAGCGACACACAAGAGCCTTCCACGTTAACCGCGTCGAGGGCTCTTTTTTTTGGCTGACAAACCAATAAGAAGTTGTTGCGTGTTGATTCTTTTCAGGCGCCCGGGTGCTCGGTTCAGATAAATAATCGTGCCCTGTTAGTTGCCACTGTGCTGCCATTATTTATAAAAAAAACAGGTGGTCTATGTGCAAGAAATCAGTGTTCTATCGGACGCGTCGCTGCGTCGCACTATGGATGGTGTTGCTATTTATGGGAACTTATCAACTGGCGGTCGCCAGCCCACGCACGGCGTTGACGCACTCTGCGGTGGCCGTACCTGACCAATTTGCTGCGGACACCGCCAACGCAATCTTTGCCAAAGGCGGGAATGCCGTAGATGCGGCTGTCGCCGTTGCCTTTTCCCTGGCCGTGACCTACCCCGAAGCCGGGAACATCGGCGGAGGCGGTTTCATGACCGTCTACTTCAAGGGCAAACCCTACTTTCTCGATTACCGCGAGCGTGCGCCGCTGAAAGCGACGCGAGACATGTTCGTCGACAGCTCGGGTAAAAAAGTGATTGCTGCCGACCAACCGCAAGGCAGTGTGATCGGCCACCGGTCGGTGGGCGTGCCGGGGACGGTCGCCGGTCTGTGGGAAGCGCACAAACGTTTTGGCAAGCTCAAATGGACGCAGCTGATCGAACCGGCCATTCACTATGCGCGCCATGGTTTCGTCGTCGATGAAGCACTGGCCAGTATCGCTACGAGCGAAAACGAAAAACGCTTCGCCGGTAAAACCAACTTCGCTGAACATTTCGGCAAGCTGCAGGCCGGTACCACCTTTAAGCAGCCCGAACTTGAGGCGGTACTCCGACGCATCGCCGCGCAAGGTCCTAAAGGATTCTACGCCGGTAAAACCGCTGCGTTGATCGTGACCGATATGAGTGCCAATGGCGGGCTGATCAGCACGCAGGACCTGGCCGACTACAAAGCCGTGTGGCGAGATCCCATACAAGCCAACTGGAATGGCTTTCAGATTGTCACCGCTCCACCGCCCAGCTCCGGCGGGGTCGCGCTGGTGCAACTGTTGAAGATGAAAGAGATGCGCCGCGAGGATTTCCAGGGCGTGCCGCTCAATTCCGCGCGCTATATGCACCTGGTGGCGGAGATCGAGAAGCGGGTGTTTGCCGATCGGGCGCAGTACCTGGGCGATCCGGATTTTTACACGGTGCCGGTGCATGAGTTGATCGACGAGCACTACCTGGCGGGCCGGGCGTCGCAGGTCAATTTGTCGGTCCCTTCGGACACCAATAAGGTTGTCGCCGGTCTGAATATTGAATCGCCGGAAAAACCCCAGACCACGCACTTCTCAATCGTCGATAAATGGGGCAATGCCGTTTCCAACACCTACACGCTCAATGGCTTTTTCGGCTCCGGTGTGGTCGCAGAAAAAACCGGTATTTTGCTCAATGACGAGATGGATGACTTTTCGGCACTGGCTGGGGTGCCCAATCAGATGGGTGTCGTGGGTACTGATACCAATGCTATCGAACCCGGAAAGCGGCCATTGTCTTCGATGACTCCGACGATTTTCCTGAAGGACGGCAAGGTCGCCCTGGTCATTGGTACACCGGGTGGCTCGCGGATTTTTACGTCTATCTTTCAGGTTGTCAGTAACGTGTATGACTTCCACCTAGGGCTAAAAGACGCGGTGGGTGCGATGCGCTTTCACCACCAGTTGCTGCCTGCCAACACGATCTTCTGGGAGCCCTACGCGCCGATTTCCGGGCAACTGGCGGCGGACCTTGACGTCGCTGGCTACTACCTGGCTAACCAGGGCTTCAACGGTGATATTCAGGCAATCCGCGTTGAGCACGGCGTGCCTGAACCCGTATCTGATCCCAGGGGGAGGGGCGTCACGTCCATCGCCAAGTAGCGGGTCAATCCGCTCGTCTGGCTTACGAGCATTTGGCCAGAAGCACTCGGTAAGGGGGTGGTCATCCAGGTGGATCGAGATCCACCAGAGCCCACGCCCCAGTGCTAGTTCTTTATCCTGCGCTGAGGCGTTCGCCTGCCTGACAAGAATCTAAAGTTAGGCGAGCGATTCAAATGAATTTGCATCAATCTCAGCGCGCCTGAATGCCAGGATTGCATGCTCATGCACCGCTCCCCACTCCCGCATCGCGCTGATCAGTGGGGCAAGCGTGTTGCCTAATGCTGTTAGGGAATACTCGACCTTGGGCGGGACCTCTCGATAGATTTCGCGATGGATAACCTTATCTGTCTCCAGCTCTCTGAGTTGTAGTGTGAGCATTCTCTGGGTCACATCTGGCATCAGCCGACGCAATTCGTTGAACCGCTTCGTTCCTGACATCAGATGGAACAGTATGAGCGATTTCCATTTGCCGCCGATGACATCCACCGTAAAGGCGACAGGACAGGCAAACGCTTCTACTTCACTCTGTGGGGTGCATTTCTTCAAAGGGATCTCCTAGGTATAAAAAATGTACCTACAGCACAAAAATGTGCGTACTTACGCGAATCGGATGCGCACGTTAACATTATTCCATATCGATCACTATGGAATTAGTTAGATGAGTTTGCTGCTGTCCCCTCATGAAATCAAAGGCCTTAAACTGAAAAACCGCGTCGTTATGTCGCCGATGTGCATGCACATGGCTGCCGATGACGGCTTTGTCACTGAGTGGCACCGAGTGCATTACGGTGCTCGCGCCTTGGGCCAGGCGGGGCTGATTTTTCCGGAAACGCTGGCAGTCCACGCCGACGGTCGTATCGGGGCCGGTGACCTCGGTATCTGGAGTGACGCACACATCGTCGGCTTGAAAGCGCTGACCGAACTGCTTCACAGCTTTGGTGCAAAAGCCGGTGCTCAGATCGGCCATGCGGGGCGCAACGCTGACCTGCCCAATCTCATTCACATCGCGCCATCGGCTATCCCGTTCACGGAAACCAGCCCCGTGCCTCGCGCACTCGCGGCTGACGAAATTCCGGGGTTGGTAAAGCTCTATGGCGATGCCGCACGACGCGCCAGTGACGCGGGCTTTGATGTGCTTGAGATTCATGCCGCTCATGGCTATTTGCTGAATGAGTTCCTCTCCCCACTCGCCAATACCCGCGACGACGAATATGGCGGTGATGCCAAGCGTCGCTATCGCTTCCTGCGCGAAGTGCTGGAGGAAGTCAAAACCCATTGGGGCGATCGTCCTCTGTTTGTCCGTATCTCCAGCTCTGATTACGCCGAAGGCGGAAATACCCCCGAGTCGTTCCTTGAATACGGTCGCTGGATGAAAGAGCAAGGCGTCGATCTGATCGACTGCAGCTCCGGCGGGATCAAGATGATCAAGGTTCAGACCTATCCTGGTTACCAAGTCCCGGCCGCTGAGTTGCTGCGCAAAGAATTGCATATTGCGACGGGTGCCGTGGGTGTCATCCAGAGTGGTCGTCAGGCCGAAGACATCCTGCAAAACGGCCGAGCTGACTTGGTGTTTGTCGGCCGGCAAATGCTGCGTGATCCGTTCTGGGTGCGCACTGCAGCAGATGATTTGAAAGAAATCATTGAGATTCCTGCTGCCTACACGCGTTACGGCTCTGTATGGCTTGATACCCAAGCCTGAACTTGTCCACGTCGAACGCGCCGCTGCGGTGCGCTAATCCTCAATCCAATGAAGCAGGAGTTAACCATGAGCAAACCTACTTACGTACACGAATACCACGCCATCACCGAGGTGCTGAACCAGTACATCGAGGGCTGCAAGCAAGCAAAAAGCAGCCTCATGAAGCCTGCTTTCAATGAGCAAGCGACCATGTTTAGCGTCGATGGCGACGGTAAGCTGGCCGGTGGCGCAATTCCAATCCTGTTCAAGGGGATTGATGAGGGTTTTCGCCCCTCTCCAGATGCACCGGCAGCTATCGTCCGCATTGAGATTGTCGGTACGGCGGCTAGCGCGCGCATCGACGCCAACGACATGTCAGGCATTTCTTTCACCGACTTTTTCCATCTGCTGAAAGTCGATGGCAAGTGGACGGTCGTCAGCAAGATCTTTCACACCCACGTCGCGCCTTGAACCTCTGTCGTCCTTGAGTCTGCTGTAGCTGATTGCTTCCCGGCACTCAGCCATACAAATGGAACCGTCATGAAAACCCTTACCTCCGCTCTCGCTTTTACGGTCGTTACTCTTGCGCCGGGTAGTGCCTCCGCCACCACATACCCGGGAGTTGAGCACAACACGGCGAAACTCTTGCAATCGCTTGAAGGTGTGCCGACGCTCGACTCCATGAAGCCGGTCGATGCCCGTGCCGCGCTGGCGGGCGCCCAGGCTGCCCCTCAAGTGGCCTTGCCGGCAGCTGATGTCAGTGAGAAGACGATCCGCGTCAACGGCAGCAATCTGAAGTTGACCATCGTGCGCCCGGTCGGTAGCCAACAGAAGACGCTGCCCGCGTTCATGTATTTCCATGGCGGCGGCTGGGTGTTGGGCGACTTCCCGACCCACGAACGACTGGTGCGTGACCTGGTGGTAGGCTCGGGTGCGGTGGCGGTCTTCGTCAACTACAGCCTCTCGCCAGAGGCGGCATATGGCGTCGCCACCGAGCAAGCCTATGCCGCGACAAAATGGGTCGCCGAACATGGCGAAGATATCAAGGTAGACGGCACTCGCCTCGCCGTAGCCGGCAATAGTGCTGGCGGGAACATTGCCGCCGTAGTTGCTCTGATGGCGAACGAGAAGGGTGGACCTGAACTGCGCTCGCAAGTGTTGCTGTGCCCAGTGACAGATTCCAATTTTGACACGCCGTCGTACAAGGAGTTTGCCAACGGCTATTTCCTGACGAAGGACATGATGGCGTGGTTCTGGGACAATTACGCACCCGACGCCGAGACACGCAAACAGATTTACGCTTCTCCACTGCAGGCCACGACCGAACAGTTGAAGGGCTTGCCGCCGACGCTGATCCAGACAGCCGAATTCGATGTCCTGCGCGATGAAGCTGAAGCTTACGGCCGCAAGCTCGACGCTGCGGGTGTGCCTGTGAAGACGGTTCGCTACAACGGCATGATTCACGATTTCGGTCTGTCGAATGGCTTCAGCCATCTGCCGACGCCGCGCAGCGCGATTGCGCAGGCTTCTCAGGAACTCAAGATCAACCTGAGCAAGTAATTTTAAAAACAAAGAACCCGCAGGTCACGGTGAAACTGCGGGCTTCGTCATTGAAAACACCTCGTCATCTCATTGCGAAGCTGCTTGCGCACAGTCGAATCCCGGAGTTTCTGCTGCGTTTGTGCGGTTGAGCATTTTTCAATAATTGCACTCATTATGAAGAGCGACTAAATGAAAGTTATATCTATTAAGCAGTTGTTTTTTTTGGCCTTGATTTCGACCTTAGGCGCGATGGCTCAAGCGGAAAACGCACCAGGTGGCCCACAAGTTCTCAGCAGTAAAACAGTCAGCAAAGCTACGTATGTAGAAGACTATCAAGCTATTACAGAGGTGCTTAACAAGTATATTGAGGGTTGCAAGCAGGCCAAGAGCAGTATTATGAAACCCGCCTTCAATGAACATGCGACGATGTACAGCGTCGGTGCCGATGGCAAGTTGGACGGCGGCGCGATTCCAATCCTGTTCGAGGGAATTGACAAGAATTTCCGTCCATCTCCCGACGCGCAGGCCGCGATTACTCGTATTGAAATCGTCGGTAATGCCGCGAGTGCTCGTATCGACGCCAACGGCATGTCAGGCCTCTCTTTCACCGACTTCTTCCAGTTGCTGAAAGTAGAAGGCAAGTGGACGGTCGTTAGCAAAATTTTCCAAACCCATGAAGCGCCTTAACTAGTTAGGGCCGCGCTGAAAATTGAGTTCGAAATCGAAGATGAGTTTCACGAAGTACTCGTCAGCACTTATCTAATGCTTCTTCACTGCATGCTCGGTAATCAGTTGAGCCAGTAGTTTTACTGGCTCAGTTAGACTGCGACGTGCACGGTGCACCAAACCAATATCGCGATGGAATGTACGTTGTTTCAGGTCGATTGCACGTACCTCGGCAGGCCATTCTTCACGGGTGGCCGTTTCAGGCACCAAGGCGACTCCAACGCCGTTTGCAACCAGTTTGACGATTGCATCCAGTTCATCGAGCTCGCAGACTTCGTGCAATGAAAAATGGGTTTGTCGCAGAAACCTATCCACTTGGCGTCCGCCGAAGGATGATCGGTCATAGCGTATAAAGGGTTGGCTCGATACCAATTCAGCCCAATCGTCTCCCGGCATATCGGCGGGGACGATCAGCCGGTAAGGTTCTCGCGCCAAGGTTGTCCAGCGCAGATCACTGTGAAGCGAGAAGGGCGGGCGGATTATCGCGGCCATATCGATTTCGCCTGAATCGACTTGGTTCACCAACTCCATCGACAAGCCGGGGAGCACTCGCGTCCTGCATTGCGCAGATCGTTGATGAAATTCAGCCAGGGCGTCTGGCAAGAAGGAGCGCTGAACCGAGGCAATCGCTCCAATGGTGACCAAAACGTTCGCAGGAAGACCCACCGATGTCGAGCCCAGATCTTTAAATTGGCGTACCAGTTCCTGACCCTGCGCCAAAACCTGGTGACCCATTCGATTTAACTGAGCCGAGCGTCCCTTACGGTCGAATAGCTGTACCCCTAGCTCCGCCTCAAGGCGTTGCATCTGGGCGCTGACGGCGGCTTGGGTGAGGCCGATTTTGCTGCCGGCAGCCGCAAATGTGCCTTCTCTCGCCACAGCGATAAGTGTTTTCAGTTCTTTGATCATGCTCAAATAATAATTATGTTTTGCTTCGAAATATATTTATATTTTTGTCGCTGAAGCGCTACGTAAAATTGCTTCCGATACAGGTGAACAAACGTCAGGCGCTCTAACGGGCGCCTGACGCTAGATCATTTTTTTGCTAGCATGCGCGGCATTATGAAGAAACCCGCCCATGACATGCGCCAGCACATCATCGATGTCGCCAGGTCGCTGATGACCCAGAAAGGTTACACCGCCGTCGGCCTTACCGAGCTGCTCGCGGCAGCGGGTGTACCTAAAGGGTCGTTCTATCACTACTTTCGATCAAAGGACGAGTTCGGCCAAGCGCTGCTCGAAGAGTACTTTGACGAGTACCTCACGCGTGTCGATGTGCAGTTGGCCAGTGAGGGCTCCGGCGCCGAACGTCTGCTGAGCTATCTACGCTATTGGGCCGAGACACAGGCGTTTGATCACACCGATCAAAAATGCCTGGTGGTCAAATTGGGGGCGGAAGTGTGTGACCTGTCCGAAAACATGCGCGGTGTGCTTGAGAAGGGTACTGCCCTGATTATTGAGCGGATGGTTCGTTGTGTTGAGCAGGGTAAAGCGGATGGCTCCATAAGTGCGTCGATTGACTCAGCAATATTGGCTGAAGCGCTCTACCAGATGTGGCTGGGCGCCTCGTTGTTGGTCAAGGTCAACAGAACACGCGAGCCTTTTGATGCTGCGCTTGATATGAGCCGACGCTTGTTGGCTTAGTTTCGATCGGCAGGCTTGGTCATGCTGCTCGATGGCACCACATGAATGCCAGGCTCCTGACTGATCGCGGCTTCAAGCAATGCCCGCGCAATCAGCGCCGGGGGATTGAGACGCCAGCGTTCAGGTAACAGCGGCGATGCAAGTTTGAGCATCCGGATCAGTGCACGCTCGGCATGGCGCACCTCCTCACGCTTGCCTCCGATGACACCCGGCCGCACGTACGTCAGCGATTCAAACCCCACCCTCGCCAGATCCTGTTCCAGGCGGCCTTTGACCTGGTTATAGAAAAACGAAGATCCCGCATCTGCGCCGATAGCCGAATTGAGCACGTAGGTCGGCGTTCCATGCGCGCGTGCGAGCCTGGCCACTGCCAATGGATAGGTGTGGTCGACTCGCTCGAAGGCTGCTCTGGAGCCAGCTGTTTTAAGCGTGGTACCCAGCGTGCAGATCACAGCATCTGCTTGCCAGCGATCAGCCTGTTCGTCCAAGTGATCAAAATCGATGGGCGTGGCGATGAGTTTAGGGTGCGCCGCCAAAGTCTTGCGTGTTGGTGCGTAGACCTTGCCGACGCGCGGATCCGACAGGGCCAGATCCAGTACATGGCTGCCAACCAGCCCGCTTGCGCCGACCAGTAGCAGCTTGAATGTTGTGGGTTCGTTCATGCTTGAGTGCTATCCGGCACAAAACTCTGGATAGCCTCGTTGACCGGTGTGCTGCCTTGGGTCAGTTCGATAATGACGCGACTGACGCCGGGCTGTTCGATGATCTGCAACAAGGCTGCGGCGACATCGTCGCGCGGCACGTCGCCATAGGGGATAGCCAGGCCAGCGTGGACCTTGCCACTGCCGGGTGAGTCCAGCAAGGTGCCGGGGCGCAGAATGACCCAATCTAGATCGCTTGCGGCCAAGTGCACATCGGCGCGCTTTTTCACGGCCATGTAGTTTTCGAAGGTCTCGGAAACTGATTTTCCACGCGATGCCTCTGGAAACGCCGACACAAGAATAAAGCGCTGAATGCCCGCCAACTCAGCCGCGGCTACGGACAGCTCAAGGCCGTGACCGTCGATGGCATCCGTCATCTGCTCGCCGCCTTTGCCGCCGGCACCCGCCGCGAATACCACGGTATCACTGCCCGCCATCAGCTTGGCCAGAGCCTCTGTGTCGAGGTCAAGCAAGTTACCCGCCACGGGGATGGCGCCGAGTGCTTCGAGTCCCTCGGCCTGTTCCGCATGACGGTATAACGAATGTGGTTGATGGCCTCGGTCTGCCAGTTTTCGAGCAAGGCTTCGGGCCACTTTACCCGAACCACCGACGATAAAAACTGAGTGCATAGTTCCTCCAGATCAGGCGATGTTTCAAAAATGTCCCCTCAAGCGAACCTGCAAACGCGCTCGGCGAATGCACGCCGAGGGTTATTCTATATTGGTCACTACAGAAACTGTCAAGCGCCTGGGAGATTTGGCCCCGGGCACGTGCCTTGTCTTCAATCGGCGCAAGAGGCCAAAAAAATCAGCCCGGAATAAACAAATAAAATTGATTTTTTGCATCCATATATATTGTTTTAATTGTCTGCTGGAGGCCGCTAGCATTGATGCACTATCAACAAAAGCTCAAAGAGTGGCCCCATGCAATTGCTCGGAAATTTGCTGAAAGCGGTTAAGCCCTCGCCAACGCTGGTAATCACGCGCAAGGCGGCAGAGTTACGCCGCAATGGGGCCGATATCATCAGCCTGTCAACCGGCGAGCCGGACTTTCCAACCCCCGATCACATCAACGCGGCTGCCAAGGCGGCGATTGATGCAGGCCAGACCCGCTACACCGATGTAGACGGCACTCCAGAACTCAAAGCGGCGATCGTTCGAAAATTTCAGCGTGAAAACGGCATCACCTACGCGACAGACGAAATCAGCGTCGGCACCGGCGGTAAGCAAGTGCTGATCAATGCGCTGCAGGCCACCCTTAACCCCGGGGATGAAGTCATCATTCCTGCGCCTTACTGGGTGTCCTATCCGGACATGGTGCGCCTGGCGGGGGGCACGCCCGTGGAAATCCGCTGCGCGGCCCATCAGCATTTCAAGATCACCGCTGAGCAACTCCAGCAAGCCATCACGCCGCGTACCAAGTGGCTGATTTTGAATTCGCCAAGCAACCCGACGGGGGCGGGTTATAGCGCGGCAGAGCTTGATCGGTTGGGCGCCGTATTGTTGGAGCATCCGCAGGTCTACGTGCTGACGGATGATATGTACGAGCACCTGAGTTACGACGGTTGGGTGTTTTCCACGCTGGCTTCGCAGGTGCCGGCGTTACATGGTCGCGTGCTGACCGTGAATGGCGTTTCAAAGGCGTATTCAATGACGGGCTGGCGCATTGGTTATGCGGGCGGTCCTAAACCGTTGATCGCCGCCATGGCCACCATTCAATCGCAGACCACGAGCAACCCCTGCGCAATATCCCAGGCGGCTGCCGTGGCAGCGCTGGACGGGCCTATCGATTTTCTGGCTGAGCGCAATGAAGTGTTTCGTCAGCGCAGGGATCTTTGCCTGGACGCTTTTAACACCACTCCCGGCCTGGGATGTCGCCGTCCGGAGGGCGCTTTTTATCTCTTCCCTTCATGCTCGGGGCTGTACGGGCGCAAAACGCCTGCAGGAGCGGTGCTGACTAATGACGTGGATGTCTGCCAGTACCTGCTCGAAGCCGCACAGGTGGCGGTGGTACCGGGGAGTGCGTTTGGGTTGGAGGGTTATTTCCGCATCTCCTTTGCGACCTCCACGGTGCTGCTGGAGCAGGCATGCGCGCGCATCAAGGCTGCGTGTGAACAGCTTGCTTGAATGCAGCGCGTGGTTTGGCGGAGTTGGTTCCAGTCAAGCTGACAGGGAAGGGCTCAGCATCGCTACGGCTGTTGCGCCGATGCCTTGCAGATCTTCCCTGCTGGCAGCGTCATGTGCCTGCAGGGACATGCCCTCGAGCAATGTATTCAAGGCAGCGGCGAGCAGGCGAGTGTTGGTTTCCGGTTTGAGCTGACCTTGTTCCACTGCGCGATCCAAGCGCTGCTGTAAGTAGTCACGGCCTTCCTGGCGCAAGGCCTTTAGGGTCGCGGTGACTTCACCGGCATCGTCGGAGACATTGACTGCCGCGAGGACGACCATGCAGCCGCAGGGCGCCTCGGGTTCGGTCAAGATCGACGCGGAGGTGTGGAAGAACTCGCTGATGGCAAGCACGATGTCGGGCTCGGTGTCCATGCGCTCCCACGTGGCATCCCAGAACGTCGCTTCGTAGTAGGCAACCGCTTCGAGAAACAACTTGGCTTTGTTGCCGAACGCCGCATACAGGCTGGGAGGGCTGACGCCCATGGCTGAACACAATTCCGCCACAGAGGCCGGCTCGTAGCCACGCCTCCAAAACACTGCCAGCGCCTGCAGCAGAGCCTGGTCTCGATCAAACGCGCGCGGGCGTCCTTTTGCGCGTGGAACAGAGATTGGGGTGGAGTTGGTCATTGAGTGCAGCACCTTGGGGGCGTATCGCCAGACGAGCATGCCTGGAAGAAAGTTCTGCCCAATGATACACAAAATGAAATTTTCGGTTGCGTAGCGTAATTCTGAGCTTTCAGTTCGGCCGTGACGGGTGCCCAAGGGCCGGTACGTTGTATCGCTCAAGCACGTGGCCAATACCGCTCAATAGCGGTATCACATGCTTCGCAATATCATCGGCGACTGCGGTGGGCACCATCTCTGCGTTTCGGCGAAAAAACAGTGGGTCCTGAAAAACCAGCCTGAGTTTGGACAGGCTGTTGCTGACCGCAGGTTGCCCAATGTTCAACCGCTCGGACGCCCTGGTGACACTTTTTTCCTGATACAGCGCAGCGAAGATCACCAGGCAATTGAGGTTGAATTGCGCAAGGCACTCGGTGTTGAACGTTGACGTGGGGGGAGGGGTGTTCATGAGCTTTACCCTGTCATTTGTCTTCGTTCGCCGTTGGTCGTAGAACGTGAGCCTATTCTAAAATTTACTAGACGACCGGTCTAGTTTTAATTAGGGTGGCTGCATTATGAAAAAGCATCATTCTGAAACACGCCAACACATCCTGGATGTCGCCAGGACGTTGATGACTCACAAAGGCTACACCAGCGTAGGGTTAGCTGAGGTGGTAGCGGCTGCGAGCGTGCCTAAAGGTTCGTTCTACCACTACTTCAAATCCAAGGAAGAATTTGGTCAGGCATTGCTTGAGCAGTATTTTTCCGACTACCTCGCAACAGTCGACACGCTGTTGATGGGTTCTGCACCCGCCGCGCAAAGGCTGCTGAGTTACTTCCAGTATTGGGCGCAAACCCAGTGCTCTGATTTGCCTACCGACAAGTGCCTGGTGGTCAAGTTGGGCGCCGAGGTCTGTGACCTCTCGGAGGGCATGCGCCTGGTGCTCGACCGAGGCACGCAGGCTATCCACGCAAAGCTTGAGCGCTGTATTGAGCAGGGGCTTGTCGATGGCTCGATCACGTCCACAGCGCCAAGCGCGACGCTTGCGCAATCGCTCTATCAGGTTTGGCTCGGCGCTTCGTTGATGATGAAGATCGGCAAGCGCGACGACGCCTTTGAAACATCCCTGACTCTGGCAAAGCGACTTTTGTCGTAGTTATTTTTTACCAACTTACTAGACGACCGGTCTATTTAATTGAGGTCTATCATGACAGACAACGCCACTCGTACCGACTTATTCACCCCCATCAACCTGGGCGCGATGAAACTCGCCAACCGTATTTTGATGGCGCCTGTAACCCGTAGCCGCTATGCCGAAGATGGCATCCCCAACGAGCTGCACGCTGAGTATTACGCTCAACGCGCCACCGCGGGCTTGATCGTCGCCGAGGCCACCAATATTTCCGCGCAAGGCCGCGGTTACGCGGCCACCCCCGGCATCTGGAGCGAGGAGCAGGTTGCGGGCTGGAAGAAAGTCACGGACGCCGTGCATGCCGCCGGCGGGAAGATCGTCAGCCAACTATGGCATGTGGGACGGTTCTCCAGTGTCGAGCTGCAACCTGACGGTGCCGCACCGGTCGCACCTTCCGCGATCAAGGCTGAAGGCGACACCTATACCACCAACGGCTTCGTTCCGGTGTCGATGCCACGGGCACTTGAAACCGATGAGATCCCGGGGATCATCGAGAAGTACAAGCGTGCTGCCGAGAATGCCAAGCGTGCCGGTTTTGATGGTGTAGAGGTTCACTCAGCTAACAGCTACCTGCTGGACCAGTTCCTGCGGGACTCGACGAACCATCGCACCGACCAGTACGGCGGCTCCATCGAGAACCGTGCACGTCTGACCCTGGAAGTGACCGAAGCAATCGTCGAAATCTGGGGCAACGACCGTGTTGGCATTCGTTTGTCGCCGGTGACGCCTGACGCCGGCAACACGCCGCCCGACAGCAACGTGATGGCGATGTATGGCTACCTGATCCAGAAGTTGAACGCCTTCGACCTGGCTTACCTGCACTTCGTTGAAGGCGCTACCGCCACCTCGCGTGAAGTACCGGAAGGCGTGGACATGGACGCATTGAGCGCGCAGTTCAACGGGCCCTTCATCGGCAACAACAACTACGACCTGGACATGGCTATTGAGCGCCGCGCCCAAGGCAAGATCGACGCGGTAGCGTTTGGCCGCCTGTTTATCTCCAACCCGGACCTGGTCGAGCGCTTGCGCCGTGGGGCCGAACTGACCATCGCACCGCGCGAGTCGTATTACGGCGGCGGCGCCAAAGGCTACACCGACTGGCCTGTCGGCAACTACTGATCCGCTTACATCCGCGATAACCCCAAAAACTGCCCGCACAGACGGGCAGTCACCAACGAGAGGAACGCCCATGAACTATCTGCAGAATAAAACCGCGATCATCACTGGCGCATCGTCCGGCCTGGGTGCTGCATCGGCACGTGCCTTGTCCGAGAAAGGCGTTCGAATTGTCGCAGCAGCCCTGGACCAGCAAGGCCTGGACGCCATCGTCAGCGAACTGAAAGGCAAGGGCGGTGAAGCGGTAGGTCGCGTCAGCGACGTTACCAACCCTGAGGATATGAAAGCGCTCGCGCAATTCGCCCAGGACTCTTTCGGTTCGGTGGATATCCTGATCAACAACGCAGGCTTGATGCTGTTTTCCAACTGGGTCGACCTAGCCACCGATGATTGGGAAAAGATGATCAACGTGAACATCAAAGGCTACCTGCATGGTATCGCGGCGGTGTTGCCGTTCATGCTGAAACAGAAGTCGGGCCAGATCCTGAATATGGATTCGGTCGCCGGTCACCAGGTTGGGCCTGCTGCGGGTATCTACAGCGCCACTAAGTTTTTCGTGCAGGCCATGACTGAGTCGATGCGCAAAGAGCTAGGTGTGCAGCACGGCATCCGTGTCAACACGGTCAGCCCGGGTGTGATCAACACCGGTTGGGCCGATAAAGTCACCGACCCGGCAGGCCGTAAAGCGGCTCAAGAGCTGAATAAAATTGCTATCTCGCCGGACGATATTGGTCGCGCAGTGGTGTATGCACTGAATCAGCCTGAAAACGTCACCGTCAACGACCTGATCATTTCGCCGACCCGTCAGGATTGGTAAGTCATAAGCGTTGAAATCACCCAGCCCAGGCACCGGCGCGACGCTGTGTGCCTGGGCGCTATAGGATCCGTCCTGTGCTCCCGAGTAAAAGCACTGAGACCCTTCAATGACACTCGTATTTTGATTGTCGACGGTGGCGCTGGCGAAGAGCCTGCGTGACGCTGGAAGGATGGTTGGCGCGGGCGTTCTATGCATCGCTGTACCGCATGCCTCAAGTCGCGCGCTATGGCCTGGTACCCTATGCATTACTGATGTCGGGTAACCACCTGGGGCCAGGCACCGAGCCTCGGTTGAAACTGCACTAGATCACTGATGGGGTTAGCGCTTCTCCGATCGCATAAAAGTGGCCGCCTGCGATGTAGTGCAGGCTACGAAAGTCCGGGTGCGCACGCTCAAAGAGCCAATGACCGTCGCTGAATACCCGTGTGTCGGCCCAGGCAGCGACGACTTCACCGATAAACAGGTCGTAGGTCGACTGGTTGTGCGGTTCGGGCAATAGTTTGCACGCAAGCCAGGCCGAGCAGCCGGCCACGAATGGCACGTCATGGCCGCTGATACTGAATAGCTCCACGCCGCTATGAGCCAGCTTCTGTGGATCTTCCTGCAGGCTGACGCTGCCGACATCGCGGGTCAATTGCAGCTGTGCCACGGTGGGAACCTGAATCACAAAGAGGCCGCTACGCTCTACCAGTTCGCGGGTTTTGGCGATCTTGTCCAGCACCACAGTGACTTTGGGCGGTGAGAAATCCAATGCACAGGCCCATGCCGCGGCCATCACATTTCGAGTCTCCTCGTGTTGAGCAAAAACCAGCACGGTGGGACCGTGGTTGATCAGCCGATAAGCTTTTTCAAGCGGCACTTCGGCAATGTGATCGTGCATCGTAACTCCAGAAAAATTGAACCCCGCATCCATTGCTGGAGCGGGGTAGGGCACATTCACGCGGTGGCGGTTTGGTTCAGGTAAACCTGGAGGCTTTCATGCCCGCCGACAATGAGCGACTCGATGGTCGAGGTCCATTGCCCCTGGGGATCAGGCTCGCGCGTGTCGAAGGTCGCAGACCACAGAATCACGGTTTTCTGCTCGCCGGTCAGCGGGATCAGTCGCACGGTCAACACGTAGTTGTCGACGGGCAGTGGCGCTTCAACGAAGCGGTAGGAGAACTGCAGATTCACCGCGTCTACCGACAACAACTGCTCGCGCAGAATGGCGCCGTCCTGCAACGTCAGCCGACGAATGCAACCGACCAGACCGTCCGGCTGACCGTCTTCGATGACGCTCTGCGGGATCGCCGGGTGCCACTGGCTGATTTTCCCGAAGCGCTTGAGTACATCCCAAACGCGCTCGGCGCCGCCGTCTACCACTGCGCTGTATTCAACTTTTGCCATGATTCATCACCTTAAGAAACAGCATTACGTTCAGGCTGCTCGGGTCAGCCTTCAAACTGGTGATAAACCTTGGCGATCACCTTCCAGGTGCCGTCGATTTTGATCAGTGTCAGGTAATCGTTGTAGTCGGCACCGATCGCGTCCTTTTCCATGTCCACACGTACCACGGCGGTGGTTGGGGTGATCGCCAGCACGTCCAGGCGAGTGCTGATATCCGGGGCCTTGCCATTAGTGCGGACGAAGTCGAACAGGTTGCTGATCGGGCCGCCCAACAGTTTGCCGTTGGTGAAGCCGTACATCACCGCTTCCTTGTGGAAGGCCTGCTCCAGCACTTCCGGGCTGCCGGCACGCAGGCCGTCAGCGTATTGCTGGGCCACGGCGACAACGGCGTTGTAGTCCTGGGTGGGTACAGCTTTGATGTTTTTGCTCATGGTCAAACCCCTTTGCATGGTTTTGGCGCCAACAGGGCGCGGTTCAAACGGCTGGGTTAAGGAGCAACGTGGGTGTGGTAGATCTTGCTGATGACGGTCCACTTTCCGTCAACCTTCAGCAAGTTGAAGAAATCGGTGAAGCAGAAGCCGGAGATGTCGTTGGTATCGATACGTGCGCTGGCAGCGGTGCCCACGATATCGACGTTGACGATGGCGCCTTTGGCTTCCGGTGACGGCCGGAAGGCGCTGTCGATGATGTCGAACAGACCCTGGATCGGGCCTCCGGTCAGCTTGCCTTCGCCATCTACACCAAAGATGGTGGCCTGCTCGCTGAAGGCAGGTTTCATGAGGCTGCTTTTGGCTTGCTTGCCACCTTCGTTGTAGTGGTTCAGCACCGTGACGATGGCGTTGTAGTCTTCGACGTAAGTTGGGTTGCTCATGGTGTAACTCCTAGTTTGAAGAGGGTTGAAGAAGGGCTTGGTTGATCGCTTTGCGTGCATATCTGGCGACGGTCAGTAAGGCGATCAATGCAACGACCAGACCCGTCCAAGTCATCATTTGAGTCGATCGATTGGTCGTTACCTCGCCACTGATTATCTGTGCGACATCAGCCGCCAGAGAGCCCAAGTACGCATACAGAAATGTTCCAGGAAGCAGGCCGATCCAAGTCGCCAGGAGGAAATCTCGACGGGCGATTCGGCTGGCTCCGAGTCCATAGCTCAGCGGAGCGAACGGCACGATGGACGCTAGGCGTAAGAGAAAAACAATTCGAAAACCTCCTGACTCGATTGCGTGGTCGACCGCCGCTGATGTGGGGCTGTTCGCCAGGCGTCGTTTGACCCAAGGGCGCAGAAGCGATCTGCCCAAGGCAAATGCGACCGCTGCAGACAGCAAGCCAGCGGGCGAGATGAGCAGCGTTCCCCCCATCGGGCCGTACAAAAAACCGGCGAGCGCCGTAAGCATCGAGGCGGGTACGAAGGCGACAGTGCCCACCACAAATATCGCGGCATATAGCGCAATCCCGACGACTGCGAGCGAGCGAATAATCTCGGTCCACTGGGCGACGCTGTGTACGGCCAGGTCTATCACGTTGCCTACCCGATTCATTCAGTTTGTGGGAATGCTTCCCGTCCAGCGCATCACTGAAAGCCATTTAATTAGCGATCGCTACATATCGCGTGCATTTTATAGTGGTCACTACAGTTAGTGTCAAGACATTTGCTTTCGGTGTTGGTGGGGGCGAAGTGGGCGTTCGACGGTGCTTTGCAACCAATGCCTGATGCCCTGCGGGAGAACACCATGACGCCAAGGTTTTAAGCACAGGACACCTGTTTCTACAGCTCCATGGGCACCTACAGTTTTGAGGACAGGTGCGAGATGACTAAGGCGGTGGTTATGACGCCACCTATCTTTCAATCTGCGATGGACGCAACTGGGCAACTGCCCAGCAATTGAACAGCGTCAAGGACGCGTTACGACATTGAGGTAGCGGGCATCTATGTGGTGCTCAACCTGCGCCTTGGCGCAGAGGCGGAGCAGAACGCGGGCATTTATCAGATGCTGAAAGTGGCACCGCCACGCTCCACCGTCGAATTGGTGATTAAAACCGCGGGGGATTTCGCGCGTTCGGACCCAGTGGGCGATGAGCCTGTGGTGCGTTTGTTGGCCGAAGCCTTGTCTATCGCACAGCAGAGCAATATAGGCATCCTGATCTACTCGCATTTGCTGCACTGGAGCGAAAAGCACGACGACGCCCTGCGCATTTGTGAGCGACTCAATCACCCCAACCTGGGCCGCTGATTCACGCCAGTGTCAATATGATCACCTTCGGCCACGCGGAGTTTGCCCAGCTAATCCTGGAGGTGTTTGCCCTTTTGCAAGACCGGGCTTTGCTGCGGGGCCTCAACCGCAAGAAACTCATCGTGTACTTCGTCTCTGGGCTGATGCTTAAAGGGCGTCAACGCGCGCAGCGCCGGGATAATCATCTCACTGGAGCCGGTCTACGCCATGGCCTACGCGTGGTGGTGGTTCCATGGAGCGCCGTCATATCGGATGTTGACAGGAGCGGTGTTGATGGTGCTGGCGATTGTGTTGTCGGCACAGAGTGCGGGGGGAATCGCGCAGGACCAATAGCGGAGCGGCTACTTGGCTCACCTATGGTGATCTCGCCACGTCTTGTGATAATCAGGGTAGGGCAGATCACAGGTGCTTCCTGTTTTTCAAAAAACTCTCAGGATTCCCACAGATATGTTGAAAGCCTCAGGCCGGTCTATCGATTTGCAGAGACTCCGATCGGAACTGCCCTTATCAATAGCCTGTTTGGCCTTAGGCTGGGGGCATCCTTTTCGAAGCATCCAATGCATGCCATCAGATGTGCCCCCAATTTAGCAATCCACCGGAAGTGAATGGAGCTCCATGGTTGGTGGAAACGCAAAAATGATCAGCCGAACAGCCTGCCAGACAACGCCTAAAGACTCTCAGGGTCGCCAAAAAACATCTGAATCCGCGACCTCAACCACCGCTCCCCCGGATCATTATCCTGCGACCCACGCCACGCCATGTGCAGCTCAAACGTGCGCACCGGCAACGGTGGGTCCTCGGCGCGCAAACCGCCCGCCGAGGTCAGTGCTTCGGCGGCGTAATCCGGCACGGTGGCGAGGATGTCGGTGCCGGCCAGCAGTGTGCCCAGCCCGTTGAATTGCGGCACGGCCAATACCACGTGGCGTTTGCGATCGAGTTTTTCCAGCTCTTCATCAATAAACCCGCTCAGGTCGCCTGCGAAGGACACGAGGGCGTGAGGGCGGGCGCAGAAGTCGTCCAGGCTCAGGGAGCCGGGCACGCTGTCGGCGCGCAGCAGTTTTGGCAGGCTGCGGCGCAGCACTTTGCGCTTGGCGTTGGCCGGCAGGTCGGCGGTGTAGCTGACGCCGATGGAAATTTCCCCGGAGGCCAGCAGGCCCGGCATCAGGATGTAGTTGACGCGGCGCACCACCAGCACGATGCCAGGCGCCTCGGCGCGCAGGCGTTTGAGCAGTTGCGGCAGCAAGGCGAATTCAACGTCGTCGGACAGGCCGATACGGAACACGGCGGTGCTGGTGGCCGGGTCGAACTCGGCGGCGCGGCTCACCGCGGTGGAGATCGAGTCCAGGGCCGGGGAGAGCAGGGCGAAGATTTCCACGGCACGTGCCGTCGGCTCCATGCTGCGCCCGGTACGTACAAACAGCGGGTCATCGAACAGCCCACGCAGACGCGACAACGCCGCGCTGATGGCCGGCTGGCCAAGGAACAATTTCTCGGCAGCGCGGGTCACACTGCGCTCATGCATCAAGGTTTCGAATACGATCAAGAGGTTAAGGTCGACACGACGCAGGTCGTTACGGTTCATCTTGTGTCCTGGAAGAGTCAGCTAACTTGACGTGAGCGGCCACATGTAAACAATGACCGGCATGAATCTTACGGGGAAAGGCTGGTACTCTGCACCGGATAATTGAGTTTTCCTACGATACTTGAGGCAAATGCCTCAGTTGCGGAATCAATGACAGACATGTCGACTATTAATGGCGACCGGTGGCCTTACCTGGAAAGCCCAGATAGAGTTCATGGCATTAGAGGTTACTTTGACGAGGTTTGCGATGTCCCGCACGATCCGTTTTCACAAGTTTGGTCCGGCCGAGGTGCTCAAATGCGAAGAGCATGCAGCCGCGCAGCCCGCACCGGGCGAAGTGCAGGTGCGTGTCGAAGCGATTGGCATCAGCTGGTATGACATTCTGTGGCGCCAGAACCTGGCGTCCTCCCATGCACGCTTGCCGTCCGGCCTTGGCCATGAGATGGCCGGTGTGGTGGTGGCCCTCGGTGAGGGCGTGGATGACTTGGCGGTAGGCGATAAGGTGGCCAGTTTTCCGGCCGAGAGCCCCAATGATTACCCCGTGTATGGCGAGCAAATCGTGCTGCCGCGTTCGGCGCTGACCCGTTATCCGGATGTGCTGAGCCCGATTGAAGCCAGCGTGCATTACACGCCGCTGTTGATCGCCTACTTTGCCTATATGGACCTGGCGCGGGTCAAACCCGGCCAGTTTGCCCTGGTGACTGACGCCAGCCACTGTGCCGGCCCTTCGTTCGTACAACTGGGCAAGGCGCTGGGCGTGCGCGTGATCGCCGCCACCAAGGACAGCGCCGAGCGTGAATACCTGCTGTCGCTGGGGGCCGAGAAGGTCATTGTCACCGAAGAGCAGGACCTGCTGATGCAAATCAACAAGTTCACAGATAACCGCGGCGTGGATGTGGTGTTCGATGGCTTGGGCGGCCCGCAGATGTCATTGCTCGGTGATGTGCTGGCGCCCCGTGGCAGCCTGGTGCTCTACGGCTTGCAAGGCGGCAACCAGACGCCGTTCCCGGCCTGTGCAGCGTTCCAGAAGAACATCCAGTTCTTTGTGCACTGTATCGGTAACTTCACCGGTAAGCCGGAGTTGGGCATCATTCAGGACCACGTTGCCTTGCAACGCGCCTTGCGTGACATCAACCAACTGACGGCCGATCGCGTGCTGGTGCCGCTGAAAACCACCGTGTTTGCGTTCAACCAGTTTGTAGAAGCACACCGTTACATGGACGAATGCCCGTGCCGCGAGCGCGTTGCGTTGCAGGTTGAGGCTGTTTGAGGTGTAGGAAGATTCGTAAATGAGTTTTACAAACCCTCGGCGCATGGGGCAAATGCGCCATTTGAAAGGGTTGAATCCGCGCGTTGTCTGAAACGCGCAACGGCCGTCCGGTCCCGCAAACGATGCCCTTTTTCCCGCCGCCGCCCTGAAATTCAGCGCGGCGTTGTTGTGTCTGCGCCCTGCGTATTTGGCCCGGCAACTATCTGAACTGGTTTTCGGCCAGCTTCTGTATCTGTTAATCATTATTTCAGCCCTGATAATTGGTACTTCACTTTCAACTCAAGGACTGGGTAATGAATGATTGTCTGATTCATCAGCAGGTACTTCCTGCAACTACGCGTGACGCCATTGCTATCAGGACGCGAGGTGATCGGCACGCCAAGGACTGGTTCCGATCGATGCATGACCGGAGATTGAAAATTGACAAGTTTTATTTGTCAGATGGATCTTTAAATTCGAGGTTAAAGAGTTGTAGGAGCTTGTCTGAATATTCCTAGGAGCGCTGCTGAAAATCGCTGGGATGCTTGCGGTACGGCTGTTCGACGCCAGCGCTGCCGTGCAAGGAGCCCCCTACGCGGTCCTTATCGATTTGTTACCGGGTGCTAGTGTTTATCTGTCGCACACACTGCGCCGCAGGCAACGTTCTTACACATGCAATAGATCGGACAACTACGCTCGGTAGTTGTTTTGAACTGATATTTCAACTCAGGTAGTAGAACTATGAGCGCTATTCACGAGCAGGCCATGAATTATGTTTACCAGCAAGTTCAACAACGCTTGGTTGGGTATTTCACACGCGCGGAGCGCACCGCACTTCAATTATTGATTCAGCGTATTGTCGTGGCCGCCGGCGGCATGGAACAAGTAGGCGATTACAAAGTGCTGGTGGCCCATGGCGGTGGCGAAGTCAGCAGCTACACCTTGGCGCTACTGCGTGCCGCACAGTTGAGTATTGCCGCACGTGCGCCCAGGACCTTCCAGTTACGGGTGGCAACGTTACGCCACGCGGGTATGACGCAAGAAACCCTCGACGCGATTCATCGCGGTTATAGCCGGCTGTTTTTCCATGATGACGAGCGGGTCGAGTTGTTGATGGTCGAAAACGAACAGGTGTTGCCCTTCAACCATCAGCGTCCGGCCTCCAGCCGTGGCTGTGAAGCTCACCAGCGCAACATGTTGATGGTGGGGCACCTGACCTCCGGCGATGTTCGCGCCACGCTGTGTAACGATGCCTACCTGGCACTGGGGGACTTTTATCAGCGTGTCACCGCCTGGAACGGTGGCGTGCACGCGCTGGTCAGCGGCGATTCCGCGCGCAAACAGAGCCAACTGCTGGCGTGGCTGAAAAAAGCCGCCCAGGCCAAAAGCGTCAAGGCCGCCAAGGGGATACCGACGTCGCTTGGCGGGTTGTTCACGCGCATGGATGAGTGGAGCGGCGATTTCTACCGTGACCTGTACGGCGAGCACTATGTGCCCAAAGCTGACGTCAGCCCAGGCGGGTATCGCCACCTGGCCTATATCGGCATTGCCGACTTGCTCGAAGGCATCGACCGCGCGACTGCGCCGTTGCTCATCGACTTCATGGCTTACACGCCAGATCCGTTGGGCTTTCACTTTAGCCACCCAAGCTTTGCCAACCCACCGTTGATGGCGCACCTGCGCGGCCTGCAGGCCGAATGCCTGCGCGAGTTGCATTACGAGGAGGGCGTGGAGGAGTTCCTCGGGCAGGCGCGCAATTACCTGCGGCGTCGGCAGGTGCCCGAAGAGCTGGTGAACCAGGTCGCCAATCGCGGGGAGCGTGCGTTGTCGAGCAGCCTTGCCCAACAATTTTTCGGTCTGGACGAGAACCAGTTGGTCTGCCTGCTGTTTTCGCCTTTCATTCATCATGGCGAACGGCTGGAAGGCTATTTGCGTCAGTGCCACCCTGGCATGCTGGTGGCGTTGCCCGAGTTGCACAAGGTTTTGCAGGGTAAACCGGCAGCCGAGATGCTGCAGCAATGGGTCGCCGATGCCAGTGGGTTGCCGTTGCCTTTGCTCCAGCATCTGTACCGCAAGCGGCCGATGAACCTGGCCCTCGGCGGTGCCCGCAGCGCGCCTGTGCAAAGGTCTCAAGCCCGTGATGGCATGGCCTTTCAGCTGTCTGGGCGATGACGCTGCGGGGCGCACGGCAGGCTGACTTTGCTTATCAGGCGGTCTACCGCTACATGATCAGCCTGATTAACGAGGTGAGCACGGATACGCGCGTAAAGCTGCCGTCATTGCGCCAGTTATCCCAGCGACTCAACGTGTCGATCTCCACCATTCAATATGCGTATTCGTTGCTGGAAAAGGAGGGCAGGGTGTATTCGGTGGCCAAGTCGGGGTACTACGCCTGGCCGCTCGCCGGTGGACCCGTGGCGTGTCCCAGCGGGGATCTGCTCGAGCGTCTCTATGTGGCGTCCCGGCGCCCGGGCATGACAGTGCTCAGCGGCGATGAACCGGCCTTGCTGGCATCATTGGACGGCACCTTGCTGCGCCTGGAGCGCGAGTTGGTGCGCCAGTATCCTGGGCATCTGCAGCCTTGGTCACAGCCCTGCGGGGTGTGGGAACTAAGAGCCGCACTGGCGGCTCGCTACACCTCATCACCCACCCGCTGCTGGCATGCTGATGACGTGTACATCGGCGCGGACTTGCGCGGTGTGCTCGACATCCTTATCGAGGTATTGGGCTTGCGCGGTGCCTCGGTGGTGGTCGAGTCACCCTGCGAGTGGTCGATCCTGCGCCTGCTGCAGGATGCCGGGGTACGTGTCCTTGAACTGCCCTGGGGCGAGGATGGCCGCCTGGAACTGGCATTGCTTGAAGGGATGCTGCGTCACGAATCAGTGCAATTGGTCGTGCTGTCGTCGTCGATCAGCTTGCCGTCAGCCTTTGCCTTGCAGCCCCAAGACCGCCTCGAGGTGGCGCAACTGCTCGATCGGTACGATTGCTGGCTATTGGAAAACGATACCTGCGGCGAACTGGGATTCAAGCCGGCACCGGTTGCCCTGCGCGATCTGGTCAACCCTGAGCGGTTGGTGGTGTTTGCCTCTTTCGAGAAAATACTCGGGCCAGAGGCGCCGTTTGGCTACGCATTGTCGCGGCACTTAAGCGGTGAGTTGCAGCGCCAGTTCCTGCTGCGCTCGTTCCGGCTATCCTCAATTCGCCAGCGCGCGATTGCGCGCCTGTACCACAGCGGCAAGATCGACCAGCACTTGCACCACTTACGCCTTCTGCTGCGTGAGCAGGCGCGCGAAATGGGCGAACTTGTGGGTCGGCACCTGGCTGATCAAGTGACTTACCGAATGCCGGCGGGCGGGGCCACCTTTTGGTTGGGCGCCTCCCGGGCGGTGGACATGCGCAAGGCTTTCCACGCCTTGCTGGCCCGTCAGGTAGTCGTGGCGCCCGGTGAGTTGTTCAGCCTGTGCGGCCTGCATCACCAGCATCTGCGGTTGAGCAGCACCTTCCATGGGCAGCCCAACCTGGACATTGCCCTGGCCTTGGTGGGCGAGGCGCTACGTGATGCACAGATCAGCTAGATGCATGAAATTTCTCTGTGTCTTGTAGGATCAATACCGTCGCGCAGTAGTCCAACTCTCAGTAAACTGTCATTTTTTCCGAATCCTTCTTTCTCGAGGTTTATGCATGACAATCAGTCCTTTTGCGGGCAAGCCGGCGCCAGCTCAGTTGCTGGTGGATATCCCGCGACTGGTCACGGCCTATTACACCGGCCAGCCTGATGCAGCGATCTCCACCCAGCGCGTGGCCTTTGGTACTTCCGGTCACCGTGGCAGCTCGTTCGAGCTGAGTTTCAACGAATGGCACGTACTTGCTATCAGCCAGGCTATTTGCCTGTACCGTGAAGCCCAGGGCATCAATGGTCCCTTGTTCGTCGGCCTGGACACCCACGCACTGTCGACTCCAGCGGGCGCGAGTGCCCTGGAAGTGCTGGCCGCCAACGGCGTGCACGTGATGCTGGCTGAAGGCGATGAATACACGCCGACCCCGGCCATCTCCCACGCCATCATTTGCTACAACCGTGGCCGTACCAGCGGCCTGGCAGACGGCATCGTGATTACGCCGTCGCACAACCCGCCACAAAGTGGCGGTTACAAGTACAACCCGCCCAATGGCGGCCCGGCCGATACCCACGTTACCAAGTGGATCGAAGCCAAGGCCAACGAGCTGCTGGCCAACAAACTGGCCGGGGTTAAACGCATTACCCACGCCCAGGCACTCAAGGCCGACACCACCCATCGCCATGACTACCTCAACAGCTATGTGGCCGACCTGGTCAATGTGATCGATATGGACGCCATCCGCAGCGCCGACCTGCGCCTGGGCGTGGATCCGTTGGGCGGAGCAGGGGTGCGCTACTGGTCGGCGATTGCCGAGCACTACCGTTTGAACCTGGACGTGGTGAACACCGAGGTCGACTCGACTTTCCGCTTCATGAGCGTCGACTGGGACGGCCAGATCCGCATGGACCCGTCCTCCAGCTATGCGATGCAAGGCTTGATCGGCCTCAAGGACCGTTTCGACGTCGCCTTCGCCTGTGATCCGGACCACGACCGCCACGGCATCGTTACGCCCTCGGGTGGCCTGCTGGCACCGAACAACTACCTCGCCGTGTCGATTGATTACCTGTTCCAGAACCGTGCGCAGTGGCGCGCCGATGCTGCGGTGGGCAAGACCGTGGTCAGCAGTGGCTTGATTGATCGGGTTGCGGCGCGTATCGGCCGTCGCCTGTTTGAGGTGCCAGTGGGCTTCAAGTGGTTTGCCGATGGCCTGTTCGAAGGCTCACTGGGCTTTGGCGGCGAAGAAAGCGCCGGCGCGTCGTTCCTGCGCAAGGACGGCACGGTGTGGAGCACCGACAAAGATGGCCTGATCCCGGCCTTGCTGGCCGCCGAAATGACCTCGCGCAAAGGCCAGGACCCCAGCCAGATCTACCGTGGCCTGACTGACGCGCTGGGCGAGCCGTTCGCGATTCGTGTCGACGCCAAGGCGACCCCGGCGCAGAAAGCGTTGCTGGGCAAGCTGTCGCCTGCGCAGGTCACCTCCACGCAACTGGCCGGGGAGAGCATCGAGCAGATCCTCAGCCACGCGCCGGGTAATAACCAGGCAATCGGCGGCTTGAAAGTGATGACCAAAAACGGCTGGTTCGCCGCACGGCCATCGGGCACCGAGGACATCTACAAGATCTACGCTGAAAGCTTTGTGGGTGAAGACCACCTCAAGCAGTTGGTGGAAGAGGCGCAGGTGCTGGTAGACGGCGCCATCAGTTCTAACTGACGCAATGTGGGAGCTGGCTTGCCTGCGATTGCATCAACTCTGTGTACCTGATGTACCGAGTTGTGCGCATCGCAGGCAAGCCAGCTCCCACAGTTGATTGGGTTCGGGCTGAAGGTCAGGCCAGGTCTACTAACACGATTTCGCTGTCTTCAACTGCTGTTACCCGCAACACCTGCTCATCTTCCACCGCCACACCGTCTCGCGCTTGCGCACGCAGGCCATTGACTTCAATGATTCCCGTCGCCGGCACCAGATACGCCCGGCGCCCGCTGTCCAGCCGATACTCGGCGCTTTCCCCAGCCTTCAGGTTAGCCGCCACCAGGCGTGCGTCCGCCCGAATGCGCAAGCTTTCAGTGTCACCGGCCTTGCCGCTGGCCAGGGTCACAAAACCCTCGCGATTGCCCTTGGGAAACGGCTTGGCACCCCATGATGGCGGCAGCCCGGCTTCATTCGGGATGATCCAGATCTGGAAAATCTTGGCGGGCATGGCTTCCAGGTTGTATTCGCTGTGGGCAATCCCCGTGCCGGCACTCATGACCTGTACGTCGCCCGCTTCGGTGCGGCCTTTATTGCCAAGGTTGTCGGCATGGCTGATGGCACCTTCACGCACATAGGTGATGATTTCCATGTCGCGATGCGGGTGCTGCGGGAAGCCCGTGCCGGGCGCAATGATGTCGTCGTTCCACACCCGCAGGTTGCCCCAGTGCATGCGCTTGGGGTCGTGGTACTCGGCGAAGGAAAAGTGATGATGGGCGTCGAGCCAGCCATGATGGGCGCCGCCCAGGGTAGTGAATGGTCGAAGTTCAAGCATGATGGGTCTCCTGTGGATGGTGGCTATCATCCAGCAGTACATGATCGATAAAAAGCGTAAAAAATGCCGGATTCCAATCTGTTTATTCGATTGATTGCTGGCGTTTTGACTTTTACTTCATCGCCTAACTGCATGACAACAAAGCAATTGGCTGGAACTGCGCGCCGATTCCGGCGACCATGGCACCTTCGCCAGAACCAACCTCATCGCTGGAGTCCGCGTGCCGCAACAAACCCCCGATCTGCCCCCCGAACTGCGTCCCCTGGCAGAAATGCCCCTGCTGAAACGGCTCGCCGCCCGTTTGTTTGGCCATGGCCTGACGCGTTTGCGTGCCCAGCATCGGTTTTCCTGGCTGCACGGCCAGGCGGACGGCTTTCGCAGCGGGCACGAAGCCGGCGTGGAATATGGCTATCGCGAAGGCAAGGCCGACGGCCTCGAGGAAGGTCGGCAGGTGTTGCTGATCCGCGACTTTCGCCCCGACGAGCACCGCGCACCGGGGGTGGATGACAGCTTGTTCGACGATTGGCGCTTGCCACTCACGGCCGACGTGAAGAAGCGCATGAAGGCTGACGTAGCACGTCTGCTACCGGCCCACGCCCAGCCCAGTGCCGCGCAATGGAAGATGATCTTCAGTGACACCCCATCGACCTCAGTGATTGCCGGTGCCGGGGCGGGTAAGTCCACCTCGCTGGTGCTGCGCATCCTCTTGCTTAACCACTATCTGGGCTTTGAGCTGAGTTCGATGACCGTGGTGACCTTCACCCGCGAATCGCGCAAAGACTTCATCAACAAGCTCATGGAAATTCTCGGCCTGTGGGGCCAGCCCCTTGGTTTCAAAGAAGCCCAGGCCGTGGTGCGTACCTTTCATTCGCGCATTCTGCCGATGGTGCGCAGCCTGCCGGGCTTCGAGCGGCTGCAAGCGTTTGAAAACCTCAGCAGCGGTTTCGACGATGCCGACAGCAACCCCTTCGACCTGCGTATCAGCGACGCCCAGCGCCAACAGATGAACACTTGTTATCACCGGCTGCATGGCCGCCATGCGCGCTTTCGCGAGCTGATCGCACCACTGGCCCGTCATGGCCTGCAACTCAAGGAACTGGAGCGCGACCACCCCGACGTGCAGAAACGCATCGCTGTCACCGAGTTGGCAGCCAAGCGCGATGAAGAACTCTGTGACGTGATCGAGGACCTGTGGTTTCGCGCCGGCGCCTGGCCGATCAAGGGCATAGAGCCCAGTCGCCAGACCTTCGAAATCAATGGTGCGCAATTTCACTGCCACGGCTACATCGCGGAACTGGATGCCTGGGTAGTACTGGGTTTTGATCCGCGGGAAAACGCTCAGATCAGCCGGCCGAATGCAAAGCTTTCCGTGCGGGCCGAATGGGCGGTAAAGCGCACCTTGTTTCAAGCTTTCTGTCGCAAGCCACTGATATGGCTAGATAACTATGAATCATCAAAGCGCCTTTTAAGCAGCCTGGCGGGCGATGCCAGCGCTGGGCCTGGCTTTGATTACAAGGTCAAGGGCGAGCTGGCCTCGGCGCCGCTGTTGGACAGTTTCGTGATGGCGGCCGGGTTTATCGAGAATCTCGGGTTGGATGTGCCAACGGCTGTGGGCCAAATGAGCTTCGCCAAGGACGACCCGGATCGGGGCTACTTTGAAGCCTTGAGCATTTTCTGGAAGGCGCTGGAAGATCATTTGCTCGATCAATCGCCGCCGATCATGACCTATAACCGCATGTTTTCGCTGTTCGGTGAGAACACCCCGGAGAACCTCAAGCTGCTCAGCGATTCACTGCTACGGCCGATGTCGCACCTGATGATCGACGAGTTCCAGGACGTATCGCCGCAGATCGTCTCGTGGATCCGCGCCAGCCTGCGCGAGATTCGCAGCCGTGGCCCGGCGATGCACGTAGGGCGCGGGGCGCAACGCTCGTCGTTGCTGTGCGTGGGTGATGACTGGCAGTCGATCTACGGCTGGCGCGGCAGTTCACCCAAGTACTTCATGGCGTTCAACCAGGAATTCCCGTCACCCAGCACCACCCGCGTGATGCTCAGCGAGAACTACCGCAGCCACCAGCACATCATCGACGCCGCCGAACATGTGGTACGCACGGCCCCGGCGATTCCCGGCAAGAAGGCCAAGGCCAGTGGCGAGCCCAAGGCTTTGGAACCCGTCGTGGTACTGGAACGGGACGACGCCGCACTGGGGCGGCAGTTGCTGGAGCACTATCAGCGCGGTAATACAGTGCTAATGCTTTATCGAAAAAGTAGCGATAAGTTATTGATACAAGAGCATATTCAGTCTGTAGTTAATGTGGATTCTAGCTTGAATCCACAGGATCGCCGACTCAAACAGCTGACTTATCACAGTGCCAAGGGCCTGCAAGCAGACGCGGTATTCCTGCTCGGGGATTGCCAGCACGTCACCAGCTCGCCTTACAAAAACCAGGTTTACCGCATGGCGGGCCTGGGCAAGGACGGCGACAGCGAGCCCTACGACAGCGCGCAGAAAGACGAAGTGCTGCGCCTGGCGTATGTCGGGATTACCCGGGCGGTGAGCCATTGCTACTGGTATGTGGAGAAGCCGGAAGGCCAGGGCGTGAATGTGCCCAGGGCTTCGGAGCGGGTCGATGGGCGAAAGGCGTTTTTTGATGACCAACGCAGCTAGCAGCTAAACACAGTACCCAATGTGTGGGCGGGCTTGCCCGCGATAGCAGTAGATCAGTTGGCAACCTTGCAAACTGACACTCCGCCATCGCGGGCAAGCCCGCTCCCATATTGGTTAAGATTTACCTGTTAAATCGGGTTCACGCCCGCAACGACAGCGGCGGCACAAAACACTCCAGCTCATCCTCCACCGCTTCGATGATGCGCTCCACATCGGCCGCATTCATCACCGTGGCGCAAGGAATGCCGGCAATCGCGATCAACGTCTCGCCGCTGGCCCGGTCGAACAGGCGCGCAACCATACTGCCCGGGGCGTCCATACTCCCCTCGAAGCCCATCGGATGAAAATGCCAGCGCATCAGCTGGCAGGCGTTGGGAAATGTCACTTTGTTCATGTTGCCCACCTTGTTCATTGAGCGCTTCCTTTAGCTCGCGGCAGGGGGCCATGACCTTCACTGGTCGTGGCATCAAGACCTTCAAAATAGCATTCGTTCGCAAGCGCGCGGTGACTTTTTAGGGGCCGTTCGGCAGTTCTTTTGCGATCATATGACGTGGATCATTTCTTACTCAAAGCCAGGCAAAAGGCCATTAGTCAGAAGTTCCAATTGACCATTGAATGCCGCCGGCAAATTCGGCAATCTCCCAGGCATTCCCGCCGCAGAGCCTTCCATGCAGCCCGTCTTGAGTGAAGAGTACGAACAAACCCAAGCCACCGGCGATCTGGTGTTGCGCCATCACCTGTGCTGGCGCCATCGCGACCTGGATGGCGTGATGTCCTACTACCACCCCGACATTCAGTACCACGACTTTTTCCAAAACCGCGTGGTGGGTCAGGCCGAGTTGCGCGAGTACCTGCAAGCCAGCATGCCGCGTGGCGCCGACGAGGCGATTGAGCACATCGACCGCATTCGCGCCGACGGCGACACCGCGTTTATCCAGTACCGCATTACGCTGCGCGGCGGCCAGGGCCTGGTGTCATTTCGCACCAGTGAGGCGATTACCGTGCGCGATGGGTTGATCTGGCGCGTCAACGAGTACGCCTCCCTGGTGCATGAGCAGCCGACCCAAACCCTGCGCCCGACAGTCAGCCGCCTGGGCCTGTCGCCCCAACAATTGGGGCATATGGCCAACGATCTGCAGCAGTACTTCGAACTCAAGCAACCCTATCTCGACCCGGAGCTGGACCTGCAACGTGTGGCCAATGAGTGTGGCTACAGCCGCAACCAGATTTCCTACCTGCTTAACCAGGTGCTGGGGCAGAGCTTCTACCGTTACGTCAACCAGGCCCGGCTCCAACACCTGCTGGCTGCGCTGGACAAGGCTGTGCCGCCGATAAAGGTCGATGACCTGGCCTTTGCCGCCGGTTTTAATTCGCTGTCGGCGTTCTACAGCGCGTTCCGCCAGCACACCGGGCAATCGCCCAAGGCCTACGTCAAACAAATTTCTCTGCGTGCACGCGCGCAAGACAGCCCATAACGCCGCGCTCTAGGATCCAGCCTATCGAAATGAGGTTGGGGAGCTTGGCATGCCGGCATGGCGCAACATCAGTTTATGGATGGACCAGTTGGACGACCCGCTGGTGGCGCGGCCGTCCCTTGCGCACGACCTGGACGTCAATGTGGCGATTATCGGCGCCGGCTACACCGGGTTGTGGACCGCCTACTACCTCAAGCGCCAGGCTCCGGAGCTGAAGATTGCGATTATCGAAGCGCAGACAGCAGGCTTCGGTGCGTCTGGCCGCAATGGCGGCTGGCTGATGGGCAACCTGTTGGGCGAAGACCGCCTGCTGGCCGGCCTGTCAGCGCAACAACGGCGCGCCTCGTTTGACCTGTTGCATGGCATCCCCGACGAGGTCGCCCGGGTGCTGTCCCGTGAAGGCATCGACTGCGACTACCGCAAAGGCGGCGTGCTGTACTGCGCGGCGCGTTACCCGGAGCAGGAAGGCAGCCTGCGCCGTTACCTGGACACGCTCCACGCCCAGGGCCTCACCGAAGCGGACTACCGCTGGCTGAGCCCGCAACAGCTGGCCGAGCAAATCCGCATCGCCAAGCCGTATGGCGGTATCTATGCGCCCCATGTCGCAACCATCAACCCCGCTAAACTGGTACGCGGCCTGGCGCGGGTGGTGGAGAGCATGGGCGTGACGATCTATGAGAACAGCCCGGTCACCCATTGGCAGTCAGGCAGCGTGCGCACGGCCAATGCCAGCGTGCGCGCCGCGTGGGTAGTGCCGGCGGTTGAGGGCTACGCCACCACGTTGCCGCCGCTGGGGCGCTATCAGTTACCGGTGCAAAGCCTGATTGTCGCCACTGAGCCGTTGCCGGCCAGCACCTGGGATGAAATTGGCTTGAGCCGAGGCCAGGCTTTTGGCGAAAGCAGCCGCCAGGTCACCTACGGCCAGCGTTCGGCGGATGACCGCCTGATATTCGGCGCCCGTGGCGGCTATCAGTTTGCCGGCAAGCTGCGCCACAACTTCGACCTGACCACCAGCGAAGTGGAGCTGCGCCGCTACCTGTTCAGCGAACTCTTCCCACAGCTTAAACACGTCAGGATTACCCACTCCTGGGGCGGCAACCTCGGCATGTCGCGCAACTTCCGGCCGCACATGCTCTGCGATCACACCACCGGCATCGCGCTGTCCGGTGGTTATGGCGGGGAGGGCGTAGGTGCCACCAACCTCGGAGGCCGCACCCTGGCCGACATGATTCTCGGCCTCGATACGCCGCTGACCATCCAGCCCTGGGTGATCCGCGAGCGTGGCCTGGACGCGCTCAAGGCCTGGGAGCCCGAACCCTGCCGCTGGCTGGGTTACAACGCGATCATTCGCAGTTTTGTCCATGAAGACCAGGTGCTCGCCAACCCCAACAGCGCGCCGTGGCGGCGCAAATTGGCGACCGGCGTGGCCGGGTTCATGGAAGGTTTCATGCATTAGGCCGTTTCACTCACACGGGAAAACCCATGAGCATCACTCACTTCAAAGACACGCTGAACGCCCACCTGCCGGACTCGTCACCGGTGGCCGTGCCCTTGGGCGAGCCGATCGCCGTAGCCTCGACCTTAAGCGTTGAGCGCAACGATGGCGTCGAAACCGGCATTTGGGAATGCACCCCAGGCCGCTGGCGTCGGCAGATCAAATCCCAGGAGTTTTGCCACTTTATCCAGGGCCGCTGCACCTTCACCCCCGACAACGGTGAAGTCGTTCACCTACACGCCGGCGATGCACTGATGTTGCCGGCCAACAGCACCGGTATCTGGGACATCCACGAGACCGTGCGCAAGACCTACGTGTTGATTCTGTAACGCTTTGATCCTTGATCGCCTGCCATAAAAACAGCCCTAAAACCGCCAGGAAATCGAACCATGAAAGCCATTGCCCTGTTGCCCTTGATGTTGGTGGCCACTATCAGCCAGGCCGCCGAGACGGTGAAGATCTACAACTGGTCGGACTACATCGCGCCGGACACCACCAAGAACTTCCAGAAAGAAACCGGCATCGGTTTTACCTACGACGTATACGACAGCAACGAAACCCTCGACGGCAAGTTGATGACCGGCAAATCCGGCTATGACGTGGTGTTTCCGTCCAACCACTTCATGGCTCGGCAGATCCAGGGCGGCGCCCTTAAAAAACTCGACAAGAGCCAGCTGCCCAACTGGAAAAACCTCAACCCGGTGCTGCTCAAGGCTCTGCAAAACAACGACCCGGGCAACGAGCATGGTTTCCCGTACCTGTGGGGCAGCACCGGCATCGGCTACAACATCGACAAGGTCAAGGCGGTGCTCGGCGACAACGCGCCGGTGGATTCCTGGGACTTGATCTTCAAACCCGAGAACATGGCCAAGCTGCAAAAATGTGGCGTGGCGATTCTCGACAACGGCCCGGAACTGCTGCCGGCGGCGCTTAATTACCTGGGCCTGCCGCCCCACAGCAAGAAGGCCGAGGACTACAAAAAGGCTGAAGGCCTGTTGATGAAAGTGCGTCCGTATGTGGCCTACTTCCATTCCTCGAAGTACACCGCCGACCTGGCCAATGGCGACATCTGCGTGGCTGTCGGCTTCTCCGGCGACATCCTGCAGGCCGAAAGCCGCGCCAAGGAAGCCAGGAACGGTGTGAATATCGGCTACAACATTCCCAAGGAAGGCGCCGCGATCTGGTTCGATATGGTCGCCATGCCCGCCGACGCCCCGGATGAAAAAGCCGGTTACGCGTTCATGAACTACCTGCTGCGCCCGGAGGTGATGGCCAGCATCACCAACTACGTGCACTACGCCAACGGCAACGCGGCGGCTGACAGCCTGGTAGACCCTGCAATCAAGGCCGACACCAAGGTGTACCCAAGCCCGGAAATGATGGGCAAGTTGTTCGCCCTGGAAGCAATGCCGCTGAACATCGACCGGATTCGCACGCGGGTGTGGAACACCATTCGTACCGGACGCTAGGCGTTACACTGAGCGCCTGTGGGAGCTGGCTTGCCTGCGATTGCGACCTGTCCGTCGGCTAGTGGGTGACTGACACACCGCTATCGCGGGCAAGCCCGCTCCCACATTTTGACTGTGCAATGCCGGTTTTCAGGGGTTTTCCAGATCATGCCCCAACGACTGGATAAACAACGAAAACAGCTCCGGCTGCGACGAAATATCCAGCTTTGCGTACAGGTGCCGCCGATGCACCTTGACCGTGTCCGGCGAGATTTTCAAACGCTCGGCCATGGCCTTGGATGAGAACCCACGCAGCACCAGGCGCGCCACTTCCAGCTCGCGCTCCGACAGTACACCGCTGCCAAAATGGCTCAGCGCATCGCGAATCTGCGTGTCCATCGCCGGCGCACGCTGGGTGCTTTGCTGCCAGTGCTGCTGCATCAACGGCAGCACCCAGGCCGCCAGTGTGGTCATCAACCCGGTCTCTTCAAAGTTGAAGCGTCGCTGCATGCCCAGCGACAAAGACAGCGTGCCTGTACCCGGTAACTGCAGAATGAATTGCACCTCGTCTTCCAACACGTTGTCGTGGAAGTAGTTGAGGAAGTATTCACTCTGGCGAAAATGGTCCGGTGCCACTTCCTCCAGGCGATACACGCCGCTGGCATAACCTTCGCGGTAAGCCTGGTAAAACGGGTCGATCAGGTACAGGCCATTGAGGTACACCAGCATCGAGGCCGGTTTACTGCTGGGCTGGGCGTCGTATTCTTCCAGGGCCACGGGCGGGCCATCGAGGGGGTAAAAAATCGCCAGGGCGTTATCGAACGGCAGGCATTGGTGCAGCAACAGCACCAACTGCTTCCAGAAGTGCTCGGTGCCCAGGTGTGCGACGGTGCGGCCCAGGCCTGCGTGCATGCCGACCTCTCTGAACAGGCTCATAAACACGGCTCCAGCCCTCAATAGATCAGCCAAGGGTTCGGCTTTTGCCGAGTATCGTCAAGGGGAGTACGCCAATAGGGGAATTGGCCCGCATAAACACAGCGTTTACTTTGCCGTCATCCAGCGAGAAACATATCTCGCAACCGCCCGACTTTTTTCGTTTCTGCCTCCTACCAAAAATAACGACAGAGGATAACGATATGAGTGCTTCCCCCGCGCCAGACGGCGTGCTCAAGCCAACGCTGAGTGTTTTCGATGTGGTGGCCATCACGGTTTCGGCGGTCACGCCGGCCAGCTCCGTATTCGTGATTGCGCCGTTTGCCATCCAGCAGGCGGGCAGTGGTGTGTTCATGGCGTTTGTGATGGCGGCCTTGCTCGCGCTGATGTTCGCCTTCTGTTACGCCGAACTCGGTCGCGCCCATAACAGCGCCGGTGGTGAATATGTGTATGCCAAGCGAGTGTTTGGCGGCATGGCCGGTTATGCGACGTTTCTGACGGTGCTGGTGATGCTGTTGTTTATCCCGCCGGTCTTGGCCACAGGGGCCGCGACGTACCTGAATAACGCCCTGGGCACAAAATTCGACTCGCAAACCGTCGCCCTGGTGATCGTGGTGTGCAGCTACGCCCTGGGCATCCTCAATATCAAGCTCAATGCCTGGATTACCGGCACCTGCCTGCTGTTGGAAGTGGCGGCGTTGCTGGTGATCGTGTTTATCGGCTTTGGTAATCCCGTGCAGCCCGCCAGCGTGCTGTTCCAGCCGCAGATCGTCGAAAACGGCGTGCTGCACCTGGCGCCCTGGGCATTGGTGATTGGCGCCGTCGGCATCGGCCTGTTCTCGTTCAATGGGTATGGTCCTGCGGTATTGCTGGCCGAAGACATGAAGTGCGGTGGCAAAGGCGTGCACAAAGCGGTGCTGTGGTCGCTGGGGTTGGTGGTGGTGATCGAGCTGGTGCCGATCACGGCACTGCTGATCGGCGCGCCGTCGCTGAGCGCGATGATCAGCAGCCCTGACCCGATTGGCTATCTGCTGACCAGCCACGGCAATGAAACCCTGTCACGCCTGGTCAGTGCCGGGATCTTCCTGTCGGTGTTCAACGCGATTGTCGCCATCGTCATCCAGATTGGTCGAGTGGTGTTCAGCAGCGGCCGCGATGCGCTGTGGACGCCGCGCATCAACGCGCTGTTCACGCGTATTCACCCGCGCTGGGATTCCCCATGGCTGGCGACGCTGTTCCTGGCGGTGCCTTCGGCGCTGTTGAGTTTCAGCTCGAACCTGGCGGACCTGACGTCCTTCAGTGTATTGCTGATCATCCTGGTGTACCTGGTGGTGGCGTTGAGCGCGCTGATGAGCCGGGTGCTGCTGCGTGATCGCGAGCACCCTTATCGCATGCCGTTATGGCCGCTGCCGGCAGTGCTGGCGGTACTGGGCGCCGGTTACCTGCTGGTGACCCTGATCGCCGCGGCGTCGGTGCGCGACATCATGATCATCATCGGCTTGCTGGCCTTGTCGGTGATTTTGTATTGCATCACTGGCCGGACGAGTCCGGCGTTTCAGAAATTGTAAGGAGTGGGTATGCGAGCACGTCAACTGGGCATTACGTTGGGGCTGGGCACGCCCGGCAAATTGAATGCCATCACCGATGTTCCCGGTGTCCGGGTGGGGCACGCCACGCTCAAGACCAGCATCGACGGCAAGCAGGTGCGCACCGGCGTCAGCGTGATCCAGCCGCGCGCCGGGGAGGCGCGACAGCAACCGTGTTTCGCCGGCTACCACGTGCTCAACGGCAATGGCGACGCCACCGGCCTTGAGTGGATCAGCGAAGCGGGGCTGCTGACCACACCCATCGCTATCACCAACACCCACAGCATCGGGATTGTGCGTGACAGCCTGATTGCCCTGGAGCGCGAGCGCCTGGCGGACCCGGCGGTGTACTGGTGCATGCCGGTGGTGATGGAAACCTACGACGGCCTGCTCAACGATATCTGGGGCCAGCACGTCAAGCCTGAACATGTGCGCCAGGCGCTGGACGCGGCCGAGGGCGGCCCGGTGCAAGAGGGCGCCGTCGGCGGCGGCACCGGCATGATCTGCCATGAGTTCAAGGGCGGCATCGGCACGGCATCCCGGCGTGTGCCAGAGGAGCAGGGCGGTTGGACCGTCGGCGTGCTGGTGCAGGCCAACCATGGCAAGCGCCAGGAGCTGCGCGTGGATGGCTACCCGGTCGGGCGCCAGTTGATGGACATTCCATCACCCTTCGCCGAGCGCGGCACGCCGGGCATGGGTTCGATCGTGGTGATCATCGCCACCGACGCGCCGTTGCTGCCCCATCAATGCCAGCGCCTGGCGCAACGCGCCTCCATCGGTATCGCGCGCACGGGTGGCGGTACCGAGGATTCCAGTGGCGACCTGTTCCTGGCCTTCGCCACCGGCAATCACGGCCTGCCACCGGCAGATTACGGGCGCAAGGACCTGGCACTCAGCAGCGTATTGCGCATGGTCAACAACGACCATATTTCGCCCTTGTTCAGTGCCGCCGCAGAGGCGGTGGAGGAGGCGATTATCAACGCGATCCTGGCGGGCGAGGACATGACGACGGAAGACGGCATCACGGTGCCCGGACTTGCCGACGAAGTATTAATCGGCGCGTTAAACAAGTGCGGCTGGAGTCTGTCCCGGTAATGGGGGGCACGCACTTTAATAGTGCGGGTGATGGCTCTTTAATATTGAACTATGACACCGTGTCAATATATTGGATCCATTATTAAAGAGGGCCGCTCAGCAAGAGCGGCTTTACCGCTATTTAATATTTAAATAACAGTCGGCGGCGATTTGCGGCGCTAGCGCAATTACCCCCAGCAAACGCTGTGTGCGACTTCCTTAAGTTGAATCTACGTCACATTTTTGTTGCGGAAATATTTGTAGACGAAAGATTTCAAGTTGTGTCAGTTTCGATACGCCTTCAAAAGAGGCGAGTGATAGGACGATCCTCGCCCGCGAGGTTCCTATCGAACAAAGACTGATGCACTTGCAAACAAGGAAGTACGTTTATGTCAAAAGTAAAAGACAAAGCTATTGTATCTGCCGCGCAAGCCAGCACTGCTTACTCGCAAATCGATAGCTTCAGCCATCTGTATGACCGTGGCGGTAACCTCACGGTCAATGGAAAGCCCTCGTTCACAGTGGACCAGGCCGCCGACCACCTGTTGCGCGAGAATGCTGCGTATCGGGACATTGATGGCAACGGCAAGATCGACCTCACCTACACCTTCCTGACCTCGGCTTCCTCGGCCACCATGAACAAACATGGCATCTCCGGGTTCAGCCAGTTCAACACCCAGCAGAAAGCACAGGCCGCATTGGCCATGCAATCCTGGGCGGATGTGGCCAACGTCACCTTCACCGAGAAATCCTCGGGCGGTGACTTCCACATGACCTTTGGCAACTACAGCAGCGGCCAGGATGGCGCAGCGGCCTTCGCTTACCTGCCTGGCACCAATGCCAAGTACAACGAGAGCGGGCTGGACGGTACTTCCTGGTACCTGACCAACAACAGTTACACACCGAACAAGACCCCGGACCTGAACAACTATGGCCGGCAGACCCTGACCCACGAAATCGGGCACACCCTGGGCCTCGATCACCCTGGCGACTACAACGCCGGGACCGGCAACCCTTCGTACAAAGACGCGGACTATGGACAGGACACGCGTGGCTACAGCGTCATGAGTTACTGGAGCGAGAGCAACACCAACCAGAACTTCAGTAAAGGCGGGGTCGAAGCCTATTCGTCCGGCCCGCTGATCGACGACATTGCCGCGATCCAGAAGCTCTACGGCGCCAACTACGCCACCCGCGCCGGCGACACCACCTACGGTTTCAACTCCAACACCGGGCGTGACTTCCTCAGCGCCACGTCCAATGCCGACAAGCTGGTGTTCTCGGTATGGGACGGTGGCGGCAACGACACCCTGGACTTCTCCGGTTTCACCCAAAACCAGAAGATCAACCTCAATGAGGCCTCGTTCTCCGACGTTGGCGGCCTGGTGGGCAACGTGTCCATCGCCAAGGGCGTTACCATCGAGAACGCGTTCGGCGGTTCGGGCAATGACCTGATCATCGGCAACAACGCCGCCAACATCATCAAAGGCGGTGCCGGCAACGACATCATCTACGGCGGTGGCGGTGCGGACCAACTATGGGGCGGCGCCGGCAATGACACCTTCGTGTACGGTGCCAGTTCCGACTCCAAGCCGGGTGCGGCGGACAAGATCTTTGACTTCACCTCCGGTTCGGACAAGATCGACCTGTCCGGCATCACCAAAGGTGCAGGCTTGAGCTTCGTCAATGCATTCACCGGGCATGCCGGCGATGCTGTACTGAGCTATGCCTCGGGTACTAACCTGGGCACCTTGGCGGTGGACTTCTCCGGGCACGGCGTGGCGGACTTCCTCGTCACCACCGTCGGCCAGGCAGTCTCCAGCGACATCGTAGCCTGATGTAAAGCGCGCGGCGCCCCGGCGCCGCGCTCTCAGGATGGAGCAGCAGATGCCGCGTTTTTCCCATTTGATCGCCTGTGCTTCACAGGTGTTGTTCGTTTCGGCAGGAGCCCACGTCATGGCGAGCAGTCTGGTTTTACCCACCACCGCGCAATTGGCCGGCCATTGGCAATTGCAGCAACAGGACCAAGTGTGTGCGCTCGACCTGTTGGATGAGCCCAACGCCGTGGCCGGTGATGTCGCCTGCGCCGAGCTATGGCTGAGGGAAAAGCCCCTGACTTGGTCGCCGACCCCGGACGGTATCTGGCTTTTTAATGCAGAGGGCAGCGGGATTATTCATTTGAATCGCGAGAAAGACGGTGAATACAAAGGGCGCACGCCTTCAATACCGGAAGTTGTGCTGCAACGAACACCTTAATTAAAAAGTTATAAGCTTATAACAAGAGTTTAATAGTTGGCCGCCCACTTCAGGGCACGGGCAACTATTGCGCGTCATTGGCTTCGGGGAAGAACAGACACTATGGCGAAGTCCAATGTGGTTGCGCCCTTATTTAGGGCGCTGGGTGAATACAAGGGTATTTTGATCAGCATCGGCTGCTTTACCGCCTTGATTAACCTGTTGATGCTGGTGCCGTCGATTTACATGCTGCAAGTGTACGACCGTGTGTTGTCCTCCCAGAATGAAACCACCCTGGTGATGTTGACGCTGATGGTCGTGGGTTTCTTTGTCTTCATCGGCACGCTGGAAGTACTGCGCAGTTTTGTCGTGATTCGCATCGGCAGCCAGTTGGAGCGGCGCTTCAACTTGCGCGTGTACAAAGCCGCGTTTGAACGCAACCTGCAACGCGGGCAGGGGCATGCCGGGCAATCGCTGGGCGATTTGACCGTGATCCGCCAATTCATCACCGGGCCTGCGTTGTTCGCGTTCTTCGATGCGCCGTGGTTTCCCATCTACCTGTTTGTGATTTTCCTGTTCAACGTGTGGCTGGGCGTGTTGGCCACGGCGGGCGCTGTGTTGTTGATCGCGCTGGCGTGCCTGAATGAATACCTGACCAAAAAACCACTGGGCGAGGCGGGTGTTTTTTCCCAACAATCAACCCAGCTGGCTACCAGCCACTTGCACAACGCCGAGACCATCCAGGCCATGGGCATGCTCGGCGCGTTGCGTAAACGCTGGTTCGCGGTGCATTCGCAGTTCCTCGGGTTTCAGAACCGGGCCAGCGACACCGGCTCGGTGATTACCTCGCTGAGCAAATCCCTGCGCCTGTGCCTGCAATCCTTGGTGCTGGGCCTGGGCGCCTTTCTGGTGATCAAGGGCGAGATGACCGCCGGGATGATGATCGCCGGGTCCATCCTGATGGGCCGTGTACTCAGCCCTATCGACCAATTGATTGCGGTGTGGAAGCAGTGGAGTTCGGCCAAGCTGGCTTACCAACGCCTTGACGACCTGCTGCGTGAATTCCCACCCGAAGCCGAGCAAATGGCGTTGCCGGCGCCCAAGGGCCAGGTGAGTTTCGAGCACGTCAGCGCCGGCCCGCCGGGGCGGCGTGTGGCGACCTTGCAACAGGTCAGTTTCAACCTCGGCGCCGGTGAAGTGCTGGGCGTGCTCGGTGCTTCGGGTTCGGGCAAATCGACCCTGGCCCGTGTGCTGGTTGGCGTGTGGCCAACCCTGGCCGGCACCGTGCGCCTGGACGGCGCGGATATCCATCGCTGGAACCGCGACGCCCTCGGCCCGCATATCGGCTACTTGCCCCAGGACATCGAACTGTTCAGCGGCAGCATCGCCGACAACATTGCGCGCTTTTGTGAAGCCGACCCGGAGCGGGTGGTGAAAGCCGCGCAACAGGCCGGTGTGCATGAGTTGATCCTGCGTCTGCCGCAAGGCTACGACACCGTGTTGGGCGACAACGGTGGCGGCCTCTCCGGCGGCCAGAAGCAGCGGGTGGCCCTGGCGCGTGCGCTGTATGGCGCGCCGCGTTTGATCGTGCTGGATGAACCCAACTCCAACCTCGACACCGTGGGCGAGGCCGCCTTGGCCAGTGCCATCGTGCAGATGAAAGCCCAGGGCAGCAGCGTGGTGCTGGTCACCCACCGCTCCTCGGCGTTGGCCCAGGCCGACAAGTTGCTGGTGCTCAGTGAAGGCCAATTGCAGGCCTTCGGCCCCAGCCAGGAAGTGCTGCGCGCGTTGTCGGGCCAGCAACAGCAGGAAGCGCCACGGGAAAAGGCCGGTGTGAGCCTTAGCCGTCAGTACCAGACCGGAAGGAATCCAGGCGCATGAGCAGCCTTACTGTAGAGCCCCGCTTTAAAGAACGTGATGCCGGTTTTTTCGTAAAGATGGGCTGGTGGTTGACGATTGTCGGCGCCGGTGGTTTTTTCCTTTGGGCCAGCCTCGCGCCCTTGGACCAGGGCATCCCGGTGCAAGGCACGGTGGTGGTCTCGGGCAAGCGCAAGGCCGTGCAAACCTTCAGCCCTGGGGTGGTCAGCCGGATCCTGGTGAAGGAGGGCGAGTTGGTCAAACAGGGCCAGCCGCTGTTTCGCCTCGACCAGACCCAGAACCAGGCCGACGTGCAGTCGCTGCAAGCCCAGTACCGCATGGCCTGGGCCAGCGTGGCACGCTGGCAGAGCGAGCGTGACAACCAAGCGGCGATTACCTTTCCCGCTGAGCTGAGCGCCAACCCCGACCCGGCCCTGGCCCTGGTGCTGGAAGGCCAACGCCAGCTGTTCAGCAGCCGCCGTGAAGCCTTTGCCCGTGAACAAGCCGGTATTCGCGCCAACATCGACGGTGCCACCTCGCAACTGAGCGGCATGCGCCGCGCCCGTACCGACCTGTCTGCCCAGGCGCAATCCCTGCGCGACCAACTGGCCAACCTGCAACCCCTGGCCGACAACGGCTATATCCCGCGCAACCGCTTGCTGGACTACCAGCGCCAACTGTCCCAGGTGCAACAGGACCTGGCGCAAAACACTGGCGAAAGTGGCCGCGTTGAGCAGGGCATTCTCGAATCACGCCTCAAATTGCAGCAGCACAGTGAGGAGTATCAGAAAGAAGTGCGCAGCCAGTTGGCCGACGCACAACTGCGCAGCCTGACCCTGGAACAGCAACTGACCTCAGCGGGTTTTGATTTGCAGCACAGCGAAATCAATGCACCGGCCGATGGCATTGCGGTCAACCTCAGCGTGCACACCGAGGGCGCCGTGGTGCGCGCCGGTGAAACCCTGCTGGAGATCGTGCCCCAGGGCACGCGCCTGGAGGTGGAAGGGCGCCTGCCGGTGCATCTGGTCGATAAAGTGGGCACCCACCTGCCGGTCGATATCCTCTTCACTGCCTTCAACCAAAGCCGCACACCACGCGTGCCGGGCGAAGTCAGCCTGATCTCGGCCGACCAGATGCTCGATGAAAAGACCGGCCAGCCTTACTACGTGCTGCGCACCACGGTCAGCGAGGCTGCATTGGAAAAACTTCACGGCCTGGTGATCAAGCCGGGCATGCCCGCCGAGATGTTTGTACGCACCGGCGAACGCTCCTTGCTCAACTACCTGTTCAAACCGCTGCTCGATCGCGCCGGTTCTGCGTTGACTGAGGAATGAGCATGCGCGTTGTGTTCATTTCGTTGATGTTGGTGTGCGGCGTTTCCCAGGCAGCCATGGGGCCGTTTGATGTGTACGAGCAGGCATTGCGTAACGATCCGGTGTTTCTGGGCGCCATCAAGGAACGCGACGCGGGCCTGGAGAACCGCACCATTGGCCGTGCCGGGCTGCTGCCGCGGCTGTCGTACAACTACAACAAGGGCCGCAACAACTCCGAGGCGCACCTGCCGGACGGGCGCGGCGGCAGTTATCGCGACGACCGCAACTACAACAGCTATGGCTCGACCTTCAGCTTGCAACAGCCGTTGTTCGACTACGAAGCCTATGCCAACTATCGCAAGGGCGTGGCCCAGGCGCTGTTCGCCGATGAAAGCTTTCGCGACAAGAGCCAGGCGTTGCTGGTGCGGGTGCTGAGCTATTACACCCAGGCGCTGTTTGCCCAGGACCAGATCGACATCGCCCGCGCTAAGAAAAAGGCCTACGAGCAGCAGTTCCAGCAGAACCAGCACCTGTTCCAGCAGGGCGAAGGCACGCGCACCGACATTCTCGAGGCCGAGTCGCGCTATGAGCTGGCCACCGCCGAAGAGATCCAGGCGCTGGACGAGCAGGACGCGTCGTTGCGCGAACTGGGGGCGTTGATCGGCGTGCAAAGCGTCGACATCCACGACCTGGCGCCGCTGAACCAGAGCTTTGCTGCCTTCACCCTGACCCCGGCCAACTACGACACCTGGCATGAACTGGCGCTGAGCAATAACCCCACGCTGGCGTCCCAGCGCCAGGCCGTGGAAGTGGCGCGTTATGAAGTGGAGCGCAACCGCGCCGGGCATTTGCCCAAGATCACCGCGTATGCCAGCTCGCGCAAACAGGAGTCCGACAGCGGCAACACCTACAACCAGCGCTACGACACCAACACCATCGGTGTCGAAGTCAGCCTGCCGCTGTACGCCGGTGGCGGGATCTCCGCCTCCACTCGCCAGGCCAGCCGCGGCATGGAACAGGCCGAGTACGAGCTGGAAGGCAAGACCCGCGAAACCCTGATCGAACTGCGCCGCCAGTTCAGTGCGTGCCTGTCGGGCGTGAGCAAATTGCGTGCGTACCAAAAGGCCCTGACCTCGGCCGAAGCGCTGGTGGTGTCGACCAAGCAAAGCATCCTCGGTGGCGAGCGGGTCAACCTCGACGCACTGAACGCCGAGCAGCAGCTGTACAGCACCCGTCGCGACCTGGCCCAGGCCCGCTACGACTACCTGATGGCCTGGACCAAATTGCACTACTACGCGGGCAACTTGCGCGACACCGACCTGGCGAAAGTCGATGAGGCTTTCGGCCCGGTGAAATGAGCATCCATAAGAAGAATAAGGAGGGGTTAGATGATCACCCATTCACCACGTTTCAAACCGTTTACCGCAGGCTCGTTACTCCTGTTGTCCGTTGCGGCACAGGCGGCCTATACCGAAAACGGCCAAGCGGGTAACCCCGCCAGTTGGCGCTCCGCCGAATTCCAGAGCGACTGGGGCCTGGGGCGCATGAAGGCGGATGAAGCCTATGCGGCCGGCATCACCGGCAGCGGGGTCAAAGTCGGCGCGCTGGATTCGGGTTTTGACCCCAACCACCCTGAAGCTTCCAAAGACCGCTACCACGCTGTCACCGCCAGCGGCACCTACGTCGATGGCAAGCCGTTCAGCACCACCGGCGCACTCAACCCCAACAATGATTCCCACGGCACCCATGTCACCGGCACCATGGGCGCAGCCCGTGATGGCGTGGGCATGCACGGTGTGGCCTACAACGCGCAAATCTACGTGGGCAACACCAACGCCAACGACAGCTTCCTGTTTGGCCCGACCCCGGACCCCAAGTATTTCAAGGCGGTGTATACCGCGCTGGTGGATTCCGGCGTGCGCGCCATCAACAACAGCTGGGGCAGCCAGCCCAAGGATGTCAGCTACCAGACCCTCGGCGACCTGCACGCCGCCTATGCCCAGCATTACAACCAGGGCACCTGGCTGGATGCCGCGGCGGATGTGGCCAAGGCCGGGGTGATCAACGTGTTCAGCGCCGGCAACAGCGGGTATGCGAATGCCAGCGTGCGCTCGGCCTTGCCGTATTTCCAGCCGGAATTGGAAGGCCACTGGCTGGCGGTGTCCGGCCTGGATAAAGCCAATAACCAGAAATACAACAAATGCGGAATCGCCAAATATTGGTGCATCTCTACGCCTGGCGCGCTGATCAACAGCACCATTCCCGATGGCGGTTATGGGGTCAAGTCCGGCACCTCGATGTCGGCACCGCATGCCACCGGCGCGCTGGCGCTGGTGATGGAGCGCTACCCGTACATGACCAATGAACAGGCGTTGCAGGTACTGTTGACCACTGCCACGCAACTCGACGGCTCTGTCACTCAAGCACCGAATACCATCGTCGGCTGGGGCGTGCCGGACCTTGGCCGAGCGATGCATGGCCCGGGGCAATTGCTCGGCGCAATGAACGTCAACTTGGCGGCCGGGCAGGGCGATGTGTGGAGCAATGGTATCTCCGACCAGGCCTTGGTTCAGCGCCAGGCCGAAGACCGCGCCGAACACAGCGCCTGGCAGCAAACCCTGATCGACAAGGGTTGGCAGAACGGCGTGGGCGCGAATGCCAGCCAGCAGGACCAGACCGATTACGCCGTTGGCACTGCCCGTGATCAGGCTGCGGCCAACCGCGTGTATGAGGGTAGCCTGATCAAATCCGGCGCCGGCAGCCTGGTGCTCAGCGGCGACAGCACGTATCGCGGTGCCACCAGCGTGAATGGCGGCCTGCTGGCCGTGAATGGTTCGCTGACCTCGGCGGTGACCGTCAACAACAGCGGCACCCTCGGCGGTTCCGGGCGCATCGGCGCCTTGAGCGTCAACAGCGGTGGCACCGTGGCACCGGGTAATTCGGTAGGCACCTTGCAGGTAGCCGGTGATGTGAACCTGGGCGCAGGCTCCACCTATGCGGTGGAACTCACGCCCACCAGCAGCGACCGCATCGTCGCAGGCGGCAAAGCCGTGCTGGGCGGCGGCACCGTGACCCTGGCGCTGGAAAACAGCCCCACACTGCTCAGCCAGAGCCAAGTGCAAAGCCTGATCGGCCGCCAGTACACCATCCTCCAGGCGGCGGGCGGCGTTCAGGGCCAGTTTGGCCAGGTGCTGCCGAACTACCTGTTCCTCGGCGGCACCCTTGATTACGCCGCCAACGGCGTGCAGTTGGATGTGGGGCGCAATAACGCTGCGTTCGCCAGCGTTGCCGCCACGCGCAACCAGCGCAGTGTCGCGGCGGCGGCCGAGCAGTTGGGCGCCGGCAACCCGGTGTATGAAAGCCTGTTGCAGTCGGACTCGGTGGTCACGGCCCGCCAGGGCTTGCAGCAACTGTCGGGTGAGATCTACCCGGCGATTGGCGCGATGCTGATCAACGACAGCCTGCAGCTGCGCGATGCTGTAGGTGAACGCCTGCGCCATGTGCCGGTGAACGGCGAAAGCAACCTGTGGCTCAAGGCCCTTGGCGCCTGGGGCAAGACCGACAGCCGCAGCGAAACGGCAGGCTCGACCACCTCGATTGGCGGTTTGCTCGCCGGTGTGGACGGCGCGCTGGATGAACAGACCCGCGTGGGTGTGGTTGCCGGCTACAGCGACAGTTCGCTGAACATGGGCAGTGGCACGCACTCGTCGGCGTCCATCGACAGTTACCACTTCGGCGCGTATGCCGGGCGTGAACTGGGCGACTGGCGCGTCAGCGTGGGTGGTGCCTACAGCTGGCATCGCGGCGACGTAAAGCGTGACCTGCAGTACGGCGAAGTCAGCGGCAAGCAAAAGACCAAGCTGGATGCGCGCACGGCGCAGTTGTTCACTGAAGCTGCCTACCGCATTCACCTGCAACCGCTGGCGCTGGAGCCGTTCGCCAACCTGGCCTATGTGCACCTGGACAGTGATTCCTTTCATGAAAAAGGCGCTGCGGCGGCGCTGGAACGTGGCAGCGATCGGCGCGATGCGGTGCTCAGCACCCTCGGTGTGCGGGCCTTGAAAACCCTGCCTCTGAATGACCATCAGCAGCTGGAACTGTCCGGTTCGCTGGGCTGGCAGCACAGCCTGACGGCGGTTGAATCCGAAGAACACTTGGCGTTTGTCGCCGGCGGGCCGTCTTTTGCCGTGCGCAGTTCGCCGTTGTTGCGCGATGCCGCGCTGGTCGGTGTGCAGGCCAGCCTGGCGCTGAGCAAGGCCACGCGGGTCAACCTGGATTACAACGGCCAGTTGGGTGGGCGTGCGAAAACCCAAGGCGTGGGGCTGAGCCTTAACTGGCAGTTCTAAACACGCCGCAGCGATGATCGTTCCCACGCTTTGCGTGGGAATGCCTCTTGTGACGCTCTGCGTCACGCTTTGGACGCAGAGCGTCCTGGGCTGCATTCCCACGCGGAGCGTGGGAACGATCAGGTTGGATTTCCAAAAAAGTGCAATAAGAAAACTAAGGAAGGTCACCGTGAACAAACGCAAACCAGGGTTAAATACCGCCACTCACACAGGCCCGGGCTACCCGCTCAAGGCTTTGAGCTGCGTGCCATACGGCGCGTTGCTGTGCTGCCTGGCAAGTCTGGGGACCGCCCAGGCCGCACCCTATGTGGAAACCGGCAAACTGGGCGATGCCGCCAGTTGGCGCAGCAACGAGTTCAAGGCCGATTGGGGGCTGGGCGCCATCCATTCAGACACTGCGTATGCCGCCGGCTACACCGGCAAAGGCGTCAAGCTGGGCATCTTTGACCAGCCGGTGTATGCGCAGCACCCGGAGTTCGCCAGCCCCAACAAGGTGGTGACGATTGTCACCGAGGGCATCCGCCAATACACCGACCCGTATATCCCGGTGAAGGCCGGCGATGCGTTCCGCTATGACGGCACGCCGTCCAAGGACTCCAACGGCAAGCTGGGTAACCACGGCACCCACGTCGGCGGGATTGCCGCCGGTAACCGTGACGGCGGGCCGATGCATGGCGTGGCGTTCAATGCGCAGATCCTCAGCGCCGAAAACGGCGACCCAGGCCCGGAAGACGGGATCATCCTCGGCAACGACGGCGCGGTGTACAAGGCCGGTTGGGATGGGCTGGTGGCCAGCGGCGCACGCATCATCAACAACAGCTGGGGCATCGGCATTGGCGATCAATACGCCAAGGGCGGCCGCGATCCGGCGTACCCCAACTTCACGGTCAATGAAGCCCAGGCGCAGTTCAACAACATCCGGCCGATCCTCGGCACGCTTGCCGGCGGCGCCTACCAAGGCGCAATCGATGCGGCCCGCAGCGGCGTGCTGACCATCTTTGCCGCCGGTAACGACTACAACCGCAACAACCCGGACGCGATGTCGGGTCTTGCGTACTTTGTGCCGGAAATTGCACCGAACTGGCTGTCGGTAGCCGCCTTGCAGCAAAACCCGGACACCGCGAGTGCCAACCCGTATGTGATCAGCACCTTCTCGTCACGTTGCGGTTATGCGGCGAGCTTCTGTGTGTCGGCACCCGGTACCAAAATCTTCAGTTCGATCATCAACGGCACCGACCTGAGCAACCTGACCATCGACTGGGCCAACAAAAACGGCACCTCCATGGCTGCGCCCCATGTGGCCGGCGCAGCGGCGGTGCTGATGGAGCGCTTCCCGTACATGAGCGGCGAGCAGGTCGCCACCGTGCTCAAAACCACCGCCACCGACCTTGGCGCGCCGGGCATCGACGCGCTGTATGGCTGGGGCATGATCAACCTGGGCAAAGCAGTCAACGGGCCAGGGATGTTCGTGACCGCTGAGGATATTCCTGCTGAGTTCCGTATCGATGGCGCCTATGGCAGCAGCCAGTTTGTCGCCGACCTGCCAGGCATTGGTGCGGTGGTTGATGCCGGTAAACCGACCCAGCGTCTGTGCACCGACGTGCATTGCGGCCTGGATGTGTGGAGCAATGACATTTCCGGCCATGGCGGCCTGACCAAGCAAGGCATCGGTACGTTGGTGCTGAGCGGCACCAACACCTACAGCGGGCCGACCCTGGTCAACCAGGGCTTGCTGGCGATTAATGGTTCGGTCACTTCCGACGTCACCGTCAGCCAGGCCGGCGTGCTCGGTGGCTCGGGCCGTATCGGCTCGCTGACTGCCAAAAGCGGCGGCACCGTGGCGCCGGGCAACTCCATCGGCACCTTGAATGTGGCAGGCAATGTCACCTTTGATGCGGGTTCGACCTACGCGGTTGAGCTGTCGCCCACCAGCAGCGACCGCATTGTGGCCGGTGGCACCGCCACACTCAATGGCGGTACCGTGACCCTGGCCCTGGAGAACAGCCCGACGCTGCTAACCAACGCCCAGGCGCAAAGCCTGATTGGCCGCCAGTACAACATCCTGCAAGCCGCAGGCGGTATTACCGGCAGCTTCGGCGCGGTGCTGCCGAACTACCTGTTTATCGGCGGCACGCTGAACTATGCCGCCAACGGCGTGCAACTGGACGTGGCACGCACCAACAGCTTCGCGAGTGTTGCGGTCACGCCGAACCAGCGTGCGGTCGCGGCGGCGGCGGACCAATTGGGCGCCGGCAATGCGGTATATGAAAGCCTGTTGCTGGCGCCCAATGCGGCCTCGGCCCAAGGCGCGTTCCAGCAGCTCTCCGGCGAAATCTACCCGGCACTGCAAAGTGCGTTAATCAACGACAGCCGTTACGTGCGCGAAGCCGTTGGCGAACGCCTGCGCAATGGCGAGATGGGCGCCAGCAGCGAAACCATCGACAGCCGTGGCAACGTGTGGGTCAAGGCCTTGGGCGCGTGGGGCAAGACCGACAGCCGCAGCGACACCGCGGGCTACACCACGTCGCTGGGCGGCATGCTCGCCGGTGTGGATGGCGCACTGGATGACTCGACGCGTATCGGTTTGGTCGCTGGCTACAGTGACACCTCCTTGAACATGGGCAACGACACCCATTCCCGTGCCTCGGTCGACAGCTACCACTTCGGTGCCTATGCAGGGCATGAAATCGGTGCCTTGCGCCTGAGCGGTGGGGCGACCTACAGCTGGCATCGCGCCGATGTGAAGCGTGACCTGCAATACGGTGATGTGGCCGGCAAGCAGAAGGTCAAAGTGGACGCGAGCAGCACCCAGGTGTTTGGTGAGGCGGCTTACCGCGTCAACCTGCAACCGCTGGCCCTGGAGCCATTCGCCAACCTGGCCTATGTGCATCTGGACACTGATGGGTTCACCGAAAAGGGTGACGCCGCCGCGCTCAAAGGCCATGACGACACCCGCGATGTGGTGCTGAGCACCCTGGGCGTGCGCGCCTTGAAGACCTTTAACGTGAACGATCACCAGCAACTGGAAGTGTCCGGCACCCTGGGCTGGCAGCACAACCTGAGCAGCACCGATTCCGAGCAGCACCTGGCGTTCGCCTCGGGCGGCCCTGCGTTCGCAGTGGAAAGTGCGCCGATGGTGCGCGACGCCGCGTTGGTCGGTGCGCGGGTCAGCCTGGCGCTGAGCAAGGATGCGCGGGTCAATTTTGATTACAACGGCCTGTTGGCCAGCAAGGACAAGGTCCACGGGGTGGGGTTGAGCCTCGACTGGGCGTTCTAAAAGGCTTCACACCTTGTATGGGTTTGGGCTTATGTGGGAGCCGGGCTTGCCCGCGATGCAGACACCTCGGTCGGTCAGTTGTACCGAGGTGAGGTTATCGCAGGCAAGCCAGCTCCCACATAGGCTCACTCACTACGAGGGCCACACGTGTTTTCGCTTTCTCTACAAATCCAACAACAGAGAGGCACTACCATGGGTATCTTTGACTATAAAAACCTCGGCACCGAGGGCTCCAAAACACTGTTCGCCGATGCCATGGCGATCACGCTGTATTCCTACCACAACCTGGACAACGGCTTTGCCGTGGGTTACCAGCACAACGGCCTGGGGCTTGGCTTGCCGGCCACGCTGGTGGGGGCGTTGCTGGGCAGTACTAATTCGCAAGGGGTGATCCCGGGGATTCCCTGGAACCCCGACTCGGAAAAGGCCGCGCTTGATGCGGTGCAAAAAGCCGGCTGGACGCCTATCAGCGCCAGTGACCTGGGCTATGGCGGCAAGGTCGATGCGCGCGGCACCTTCTTTGGCGAAAAAGCCGGTTACACCACCGCCCAGGTCGAGGTGCTGGGCAAGTACGATGACGCCGGCAAACTGCTCGAAATCGGCATCGGCTTCCGCGGCACGTCGGGGCCACGGGAAAGCTTGATCACAGACTCCATCGGCGACGTAATCAGCGACCTGCTGGCGGCCTTCGGCCCCAAGGATTATGCAAAGAACTATGCGGGCGAAGCCTTTGGCGGCTTGCTCAAGAATGTCGCCGACTATGCCGGCGCCCATGGCCTGAGCGGCAAGGACGTGGTCGTCAGCGGCCACAGCCTGGGCGGGCTGGCGGTCAACAGCATGGCAGATTTAAGCAACAACAAATGGTCGGGGTTCTACAAGGACGCCAACTACGTGGCCTATGCCTCACCGACCCAGAGCGCGGGCGATAAAGTGCTCAATATCGGCTACGAAAACGACCCGGTGTTCCGCGCGCTCGACGGCTCATCCTTCAACCTGTCGTCCCTGGGCGTGCACGACAAACCCCACGAGTCGACCACCGACAATATCGTCAGCTTCAACGACCACTACGCCTCGACGTTGTGGAATATCCTGCCGTTTTCGATCGTCAACCTGCCGACCTGGGTCTCACATTTGCCCACCGGTTATGGCGACGGCATGACGCGCATCCTCGAGTCCGGCTTCTACGACCAGATGACCCGCGACTCCACAGTGATTGTCGCCAACCTGTCTGACCCGGCGCGGGCTACCACCTGGGTGCAGGACCTTAACCGCAATGCCGAACCGCACAAGGGCAACACCTTCATTATCGGCAGCCACGGCAATGACCTGATCCAGGGCGGCAAGGGCGCAGACTTTATCGAAGGTGGCAAAGGCAATGACACAATCCGCGACAACAGCGGGCATAACACCTTCCTGTTCAGCGGCCATTTTGGCAATGATCGGGTGATTGGCTACCAAACCACGGACAAGCTGGTGTTCCAGAATGTGGAGGGCAGCACCGACCTGCGCGACCATGCCAAAGTGGTCGGCGCAGACACGGTGTTGACCTTTGGCGCCGACTCGGTGACCCTGGTCGGCGTCGGGCACGGCGGCCTGTGGGCGGATGGCGTCAGCATCGGCTGATCAGTGCCAGTGTTGCCCCCGCCAGCCACCGCCCCAATACGGCCGGTGGGGGTAGCCGTAGCCATAGCTGTAAACATGATGTGGGTAGTAATAAGGCCGTGGGGCGTAACCCCAATGCCCGTAATAAACCGGCGGCGGCGGGGGAGCAACCACGATGACCCGCGGCGGCTGACGAATGATGATGGTATCGGCAAACGCCGGCGCGCTGGCCAGCGCCGCCAGGCTCAGGGGGATGAGTAACAGCGCGCGTACCGTCCGGGACATGAGTGCCATGGCCGTCTTTCTCCGTTCTACCGCCTTCGAAGATGAAGGCGGCTTATCGGTTGAACGCCGGGTTGGCGAAAATCCTTCGGTAAATAAATCTTCACCGACCAGCGGCGCAACGCTGCGACGGGTCCGGCAGGCCTCACGCGTTTAATCACTACCCGCGAGCTGTTTCGCGCGTCATGTGAGGAACCGAACATGTCCCGACTTCGATTGCTGCTGTGCGCCTTGGTGCTACTGGGCTTGGGCGGGTGCGCGGTGTACCCGGCCTATCCTGGCCCATGCTGCTACCGGCCGTACTACCACTCGTATTACTACCATCCCTACTATCACCCGTATTACCACCCGTACTACCGGTACTGATCGTTCCCATGCTCTGCGTCACGCTTTGGGACGCGAAGCGTCCTGGGCTGCATTCCCACGCGGAGTGAGGGAACGATCAAACAAAAAGCCCCGCATTGCGGGGCTTTTTATGTTCAGGCGATTGCTTTCACTTTTCGCTGCGTACCGTCGCAACGTCATCAGCCTTGATGCGGATGTGCTTGCCGGCGATGTCGGTGAATTCATAGAACCCATCGGCTGTCTTGGTCTTGGGGGTGTCCTTGGTCAAATACTGCGTGCCATTTTGCAATGTCACTACGGTTTGCGTGGAGCAACCGGCCATTAGCAGAAAAGTGAGTGCAACCAGCGGCAGACCCAAATTCTTCATGTTCATTACCCTTACCTTTAACCCTGAAAAGTCCCGCGCCTAAGGCTTCGGGCCACAAATGTTACGCCATCAACTGTCCTATCTGATCACTTTTATACAAAAAGTTGCGTGGGCCATTTATCTATTACTGATTGCAACAGCCCGCCGCTGGCGGCACTCTGTATGCATAACCAGTATTTGATCAGTGCGCGACATGGCCAATCCCCTCGACGATCCCTTGTATTACCTGCATAACTTCCGCCAAGTCCTGCTGTGGCTGGGGCAGCGTTATGCCGATTTGCTCGACCCGGATGAAATGCAGTTTATTCAGCAATTTGACAGGTTACCGCAGCCGTCCCAGGCGTTATTGGTGCGCATGGTGATGCGCAAGGGCGCGCATTTTCGTGCGAGCAAACTCAATTACCTCGAAATTGGCTGCACTCACGCGGCGGCGCTTGCACTGGTGCAGCAGGGCTGGGTGGATCAGCAGGGCCAACTGGGTTTTGATGAATTGTTCGCACTGCTGCAAAAAGGCGAAATCCTCGCCGCCTTCGCGCCGTGGATTGACCAGCCCAAAGGCAAGAAGGCCGACTGGCTGGAAGGGCTGGCGGCGCAGTTCACTGAGTCACGCAGCTTTGCCCAGTGGTGCCCCGAACTTAGCGACACGCTCTACAGCCTCACCGTGATGGACCTGTGCGACCGCCTGCGGCTGATGTTCTTCGGCAACCTGCACCAGGACTGGTCGGAGTTCGTGCTGGCTGACCTGGGCATCTACACCTACGAAAAAGTCGAGTTCTGCGCCGAGTCCCGTGGCCTGCGCAGCCGTGACGATGTGCACGGTTTTCTGTATCTGCACCAATGCCAGCAGGCCTTCGAAGCCGGCCAGGCGTTGGACGAGGTACTGGCGCAGATCGTGCTGCTTGCCACGGATAACCCGTGGCTGGAAAAACGTCGGGCCAAGTTACTGTTCCAGATCGGCCACTATTGCGAACGCAGTGCCGAGCTGGAATTGGCGGCGCAGATCTACCGTGATTGCACCTATCCCGGCGCGCGCTCGCGGTTGATTCGCGTGCTCGAACGCCAGGAGGATTACGCTCAAGCCATGGCCCTGGCGTGCGCGGCGCAGCAAGCACCGCAAAGCGCTGCCGAACAGCAGCACCTGCTGCGCGTGCTGCCACGCCTGCGGCGCAAGCTCGGTGAACCGGCGCTGCCCAAGGTCAAGCCACGTGAAGTCACGCGCCTGGACCTGGCGCTGGTGCAGGCGCCGCTGATGTCGGTGGAATCCTGCGTGCAGGCGCACCTGAGCGCGCCCGATGCGCCGGTGCATTACGTCGAAAACGGGCTGATCAATTCGCTGTTCGGGCTGTTGTGCTGGGAGGCGATTTTCGCGCCGCTGCCGGGTTCGTTTTTCCACCCGTTCCAGCGCGGGCCGGTGGACCTGCACAGCGAAGACTTTCATCAACGTCGGGCTGTGTTGTTCGCCGCGTGCTTCGAACAGCTTACGGATGAGCGTTACAAAACCACCATCCGCCAGCGCTACGTGGACAAATGGGGCATCCAGTCGCCGTTCGTGTTCTGGAACCTGCTCAGCGAAGAGCTGCTGGAGCAAGCCCTGACGTGCCTGCCGGCCGAACACCTGCGTTACTGGTTTGAACGCCTGCTGCTGGATATCCGCGCCAACCGCGCCGGCATGCCGGACCTGATCCAGTTCTGGCCGGCGCAAAAGACCTACCGCATGATCGAAGTCAAAGGCCCTGGTGACCGACTGCAGGACAACCAACTGCGCTGGCTGGAGTTCTGCGGCGAATACCAGATGCCGGTGACTGTCTGTTATGTGCGCTGGGCGCAAACCGCTTGAGCTACAGCGTTGCGGTGCGCGCGCTGTGCGAGTTCACGGCCAAGGTCGGCGACCTGGACCTGCGCTTTACGCCGTCGCCCAGCGCCCAGGAAGGCATTATCGGCCATCGCACGGTGGCCTCACGACGCAGTGCCCATTACCAGAATGAAGTAGCCCTGGAAGGCGAATACCAGCAGCTCAAAGTGCGGGGCAGGGCAGACGGCTACGACCCGGACAGCAATCGCCTGGAAGAAGTCAAAACCTATCGCGGCGACCTCGACGCGCAACCCGCCAACCATCGCCAATTGCATTGGGCGCAGGTCAAGGTGTACGGCTGGCTGATGTGCCACAAACTCGGCCTGCAGGAAATCGACCTGGCGTTGGTGTACTTCGATATTGTTGGCGAAGGTGAAACCTTGCTGAACCAGCGCTTTCAAGCGGCCGACCTTGAGCAGTTCTTTAACCAGCAATGTGCGCTGTTCCTCGGCTGGGCGCGCCAGGAAATGCAGCACCGCGAGGCGCGCAACGACGCCGCGCAGGCGCTGGCGTTTCCCCATGCGCAGTTTCGCACCGGCCAGCGTGCGTTGGCCGAGTCGGTCTACAAGGCCGTCAGCACGGGCCGCTGCCTGATGGCCCAGGCGCCTACCGGCATTGGCAAGACCGTCGGCACGATCTTCCCGCTGCTCAAGGCGCTGGCGCCGCAGCAGCTGGACAAGGTGTTTTTCCTGACCGCCAAGACACCCGGGCGCAAGTTGGCCCTCGACGCCGCGCACGTGCTCTACACCAGCAGCCCCGATTTGCCGCTGCGCGTGCTCGAACTGGTGGCGCGTGACAAGGCCTGCGAGCACCTGGACAAAGCCTGTCACGGTGACTCCTGCCCGTTGGCCAAGGGCTTTTATGATCGCTTGCCGGCGGCACGCGTGGCGGCGTCCAAGGTGCGCCTGTTGGACCAGCGCAACCTGCGCGAGGTGGCGTTGGCCCATGACGTCTGCCCGTATTACCTGAGCCAGGAAATGGCGCGCTGGGCCGACCTGGTGGTCGCCGACTACAACTACTATTTCGACTTCGGCGCCATGCTGTTCGGCCTGGCCCAGTTGAACCAATGGCGCGCCGCCGTGCTGGTGGACGAAGCCCACAACCTGGTGGAGCGCGCCCGCTCGATGTACAGCGCCAGCCTTGATCAGTACAGCCTCAAGACCCTGCGCGACAGCGCCCCTGAGCCGTTGAAAAAACCGTTGCAGCGCCTGAACCGCGAATGGAACGCCGTGCACAAGGACCAAGTCGCACCGTACCAGGCCTACGCCAGCAAACCCGACAAGCTGCTGCAGGCCTTAAGCCTGTGCACCAGCGCCATGGGCGATTACTTCAACGACCACCCCTTGGCCCTCAGCGGCGACCTGCAAACCTTCTATTTCGAGGCGTTGCAGTTTGCCAAGGTGGCAGAGCTGTTCAATGAACACTTCATCTTCGATATCAGCCAGCGCCAGTTCGGCAAGCGCAGCGCCTCGACCCTGTGCCTGCGCAACGTGGTGCCCGCCGAGTTCATCCGCCCCAGGCTGACCGCCGCCCGCAGCAGCGTGCTGTTCTCCGCCACCCTGAGCCCGCGCCACTATTACGCCGACTTGCTCGGATTGCCTGCCGATACTGCGTGGGTCGATGTGGAATCACCGTTCCAGGCCGAGCAACTGCAGGTGCGCATCGTCGATGCGATCTCCACGCGTTTTGTGCATCGCCAAGCCTCCTTGGCGCCGATTGTCGAGCTGATTGCCGAGCAATTTGCCACGCAACCGGGCAACTACCTGGCGTTTTTCTCAAGTTTTGATTACCTGCAACAAGTGGCGCAGTTGATGGCCGAGCGGCACCCGCAGATTGTGCTGTGGCTGCAGTCACGCGGCATGGCCGAAGCCGAACGCCAAGGGTTTCTGGACCAGTTCACCCAGCACAGCCGGGGCATTGGCTTTGCCGTGCTGGGCGGCGCGTTTGGCGAAGGCATCGATTTGCCCGGCACGCGCTTGATCGGCGCTTTTATCGCCACACTGGGCTTGCCGCAACTGAACCCGGTCAACGAGCAAATGAAAGCGCGCATGGGCGCGATTTTCGGCGCGGGCTATGACTACACCTATTTGTATCCGGGTATCCAGAAGGTCGTACAGGCGGCGGGACGGGTGATCCGCAGCCAGCAGGACCAAGGCGTGGTGATGTTGATCGATGATCGCTTTGGCGAGGCCCGTGTGCGGCAGTTGTTGCCGCGCTGGTGGGCGGTCGGGCGAGGCGCATAACTGGTATTGGGGTAACCGCGGCGTAGAGTTGCGCCATCACCCCAATAACGGTTATGCCTCCCGCTCTTGCGATAGAGCGGCCCAGCCGAGGCCAAGACTTACCTAGATACCGACGCGCATTCCAGGCAAGCCAGCCCTCAAAGAGACTGCGTTATACCTTCAAGGTACGGGTCATGCGCAACGCCAACACACTGCCGGCCACAATCACCGCCGCCAGCAGGTACAGCGCCATGTCCGTGGACCCGGTGGCATCCTTCACAAAGCCGACGATATACGGGCTCAAGAACCCTGCCATCTGCCCCATGGAGTTGATCAGCGCCAGGCCGCCAGCCGCCGCACCCGCGCTGAGCAGGGCAGTGGGTACCGGCCAGAACATCGGCAGGCCGGTAAGGGCACCCATGGTGGCGATGGTCAGGCCGAGAATCGCAAGCGCCGGGGTGGTGGCGAAGTTCACCGCAATCACCAAGCCAATCGCACCCATCAACATCGGCACCACCAAGTGCCAGCGACGTTCCTTGCGCAAGTCGGCGGAGCGGCCCACCAACAGCATGAACACGGCGGCCAGCAGGTACGGAATCGCACTCAGCCAGCCAATCACCAGGTTATCGCTGAAGCCCAGGTTCTTGATGATGGATGGCAGCCAGAAGTTGATGGCGTACACGCCGCTCTGGATACAGAAGTAGATCAGGCCGAACGCCCAGATCGCCGGGTTCTTGAACACTTCGCCGAGCGAATCGGTGGTGGTTTTCGGTTTGTTGGCCAAGTCCGTCGCCTGATCGGCTTCCAGCACTGCACGTTCATGGGGCGTGAGCCACTTGGCGTTGGCAAAGCTGTCGCTGAGCAGGAAGTAGGCGAGGGCGCCCAGGATCACCGTGGGAATGCCTTGCAGCAGGAACATCCACTGCCAGCCCGCAAGGCCGCCCTGGCCGGCGGCGAAGTGGTTGAGGATCCAGCCGGAAAATGGGCTGCCCAGCAGGCCGGACACCGGAATTGCCGACATGAACAATGCCATGATCCGCCCACGGCGAAAGGTCGGGAACCACTGCGAGAGGTACAGCACCACGCCGGGGAAGAACCCGGCTTCTGCGGCACCGGTCAACAGGCGCAAGCCGTAGAAGTGGCTGGGAGTGGTGACGAACAGCAGGCAGGTGGAAAGCGTGCCCCAGACGATCATCATCAGTGCAATCCAGCGTCGAGGGCCGAACCTGGTCAGCGCCAGGTTGCTCGGTACACCACACAGCACGTAGCCGATAAAGAAGATCCCGGCCCCCAGGCCGTACACGGTCTCGCTGAATTTCAACGCATCGAGCATCTGCAACTTGGCAAAGCCAACGTTCACCCGGTCCAGGTAGTTGAACAAGTAGCAGATAAAAATGAAGGGGATCAGGCGCAGGGTAATGCGCTTGTAGATGGCGTTTTTATCGTCATCGGTGGCCAGTGTGGCAGCGGCGCTCTGTGACATGGCAGTCTCTCTTTATTATGATTTTTCGCGATGCGAGGGTAACGTTGATCGCCCAAAGAGTCTCGGCCACCTTGCTGGGTGCTGTCTTTGTGCCCGCGCACAGTCAAGCAGGCTTTGCGCTGTGCCTCTGAACAACAGGATGAACACCCCATGAACAACCGCGCCTTTCAAGGAACTTAGCCTCATGTTCGAGCTCGATCATGACCTGGCGCAGGATATCGTCAATCGCACCATGGCGATCCTGCCCTATAACGTCAACGTCATGGACAGCCAGGGGCTGATTCTGGGCAGTGGCGAGCCGGAGCGAATCAACACTCGCCATGAAGGCGCGCAGTTAGTGCTGGCCAATGGTCGCGTAGTGGAGATCGACGGCCAGACCGCCAAACACCTGAAGGGCGTGCAGCCCGGTATCAACTTGCCGTTGATGCACGACCAGCGCCTGATCGGCGTGCTGGGCATTACCGGCGAGCCGGCGTTGCTGCGCACCTACGCGCAACTGGTGCGCATGACCGCCGAAATGCTGGTGAGCCATCGCCATCAGCAAGCCGAGCAGCAATGGCGGCGCCAACGCTGTGATGACCTGCTGGCCTTGCTGCTGGCCGACAGCGGTAACTCGCCGCGCCTGGTGGATGAAGCCCAGCAGTTGGGGCTCAAGCCTCAGCTGGCCCGCACGCCCTACCTGTTCGAGTTGGGCGCAGGGCAATCGGCGGAGGCATTAAGTGCCTGGCTGACCAGCCGTTACCCGGACAGCTGGTGCGTGAGTTCCGCACAATTCTCGTTGTTGTGGTGCCGGCCTGCGTTGGCTCAAGTGGATAACCCAAGGCTGCTGGAAAAGCTTCAGGGTCTGGGCTGGAATATCTTGCGGGTCGCCGTCGGCGGGCAGGCCGATGGCCTCGCCGGGCTGCGTCGTTGTTACCGGCGTGTGGGGGATCTACTGGCCTATGGTCGCGATATCCTGCCGCAATCGCAGCTGTTGACCCTCAATCGCTACCGCCTGCCGGTGATGCTCTGGCGTCATCGCAACGACGATGCCTTGGACGAACTGCTCAACCCCTTGCGCAAAGTCCTGGCCAGGGACACCAACGGCCAGCTGTTGGCTACTTTGCGCAGTTGGTGTGAACACGATGGCCAAAGCCAGGCCTGTGCCGACGCCCTGGGCATTCATCGCAACAGCCTGCGTTACCGCATGGAACGCATTGCCGAACTCAGCGGCGTCGACCCGCTGACCCTTGACGGCATGCTCGCGCTGTACCTTGGCGTGCAGCTATTGCCCCAGGCTTTGTCGCAATGAACAACAAACCTCTCCCGCACTTGTGCATCGGACCGGCGTCATTGCCGATGGCAACTGGCAGCATGGGCGTTATAAAAACCGGAGAAAGCCCATGAAAATCATCATCGCCCCCGACTCATTCAAGGACAGCCTGAGTGCCGAAGGCGTAGCCCAGGCGATTGCCGACGGCCTCGCGCAGGTGTGGCCGGATGCACAGGTAGTCCAGTGCCCGATGGCCGACGGCGGTGAAGGCACGGTGGACTCGGTTCTCGCCGCCTGCCATGGCGAACTGCGTCGCGAAACGGTGAACGGGCCACTGGGCGAGGCGGTGGAGGCACGCTGGGGCTGGCTTGCCGACAGCCATACCGCGATGATCGAAATGGCCGAAGCCAGTGGCTTGCAACGTGTACCGACGGGCCAGCGTGATGCTTGCATCAGCAGCACATTCGGCACCGGCGAGCTGATCCGCGCCGCCCTGGATGCCGGTGCGCAGCGCATCATCCTGGCGATTGGCGGCAGCGCCACCAACGACGGCGGCGCGGGCGCGATGCAGGCGCTTGGCGTGCAGTTGTTCGACGCTCAGGGTCTGGCCCTTGCGCCCGGCGGCCTGGCCTTGGCAAACCTGGCGAGCATCAGCCTGGAACACCTGGACCCACGTTTGGCCCAGGTGCGTTTTGAAATCGCGGCCGACGTCAACAATCCACTGTGCGGGCCGCAGGGCGCCTCTGCCATTTTCGGCCCACAAAAAGGCGCCAACCCACAGCAAGTCGAACAGCTTGACGCGGCGCTTGGGCACTTTGCCGATCACTGCGCCCAGGTGCTGCCCAAAGACGTGCGCGATGAACCGGGCAGCGGCGCGGCAGGCGGTTTGGGGTTTGCCGCCAAGGCCTTTCTCGGCGCGCAGTTTCGTGCGGGCGTGGAGGTGGTCGCCGAGCTGGTCGGCCTGGACTCGGCCGTGCGTGGTGCGGACCTGGTCATCACTGGCGAAGGCCGCTTCGACGCCCAGACCTTGCGCGGCAAAACACCTTTTGGTGTGGCACGGATTGCTCAACGTCATGGCGTACCGGTCATCGTGATTGCCGGCACCTTGGGCGAAGGCTATGAGCAAATGTACGCCCATGGTGTGGACGCCGCCTTCGCCTTGCCATCAGGCCCAATGAGCCTGGAACAGGCGTGCAGCGAGGCGCCGCGTCTGTTGCGCGAGCGCGCGGTGGACATAGCGCGGGTATGGCGCACAGCGTTCAGCCAGCGCAGTTAACAAGCCAGCTCCCACATTTTGACCGCGTAACTCGGCGTAACAGACCGACCGAGTTGCCTGCATCGCGGGCAAGCCCGGCTCCCACCCTAGCCAGCATGCAGCCTCGGCCCCTACACTGGCCGGCCACTTGTCTTTCATAGGATGAAACGCAATGCACACACCTGAACCCCATATCGTGATCCAGCGCTTTACCGAAGCCCACCTCGAAGGCGTCGCTGCGCTCTATAACGAACCGGCCGTGTGCCGTCAGGTGCTGCAAATGCCTTACCAATCGGTGGAGGCCTGGCGCAACAAGCTGGCGTTGGATAATGAGCGGCGGCTACAGCTGGTGGCGGTGCATGGCGGCGAGGTCATCGGCCAGCTTGGCCTGGAGCAGACCCTGCGGGTGCGGCGCAGCCATGTCGGCTCGTTCGGCATGGGCGTGGCCACGGCCTGGCAGGGCAAGGGTGTGGGTTCCAGGTTGTTGGCGGCCGCGCTGGACGTGGCGGACAACTGGATGAACCTGCACCGCGTGGAACTCACGGTGTACGCCGACAATCAAGCCGCGCAAGGCCTGTACCGAAAGTTCGGCTTCGAAGTCGAAGGCCTGTTGCGCGATTACGCTTTGCGTGATGGCAAGTTTGTCGACACCGTCAGCATGGCGCGCCTGCGCCAATCGGCCTAATCCGCCAGTGCAAACGCCACCGCAGCCTGCGCATGCAGCTCGGTGGTGTCCAGCAACGGCAGGTGGCTGTGTTGTGGCTTGATCAGCAGGCCGATTTCCGTACAGCCAAGAATGATCGCCTGGGCACCCTGTGCCGCCAATGACTCGATCACGCGTTGATAAACCTGGCGCGAAGCCTCGCTGATCACCCCGACACACAACTCCTCATAAATGATCCGGTGCACGGCCTCGCGCTCGTGCGCGTCGGGCACGAGTACGGTCAAGCCCTGAGCGGCCAGGCGGGCCTTGAGAAAGTCCTGCTCCATGGTGAACGCGGTGCCCAGCAGGCCGACGGTCAAGGTGCCGGCTTCGACCGCTGCCGCTCCTGCTGCATCGGCAATATGCAGGAACGGAATCGATACCGCCGCCTCGATACGCGGCGCCACCAAATGCATGGTGTTGGTACACAGCACCACACAGTCGGCGCCACCCGCTTGCAGGCGGCGCGCGGCGTCTTCGAGGATCAGCGCGGTGTCATCCCAGCGCCCGGCGTGCTGGGCTTGTTCCACCGGACCGAAGTCCACGCTGTACATCAACAGTTGCGCCGAGCGCAGCGGCCCGAGCTGGTCGCGCACCCGCTGGTTGATGATGCGGTAATACTCGGCGCTGGACTCCCAGCTCATGCCGCCGATAAGGCCGATGGTGCGCATGCGATGCTCCGGAACAGAAATGTTGCCTCACCTTACCCACAGGCCACGGATTAGTCATACGCAGTTGCCGGCGAAATTACCGGTGCAGTTGCGCAGGCGTTAATCAAACGGTCAGCCGCCGCATCTGCCATGATCACCGCTCGCAACCTGGTTAACCCAAGGAAAATGGCAATGGACGATCTACAGCAACTGGGCGAGATGCTTCGTCATTACGCCGACAGCGAAGCGCATAAAAAACAGCAGTTTGACCTGCAGTCAGCGCGCTGGGCACAAAAGCTCGGTGAGTTGTTCGGGCAGATCGAACAGTGGCTGGAACCGGTCAAGCGCGTTGGTTTGCTCGAGGTTCAGCGTGAAGCCTACGTCGCCAGCGGCCCGGGCCTGCCGGCCGAGAGTTCGACCTTCAAGACCGAAAAACTCACCGTGCATATCACCGGCAAGCCCGTGGAGTTTGTCCCGGAAGTGATGGGGGCCGGTGGTTTGATATCGGTGTCGGTGATGGGCCTTACCGCTGCTCGGCACGGCAGTGTGTCGCTGGTGTTGCCGGCCGATAAAAACGATTGGCTGTGGAAGAAAACCAATGGTTTGAAAGACCCGGACACCTTTGCCTTCGATGCCAACTTCCTGGCCACGCAACTGCAGAGCCTGATCCCGCGTGAGCGCGGCTGAAGGCTATTGGCTCGACCCGGTCAAATGTGGGCGTGGAGCGTCGGCGTGATCGGGTAATCATTTTCGGGCGCGCAGGGCGAATTTCTTCGTTTTGCGCTTGATGAAACGTTTAATCAAACAAAAAAATGCACGCGCAAGCGCTTGCGTACGGAAATGCATCTGGCATAGAGTCGGCAACACTCGATTACAAAAATAATAAATCCAGGAGCTCATCCATGAGCCTTGAACCCTTGCTTGAGATGCAGGGCATCAGCAAAACCTTTAATGGTTTGCGCGTGCTCAAGAATGTCGGCCTGAAGGTTTACCCCGGTGAAATCCACGCCTTGATGGGTGAGAATGGCGCCGGCAAGTCGACCTTGATGAAAATCCTCTCCGGCGCTTACCAGGCCGACCCCGGCGGCGAAATCCGCATCGACGGCCAGCCCGTCGCCACCTTCGACCCCGCCACAGCCAAGACCCTCGGCATCGCCGTGATCTACCAGGAACTGAGCCTGTGCCCAAACCTCAGCGTGGCCGAGAACATCTACCTGGGCCGCGAACTGCGGCGTGGCTGGACCATCGACCGCAAAGGTATGCAGGAAGGTTGCATCGAAGTGTTGCAACGCCTGGGCGCCGAGTTCAAACCCGCCACGCCCGTCAGCAACCTGTCGATTGCCGAGCGCCAATTGGTTGAAATCGCCCGCGCCCTGCATGCCCACGCACGCATTCTGGTGATGGACGAGCCGACCACGCCGCTGTCATCGCGCGAAACCGACCGGCTGTTTGCCTTGATCAAACAACTGCGCAGCCAGGGTCTGGCGATCATCTATATCAGCCACCGCATGGCCGAGATCTACGAGTTGTCGGACCGGGTCTCGGTGCTGCGCGACGGCCAGTACATCGGCGAACTGACCCGCGATGCGCTGTCGGCCGAAGTGCTGGTGAAGATGATGGTCGGCCGCGATCTGTCAGGCTTCTACAAGAAGGAACACGCCGCGTACAACCCCGGCAACGTGGTGATGCGCGTGCGCGACATGGCCGACGGCAAACGCGTGCGCAATTGCAGTTTCGACCTGCACGCCGGTGAAGTGCTGGGCATTGCCGGGCTGGTCGGGGCAGGGCGCACGGAACTGGCACGGCTGATCTTCGGCGCCGACCCGCGCACCTGCGGCACCCTGGAAGTGGTCGGCAAGACCGTCACCCAACTGCGAAACCCGGCGGATGCGATTCGCGCAGGTGTCGTCTACCTCACCGAAGACCGCAAGGCTCAAGGCCTGTTCCTGGACATGAGCGTGGCCGACAACATCAACGTGTGCGCCTGTGTGGCGGATGCGCATGCCGGTGGCGTGCTGGACCGTGGGCACGCGGCGCAACGTGCCAATGATGCGATCAAGTCACTGTCGATTCGCGTGGCGTCGGGCAAGGTCAATGTCGGCGCACTGTCCGGCGGCAATCAACAAAAGGTGCTGTTGGCGCGGCTGCTGGAGGTCAAGCCGCATGTGCTGATCCTCGACGAGCCGACTCGCGGCGTGGACATCGGCTCCAAGTCCGAGATCTACCGCATCATCAACCAACTGGCGCTGGCCGGTGTGGGCATTGTGGTGATCTCCAGCGAGCTGCCGGAAATCATCGGCACCTGCGACCGTGTGCTGATCATGCGCGAAGGCCAGTTAGTGGCCGAAGTCGGCGGGGTTTCGGGCCACGTCATTTCCCAGGAACGAATTATCGACCTCGCCACTGGTGGCGATCAGGTGGCTGCCCATGGCTGATTCAATGATTGCAACAACCGGCAAGGCCGAACGCGTGCGTGAGCTGATGCGCACCGTCGGCATGCTGCCCGTGCTGGTCTTGCTGCTGGTGGGCTTTGCCCTGGCCAGCGAAAACTTCCTCACGGTGCAGAACCTGTCGATCATCACCCAGCAAGCTTCGGTGAATGTGGTGTTGGCGGCGGGCATGACCTTTGTGATCCTGACGGCGGGTATTGACCTGTCGGTGGGCGCGATTCTGGCGGCGTCTGCAGTGGTGGCCTTGCAGGCATCGATGTCGCCGCAGTTCGGCATGTTCGGGATTGCGGCGGGCATTGGTTTTGGCCTGTTGCTGGGCTTGGTCAACGGCGGGCTGATCGCTTTCATGCGGCTGCCGCCGTTTATCGTCACCCTGGGTGCGCTGACCGCCATGCGTGGCCTGGCGCGGTTATTGGCCGATGACAAGACTGTGTTCAACCCCGACCTGCCGTTTGCGTTTATCGGTAATGACTCCGTGCTCGGCGTGCCGTGGCTGGTGATCATCGCCGTGGCTGTGGTGCTGCTGTCCTGGTTCATATTGCGCCGCACCGTGATGGGCGTGCAGATCTATTCGGTGGGCGGCAACCCGGAGGCGGCGCGGCTGTCGGGCATCAAGGTGTGGAAAGTGCTGCTGTTTGTCTATGCCATGTCCGGCGCTTTGGCCGGGCTTGGCGCCGTGATGAGCGCCTCGCGCCTGTTCGCCGCCAACGGCCTGCAACTGGGGCAATCCTATGAGCTGGATGCCATTGCGGCGGTGATCCTGGGTGGCACCAGTTTTACCGGCGGCGTGGGCACCATCGGTGGCACGCTGATCGGCGCACTGATTATCGCGGTACTCACCAACGGCCTGGTGCTGCTGGGGGTATCGGATATCTGGCAGTACATCATCAAGGGCATCGTGATCATCGGCGCGGTGGCGCTGGATCGCTATCGCCAGTCCGGCGTACGAACCTGATTCACCTCAACAACAATCACAAGAGAGACCGGTATGAACTTCAAACGTATCTTTCCCGTTATGGCCTTGGCTGCCTTGATGTCCCATGGCGTCGAAGCCCGCGAACTCAAAGCCCTGGGCATCAGCATGGGCTCGCTGGGCAACCCGTATTTCGTGACCCTGGCCGACGGCGCCACTGCGCGGGCCAAAGAGCTGAACCCCGCTGTAAAAGTCACCTCGGTGTCGGCCGACTATGACTTGAGCAAGCAGTTTTCCCAGATCGACAACTTCATCTCATCCAAGGTTGACCTGATCCTGCTTAATGCCGTCGACCCATCGGCCATGGCCTCGGCCATCAAGAAAGCCAGGGATGCCGGCATTGTGGTAGTGGCGGTGGATGTGGACGCCAAAGGCGTAAACGTCACGGTACAAACTGACAACGTCGAAGCCGGCAAGTTGGCCTGCCAGTTCCTGGTGGACAAGCTGGCGGGCAAGGGCAATGTGATTATCCAGAACGGCCCGCAAGTGACCGCCGTGACCGACCGCGTCAAAGGCTGCAAAGCGGCATTGGCCGGTGCACCGGACATCAAGGTGCTGTCCGATGACCAGGACGGCAAAGGCTCACGCGAAGGTGGCTTGAATGTGATGCAGGGTTACCTCACGCGCTTCCCGAAAATTGACGGCTTGTTCGCGATCAATGACCCACAAGCCATCGGCAGCGACCTGGCGGCCAAACAGCTCAAGCGCAGCGGCATCATTATTACTTCGGTGGACGGTGCGCCGGATATCGAAAACGCGCTGAAGACCGACACCCAAATCCAGGCCTCTGCCAGCCAGGACCCTTGGGCCATGGCCCAGACTGCCGTCAACGTCGGCAATGACATTCTCAATGACAAAGCCCCGGCCGAAGCGGTTACCCTGCTCACGCCAAAACTGATCACCCGCGACAACGTTGCGACGTACAGCGGCTGGTCGAGTAAACATTGAGTTAAAGGGGGAAGCGTCGTGGTCACCATGGATGACGTGGCAAGCCGGGCCGGGGTGTCCACCTCGACCGTGTCCCACGTGTTGAACGGCACCCGCAAGGTCAGCCCGGCCACGGTGCAGGCGGTGCAGCGCGCGATCCAGGCGTTGGGCTATATCCCCAATACCCTGGCGCGCTCGCTGGCGCGTTCGAGCACCAATACCATTGGCGTGGCGATCTCGGCGCTGTCCAACCATTACTTCAGCGAAACCGTGCAAGCGATTGAAACCGAGTGCGTCCGCCACGGCTACATGATGCTGTTTGCCGACCCGCACGACGACCCGGAGCAGGAATTGCGGGTGGTCACGGCGCTGCATCACCGGCGGGTCGACGGGATTTTATTGGCGCCGTCGACCGGCTCCAGCGCGTTGGAATATCTGCAGGCCAACGAGATGCCGACGGTGCTGGTGGACCGCATGATGAGCGAGCAGTTTGATCAGGTTGGGGTGGAGAACACCCAGTCCACCCAGGCGCTGGTCGCACACTTGATTGAACATGGGCACCGGCGCATCGGCTTTATTGCCGGGCGCGAAGGGCTGAGCACTACCGATGAACGCGTGGCCGGTTACCGTGCGGCGTTACAGGCAGCGGGGCTGGTGTTCGACCCACAGTTACTGGTCAACGGCGGTTCCAACAGCGCGCCTGCGCGACAAGCAACCGCGCAGTTGTTGGCGTTACCGGTGCCACCCACGGCAATCATGGCCGGCAATAACCTGATGACGCTGGGCGCCATGCACGCCCTGCGTGATGCACGCATTGAGGTGCCCGGCCAGATGGGCCTGGTGGGGTTTGATGATTTTGACTGGGCGGATTTCTTCGTGCCACGCCTGACTTTGATCGCCCAGCCGGTCAAGGAACTGGGCGCCCGCGCGGTGCATATGCTGCTGCAACGCATGGCCACGCCCGGCGCACCCACCCAAAGCGTGCGCCTGGCGCCGAGCCTGCAACGGCGTGACTCCTGTGGCTGTATTGAAGTGGAATAACTGACGTATGCGCAACCCTGTTTCCCTCGGCATAGACCTCGGCACGTCAGAGCTCAAGGCGATTTTGATGGACGTCGACGGTAGCGTGCTGGCCCACGCCGGTGTGCGCCTGAGTGTGTTGCGCCGCCACAGCGGCTGGTCTGAACAGGCCCCCGAAGACTGGTGGCAGGCCTGTTTGCAGGCGCTGGCGCAGTTGCGCGAGCACGCGGCGTTTGCCCGTGTGGCGTGCATCGGCCTGTCCGGGCAGATGCATGGCGCGGTATTGCTGGGCAAGGATGATCGTGTGCTGTACCCGGCTATCCTGTGGGATGACGCACGCGCGGTGGCCCAGGCCGCGCAACTGGGCAGCGGGTTTGCCGAACCCACCGGCAGCCTGCCAATGGCCGGGCTGACGGCGCCCAAACTGCTGTGGCTGCAACAGCATGAACCCGAGGTATTCAAGGCGATTGAGTGTGTGCTGTCGCCCAAGGATTACCTGCGGTTACGCCTGACAGGCGAGCGCATCAGCGATATGTCGGATGCCGCCGGCACCCTGTGGCTGGACGTCGCGCAGCGTGAATGGTTTGCGCCGATGCTCCACGCCACCGGCCTGACGCTGGCCCACATGCCCCGGCTGGTGGAGGGCGGTGCGGCGAGCGGTGTACTGAATGTAAGCGGGTTGGGCCTGTCGCCCGAGGTGGTGATTGCCGGTGGTGGTGGCGATAACCCGGTGGCGGCGGTCGGCATCGGTGCGATCAATGCCGGTGACGGCTTTATCACCTTGGGCACCAGCGCGGCCATCGTCGCCATCACCGACCACGCCGCCGGCAACCCGGCCAGTGCCGTGCACAGTTTCTGCCACGCCTTGCCCAACCGCTGGTACACCATGGGCGCCATGCTCGCCGGGGCCAGTTGCTTGCGCTGGGTGACGCGCTTGACCGGCCAGCCGGATGAACAAACATTGCTGGATCAGGTGCAGGCGCAGTTGCCCATCGAGCAGCCGGTGTCGCTGTCGACGCCGTTGTTTCTGCCGTACCTGGCCGGTGAACGCACGCCGCACAACGACCCGTTATTGCGCGGTGGGTTTATGAACCTGGGGCATGACTGCACCCCGGCGATGCTCGGTTATGCGGTGATGGAAGGCGTAGGTTTCGGCTTGCTCGATGCGCTGCGTGCGGTGCAGTCGACCGGTGCCGACGTGACCGCCTGCGCCTTGGTCGGCGGCGGGGCACGGAGTGCGTATTGGGCGCAGTTGCTGGCCAATATCCTCCAGCGGGAGATCTTCACGCTGCACGGCAGTGAATTGAGCGCGTCTGTGGGGGCGGCGAAGCTGGGGTTTATGGCGATTGGGCAGGGCGCGGATTTGCTTACGGCGGGGATGCCGGTCAAGGCGAGGTATTTGCCGAACCCTCTGCAACAGAAACTGTTAGAGGCTCGGCACTGTAAATTCAGGGGGCTCTTGGATGCTGCAAAATTTTTGAACGTTTGATTCAAGAGTCTCGTAGTTACGCACTCCTTTGTTGCCCCCGATATTAACGTCGATAAAAATTTCTTTTTTGCACATCGCTCAACATTGCACTCCACTCAGTAAAAGAGGGTTCGCCATTAACGAAGTCCGCCTCCAACCTCCAGGAACCGGCGTTACTTGAAAATTCAAGTACAGTCTCCTGCCTGCCGTCGCTATAAAAATGATAGTGCCCATTCACGTTTTGCTTTTCCCCCAAGATCCGATCACTAAAATAGCCACTGAAATAGCCGTCCTTCTCGCGAAAGTAGTCGATTTCCAAGGTGTATTCATCATTGACACCGCTGTCGTAAAAACCGTTGATAGGATTTGACATGTTGATCGTCCTCTGCAGCGTTATAGATCATTGTGGCTATCGTTGAGTAATACACCAGCATAGGCCCGCCAGATTTGAGCACTTGTGCTTCAAAGCTCGCATCCTTAGCGTAGTTATGAGCATTGGATTCTCTCCAGTGATGCACAACGCTAACAAGTCGTACTCAGCTGAGCACCTGTGAAAATTGACAGTTTTTTATATTCAAAGGCAATAAGCGTCGCTGTTTCAGACGATTGTATCGGCTAACTCACGCAGCACCGTCAGCAACGATGTTTCCCCCTTAAGCACCTGCTCATGCTCAAAACAGATCCAGCCTTCATTGAATCCATCGACCATGCGCATACGTGGCAGAGGGTTCTGAGCGCCCTGGGCGCGCAACAATGCTTCCCAGGTGTCACGCGCCACCCCTTCAGCGTGCACGTCGCGGCCGAGCACCTGTGACAAGCCTTGGGCGATGTCGTTGGGGCTGACCCACTGGCCTTCCAGTTCAACCACCTGATGGCCGGCCCACGCCTGTTGCAGCAACTGCGCGGCGAGGGTGCCGATATCCGCCGTGGCGATCATCGGCACCGACTTGTCCAGAGGTTGCAGAAAGCTGTGGATCACGCCGGTTTCCCGCGCAGTAATCAGGTCGTACGCCGCATTTTCCATAAACCACGCGGGACGCAGGAAGGTCACCGGAATGTCCAGTGCGCTCAGGGCCTGTTCCATCAGGGTACGCTGGGTCAGCAAGTTGACCTCAGTAGCCTGGGCGCCGATGGTCGAGAGGCACAGCACCTTGTTCGGCGCAGCTGCCTGCAACGCCTGGCTGACTGCGGCAATCACCGCACGGGCTTCGGGAAAACCCGGCTGCGGATCAAACCCGGGAGGCGGCAGGATAAACACGCCGGTTGCGCCCATGAACGCTTCGGTTAATGCCTGTGCGTCGTCCATCTGCGCAAACACTACTTCGCAACCTTGATCGGCCCAAAAAGCTGCTTTGCCCGCATCGCGAATCACCGCGCGCACCGGCTGGCCAGCTTTGATGAGGTTACGCGCGAGTGCGCCGCCGACTTTGCCGGTAATACCCGTAATCACATACATGAGCTTTATACCTGTGGTTTCCATTGAGTGGAGCCCAGCATAAAGATCGGCCAGTGATGACAGAATAGCGATTGCGTCACTGCTTTAATGACGCAAAATCACTAATCGGCGAGAGGCGGCAAACGGCGTTTTACCGGGGTTTTCTTGACGATGGCCGTGTTGGTTTCGGCATACACGTTAAGGCGGTCGAGCAGGCTGTCGAGCTGGTCCATGGTGCGCACATGCAAGCGTGCGATAAAGCAGTCGTCGCCGGTGACCTTGTCGCACTCGGTGAACTCGGGGATTGCCTGGATCTGGCGCTCCACCTCCTGCAACTTGCCGGGCAGGGGGCGGATACGCACGATGGCTTGCAGCAGGTAGCCGAAGTGTTTGGGGTCAATATCAACCGTGTAGTGGGTGAGCACGCCGCGCTCTTCAAGGCGTCGCAAGCGCTCGCCGACACTGGGCGATGACAGCCCGGTAATGCCCGCCAAGGCCTTGAGCGACAGGCGCGAGTCGTCCATCAAGGCGCTGATCAGTTGCTGGTCGATGGTGTCAATCATGCTGCCTGCCTAATAACAAAAGGTGAATAAAGGGTTTTGCCTTTTTTAGTCGCTGGAGCCGCTGACCAGCAGATTGCCATAATTGCGCCTCACTTGAGGAGCTTTCATCGTGGACACATCTATCCGTCGCGGGTCGTGGGAAATGGTCGCCGCCATGCTGATTTCGGGCACCATCGGCTGGTTTGTATTGGTCTCTGGTGTATCGGTGATCGAGGTGGTGTTCTGGCGCTGCGTGATCGGCGCGCTGGCCTTGTTGCTGGTCTGCGCTCTGCTGGGTTATCTGCGGCTTGAATTGCTCACCAGGGCCAAGTTCGGCTTGGCGATGCTCAGTGGCGTGGCCATCGTCGGCAATTGGTTGCTGTTGTTCGAATCCTATTCCCACGCCTCAATTGCAATCAGCACGGCGGTCTACAACGTGCAGCCGTTTATGTTGGTGATGCTGGCCGCGGTATTTCTCGGTGAGAAAATCACCGTGCAGAAAATGGCGTGGTTGAGCGTCGCGTTCCTCGGCATGTTGGCGATTGTCACCGCCCATGGTGAGCAGCAAAGCGGTGGCGAGGCTTACCTTGCGGGTATTGCGCTGGCCTTGGGGGCGGCATTTTTGTATGCGATTGCCGCGCTGATCATCAAGCGCCTGAAGGAAGTGCCGCCGCATTTGATGGCGTTGATCCAGGTGACAACCGGCGCACTGTTACTCGCGCCGCTGGTGCCCTGGAACAGCCTGCCGGTGTCAACCAATGCGTGGGCTGCACTGGTGACGCTTGGGGTGGTACACACCGGTTTGATGTACGTGTTGTTGTACGGCGCGATCCAGAAACTGCCCACCGCCATCACCGGGGCACTGTCGTTTATCTATCCGATTGCGGCGATTTTTGTTGACTGGATTGCGTTCGGCCATCGCCTGGGCTGGCTGCAATGGCTGGGCGTGGCCGCAATCCTGCTGGCGGCAGCGGGGTTGCAGCGGGGCTGGTGGTGGCCCCGCGCCCCAAGGGCTAGTGCGTGCCCTGAAAGATGATGTTTTCCGGGTTGAAATGCTCCACCTTACTGCCCGGCTGCGGCAGCCCAAGGATATGCCCCTTGATCTTGCCCACCACGTGCATCTCGCATGGCTTGCAGTCGAACTTGAGGGTCAGCACTTCGTCGCCGTGAATCAACTGCATCGGCGCCACCTTGGTTTTCACGCCGGTCACACCCTTGGCCTGTTTAGGGCACAGGTTGAACGAGAAACGCAGGCAGTGCTTGGTGATCATCACCGGCACCTCGCCGGTTTCTTCGTGGGCTTCGAAGGCCGCGTCGATCAGCTTGACGCCGTGACGGTGATAAAAATCACGGGCCTTCTGGTTGTAGACGTTGGCCAGGAACGACAGGTGCGCTTCCGGGTAGACCGGCGGCGGTGAGGTTTCAGCTTTGCGCCCGCCACGCGGGTGCGCGGCAACGCGTGCGGCAGTCAGTGCTTCGATCACTTCACGGCGCAAGGCCTTGAGCTGCGAGTTGGGGATGAAGAACGCCTGCGGCGCATCCAGCTCGATGTGCGTGGCGTGGTACTCGGTGGTGCCGAGTTGGCCAAGCAGGTCGCGCAGGGTGTCGAGCGCCTGTTCCGGCTTGTTGGCCACGCCAAACGGACCGGGCAGGGTGACGCTGGCGCTGATGCCTTCTTCGCTGGTGGCGGTGACTTCAAGCTGGTCTTCACGCAGACGTGCCACCCAGGCCAGGCCGATGCGGCGCTCGGCGGAGGTTTTGAGCAGCGCTTGTTGCCAGTTATGGTCGAGGTTGCGGTTCAGCGGATGGTTCGGGCGCAGTTGATGCAATCCGGCCGGCATTTCATTCGGCTCGACGCGGTAGCGATAGCGCTTCTCACCGTCCTCCTCAAATTCGCCTTTAGGCTCGGCGATATTGGCGCGGAACCCCACGACCTCGCGTTTGACCAGCACATTGAGGCCGTCGCCATTGGACAGCGGCTCATGGGTGACCACCTGCAAGTCGCGCTTGCCGGCTTTTTCCACCACACCCACCGGCAGGCCGGTAAAGGTTGGGGTATCGAAGGCGCCGATGTCGACCTTGCGGTCGGTGACAAAATAGTCGGTGCTGCCACGGTGGAAGGTTTTTTCCGGGTCGGGCAGGAAGAAGTGCGCGGTACGGCCGCTGGAGGCACGGGCCAGGTCCGTGCGGTCTTCGAGCACATCATCAAGGCGCTGGCGGTAATAGGCGGTGATGTTCTTCACATAGCCCATGTCTTTGTAGCGACCTTCGATCTTGAACGAACGCACGCCGGCTTCGACCAGGGCGCGGATGTTGGCGCTCTGGTTATTGTCTTTCATCGACAGCAGGTGTTTTTCAAAGGCCACGACGCGGCCCTGGTCATCTTTCAAGGTGTACGGCAGGCGGCAGGCCTGGGAGCAGTCGCCACGGTTGGCGCTGCGGCCATTTTGTGCGTGGGAGATATTGCACTGCCCGGAGAACGCCACGCACAGCGCACCGTGAATGAAGAACTCGATGGCGGCATCGGTCTCGTCGGCGATGGCGCGGATCTCTTGCAGGTTCAGCTCACGGGCCAATACCAACTGCGAGAAACCGGCCTGGTCGAGAAACTTGGCGCGGGCCAGGGTGCGGATATCGGTCTGGGTGCTGGCGTGCAACTCGATGGGCGGAATATCCAGCTCCATCACGCCCAGGTCTTGCACGATCAAGGCATCGACACCAGCGTCGTAGAGCTGATGGATCAGCTTGCGCGCAGGTTCCAGCTCGTTGTCATGCAGGATGGTGTTGATGGTGGTGAACACGCGGGCGTGGTAACGGCGGGCGAATTCCACCAGTTGAGCGATATCGCTCACCTCGTTGCACGCATTATGGCGCGCGCCGAAGCTTGGGCCGCCGATGTAGATGGCGTCGGCGCCATGCAAGATAGCCTCGCGCGCAATGGCGACATCACGGGCAGGGCTGAGCAATTCCAGGTGGTGCTTGGGCAAGGACATAGTTTTTTTAGTCAGGCTTGTCACGGTTGAGGCGCGCATTGTAGCTGTGAAATGCCTGACCGGCATCTACCGCAGGGCTGTCATGTAGGAACTGGCTTGCCTGCGATGCAGGCAACCCGGTACATCAGGCATACCGAGGTGATGCCATCGCAGGCAAGCCAGCTCCCACAGTGGATGTGTGCTGAGGCTTGGAACTCAGGCTTTGGCGGCCATCGCGGTGACTTCCACGCGCATGCCTTCTACCGCCAAGGCAGCCACGCCAACGGCGGCACGAACGGGCCAGGGCTTGGCGAAAAAGCGTTTGTAGACTTCGTTGAATGCCGCGCGGTCAGCCATGTCGGTGAGGTAGATGGTCAGGTGCATCACCCGGTCCATGGAGCTGCCGGCTTTCTCCAGCGCGACCTTCAGCGCTTGCAGGGTGCATTCGCTTTGCAGGGTGATATCGCCCAGTTCCAGGCTGCCGTCGGCGTGCGTCGGGATTTGGGTGGAAACCAGGATGCCATTGAAGCCGATGACGTCGCTGGAGATGGAGTCGGCATCCGGGTCGGGGGTGAAGGACAGGTCGTGGTTGGCCATGGGCGCCTCTTGTTGGCGGTTGCAGAAAGGCGCCCATGGTCCCCGAAATCTACGGCAGGGGCAAACTACACCCAGCGCCGGAACAGCACGCTGGCATTCACCCCGCCAAAACCGAAGCCATTGGACAGCGCGTATTCAATCGGCATGGGCCGCGCCTTACCGCGCACCATGTCCAGGCCGTCTGCCAGCGCATCCGGGTTGTCGAGGTTAAGTGTTATCGGCGCAATCTGATCGCGCAGTGCGAGGACGGTGAAGATCGCTTCAATGCCGCCGGCGGCGCCCAACAGGTGGCCGGTGGCGGATTTGGTCGAACTGATGGCCGGGTGGCCACTGGCGCCGAACACGGTCTTGATGGCTGCCAGTTCGCCTTTGTCACCCACGGGTGTCGACGTTGCATGCGCATTCAAATACTGCACCTGGGACGCCTCGATACCGGCTTGACGCAATGCTTGCGTCATTGCCCGCCGCGCGCCATCGCCGTCTTCCGGGCCTGCGGTCATGTGATAGGCATCGGCGCTGGTGCCATACCCGACCAGTTCGGCAATGGGTTGCGCGCCGCGTGCCAGGGCGTGCTCAAGCGCTTCGATGACCAGGATCCCTGCGCCTTCGCCCATCACAAAACCATCACGCGCCTGATCGAACGGCCGCGAAGCGAGCTCCGGCGTGTCATTGAAGTCGCTGGACAACGCCCGTGCGGCAGCAAAGCCGGCAAGGCTGACCCGATGAATCGCCGCTTCCGCGCCACCGCACACCGCCACATCGATTTCCCCGGCGCGGATCATTCGCGCCGCATCGCCAATCGCCTGTACACCCGCCGCGCAGGCGGTCACCGGTGCGCCCAATGGGCCTTTCAAGCCATAGTTGATCGACACATGCCCGGCGGCCATGTTGCTCAGAAACGATGGAATGGTAAACGGCGACAACCGCCGTGGGCCTTTGCTGTCGGTGGTGCGCACCGCCTCGGCAATCGCCGGGAAACCGCCGACGCCGGAGGCAATGATGGTGGCTGTGCGTTCCTGCTCTTGCGGCGTTTCTGGCGCCCAACCGGCTTGCTTCAGGGCTTCATCCGCAGCGGCCAGGGCGAACAGGATAAAACGGTCCATCTTGCGCTGTTCCTTGGCGGCCAGCAGTCGATCGGGATCAAACCCGGCTTCGGGGTCTTGCAGCACAGTTTGCACCTGGCCACCGATGCTGACGGCCAGGTCGCCGATCAATTCTTCGGGCAGGCGACGAATGCCCGATTGCCCGTTCAACAAGCGCTGCCAGGTGGATTCCACACTCGACCCCAGCGGCGTCAGCGCGCCCATGCCTGTCACGACGATACGTTTACTCATGATCAATCGACTCCTGTTGCTTGAGGGATACACAGCTGTGGACGTCACTATCATGATGAAAGTAACATGGGGTCACACACTTTTGCACCCGCAGCCAGGAACGTCCATGCAACGCAAATCCCTTATCAGCGACGAATGCCCCATCGCCCGCAGTCTTGAACGGGTAGGGGAGTGGTGGAGCATGTTGATCATGCGTGACGCGCTGCACGGCTTGCGGCGTTTTGATGAGTTCTCGCGCAGCCTGGGCATCGCGCCGAACATGCTGACGCGCCGCCTGAATGGTTTGGTGGAGGCCGGCATGCTTGAGCGCCGCGCCTACAGCGAGCGGCCGCCACGTTACGAATACGTGCCGACAGCCAAGGGCGAGGACTTTCGTATGGTGCTGATGGCATTGGTGGCGTGGGGCAATCGGCATTACGCCGAAGAAGGCCGCAGCGTGGAGGTGGTGGAGCGCGAGACCGGGAAGTTGCTGGAGCCGATGATGGCAACCGCCGAAGGCTCGGTAGTGGGGTGGGATCGCTGCGTGGTGCAGGCCGGTCCAGCCGCCAGCGCAGGGATGCGCGAGCGGCTGAGCCTGGAATGATTACAACAGGGTAAACGGATAGTCGACGATCACCCGCAGCTCATTCAACTTGCCGTCCCGTTGGTCGGCGTTGGATGAAACCATGGCGTCACGCACACGAAACGACAGGTTTTTCGCCGGGCCGCTTTGCAGCACGTATTTGGCCTCCACATCGGTCTCGTGGTGGTCGCCGTCGGCGCCATAGTCGCCGGCGTAGGCACTGTTGGTCGGGGTGTGGGTGCCATTGATGTCCGAGCCGTTGACGTAGCGGGTCATGAAGCTCAGGCCCGGTACGCCGTAACTGGCCATGTTCAGGTCATAACGGATGCCCCACGACTGTTCGCCCGGCCCGTTGAAGTCGCCCCACTGGATCGAGTTGGCCAGGAACACCGAGTCGCCGCCTTCGCCCGCGCCATTGTTGCCGGTGCCGATGTAGTCGAACGGCGTGTCGCCGTGGACTTTCTGGAACGACAGCGTCAGGGTATGCGCCGCCAGGAACGAGTAGGCCGCCGCCACCGAGTAGGTGGTGTTGTTGATGGCCCCGGCCTTGGCGCTGCCGGTGTCGAGGGTGCGGTACAGGTTGCCGTCCAGCGCGAGTGACTGGTCATGCCCCAGTGGGATCACGTAGTTGAGGTTGGTGTAGTACTGGCGCCAGATGTCTTCCAGCTGACCGGCATACAGGGTCGCGCTCAACGATGGGGTAAAGGTGTATTTGCCGCCGACAAAACTTGCGCTGTTGGCCGCCACGTTGGCGTAGGTCGCGTAGATATCGTGGTCATGGTTGCTGGTCATGCCGCTGTTGGTGCTGGTGAAGTGCCCGGCTTCCAGGTCCAGGCCTGCGATTTCGCTGCTGGTCAGGTCAAACCCGGTGGCGGTCTGCGGCAGAATGCGCGTGCCGCCGGTGGCGAATACCGGCGCGGTGGGTTGCATGTCACCGAATTTAAGCTGGGTTTTGGAAACCTTGATCTTTACCGCAGCGCCCACTGAGCCATAGCCATTTTCCGGGTCGCCATTGCGGTTGGTCGGTAATTCACCGGTGCCGGCATCGGCGTGGGTGGCGTCGAGTTTCATCGCGCCGTAGGCGTAGGCATCCACGCCAAAACCGATGGTGCCCTGGGTAAAGCCCGAGGCGTAGTTGAGCATCGCGCCTTGGGTCCAGTCGCGGTTGTCGGCCTTGCCACTTTGGCGGTCGCGGTCGAAGTAATAGTTGCGCAATAACCCGGTAATGCTGCTGCCGTCGATAAAACCTTTGGAATCGGCCTGGTCGCTGACTGACTCGGCGAGGGCCGCTTGGCTGATACTGGCGCACACCGCCAGCGTTAACAGGCACCACTGTTTGATCATGTTGTTAGTTCCCCGGAATAATTAACGCGTGCACAGAAACACCGCATGCTTGGATAGTGCTTAAGGTTGTATGGCAGATGTTTCAGGTGAGCGTAATGCTGTTTTTATTGTGCTCGACGTGGTTGTCGAAGCTGATTTTTATCATATTTTTCGAGGGCAGCAGCGGTGCCGAGGATTAAACTCGATTAATTAAACTTCACCTCTTTTAATGTCCCATGGGTGTAGCGTTGACAGGGTCTTAGCCGCTCTGCTTCGACAAAACCTTTGGTTTGCCGCCGCAGGCTCTGCGGCGGATTTTTTAAGCTGATATCAATAAATATATATCCATGTTGATACTTTTAAGTCGCCATCAGTAGTGGCGATTTGCTTGCGCGCGCCTAATTATTTGTTTGTAACAAGACTGTTGCACTTGCGCTCCAATAATCCTTCCCAGAGTGGCGTGAAAGACACACTGCGAGAAGGTGGACGTGGGAAATCCCAACGCCAATTACTGACGTAAGGCGCAACACCATCACTGTGGCGAGGGAGCTTGCTCCCGCTGGACTGCGCAGCAGGCCCGTTTTTCAGGGACGCTTAGCGCCCCAGCGGGAGCAAGCGCCCTCGCCACAATGGTTGCCTGTTTTACTTGGGTTGCAGTTGCGGCGCAGAACCCATGCCCTATCATGGCGCCCATCATCCTCTCTGAAAGGACCAGAGGCCTCATGAAAAAAGCGTCATGTATCCTGCTCGCTACCGTTTTATTGGGGCTTAGTGCCTCAGCGCTGGCGGCCGAAGGTTTTATTGGCACCGGCATCAATACAGGGAACGGTTATGAGCCGGACGGCCACGGCGGCCTTAGAGGTACCGGGGGAAACCTGGGCGGTGACTACGCGTTGCAAGAAGATGGATCACTCAGGGGCACCGGTAAAAATATCGGCAAAGGCTATATTCCCGCCGATGACGGTGGCCTCAAAGGCATCGGCTACAACAATGGCCGCGGGTTCAGCCCGGACGGTTCGGGCGGGTACAAGGGCACAGGTTTTAACACGGGTGAGGATTACCGGTCTGACGGCAAAGGCTATTTCCGTGGCGACGGCAAGGCCTCAGGCGCCAGCTGGCGCTCCGATGGCAACGGCGGGTATGAGGGCACCGGCGAGTACCGCAAGCGTGGGTACAAGTCCGATGGTCGGGGCGGCTATGTAGGCACCGGCAAGAACGAGGGCAGGGGGCTTGAGTCCGATGGTCGCGGTGGCTTTATCGGCACCGGCTTGAATGCGGGGGGCGGCTGGGAGCCGGATGGAGACGGCGGCTACAAAGGCACGGGTAATAATCGCGGGGAACGCTGGAGGATTGATTGAAGCAGCCCTCACCATGAGTATCCGGTGCTGATTGCAACAATCAGCACCGTTGCGGCAATTACTCTTTAACGTCCATGAACTCTTCAGCCCACGCCACATAGCTTTCCGGCAACGTGTAGGTATGGGTCAGCTCCGTAGCGCTGAGGTTGGACGTGCTGCTGGTCAGCTTGCGCTGGGCGCGCAGGCTGTCGTAAGTGGCCTTGATCGACGCAAAGTAGGCGCCGTGGCCGGCCACCACGATGCGCACGCCCAGGGCCGCCAGACGCTCACTGTCATTGAGCTGTGGGTTGCCGTAGGTCACCAGCATCAATGGCACCGTCAGGTTGGCGGCGATCTGCTCAAGGTGGTCGAAGTCTTTGACGCCAACCATGCAGATGCCGTCGGCACCGGCTTTCTCATAGGCCTTGGTGCGTGCGATCACATCTTCGGTCGGCAGCACACCGGCGTTGGTGCGCGCGATGATCGACAGTTCAGGGTCGACACGCGCTTCAAGCGCCGCCTTCACTTTGCCGATCCCTTCTTCGACGGAAATCAGGTCGGTGGATTTGCGCCCGAACTGCGCCGGCAACAGCGTGTCTTCAATGGTCAGCGCGGCCACACCGGCACGCTCAAGCTCTTCGACGGTGCGCATCACGTTCAAAGCGTTGCCGTAACCGTGGTCGGCGTCGGCAATAAACGGCAGTTGGGCGACGCGGCCGATGCGGGTGGCCTGTTCAACGAACTCACTCAGTGTGATCAACGCAAAATCGGGGGCTGCAAGTACCTGCAACGAGGCGACCGAACCACCGAGGATACCGACTTCAAAGCCCAGGTCGGCGGCGATGCGCGCGGACATGGGGTCGAAGACGGAGGCGGTTTCAACGCAGATTTGTTTTGCAAGCAGTTCACGGAAGTTGCGGCGCAACGCTGAGTGAGAAATCTTTGGCATGTTCTTTCCTGGCTTTGGTCATCGTCATGTGACGATCAATGTCTATTCGTGGTGGCGCCAAGATTACCACGCAGAGGAACCAGGGATTATGACGTTTGAGCATGAGACAGGCGCCGAACACATGGATCATCGGTTCACGCTCAGGCGCTGGACAGGCCGATTGCACCGTCGCAGGGCAAAGCCGCCCCATCCTGCACAACTGCTGTGCCGGCGGAGTGCTTAATCCCCGCAAGCGCAATGCCTATAGTGGATTTAAACCCGCCCAAGCCTGAGGTGAACCATGAACAGCGAGTTCAAACCCGACCTGACCGATACAGTGCCAAACGAGCAAGTGGACGCCGAGTACTTCGAGTACAGCAAGGCGGCCAACCCGATCAGCGCCAACCTGATTACCCGGATTCCCTACCACAGCTTCCCGGCCTCGCTCTACGACAGCGGCGCCTCGCGGGTGGTCGCGCTGGACCTCAGCCAAGCGCTGGGCTGTGAAGGCCCGGCGACCGGGCCAGGGTTGTGCGCCAACTTTATCCGCTTGAACGCCGGTGATGCCCTGGACCTGCACCCCAATGCGACCTCACAGGTGTTTTATGTCATCGCAGGCGAGGGCCGCGTGGTTCAGGGCGAACATGACATCCAATGGTCCAGCGGTTGCTTTATCGCGCTGCCTGGCCTGCAGCCTGCGCGTTTCAGCGCGTCACAGGATGCACGCCTGTACTACGTGCATGATGAACCGCTGTTGCGCTACCTGGGTGTGACGCGCAGCACTGATCGCTTTGTGCCGACGCTGTACCCCGCCGCGCTGGCCAACCAGAAGCTGCGGGAAGCGGCGGATGACCCTCGCGCCCAGGACCGCAGCCGCATCAGCATTTTGCTGGGCAACCGCAATTTCCCCCAAACCCGAACCGTCACGCATGTGCTCTGGGCCATGTACGGCATTCTGCCGGCGGGCTCGATCCAGAAGCCGCACCGGCACCAGTCGATTGCGCTGGACTTCATCATTAACTGCCCCGAGGGTTGCTATTCGCTGGTGGGCACGGAGCTGGACGCTGATGGCCAGATCCGTAATCCGGTGCGGGTGGACTGGTCGCCGGGGCTGGCGTTCGTGACACCGCCGGGTTACTGGCATGCGCACTTCAATGAGTCAGACACCGAGGCATTCCTGATCCCTATCCAGGACGCCGGGCTGCAAACCTACCTGCGGGCGCTGGATATCCGCTTCAGCTGACAGTACTCGGTCAAAATGTGGGAGCTGGCTTGCCTGCGATTGCATCAACTCGGTATGCCTGATGTACCGAGGTGCTTGCATCGCAGGCAAGCCAGCTCCCACAGGTTTTGCTTTAGTACGAGCCGCTCAGGTCGGTCTTATTTCCAATAGGGCGTTTCACCCAGCTGCTCGACGACAAAGTCGATAAAACAGCGCACCTTGGACGACACGATCCGCTTGGGCGGGTAGACAAACCACACCGCAAACGCCTGTTCAGCCCCCAGAATGCTCCAGTGCGGCAACCAGACCTGCAACTCACCCGTCTCAACGCTTTTGCTCACCAGCCAATCAGGCAGCAAGGCAAAGCCCAAGCCTTGGCGTGCAGCGAGCAACTGCGCGTCCAGGTCGTTGATGCGGATACAGTCGCCGTATACCAGCGGCAGGACTTCACCACCGGCCTCGAAGGCAACATCATGCGCGCTCAGGATGGCCGGCAGGCCGGCCAGGTCTGCCGGTGTCGCTGGGGCCGCGTATTGCTCACAAAACCCCGGGCTGGCCACCAGCAGGTACTTTCCCGCGCAGATCTTGCGCGCTTTGAGCGTTGAGTCGGGCAGGGCGCCAATCCGAATGGCCAGGTCAACGCCTGCATGAATCAGGTTGACTTGGGCGTTATCCAGCACCAATTCCAGCTTGATTTGCGGGTAGCGCACCAGGAACACGTTCAAGACCGGCAGGATATGGTGCCGGGCAAACGCCGGTGGCAAATTGAGCTTGAGCACCCCACGGGGTTGCTGGTTGAGCGCCGAGGTCGCCGCCTTGGCTTGCTCCAGCTCATCCAGCACACGGCGGGCGTGCAGCAGAAACGTCTGGCCGCCTTCGGTCAGGTGCAGCGTGCGTGTCGAGCGGTTGAACAGGGCGATGCCCAAGTCCTGCTCAAGATCCTTCACATAGCGCGAGACGGTAGAGGCCTTGATGCCCAGTCGCTCAGCCGCCCGGGAGAAATTATTGCCTTCGGCGGCCTCGACAAAGGCGGTTAGCGCAGCGAAATAATCCAAGTGCCGCCTCGGTGGTCAGCGTGGGTGAGCGCTCAGGTTACCGGCTGTGGTCAGGCACCGCCACGGGCACGGATCCCGGTTGTTCGACGTCCTTATGATGGGTTTCACCAATAAACATATACATCGCCGGCACCATAAACAGCGTCAGCAACGTGCCGATCGACAGCCCGCTGAAGATCACCAGGCCCATATCATGCCGCCCCGCAGCGCCAGCGCCCGACGCCCACACCAAGGGCACCACGCCCAACACCATGGCGGCGGTGGTCATCAGGATCGGCCGCAGCCGCACCGCCGCCGCTTCTTCAATCGCCTCACGCTTGCTGTGACCAGCGCGCTGCAATTCGTTGGCAAACTGCACGATCAGGATGCCGTGCTTGGTGATCAGCCCCAGCAACGTCACCAAACCGACCTGGGTGTACACGTTGATCGAGGCGTAGCCCATGGTGATAAAGGCCAGGGCGCCGAACAGGGCAGGCGGCACCGAGAACAGAATCACCACCGGGTCGCGAAAGCTCTCGAACTGGAACGCCAGCGCCAGGTAAACGATCAGGATCGAAAACAACAGCAGCCCGACGAAGCCGCCAGACTCCTGAATGAACTGGCGCGACTCGCCGGAGAAATCCGAGGTGTAGCCCGACGGTGCCACGTTGGTGAGGATGGTATTGAGCTTGGCCAGCAACTCGCCCTGGGCCACGCCGCTGACGCCCGATAGCGTTGCCGAGTTGAGTTGCTGGAAGTGGTTGATCGATTCCGGCTGGGTCGAGGTCTCGATGTGCGCCACCGTGCGCGCCTGGATCATGCTGCCCGATGGCGTGCGGATGTAGTAATCGAGAATCTGGTCCGGGTTGAGGCGGTCGACTTGCAGCACCTGGGGAATGACTTTGTAGGAGCGCCCGGCGGTGGAGAAGTAGTTCACATAATTGCCGCCGAGTGCCGCCGACAGCGCGGCACCTACATCGGCTTGGGTCATGCCCAGCGCGGCGATTTTTTCGCGGTCCACCACCAGCTTGGCTTGAGGTTTGTCGAGTTTCAAATCCATGTCGGAGAACCAGAACAGCTGCTGTTTCTGTGCCTCGGCCATCACCGCCTGCGCCACTTCGTTGAGGTTTTCCACCGAATCGGTGGTGGTGATCACAAACTGCACCGGCAGCCCTTGGGCGCCCGGCAGCGACGGCAGCGGGAAGGCGGCAATGGTGGCGCCCGGCACCTGGTTCCACTTTTGCTGCAAATCCAGAATCAGTTGGGCCTGGGAGCGTGTGCGCTCATCCCAGGTTTTAAGCAGCACGCCGCCCAGGCCCTGGTTGAGCGCGGGCAGGCCGGTGAGCTGGAACATCTGCGCGTATTCCGGCTCTTTATTGGCGATCTGGAATGCCTGGTCGGCAATCCGCTCCATCTGCTGCGGTGAGGCGGTGGGTGGGCCTTTGATCTGCATAAACACCAGCCCTTGGTCCTCGGTGGGCGACAGTTCACTCTTGGCCGTCATGCCACTGGCGGCCACCAGCAAGAACAGCACAAAACCAAAGGTCACCAGCACCGGCCAGATATTCAGGCCGCCCGCCAGCACGCGGTGGTAACGCTTGCGCAACCAATCAAAATAGTCATCGAGCTTGCGCGCGAAACGACCTTCCTCCTGCCCTGGTTTGAACAACTTGGAGGTCATCATCGGTGAAAGGGTCAACGCCACCACGGCCGACACGGTCACAGCGCCCGCCAGCGAGAAACAGAACTCCTTGAACAATGCGCCCGTCAGCCCGCTGCGCAGCCCGATCGGCACATAGGCGGCAATCAGCACCACAGTCATCGCGATGATCGGCCCGCCCAACTCCCGCGCCGCCACCAGCGCGGCCTCCAGCACGCCTTTGCCTTCTTCCTTGATGTGCCGGTCGACGTTTTCCACCACGATAATCGCGTCGTCCACCACCAGGCCGATGGCCAATACCAGTGCGAGCAAGGTCAGCAGGTTGATCGAATAGCCCAGCAGGTACATCACAAAGAAGGTGCCGACCAACGACAACGGGATCGCCACCAACGGCACGATCACCGCGCGGAACGAGCCGAGGAACAGGTAGATCACCACCGACACAATGATCATGGCTTCGACCAGGGTCTTCACCACCTCGTAAATCGAGGTGTTAATAAACGCGGTGGAGTCATACACAATTTCGCCGCGCACGCCGGCCGGCAGTTGCGATTGCAACTCGGGGAAGGCTTCGCGCACGCTGCTGGCGACGGTGAGGATATTCGCGGTGGGCGCCGCCTTGATGCCAATAAACACCGAGCGCTTGCCGGAAAACGCCACGCTGCTGTCATAGTTCTCGGCGCCAAGGGTGACGGTGGCCACATCCTCCAGGTACACCAGCGCATCGCCTTTCTGCTTGATCACCAGCCGCTTGAACTCATCCACCGTGTGCAAATCGGTGCCGGCGGTGAGGTCGACCGTCACGGTTTGCCCACGTGTCGAACCAACGGCCGACAGGTAGTTATTGTTGGCCAGCGCCGTGGACACGTCCTGCGCGGTGACGTTATGCGCCGCCAGTTTGTCCGGGTCCAGCCAGGCGCGCAGGGCGAATTGGCGGCCGCCGAGGATCTCGGCGGTTTGTACGCCCTGGATCGAATCCAGCTTGGGCTTGACCACCCGCACCAGGTAGTCGGTGATGTTATTGGTCGGCAGCGTGTCGCTGTAAAAACCCAGGTACATGGCGTCGGTAGTCTGCCCCACGGCAATGGTCAGCACCGGCTCTTGGGCTTGCGCCGGCAACTGGTTCTTGACCGAATTGACCTGTGTGTTGATCTCGGTAAGGGCTTTGCTGGCGTCGTAGTTCAGCCGCAGCGTGGCGGTGATGGTGGAGATGCCGGTGATGCTCGACGAAGCCAGGTAGTCGATGCCCTGGGCCTGGGCAATCGCCGATTCCAGCGGTTGGGTAATAAAACCGGCGACCGTGGAGGCGTCGGCGCCGTAGTAGGAGGTGGTGATGGTGACCACGGTATTTTCGGTGCGCGGCCATTGATTCACCGGCAGTTCAAAAATCGAGCGCAGCCCCAGGATCAGAATGAACAGCGAGACGACGATGGCCCACACCGGTCGCTGGATAAAGGTATCGGTAAGCTTCATGGGACACCTTTAATGTTCTTGGGGCGTCGGCGCCGGGTCGTTCAGCGGTGCGGCGCTGTTGTCGACCTTCACCGGCGAGCCGTTCTTGAGCTTCATCTGGCCGCTGGTGATCAACAGATCGCCTTCCTTGACGCCGGACAGGATCGCGACCTGATCGCCACGGGTCGGCCCGGTCTTGATAAAGGTCTGTTGCGCGGTGAGCACCTCGTCACCCTTGTCATTCTTGCTCGAGGTGGCAATGAACACCGTGGTGCCATACGGGTTGTAGGTCACCGACGTTTGCGGGACGGTGAGGTAGCGTTGGGTGGCGCCCGAGCTGACCACGGCACGGGCAAACATGCCGGGCACCAGGTTTTGCTTGGGGTTTTCAACCGTTGCTTCGACGGTGACGTTGCGCGTGGTGGCATCGAACTGGGTGTCGATGGTGCTGATGCGGCCCTTGAACGTCTGGTTGGACAGGCCGTCAGCCGTTACCGCGACGCCCTGGCCAATGGCGATGGCCTCCATCTGCGTTTGCGGCACGCTGAAGTCGATGTAGATGGGATCAAACGTCTGCAATGTGGCGATCTTGTCGCCGGGGTTGAGGTATTGGCCGGGGTTGACGCTGGTGATGCCGATGCGCCCGGCAAACGGTGCGCGAATGGTCTTTTTCGCCACCAGCGCGCGCTGCTGCTCGGCGGCGGCGAGCTTGGCTTTCAAGTCGGCGGTGTCGGTGTCGACCTGGGCCTGGGAGATGGCGTTGACCGCCAGTTGCGCCTTGTCGCGCTTGAGCACGATGACGGCGAGGTCGGCTGTGGCCTCGAGCGAGTGCAGTTGCGCGATGTCGGAGTCGGCATTCAACTGCACCAGCAGTGCCTGGGCTTCGACATCCTGGCCCGGCTTAAACCCGATGGTGCGCACAATGCCGCCCACCTCGGTGGTCACATCCACGCCGCGCACGGCTTTCATCGAGCCCACTGCCGAGACGCTGGGTTGCCAATCGCTGAATGGCACCTGCATCGCCGTCACCACCGCTGCAGGCAAGGGCTGTTTGGACTGGGCGATCAGCGCCGAGATCTGCACGAACTTCACCCCGGCAATGATCGCGACAATCACCAGCACCACCACGATCATGATCAGCATCGGCCGCCACAGTCGCCGCTTGCGCGGACCATTGGGGGCCGGTGGTGGGGCAGAGACAGGGGTGACTTCAGCCATGGGGTTTCTCACTGTTGATTCAGTTGAGCCGCGCGGCATCGGCCGGCGCGGCTTTGCTCTTGGCCGGCATGATTTCCTGCCACGACGGCAGGCCGAAGCGATCCGGGCTGCCCTTGGTATCCGGGTTCACATCCGTACGGTTCCACCAGCCGCCACCCAACGCCTGGAACAGCGCCGTGGTGTCGCTGTAGCGGGCGGCCTGGGCCTTCACGCGTGACAGTGCAGTGTTTTGATAGGTCTGCTGGGCCGTGAGCAGGTTGATATAGGCCACCGCGCCGAGACGGAACTGGGCCTGGACCAGATCCAGGTTGGCCTGCGCGGAGCGCTCGGCCACGACCTGCTGGTTGAGCGAGTCGGCGTCGGCTTCCAGCGCCCGCAGTGCGTTGGCCACGTCCTGGAAGGCGGTCACCACCGTGCCGCGATAACGCGCCGCCGACTCGTCGTAAGCGGCCACGGCTGCGCGTTTACGGTGTTCGAGTGCGCCAGCGTCAAAGATCGGCTGGGTGATTGAACCCGCCAGGCTCCACACGCCGGAGCCCGATGAAAACAGTTTGGTGCCGCTTGCCACCGTGGAGCCCAGCGAGCCGGTAATGCTGAACTGCGGCAACTGGTTGGCGACAGCCACGCCGATATTGGCACTGGCCTGATGCAGTTGAGCCTCGGCGGAACGCACATCCGGGCGCTGGCCCACAATGGCCGACGGCAGGCTCACCGGCAGTTCTTCGGGCAGCTGCAAGGACGCCAGGTTGAAGCGTTCGCCCTGGTCCTGATTCGGGAAGCGCCCCAGGTAGGCCATCAACTGATTGCGTGTCTGCGCCAATTGCTTTTGCAACGGCGGCAAGGTCGCACGGGTTTGCGCCAGTGCGGTTTGCTGGGTCAGCACGTCGGAATCGCCAATCGCCCCCAAACGCCGCTGGGCTTGCAGCAGGTCAAGCTGGCCGCCCTGCAGGCGGATGATTTCCTCGGTAGACGCGATTTGATCACGCACAGACGCGAGGCTGATGGCGGTATTGACCACATTGGCAGTCAGGGTCAGGTAAGTCGCCTCCAGCTGGAAGCGCTGGTATTCGGCCTGCGCCGTGGTCGACTCGATTTGCCGGCGCGTACCGCCAAACACATCCGGGGCATAGGAGACGCTCAGCGACGCTGAACTGACGGTCAGTATTGGCGATTGCGGCACGCCGGAGGTGACTCCCGAGACTTTCTCACGGGCCTTCTGCACATTGCCGCTCACCGACGGGAACAACGAAGCTTGATCGGCATAGATCAGCTCGTTGGCCTGGCGCAAAGCGGCTTGCGCGGCGCTCACATCCGGGTTGGCCTTCAAGGCTTCTTCGACCAATGCGTTCAAGGCGGGCGAACGAAACAGCGTCCACCATTGGCCAGGAATATCCATCCCGGCGATCAGCCGCTGCGCGGCGCCACCGGTGTCGATATCGGCGTGGGCGGTGGTGGTGAGTTTTTCTTTTGAATAGTCGGCGTTCGCGGCCACATCGGGTCGGGCGAAATCCGGCCCGACGGTGCAGCCGGCGAGGGCCAGGCACAGGAGGCTAAGCGGAGCGAGAACGTGTGATACACGCTGCCGAGGCTGCTCTTTCATGTTGACTCTATTAATCAGTTGGCTAACTGTTTTTTTATTGAGCAATGACTGCAGGTACATCAGGGACGCTGGACTCAAACCAGTGTAGGTGGTGCCGGGCGCTATGCAATGTCGGTACCTGAGTTTCAGCGGAACCGATGGCTATAAAATGCATTATCCGCATTGTTCTGTGTTTATTATATGCATTGTGAGTATTTTATGCGGGGTGATCAGTCCCTCATCTTCTCTGTCCTTATAAACAGGCATTTGGAGGTTTATCGCGCGGCGTATGAAGGCACGACGTTACGCGAGAGTTTGGGGTTGGGCGTTGCGTAGAGGGTTTTGGGCGCGGGTGGCCTGTTGCAACTTATCAGCGCAGGCCACCGTACCCGCAATAACAGACTCGAGGTTACAACGGGCTCAACCCTGTCGAGGGTTGAGCAGTGTCCAGTCAAACTCGAGTTGCACACGCTTGACCATTTCGATGACCTGAAAGGCAAAACCCGTCTGCTCACGGTCATTTAGCATTAGCCAGGCATCCGGATCAACGCTCCAGTCCGATGCAATGGGCAGCGAGGAGAATGCGCGGGCGTCGTATGTCCACCAGGGCCACCATTTCGTCGTGCCGCCTGACACATCACACAGTGCGTCCATGTGTTTACCGAGCCGCTGAACATCCAGCTCAGCATGTTCACCTTCGTCCCAGCGGCATATCCCGAAATAGAGCCTGCCGTGATTACCCCGATCAAACGCCCAGCCGAGGCCAAACAGGTGTGAGGGATCAAAACGAATACTGAACGACCCTTGCGGCGAACCGTCCAGCAATGTCTGGTCCCAAAACAACTCAGCATTTAAGTGACTAAGGTTGAGTTTCAGGTGAGCCAGAAAGCCTCGCCACATTTCGCGCTTGGCCTCACGCAACTGCTGGGAAATCAAGAATGCAGCCTTGATGTTTTTGTCATTGCGCAGCAACAACCGCGTGAGTTCCTGGGTTGTATCCAAATGCCGTTCTCCATTGATGTGTTGATCTACAAACTGGGCGAGCGCCTCAACGAACACCCTTACTGAGTTTGCCCGCGTATGACGCGCACAGTCTTCGAGCCACGCCTTGAGACGGAAGAAATCAAAGGTGACGATCCGTTCAGCGAGTGAGGCTGGCGTGCCCATGGGGAGGCTGCGTTCGCAAACATCACCATTGCTTAGGTAGATGAGCAACCACTCATCACCATGCTGCTTGTTAAGGTAGATTGCGTAGTCGAGCAATTGGTTGGGTTGATCGGGCGCCCAAGGTTTGTTCTCGATTGCTACGCTGCCAGAACTGAAGCGCAGGTACATGTCCAGACGGCGACCGCTGGGCAGCCTGAACTCCGTGTGGTTGCTTTTGTGTTCCGCTGGCGCGGGGTGAAATTTCTGATCCTGAAACAGACGCAGGAAGCTGCTCAAATACAGATCACTCTGCCCGTGTGCGCCATTCGGATCGAGCAGCAAGCTCAGATAGGCGGAGAGGGCGTTCTCGTCGCTTCGCAAAAACGCCATGAGCTGAAAGTCAGGGGCCAATTGCGCCTGGTAGCGACGTTTGGCCTGTTGGTCCACGTCATACCAGAGATGGAACTCGTTAAGCAGATCTTCAACAGCGCCGATATTCATCTCAATCCTTGTTGTTCGCAAAAAATCCGGCATTACGATCGCCGCGCCCCATTTGAATGCGTTTGCTTCATCCAGGACCCAGGGTGGCGCAGGCGCTGGCAGGCACCCCGAAGGCAGTGTCAGGCAGTAAAAGCGGAGCATACCTAGGGCATGGAGGATTTACGCGAAAGTAAAGATCCGGGTTTTGCCCGCAGGCAAAAATAAAGATTGAGTATTCACACCAAATGTTATTTTAATAACACCCATAAGAGCGTCACGACCGTCCTGGACGTGCTCGCAAGAAAATGGGATGCCCCTGTAAATGACAATTGAACAGCGTTTGATGGAAGAGGCCAAGCGGGCGGCCGAACGCACGTATTCGCCTTATTCCAGGTTTCCGGTCGGCGCGGCATTGCTGACCGCCGATGGTGAGGTCGTACTGGGCTGCAACGTGGAGAACATCTCCTACGGGCTGACCAATTGTGCCGAACGCAGCGCTTTGTTCAGTGCCATCAGCCAGGGCCATGCGCCGGGCAGTTTCAGGGCCATCGCGGTTTACGCACCCAACGTTTCACTGATAAGCCCTTGCGGTGCCTGCCGCCAGGTGATGCTGGAGTTGATGGCCAAGGATGCAGTGGTGATTTGCCAGGGCAGTGACCCTGCCACCACGCGTACCTGGACCCTGGCGCAATTGTTGCCGGGTGCTTTCGACGCTTTCTAATCCTGGGCAGGCCAATTGGCCTGTGTCCGCTCGGTCCATTATTGAGACGCCTGCATGATCAGTCTTGTCGGAATAGCGACCCTTATTGTCATTGCCATTGCTTTATCCCACCAGCGACGCTCGATCAACTGGCGCACGGTTTCGGTCGCCTTTGTGATCCAGGTCCTGATCGGCGCTTTTGCGCTGTACGTGCCCTGGGGCCAGACGGTGCTCGCCGCGCTGTCGGGCGCGGTAGCCTCCCTGCAGCTCTACGCCAACAAAGGCATCGAGTTTCTGTTCGGCGGTTTGAGTTCACCGCATATGTTTGAAGTGTTCGGCAATGGCGGGTTTGTATTCGCTATCCGAGTGTTGCCGATGATTGTGTTCTTCGGCAGCTTTATCTCGGTGCTGTATTACATCGGCGTGATGGGCTGGATTATCCGGTTGGTGGGCGGCGGCCTGCGTCTGTTGCTGGGCACCAGTCGCGTCGAGTCGATGGTGGTGACGTCGGCGATTTTCATCGGCCAGTCGGAGGTGCCGCTGGTGGTACGGCCGTTCATTGCCAAGCTGACGCGCTCTGAGTTGTTCGCGGTGATGGTCGGCGGTTTTGCCGCGGTAGCAGGTTCGGTGCTGCTCGGTTACGCCGGGCTTGGGGTGGAACTCAAATACCTGATCGCCGCATGTTTCATGTCGGCGCCGGGGGCGTTGTTGATGGCCAAGCTTATGGAACCGGAAACCGAAGCGGCGCGCACCGACGAGGTGATTGAAGAGCTGGGGCAGGCCGAGAATCGGCCGACCAATATCATCGACGCGGCTGCCGAGGGCGCGCAGGTCGGCTTGCGCCTGGCGTTGGCGGTGGGCGCCATGCTGCTTTCGTTTATCGCGCTGATCGCCTTGTTCAACGGGCTGCTGGGCTGGGCGGGCAACTGGTTTGGCTACCCGCAGCTGACCTTGCAACTGGTGCTCGGGCACGTGTTGGCGCCGATCGCTTTTCTGCTCGGGGTGCCGTGGCATGAGGCAGTGCTGGCCGGCGGTTTTATCGGGGAAAAACTGGTGCTCAACGAGTTCGTCGCCTATGCCGACCTGGCCAACTACCTGACCGCGGACAAGGCCGCCGCAGCCGGGGTGCCGCTGTTGTCGGCACACACCCAAGTGATCGTCACCTTCGCCCTGTGCGGCTTTGCCAATCTGTCCTCGATTGCCATCCAACTGGGCGGCCTCACGGGTATCGCCCCGCAACGGCGTCAAGAACTGGCGCGGCTGGGCTTGCGGGCCATGATCGGCGGTACGCTTTCGAACCTGATGAGCGCGGCGATTGTCGGCTTTTTCATTTCGCTGTAAGGAGCACAGTATGTGGTTGCCACAAGAAGTGATTCGCCGTAAGCGCGACGGGCATGCCCTGGCCGCTATCGACATTCAACGGTTTGTCGCCGGCATTGCCGACGGTAGCCTCAGCGATGGGCAAGTGGCGGCGTTCGCCATGGCGGTGTTCATCAAGGGCATGGACGTGAGCGAACGCATTGCCTTGACCGAGGCAATGCGCGATTCCGGTCAAATACTGAAGTGGGAGCTGCCGGGGCCGATTGTCGACAAGCATTCCACCGGCGGCGTCGGCGACATGATCAGCTTGTTGCTCGCGCCCTTGCTGGCGGCCTGTGGCTGTTACGTGCCGATGATCTCCGGGCGCGGCCTGGGGCATACCGGCGGCACTCTGGACAAGCTCGAAAGCATCCCCGGCTACGACTGCCAACCCAGCACCGAACGCCTGCGCGCGGTGGTGGCTGAAGTCGGCTGCGCGATCATCGGCCAGACCGCCAACCTGGCACCCGCGGACAAGCGCTTGTACGTGATCCGCGATGTGACTGGCTCGGTGGAGTCGATAGACCTGATCACCGCGTCGATCCTCGGCAAGAAGCTCGCCGCCGGCCTCGATGTGTTGATCATGGATGTAAAGACCGGCAACGGCGCCTTTATGGCTGAACCTGAGCAGGCGCGAGCTCTGGCCGCCAGCATCGTCGCAGTGGCCAACGGCGCCGGAGTCAACACCCGTGCCCTGATCACCGACATGGACCAGCCGCTGGCCCGCAGTGCCGGCAATGCCCTGGAAGTGGCTGAAGCGGTCGCTTTGCTCAAGGGCGAGGTGCGCAGTGAACGCCTGTGGGCAGTGACGTTGGCGCTGGCCACACAGGCACTGACGATGGCCGGCCTGGCGAGGGACGAGGCCCAGGCCCGTGATCAATTGCTTCAAGCCTGGCAGAGCGGCGCGGCCTTGCAGCGATTTGAGCAGATGGTTGTTGCGCTGGGCGGCCCGCAGGGTTTTACCGACAAACCCGATGAACATTTACCCAAGGCGGTCGTGTCGGTGCCGGTGTGGGCCGAGGAGGAGGGCTGTGTCACCGAGATCGACACCCGCGCCGTGGGGTTGGCGGTGGTGACATTGGGCGGTGGACGCAGCCATCCGGACGACGTGCTGGACCTGTCCGTGGGCTTCAGCGAGTTGGCCTTCGTCGGCGAACAGGTGAATGCAAAACGGCCCCTGGGCTGGGTTCACGCGCGCACCCAAGAGCAGGCCGGGCAGGGCGCATCCGCCTTACGCGCAGCGTATCGGCTGGGCGGTGAACGCCTGGCCGCGCGCGAATTGATCCAGGCAATCCTATGAGCAAGGCCATCGTATTAGTGCTGGACTCATTGGGCATCGGCGCGAGTGCCGACGCCGCGCTGTTTGGCGATACCGGCGCCGACACCTTGCGCCATATCGCCGAAGCCTGTGCCCGTGGTGAGGCCGATGGGCCATTGCGACGGGGACCTTTGAACCTGCCGAACCTGGGCCAGCTGGGATTGGGCGCCGCAGCGGCGGCCAGTGGCAATGGCCCGCTGCCAGGCAACTGGGGCGATGCGGCACCGATCAGCGCCTTTGGCCATGCGCGCGAGCAATCATCCGGCAAGGACACGCCGTCCGGGCATTGGGAAATGATGGGCGTGCCAGTGTTGTTTGACTGGGGTTATTTCGAGCAGCCGACCGAGTCCTTTCCACCCCAACTGCTGGCCGACCTGATCGAGCGGGCAGGGTTGCCGGGCATCCTGGGCAATTGCCATGCCTCGGGCACCACGGTGCTGGACGATTTGGGTGAATTACACATCCGCAGCCAGCAGCCGATTTGCTACACCTCGGCCGACAGCGTGATGCAGATCGCCGCCCATGAAAGCCATTTCGGCCTTGAAGCGCTGTACCGAGTGTGTGAAATCGCGCGCACCTTGTGTGATGAATACACGGTCGGCAGGGTCATTGCCCGACCGTTCACCGGGGAGCACGCGGGCCAGTTCCGGCGCACCGGCAATCGCCGCGACTACACCGTGCCGCCACCGTCAGCGACGCTGCTTGATCGCCTCTGCGACGCCGGCGGCACCGTGCACGCGGTGGGCAAGATTGGCGATATTTTCGCTCACCGAGGCATCAGCCGGTTGTACAAGGCCGATGGCAACGACGCGCTGTTCGACGCCACGCTCAAGGCCTACCGGGAAGCACCTGACAACAGCCTGGTGTTTGCCAACTTCGTCGACTTCGACATGCTCTACGGACACCGCCGAGACCTGGCCGGCTACGCTGCCGCGCTGGAAGCCTTCGACCGCAGGCTGACGGAATTACTGGCGTTGATGGACTCGCAGACATTGTTGATCATCAGCGCCGACCACGGCTGCGACCCCTCGCGCCCGGGCAGCGACCATACCCGTGAGCATGTGCCCGTACTGGCTTATGGTGCAGGCGTGGCGGCGGGGTGGTTGGGCGAGCGAGCCAGCTTTGCCGATATCGGCCAGAGCCTGGCGGTGCACTTGGGGTTGGAGCCGTTGGCATGGGGCACGTCTTTTTTGCTGCGTGAGCCATAGCATCGACAAGCGTCATCGGCTTCAAACTACGTTAAGGTGCTCATCACTTATCCATCATTACGTGAAGCATGAATCGTCCATTATTTGTCTCCCTGGATGGGCCTAAAGGCACGGGGAAAACCACGCTGTTGGAAGCCGTTACCCAAGCACTGCGGGCAGACAACAAAAAGGTGATCCGTCTTTGCGAGAGAAAAAGCGATCCCTACAGGGCTGAAACCATGGCCCTGGTCAACGCACACGCCAGAAACCCCACCGATGATTCGGAGTGGAGAGTGTGTGAGCGCTTTGCGGATAGTCGGCTCTGGATTTCCCGGCACGTGCTGACTAAACAGCCAGCCGACAGCATTATCCTGATAGACCGTTGGTACCCCTCAGATGCCGCGTTTCGCCGGACAGTCCCGTTCGCCGACATATTGCAGTTAAACCTGGACCGACACGTGCGAGTGCCAGACCTGCATGTGGGCGTTATCACCGACCCCGAGATTTCATGGTCGAGGGTCGCGCAACGACGGCGCGGGATGGGCAGTACGTTGATCCATACGCTGCAGGAGCATGTCGAGTGTACCCAGGCGTTTTTGCGAGCGGCGGGTGATCAGGGCTGGGTTTTGTGCCGTAATGAAGGGGCGATTGAACAGGCGACGGGGCAGGTGATTTCCGAGATCTACAAGGTCCTTAAGGCAGTCGAAGCAGGTTAGAGAAATTGCTCCTGCCATCCCGGCCCTGGGATGGCAGAGGTACACAGCCGATACTCGAAAACCTTCAAATGAGAATGAGTTGCAAATGAGATCTGCTGGTATATCATGCCTCCCGAATCCAGGCAGGTTTACCTTCCCGTCCGCTCATCCATTAGGTCCAAAACCCATGCGTCATACCCTGATTTCTCTCTGCGTACTTCAGGCGGTTGCCCCTGTTGCCTGGGCGCAGGTTGCCGGCAGCGAAAATGCCAGCCTTGAGTTGCAAGCCATCAACGTCACGGGAGACGTAGACGCCGAGACGGCTCAGGGGCCTGTCAAAGGGTATCGCGCCACACGCTCTGCCAGTGCCACGCGCACAGACACCTCAATTCATGAGACGCCACAGTCCATCAGCGTCGTGCCCAAGGACGTGGTCGAGGACATTGGCGCGACTCGCCTGCAGGAGGCCCTGGACTATGCCGGCGGCGTCGGCCGAGCGAACAACTTCGGTGGCCAGGGGCTTACCAGCTTCACGGTGCGTGGGTTTACAACAGCAGAGTTCTACCGCAACGGTTTTCCGATCAACCGGGGCTATCCCAGCATGCCGGACGCCAACAGCATTGAGCGCCTTGAAGTGCTTCGTGGGCCAGCGACGATGCTCTATGGGCGCGGCGATCCCGGCGGTACCTTCAACGTGGTCTCCAAACAGCCTTTGCCTGAACGTACGGTCACATTGGGTAGCCAGGTGGATGATCAGGGTATGAAGCGCGGCACCCTCGATGCCTCCGGCCCGCTGGATGAGCAAGGCCGCCTGGCCTATCGCCTCAACGTGGTGGGAGAGGGCGGCGACACCTTCCGCGACCATGTCTCAACCGAACGCTATGGGGTCACGCCGGTACTGAGCTGGCAGGTCAGCGACGACACCAAGGTGATTTTCGAAGGCGACTTCATGCGTAACAATCATCCGCTGGATCGAGGCCTGACCCGCTTCGCCAACCAGGGTGGCACGCCGTCCCGTGAGACCTTCTGGGGTGAAAAGTACGCCGGTAACCTGCACAACGATAACAACATGGCTCAGGTGCGCTTCGAGCATCTACTCAACGACAACTGGACACTGGGCGGTGGTATGCAGTGGTTGGACGGTACGATGAAGGGCAATGGTGTTGAGGCAAACAATGCCACCAGCCTCAACGCCGATGGGCGAACCCTCCAGCGCAACTTCAACTACCGCAAGCTGGACTGGACCGACCAGGACTATCAACTGAACCTGACCGGGCGCTTTTCCACGGGCGGCCTTGATCACACGTTGCTGACCGGCATCGAGTATGAGGATTACGACTACAAGTCGATCATCCAACGCTCCAGCGGCGCGGCGGGGGCTTTCCCAATCGATATCTTCAACCCGGTCTATGGCCAGCCACGTCCGGCGCTGACGCGTACGCCCACCCACGACAAAGAAAACCTCAAGACTTACGCCGCCTTCGTCCAGGATCAAGTGGCGCTGACCGAGCGTTTAAAGGTGCTCGCCGGTGCGCGCTTTGAGCGCTTCGAGCACCAGTACGAATCCTACGTGCCCGGTGTGAGAAGCTGGAACGCCGCCGACAACGCCGTCACGCCGCGCATCGGGGTGATGTATGACCTCACTGACACGGTTGCGATCTACGCGGACGCCGCGCGCTCGTTCAAGCCCAACACGGGTGCCAGTCGTCAAGGCGGCGGATTCGAGCCGGAGAAGGGCAAGTCCTACGAAGTGGGGGTTAAGTGGGAAGCGCTGGACCGTCAGTTGAGCGTCGACGCGGCGATCTATCAGATCGAGAAGAAAAATGTCCAGGGTGTCGACCCGGTTGATTCGGCCTTCAATGTCGCGACAGGGCAAGTCCGCAGCCGCGGCTTCGACCTGAACGTGGCCGGCAACCTGACGCCCGAGTGGCGTATGATCGGTGGCTATGGCTATGTGGATGCCGCAGTGACCAGGGACACCACCGTGCGCTCCGGAACACGTCTGGCGAATATTCCGCGCAATAGCTTCAGCCTGCTCAACGTGTACGAGTTTCAGGATGGCGCGCTCAAAGGGTTTGGCCTTGGCGCAGGTGGAAAATACGTAGCCGAGCGTGCCGGGCAGACCGCCAATGACACGTTCTCGATGGGGCCTTACACCGTCGTCGACTTGCTCAGTTATTACAAGGTAAACGAAAAGGTCAGACTCAACCTCGACGTGAAGAACCTGTTCAACCGTGAATACGACGAAGGCTCGTTCCTGAACTTCTACGCTTATCCCGGTGAGCCGCGTACGGTGCAAATGGGCATTTCTTATACGCTGTAATCCAATCGGAGTGCGGTTCGTCGTGGGGGATTGGCGAACCGTGGGCCAGCCTTGGATCGGGGCGGGCTGCATACTGAGTGCGTGGCGGTGCTGACTTACCATCGCCAGTGCGTGATACATAATTTAACATAATATACATTATGCGAACCATCCTATACGGAGCTGAGGGGCTCTGGCGGTCAGATTTGAAGCCTGGCACTGCCTGCTACCGTCGTTTTCGCGGACGCGAAAATCAGGCGCATGAGCTACCTTCAATAAATCGAATGGCAACGAATATGAGTCTGATATGAACGAACCGATCTACCACCACTATGTTTCAGCTGGATACTTGAGAGGTTTTGCGAAATCAGGCAAGCATGATGTCGTCCATTGCGTTGACCTTGATGCCAAAAAAGAATTTCCGCAAAACGTGAAAAAGGTCGCTGGAGAGGATCACTTTAACCGGTTACACGGCCATTCAGATCCCAATATTCTTGAGAAGGCCTATGCAAGCGAGCTTGAGGGACCTTCGCTTGCTGCACTCAAGCGATTTTTAGAATGCAGTAACTTTTCAAATGCGATGGATCGGGAGGCTGTCCTGCTGCTTTTTTCCCTTTTCGCGACTAGAAATCCACGTGATAGGCAGTCATTTGCCGAGAGCGTCCAACCTCTTCACCAGATACTTATTATCTCGGCACTGGGACAGGAAGGCTTGAAATCACCTGGGGCTGCTGCCGCGTTAGAGATGAATACATCTAAACATGCGTCACTGGAGCTGAATATTATTGGAGATATTCATCAATGCCTGCTCGATCGAAAATGGATTTTTCTTAAAGCCGGCGATGATTCACCAGGGTTTATCACCTCAGATTACCCCGTACACCTCATACCTCACGCATTTCGAATTGACGATGGCTGGGGGCTTGGGTTTGCGTCAAAAGATGTGAGGGTATTTATTCCACTGAATAAGAGTCTTGCTGTAATCGGTGATTATGAGGCCACAGAAAGAATGGTTTCATTAGACAGAGAAGCTGTTGCCGCTTTTAACAGCAGAACTATCCGCGATGCGACTAGACAGATTTATGCTTACAGCGATGAATTCGAATTCATAGGCCCAGACAACCGAATCCTGACTGGCACGAGCCTGCCGAATGTTCTTTGAGTATGCCCTCTCCTGCGGGGTATATTCATATCAATTATAACTATGCTAAATATCTATTTAGTTGAGTTATATTTAAATCTTTAAATACAGTCGATTCATGATAGCCGTTAGGTCATCACTCATCGCGTCTGGGTTTTGCTCGATATAGTAATTCAATGCTTGAAGTGTTTTGGCCACAATAGGATTCCCAGTTTCTTTTAGAGAGAAAATTGATACCTTCTCAAGTAAATCACTGCAGATTTTTTTGCCTTTGGGCGTTTTTCCGACGAAGGTTCTGAGATGCAAATGGTTGGTTCTGATATGAAACATTACAATATGGTCATCATAGGTATCGATATTAGGATGGTAGGATCCAAATACATTACCTTGATAAAGAAGTGTTATGGCATTGAGGTGGTACCAATCAGACGAGGATTTAAAGGCATTGCATGTCGCACAGGCGAGCGCCAAATTATTATAAGTAAAAGCAAACATGGGGTACCATTTGATAGGCAATACATGTTCGATATTACCGTTGACACGGCTGAATATTTTGTCTTGACAGTAACAGCAGTACCCCTGCTGCTTCTCTTTTAAATGATCTCCCAGTGCCCGATGAATTTCCTTGCCGTATCCAGTTTTGTAAAATACGGACCAAGCGGATTTTAAGGGAGGGTAGTTACCTCTAGCACAACGATCGAAATTTCGAATTTGGTCGAGCGCCAAGTCTCTTTTGAGTTTTACGTTAGGGTACAGCGTCGAGACAAATCTCTTTAAATCTGCGTTCATAGGCGCCCCTCGCCTTTTGCCGCCCTCGTCATAAGTTCTTCTATAGCACCTTCAAACTCTTTAACAGATTGAATCAGTTCAGACTTGTCTTGTAACAGCGCAGATACAGCGTGAGCCTTCTCTATGAGCTTATCCACCTCTCGTTCAATGCGACCCGCCTGCGCCACGTCATGGCCGCCAGCTATTGTAGAGTTCGCATAATTGAGCGCCATATGCAAAACATGGGCATATTGCTCATAAATAGCCTTGTTGTGAGGTGTTAAAGTGTGGAACTCGCCAAACATTAGCGCCTCGATATTAAGCTCGCTACTGTTGATTCGTCGCAGTAAGCGATCGCTGCACATGTTGTAACACGTTGCGCCCGACGTTAAGGCACTGACAATCATAACGGGAGAGTGAGTGGCGACGATAAATTTGCAGCCCGAAAAATCGACGATCAACTCATGCATTAGTTTTGGCCATGAAAGCTGCCATTCAAGGTGCAGACTGATTTCAGGTTCATCAATATAAAAAATAACGTTTGACGCGCGCCTGGATAAAATTTTTAGCGCCATTGAAATCATATTTTGCTCACCTGAGCTAAATTTCGCAAACTGCATCGGTAAGCCATTTTTTTTGGTCAAGACAAGATCAAAAGGTTTTGCTTTGTTTGAAAGCACGGCTTCATTGGCTGCGACAAAATCCATGCTCAATTCTGCAGGCTCGAATGACGCTTGCTCAATATTTTTACGCTTCCTGACCTCTCTTGGCATAATACCGATACGGCGATCAAATCCGATATCACTTAGTAAGTTTAGAAAAGCACCCTGTGTTTGTCTTTTTAAGCACTGCACATAGTTAAGTGTTGCATTGGCTGAAATTGTATTGATATGTATTGCATTGCCGACTGTACGATTGCCAAGGTAAGTATAACTGCCGGCCTTGCGCAGCTTTGTTGTCCCACCCCATGTAAACTTATCACTTAAGCCAGAGGAGATTACAACGACGTCAGTGCGTTTGCTTTCGAGTTGGGCGTCCAGCTCAAGTTTCAGGCTTTTGCCGACGCCATTATTACCAATAATATAAGTAAACTGGTTGGCCTTATTGATCTCTTTATCCATTCCTTTGGTGGCTGAGTTCAAGTATTTATTCCTTTGAAATTAATTCCGATACCAGGTCACTTTGGGTTTAGTGAGCGTTGACCACTGGTGGCTATTGGCTACTCTATTCTCAACAGCAGCTTTCTGCAAATGCCCCCACATAAAATTGGTCGTGCGCATATCCGTCAGTACCCTGACGGATATGTATTTACCCGTACAGGAAAAGCTTCAATAACCGCCCACCGCCGCCATTTCCCCACCCACAATTGCAACCCCCGAGCTGCTGCCCAAACGTGTAGCCCCGGCCTCAATCATCTTCACCGCCGTCGGATAATCACGCACGCCACCGGAGGCCTTGACCCCAACCTTGGCACCCACGGTTTTACGCATCAGTGCCACGTCCTCAACTGTGGCACCACTGCGGCTGAACCCGGTGGACGTCTTGACGAACGCCACGCCCAAATCCCGGCAGATTTCGCAGGCCTGGATCTTTTGTTCGTCGCTGAGCAGGCAGGTTTCCAGGATTACCTTCAATGGCACGGCGCCGCAGGCTTTATGCACCATGGCTATGTCTTCGCGCACGGCCTCAAGCAGGCCTTCCTTCAGCCAGCCGATATTGAGCACCATGTCGATCTCCCCTGCCCCGGCGGCTATCGCCCGTTCGGCTTCGAAGGCCTTGGTGTCGCTCAGGCCGGCGCCCAATGGGAAGCCCACCACCGCACAGATCACCACGCGATCGTCGGTCAGGCAGGACGCGGCGTAAGGCACCTGCCCCGAGTTCAGGCATACGGAATAAAAGCCGTGCGCCTGTGCTTCTTCGCACAAGGTGCGAATCTGTTCACGGGTGGCATCGGGGGCCAGCAAGGTGTGATCGATGTACTTGGCCAATGCTGCGGGTTGAAGCGTATTCATATAACGTGCCCTTGCCTGTATGTTGCCAATGGTGGTGTGCCGCGTGTTGCGGTGCTCACATTAAGCGTTACAATATTCACAATTAATGTTACTTAGTTAACACAAACAATCAAGCCCTGGAATGCCCGTGGACAGTAAAAAAGCCGAGCGACTCAAGCTTATCCAGCAAGCCCTGCAGGACCAGAGCGCCATTCACCTGCGGGAAATGGCGGCGCTGCTGGATGTTTCCGAGATGACCCTGCGCCGCGACCTCAGCCACTTCAGCGAGCATTTGCGCCTGCTCGGTGGCTACATCACACGGGTCGGCAGTGAGGCCGGTGATTACCGGGTCGCCGACCAAGGCACGCGTCACGTCGAAGAAAAACGCCGCATCGGCAAACTCGCTGCGCGGTTGATACAGCCCGGCGACACGGTATTTTTTGACTGCGGTACCACCTCGCCGTTTGTGATTGATTTCATCCCCGACGAGTTGGAGTTCACCGCGGTGTGCAGCTCGTTGAACGTGTTGCTCAAGCTGCAGAACAAGCCCAACTGCCATATCGTGCTGTGCGGCGGCACCTTTCACCGCAAGAACCAGGTGTTTGAAAGCAGCGCCGAAAGCAGCATTCTCGACAGCGTGCGCCTCACGTGGGCCTTTGTGACGGCGGCGGGCGTCAGCCAGGAATTTGGCGTGACCTGCTTCAACTTCAATGAAGTCGAGGTCAAGCAAAAGGTCCTGCGCCAAGCCCAGCAGCGCGTGCTGCTGGCGGACTTCAGCAAGTTCGACACGGTGCGCACTGCGCACTTTGCCAGCCTTGCAGACTTTCAATACGTGGTCAGCGACAAGAAAATCCCCCAAGCGTACAAAGAAGCCATCCAGGCCAGCGGCGCGCAATTGCTGGTTTAACCCAGCAACGTTTGGCGCTCCCGCGCATTCAAGTAGCCGGTGGTCACGCTGAACGAAGCGCTGGCCCCGGCCGCCAGCACACGCACGTGACCTTTGGCTTTTTCGGCGTTATAACCTTCGGGTTCACAGGTTGACGGCAGTACGAACGCCGCCACTTGCTGGTCCGGTGAGTGCAGGATCCAGCGTGCGGCGTGCTCGAACTCCTTGGGGCGATAACGGGTGTAAAACGCCGCACCATTCGGGTGGTCCAGCAGAAAATGTGCATGGCCGCTGGCGTCTGTGCCCACGTCGTCGAAGAAAAACACGATTTCAGGGTCGTACAACGCCGGTGTGTCGAGACACGCCAACTGCGCCGGATGCTCGGCCAGTTGCGCCATATAGGCGCTCCAGTCCGGCGTGGGCTTGACGTGGTCCGGCACGCTGGTGCGCAGGCGCAGGCGCTGCATGCCCAGCGGCTCGACAAACCGCGCGCCGGCCACATAGGCGTAGTTCATATGGGCCATGTACATCAGTTCCATGGGCTTGCCGGCCAGGTTGGTGACGTCCATATCGATATCGAACAGGGCTGAATCCGCGCGCAGTGTCACGCTTGGGGTTGCCCTGTAGCGATCGCCAAAGCCCTTGGCATATTGGTAAGTGCCACCCAGGCGCAGGACGCCCTCGCCTATTTCCAGCCAAGCTGTGTCCATGGGCGCGCAGGGCATTTCGCCGTGCAAGGCATGGGTGTCATCCGGCGCCGGGCAACCGTTGCGCAGCAGGCCACTGTGAAACATAAAGCAGCCATAAGTATCAATGACGGTCGGGCTGGGCCTTGGCTGCTCGAACAGGTTGGTCATGGTCAGGTCGCAGCCGTCGAACACCGCCGACCAGATCATCTGCCCTTGATAAGGCAACACCACCAGGCGTCCACGGCTGTTCTCCAGGCCCACGGCCAGCACGCCGGACGGGTAAACCCAGGCGCTGACCTTAAAGTCTTCGGACTGTAGCAAGACCTTTTCCTGCTCGCTGAACAGCACCGGATACAACGGGATACGCGTGTTCATGAGGCCACCGCCGCCGCACCCGACGGCACGCTGTCCGACTGGCGCATGCACTTGAGCGCATACATCACGATCACGATAAAGCACAGCAACGGCACACTGTAGGCCAACTGCATGTTGCCACCGCTGGCGTCAGACAACAGGCCCTGGAAGATCGGAATCACCCCGCCACCGACAATGCTCATCACCAGTAATGAACCGCCGACACCGGTGTCCTCACCCAGGCCATCGATGGTCAGGCCGTAGATGGTTGGCCAGCACGGGCCGAGAAAAATGCTCACGCCAACTGCCGCATATACTGCGGAAATGTTCGGCACCAGGATGGTGTAGGCCAGCAGCACAATGCACAGCACGCCATAAATCGCCAATACCCGGGCCGGGTGCAGGCGGCGCATCAGCAGGTTGGCGATCATCTTGCCGACAAAGTAGGCGGCAAACGTGGTCAGCAAAAACCATGAAGCGCTGCGCTCATTCATGCCGCCCATCTGCATGGCCAGGCGAATGGTGAAACTCCATACGCCGACTTGCGCACCCACATACAGAAACTGCGCGAGTACACCAAAGGTAAAACGCGGGTTGCGCCACAGGCGGCCCAGGCTTTGGCGCAGGCTGCCGGATTTATTGTCGACGGGGTTATTGCCCTTGCAGGCCGGAAACCGGGTAATGGCGATCAGGATGAACATCAGCACCAGTACGGCGATCATCCATTTGTAGGGCAACAGCGTGGACTGGATCATCTGCAACTGCTGCACCGCCGCCTCGGAGGCGCTCATCTGCGTCAGTTGCTCGGTGGTGGCATCGGTGTCCTTGAACATCACAAAGCTGCCCACGTACACCCCGGCCATGGCGCCGAACGGGTGAAAGGTTTGCGAGATATTCAAGCGCCGCGTCCCGGTTTCCCGTGGACCCATCAGGGTTGAATAGGTATTGCACGCTGTTTCCAGGAACGACAGACCGGCGGCAATCACAAACAGGGCCAGCAGGAACATGCCGTACTTGGCGGTGGACGCCGCAGGAAAAAACAACAGGCAGCCCAGCATGTACAGCAACAGGCCGATCAGAATGGTGCTTTTGTAGCTTAAGCGGCGCACCACCATCGCGGCCGGAATCGCCACGAAAAAGTACCCCAGGTAAAACGCCGACTGCACAAAGGCGGTTTGGAAATCGCTGAGCAGGAAGGCTTTCTTGAAGTGCGCGATCAGCACGTCGTTCATGCTCGCCGCTGCAGCCCACAATGCAAAAATGCTGCACAGCAGGATAAACGCGAACCAGGGCGTGCGGTTCAGATAGAAGCCATCGGGTGTCTGTTGCAGCGCAGGTTTGTTCATTATTGTTCTCCGGGCTGGGTTGAGAGTCTTACCGCTGTTGCTGGAAACGGGCGAACGCTTCGGCGTCGGGATAGGAGGTCTGTGTACCCAGCGCTGTGACCGAACAGGCGGAATACGCCACCGCTTGCTCCATGGCCTGGCGAATAGCGCCGTCGCGGCTCCAGTGCTGGATGAAACAACCGATAAACGCATCACCGGCGCCGGTAGTGTCGCGGGCCACCACCCGCTGGCCGGGCACCTGGAACTCGCCCTCCTCGCCCACGTACAGCGCGCCGTGCTCGCCGAGGGTGACGATCACGTGGCGAATGCCGCTGGCCACCAACGTACGCGCGGCGCTGCGGGCCGAGTCCGGCGAGTCCACGACGCGACCGGTGATCAACGCCAGTTCCGATTCGTTGGGAATCAGGAAATCCAACTGCGCCAGGTGCTCGGCACTCAAGTCGGCCAGGGCCGGCGCCGGGTTGAGCAGCACCGTAATGCCATGACGGCGGGCAAATTCGATGGCGTAGTAGACCGTGTCCAGGTTGATCTCCAGTTGCAGCACGATCAGCGTGCATTCACGCAGGTCGGCAGCGGCCGTCTCGATGTCCGCTGGCAACAAATGCGCATTGGCGCCTTTGACGATCAAAATGCTGTTATGGGAATCGGCCCGCACAAAAATCGGCGCCACGCCGCTGGAGACGCCCGGCACACGCTGCACGTAACGGGTGTCGATACCAAAACGCTGGAAGTTGGCCAGGGTGTTGTCGGCGAACATGTCGTCACCGACTTTACTCAGCATCAGCACCTGCGCGCCAAGCTTGGCTGCCGCCACCGCCTGGTTGGCGCCTTTGCCGCCACACCCCAGGGCAAAGCCCGGCGCTTCCAGGGTTTCGCCCTGGTCCGGCATGCGGTCGATGTAGGTAATCAAATCCACCATGTTGCTGCCGATGACTGCGATCTTGCCCATTGCTATCTCACCTTGTTGCGGCACGACCAGGCAGGTCGTAGCGCTCTTGTTTTGTTATTTAAATAACATTAAGTGTGATTATTCAATCTTTATTTTATGAAGATCAGTCAAGCCGCAGGAAAATGTAGCGTCTGTGTAAGCATCATCTTGTGTGCCCAGGTACAGCTCACTAAGCTGGCCGATCTTTTGCTGTGACCCGGAACCCCCATGTCTCGAAGTATTGCCCACCTCGCCTTGTTGCTCGGGTTGATCACCGCCATCGGCCCTTTCGCCATCGACAGCTATCTGCCTGCGCTACCCACCCTGGGTGCCAGCCTGCAGGCGTCGCCGGCGGCCGTGCAGATGAGCCTGACGGTGTTCTTCATGATCATTGGCGTGTGCCAGTTGTTTTACGGGCCGATCAGCGATGTGTACGGTCGCAAGCCGCCGATTTACGCGGGCCTGGCGATTTTTGCGGTGGCCAGCGTCGGCTGTGCGCTGGCGCCGACGATTGAAGTGCTGATTGGTTTTCGTGCCCTGCAAGCCTTTGGCGCCTGCGCCGGCATGGTGATCCCACGGGCGGTGGTGCGTGACCTGTACACCGGCCACGAAGCCGCACGGTTGATGGCCCTGCTGATGCTGGTGATGAGTGTTTCGCCGATCCTCGCGCCCTTGGCCGGCAGCGTGGTGATTTCACTCTGGAGCTGGCGTGAAGTGTTCGTGGTGCTCGCAGTGGTTTCGCTGTTGTGCCTGGTGATGACCTTTGTGCAACTGCCCGAAACCCATCCTGCCGAACGCCGCCTGGGCAAGACCCTGGGCAGTGCGATCGGCAGCTACGGCGCCTTGCTGCGCGACCCGGTATTCACCGGCCTGTCGGTGGTGTGCGGGTTTGGCTTGGCGACGTTCTTTGTGTTTATCGGCAGCGCGCCGTTCGTGTACATCGAGTATTTCGGCCTGACGCCTACGCAATTCAGCCTGTGTTTTGCAGTAAACGCCGCGTCCTTCTTCGCCATGAGCCAACTGACCGCACGCCTGAGCGCGCGTTTTGGCCTGGCGCCGCTGATTCGCGGGTCGGTGATCGGCGTGGCGGTGGTTATGAGCGCGCTGGCCGTCACCACCTTGTGGAGTGACAACCTCGCCTTGATGATGGCACTGCTGTTTATCGGTTTCGGTTTTCTCGGCCTGTTATTGCCGGCCGCCGGTGTGTTGTCCATGGAAGATCACGGCGCAGTCGCAGGTTCTGCCTCGGCGCTGCTCGGTGCTATCCAGATGATCACGGCGGCCGTGTCCATGACGCTGGTTGGCGTGTTTGCCGACCATACACCTGCGCCCATGCTGGTCGGCATCGCGCTGTGTGCGGTGGCGGCGATGCTGGTGACCTTATGGACCCTGCGTCGTTTGCCGGCTCACCTGGCGCGTGATTGACGCCATTCGTCGGGGGCGTGGCCCATCCATTACAACTATCGCGGGCGGCAAAACACCTAACTCCATAGCACCTTTGACGTTCTATGGAGTTAGACATGACCGACTACCCTCGCCCACCCTTCGCGCCTCAAGCCCAGTCCGTACCGGGCACCCAGAAGAAAATGGACCCGTACCCCGACTGCGGCGAGAAGAGCTACAAAGGCTCCGGCCGGTTGGCCAACAAGATCGCCCTGATCACCGGCGCCGACAGCGGTATTGGCCGCGCGGTGGCGATCGCCTTTGCCCGTGAGGGCGCCGACGTAGCCATCGCGTACCTGGATGAGCATGAAGACGCCCAGGAAACCGCACGCTGGGTCGAAGAAGCGGGCCGTCAATGCCTGTTGTTGCCGGGCGATATCGCGCAAAAAACCAACTGCCAGGCGCTGGTGGACAAGACCGTCGAGCAGTTTGGCCGCATCGATGTGCTGGTCAACAACGCCGCGTTCCAGATGACCCACGAAACCCTCGAAGAGATCGAGGATGAAGAATGGGTCAAGACCTTCGATATCAACATCACCGCGATGTTTCGAATCTGCAAGGCGGCCCTGCCGCATATGAAAGCCGGCAGCTCGATCATCAACACCAGTTCGGTCAATTCCGATATGCCCAAGCCAACCCTGCTGGCCTACGCCGCCACCAAAGGCGCGATTGCCAACTTCACCGGTGGCCTGGCGCAGTTGCTGGGTGACAAGGGTATTCGCGTCAACAGTGTGGCACCAGGGCCGATCTGGACGCCGCTGATTGTAGCGACCATGCCCGACAAGGATGTGCAGAGCTTTGGCTGCGAAACACCGCTCGGGCGGCCAGGCCAGCCTGTAGAGGTGGCACCGATCTATGTGCTGCTGGCCTCAGACGAAGCCAGCTATATCTCCGGCTCGCGGTACGCGGTCACTGGCGGCAAACCGATTCTCTAAACCTCACATAGCCCTAATGTGTGGGCTTGCCCGCGATTGCGGTGTATCAGGCAGTCAATCTGTCACTGACACACCGCAATCGCGAGCAAGCTCGCTCCCACAGTTTTAATCAGTGTCTGACCTGGAAGCTACAAATCAAACCTGTCCACCGCCCGGCGCCGCTCGTTGTCATCGCGCACGTCATAACTGGCGGTGGTCTGGATATTGGTGTGATGCGCCAGTTTCTGCGCAATCGACAGGTCGTGTTCTTCAATCACCCGCGTGATGAACGAGCGTCGGAAGTCATGGGGCATGATCTTCACGCCCACCTGCTCACCGCGTTGACGGGCGATGTAGTAAATCGCGTGCTTGGTGATGCGTTCACGGGTGATATGGCTGCCACGGCGAATACGATTGAACAGGAAGCTATCGTCCTGCTCACCTTCCTTGAGCTGCTCGCGACGAAACGCCAGCCAGGCCTGCAATTTGTCGAACGCCCAGGCTGGGGCGTACTTGATCAGTTCTTTGTTGCCTTTGCCAATCACACGCAAGCTGCGTTCATCGAAGTTGATCTGCGCCAGGTCCAGGTTGACCGACTCCGACTTGCGCATGCCTGAACCATACAAAATGCCGATCACGGCGGCATCCCGCAGGCCTTGAGGGCGTGGGTCGGCGGCACAGACTTCCATCATTTCGCGGATCAGGGTGCGGCGCAGGTTACGGCCCTGGCTGAGGCGTGTGCCCGGCGTGGCCTTGACCGAGCGCATCTTCAACAGGTGGTCCTGGCTGATCAGGCTCATTCGCCAGGCCTCGTTCATCACCCCGCGTACCGCATTCACATACAGCGAAGAAGTGTTCGGCGCGCAGCCGTCCTCGCGCAATGCGCCGACCAGCGCAATCACCTGTTCGGGTTGCAGCAGGTGCCAGTCGATCTCTTCCAGGTTGATATCTTCATAGCCCAGGCGGTCGGCGGCATCTTGCAGCACGTAGCGCATCGTCAGTTGGCTGGAGGGCGCCAAGCGGGTGAGGTAAAGGGTCAGTGGGTTGCGGATAGACTCAGTCAAGGTAGATCAGCCTTTGGATTAAATACCTCATTCAAGCCTTTGTTTAATCGAGGTATTTAGTGAATTGGCGGAGGTCGAGTCTAACTCAGGACCGGGCTTGGCACCAAATCACGGCACAACATCACGGCGCCGATTCGTCGTCCTCGGTCGGGTTTTCAGCCTGAGGTTGCGCCTGGGATTGGCTCCAGTCGGCATCCTGTTTGTGCATCAGTGCAAACCAGTGCTGACGCATGAACGCCAGGTAGCTGTCCGGCGCTTTGGCAAAGTCGCTTTCATCGCCATAACAGCCCGGCAGCGGCAACTCGGTGCCCTGCTCCTTGTACTGGCTGACCAGTGCCTGCTGTGCGGCAACGCTGCAGTCAGTAGGCAGCGGCATACCTCGCAGGGCACCGGCATCCTCGTCCCACCAGCTTGCACCGACGCGATCGACACCGCGCAGGCGGTACTTCTGGGACTTGCCGACATGCATGATCAGCTTGAACTCACGCGGGCTGACATCGCTGGTGCAGGTGCGCGAGTAACCCACCGTGGCCTGGGTAATGCCATCGCCGGCAAGGTCAGTGACCTTGGTTGCCGCCATATCAAAACGCAGCCCTGCATCGAATTCGCAATGCTGCACATCGTCATAGAGCATCCAGACACGCTTGGGGCGGTCGCCGCCGAGCAAATACTGGGCCGCGTAGACAAATGCCGACTGGGTACCGTCGTCATCACGCTCGCTGACTTGCTCGGCGAGTACCAGCAAGTTCTTGCCTTGGTGGTCGTCCCAGGTATAGGCCGCGACCTGTTTGCCGCGCACTTCCACGCCGTCCGGCACCTGCTCGATGCTGGTAAGCGCCACGCCATCGTCGGCTCGAACGGTGGTGACACAGGCCACCACCATCAACAAGCCCATCAATGCAGGCCGCAACTGGCCGTGCAAAATCCGCACACTATTCATCCGAGTACCCTGGCAAGAGATGGCTTACTTTACCGGCACTTGAGGGCCATTGCAGAGAAGTTTGTTGAATTACCTTGCGCGCCTGCGCAGCGGTGCAGAATCCGTCGCGGTTTTGCCTGCAGAACCAATCCCCAGGCGCTTCAGCGGTTTAGCTGAACCCGACCTGTCTACCTGTCAAATAAACGAGTTTTTCATCCGCCTTTCATATTCGTTCAACAATTTTCCGCTTAATCTTGACCGCAGGACTTGAGAACGAACCGCGTCTTCCCCGACTAACCTGTTGATTACGCTTTACCTTTCATAGTTTTCGTCTTTACTCTGCTAGCCCATGGAAGAAACCGTTGCTCGTCCTCAGGAAAGTCGAACGAATGCCGCACACCCACGCTACATTTAATCGGCCGGCGTTGTTGCCGACTGATTACTGCTGTTTTCACGCTCCAATTGTTCTAGCCCCGAGGTCATGAATCTTTGAAACCCTACCCTATTCATTGCGTGTCGATCGTTATCCCGGTCTACAACGAACAAGAGAGCCTGCCTGAATTGCTGCGTCGCACGACTGCAGCTTGCAAGCAATTGGCTTACGAATACGAAATCATCCTGGTGGATGACGGTAGCCGCGACAACTCGGCCCAATTGCTGGAAGACGCTGCCGCAGAAGACGGCAGCAACGTGGTGGCGGTGATCCTCAACCGCAACTATGGCCAGCATGCCGCGATCATGGCCGGCTTCGAGCAGTGCCGTGGCGAGGTGGTCATCACCCTTGACGCCGACCTGCAGAACCCGCCCGAAGAAATCCCGCGGCTGGTCGAGCAAGCCGCCCTGGGCTACGACGTCGTCGCCACTGTGCGTAACAACCGTCAGGATTCGGCCTTCCGCCGCTGGCCTTCGCGCCTGATCAACCTGGCCGTGCAACGCTCCACCGGCGTGGCCATGACCGATTACGGCTGCATGTTGCGTGCTTACCGACGCACCATCGTCGACGCGATGCTGGCCTGCCGCGAGCGCAGCACCTTTATTCCGATTCTGGCCAACGGCTTTGCCCGGCACACCACCGAGATCCTGGTGCACCACGCCGAGCGTGAGCATGGCGAGTCCAAATACAGCGCCATGCGCCTGATCAGCCTGATGTTCGACCTGCTGACCTGCATGACCACCACCCCGCTGCGTCTGCTGAGCATCGTCGGCTTCAGCCTCGCGGCACTGGGCATGCTGTTTGCCTTTGCGCTGGTGTTCCTGCGCTTGGTCTTCGGCGCCGAATGGGCCGGTTCAGGCATGTTCGTGCTGTTCGCGGTGCTGTTTGTGTTCACCGGCGGCCAATTCATCGGCATGGGCCTCTTGGGTGAATACCTGGGCCGCATGTACAGTGACGTGCGTGCCCGTCCACGGTTCTTTATTGAAAAGGTGCTGCGTAACCAACCCGCAGAGCCGGCTCCGGTCGTCGTGGTCGACGGCCTTACAACTTCCCACTCTCCTACTTCTCCTTCCGATCAGGTTTCGTCATGAATTCAAAAGCTGTTGTCTTCGCTTACCACGATATTGGCTGTGCAGGTATTGAAGCCCTGCTGACCGCCGGCTACGACATTGCTGCCGTGTTCACCCATGCCGACGACCCCAAGGAAAACAATTTCTACGGCTCCGTCGCCCAACTCTGCGCACGCAACGGCATCCCGGTACATGCTCCGGAAGACGCCAACCACCCGCTGTGGATCGAGCGTATTGCCAAGCTGAACCCGGATTTCATCTTCTCGTTCTACTACCGCAACCTGCTGAGCGAAGCCCTGCTGGCCACTGCCAAAAAAGGCGCGTTCAACCTGCACGGTTCCTTGCTGCCTAAATACCGTGGCCGCGCTCCGGCCAACTGGGTGCTGGTCAACGGCGAAACCGAAACCGGCGTGACCCTGCACCGCATGGTCAAGCGTGCCGATGCCGGCGCGATCCTGGCCCAGCAAAAAGTCATTATCGACCGCACCGACACCGGCCTGACCCTGCACGCCAAACTGCGTGATGCGGCCACCAACTTGCTGCGTGATGCCCTGCCACAGCTGGCCCAAGGCAAATTGGCCGAAACGGCCCAGAACGAAAGCCAGGCCACCTACTTCGGTCGCCGCACTGCCGCTGACGGCAAGCTGGACTGGAAAAAACCGGCTGAAGAGCTGTTCAACCTGGTTCGTGCCGTGACCCAACCGTACCCAGGCGCATTCTGCGCTGTCGGCGAGCACAAACTCATCGTTTGGCAAGCTGAAGTGGTCAAGGGCAACGAAGGCCTGGCGCCAGGCCGTGTGATCAGCGTCAACCCGCTGCGCATCGCCTGCGGTGAAGATTCCCTGGTGGTCAAGTTCGGCCAGCGCAACGAAAACGGCCTGTACCTGGCCGGCCCTTCCCTGGCTGACGAACTGGGCCTGGTCGACGGTTCCGTGCTGCGCGGCGCCGAGTCCGGCCGCAAGCCACGTCGCACTCGTGTACTGATCCTGGGTGTGAACGGCTTTATCGGTAACCACCTGTCCGAGCGCCTGCTGCGTGACGACCGTTATGAAATCTACGGCCTGGACATCGGCTCCGACGCCATTGAGCGCCTGCGCAGCCACCCGAACTTCCACTACGTGGAAGGCGACATCAGCATCCACTCCGAGTGGATCGAGTACCACATCAAGAAGTGCGACGTGGTCCTGCCGCTGGTGGCCATCGCTACGCCAATCGAATACACCCGTAACCCGCTGCGCGTATTCGAACTCGACTTCGAAGAGAACCTGAAACTGGTTCGCTACTGCGTCAAGTACAACAAGCGCGTGATCTTCCCGTCGACCTCCGAAGTCTATGGCATGTGCCAGGACCAGTACTTCGACGAAGACACCTCCAATCTGGTGGTTGGCCCGGTCAACAAGCAGCGCTGGATCTACTCGGTCTCCAAGCAACTGCTGGACCGCGTGATCTGGGCTTACGGCGACAAGGGCCTGAACTTCACCCTGTTCCGTCCGTTCAACTGGATGGGCCCGCGCCTTGACCGTCTGGACTCGGCACGTATCGGCAGCTCCCGTGCCATCACCCAGCTGATCCTGAACCTGGTGGAAGGTACCCCGATCCGCCTGTTCGACGGTGGTGAGCAGAAGCGTTGCTTCACCGACATCGCCGACGGCATCGAAGCACTGGCACGCATCATTGATAACGACAACGATATCTGCAACGGCCAGATCATCAACATCGGCAACCCGGAAAACGAAGCCAGCATCCGTCAGCTGGGCGAAGAACTGCTGCGTCAGTTCGAAGCTCACCCGCTGCGCAGCAACTTCCCTCCGTTCGCCGGTTTCCGCGACGTAGAAAGCAAGGCGTTCTACGGTACCGGTTACCAGGACGTGGCGCACCGCAAGCCAAGCATCGAAAACGCCAAGCGCCTGTTGAACTGGGAGCCAACCGTTGAGATGAGCGAAACCATCGGCAACACATTGGACTTCTTCCTCAAAGAAGCCATGCTCGAAATCGCGGACAAGAAGTAATGCAGGCAGGCTTGCGAATCGACGTCGACACCTACCGTGGCACCCGTGAGGGCGTGCCGCGGTTGCTCGAATCCCTGGATGAAGCCGGGGTAAAAGCGACGTTCTTCTTCAGCGTCGGGCCGGACAACATGGGGCGCCACTTGTGGCGCCTTATCCGCCCGCAATTTCTGTGGAAGATGCTGCGTTCCAATGCTGCCGGCCTCTATGGCTGGGACATCTTGCTGGCCGGCACCGCCTGGCCAGGCAAGCCGATCGGCCGTGACCTGGGGCACTTGATGCGCCAGGCCAAGGCCGCCGGCCATGAAGTCGGCCTGCACGCATGGGACCATCACGGCTGGCAAGCCAACACCGGGCGCTGGAGCGACGCACAGCTGGTCGAGCAGATCCGTCGAGGCGTGGACACCCTGAGCGACATCCTGGGTGAGCGCATCGACTGTTCCGCAGCCGCCGGCTGGCGTGCCGATGAGCGCGTGGTGCAAGCCAAGCAAGGTTTCAACTTTCGCTACAACAGTGATTGCCGGGGCACCAGCCTGTTTCGCCCAACCCTGGCCGATGGCAGTGCGGGCACCCCACAAATTCCGGTAGACCTGCCGACCTTCGACGAAGTCGTCGGGCCGGTGGTGGCTGCCAAAGATTTCAACGGCTTCATTCTTGACCGGTTCGCCGAGTCGAAGCTGAACGTCTATACGATCCACGCAGAAGTAGAAGGGATTCTGATGGCTGAAGATTTTCGCCAACTGCTCGCCCAGGCCGGGCAGCGCGGCATTGACTTCAAACCCTTGGGCGACCTGTTGCCCGCGGATGTGACCACCCTGCCCCAGCAACAGCTGGTACGCGGCGCGCTCAGCGGCCGCGAGGGTTGGCTCGGAGTACAGCAGGCATGATCCGGCGCTGGGCATTGCCCCTGCTCCTGTTGGCGTTTGCTGTGTTCTACCTGTTGCCACTGGCCAGCCATGGCCTGTGGATCCCGGATGAAACCCGTTACGCGCAGATCAGCCAGGAAATGCTGCTGACCGGCAAATGGGCCTCGCCGCACTTCATGGGTATCCGTTACTTCGAAAAACCCGCTGCCGGCTACTGGATGATCGCGCTGGGCCAGGCGATTTTCGGGCAGAACCTGTTCGGCGTGCGCTTTGCGTCGGCCTTGAGCACCGGGCTGAGCATCCTGCTGGTCTATCTGGTCTCGCGCCGGCTGTGGAACAACCCGCAAAAAAGCCTGGTCAGCAGCGTGCTGTACATGAGCTTTGTCAGCGTGGCGCTGCTTGGTGGTTACGCCAACCTGGACCCGCAGTTCACCTTCTGGGTCAACCTCACCGGCGTTGCGCTGTGGTTCTGCTTCGACAGCACCACGCGCAACGGCCGCTTGGGGTCTTGGGCCTTGCTCGGCTTTGCCTGCGGCATGGGCTTCATGACCAAAGGGTTTCTTGCCTGGCTGCTGCCAGTGTTGATCGCCCTGCCCTACGCTATTTGGCAGAAACGCTTTCGTGAATTGCTTGGCTATGGTGTGGTCGCTGTGGCCGTTGCAATTATCGTCAGCCTGCCGTGGGCACTCGCCGTGCACCTGCAAGAGCCGGACTACTGGAACTTCTTCTTCTGGCATGAGCACATCCAACGCTTTGCCGGCGATGACGCCCAGCATGCCGAGCCGTTCTGGTTCTACCTGCCGCTGATGGTTGCGTTCTCGTTGCCATGGATCGCCCTGCTGCCGTCCACGGTCAAACAGGCCTGGCTGGAAAAGCGCCTGCCCAAGACCGCGTTCCTGCTGCTGTGGCTGTTGATGCCTCTGGCGTTCTTCAGTTTGGCCAAAGGCAAGCTGCCGTCCTATGTCATGCCGTGCCTGCTGCCCTTGGCCCTGTTGATGGGCTCGACGCTAAGCGACAAGTTGGCCAAGGGCCATGGCCGCGCCTTGCGCATCAACGGCTGGTTGAACCTGGCTATCGGTATCGTGGCGTTGCTGGCCATCAGTTGGTTCCAATTGAAAAAACCGGTGTATGAGCCGGGTCAGGAGACTTTCAGCCTGGTGCTGGTGTTTACGTTCCTGTTCGGCTGGATCGTGGTCAACCTGCTGCAAGCTGCACGCCCATTGAAGCTATGGGCTGCGCCGGCCATCGGCAGTTGGTTGCTGGTGGCCCTGGTGCCGGCTGCCCTTCCGCATTCGGTGGTTTATAACAAGACCCCGGACCAGTTCATTATCGACCATTTGCCCGAACTGCAACCCACCGCGGCACTGCTCAGCAATGACCTTGGCGCTGCCTCGGCGCTGTCGTGGCGCCTGGGCCGCCCGGACGTTGCGCTGTACAACACGGTCGGTGAAGTGAAGTACGGCATTGCCTATCCAGACACTGCGTATCGCAAGATCGGCACCGCCGACGTCCAGCAATGGATGAGCGAGGCGCGTAAAAAAGGCTCGGTTGGCGTCGTCATGCGGGTCAAGGGCGACGATGAAGTGGCCGAAGTGAACCTGCTGCCCCAAGACGGCAAGCGCTATGAGCAAGGCAATATCGTCATCCTGATCTTCCCACAGGCTGCGCAATGATCACCTTGCTTCTCCTGTTGAGCGCCTGTCTGCTCACCTGCATGGGCCAGGTTTCGCAAAAGTTTGCGGTAGAAAGCTGGCGTGACCAGCCCGACGGTTGGGCGCCGAAACTGCGCTCGCCGTGGCTGTGGTCGGCGCTGGTGTGCCTGGGCCTTGGCCTGCTGGTATGGCTGCTGGTGTTGCAGCGCCTGGAAGTGGGCATCGCCTACCCCATGCTCAGCCTCAATTTTGTGCTGGTGACACTGATGGCGCGGTTTGTCTTCCATGAGCAGATCGATGGCCGTCATTGGCTGGGTGTAGCGCTGGTGATTGGTGGCGTTGTGCTGCTAGGTCGTCACGTATGAGCCGCACACAAGGGTTTGCCCTGGCCTTGGGCAGTGTTGGCCTGGTCAGTGCTGCTCAATTGGGCATGCGCTGGAGCATGACGCGCCTGCCGTTGCCCACTGAGTGGCTCAATGCGTTTAACAGTCAATCGATTGATCTTGGCGCCCTGGGCGTGGTGATCCTGGCGATCATCGCCTATGCGCTGTCGATGCTGTGCTGGCTCGGCGCGCTCAAGCACTTGCCCCTGGGCCGCGCCTATTCGCTGCTAAGCATCAGCTACGCGCTGGTGTACCTGCTGGCGGCCAGCCTGCCGGTGTTCAACGAACATTTTTCGCTTTCAAAAACCCTGGGGGTGGCCTTGGTCATTCTCGGTGTTCTGGTTATTAACTCTCGTCGTGCTAGCGTTGCAAGCCCCAGGAATGCCCCATGAAAATCAGTGTATTTGGTAGCGGTTACGTCGGTCTGGTACAGGCCACCGTATTGGCCGAAGTCGGTCACGATGTGATCTGCATGGACGTGGACAAGAGCAAAGTCGAGTCGCTGCAAAAAGGCCACGTGACCATCTTCGAGCCAGGCCTGGCTGCGATGGTCAAGGAAAACCTGGAAAGCGGGCGCCTGCACTTTACCTATGATGAAAAACTCGCCGTAGAGCACGGTGAGGTGCTGTTTATCGCCGTGGGCACGCCGTCGGACGAAGACGGCTCGGCCGACCTCAAGTACGTGCTTTCGGTGGGCGATGCCGTATCCCGCCATCGCGTGGAACCGGTGATCCTGGTGGAAAAATCCACCGTGCCGGTCGGTACGGGCGACACCCTGCGTGCCCATATCGAAAAAAACCTGCACATTGCCGGTCGCCACCTGGAGTTCGATATCGTCTCCAACCCCGAATTCCTCAAGGAAGGCTCGGCCGTTGCCGACTGCCGCCGCCCGGACCGCATCATCATCGGCTGTGAACGCGAAGAAGTGCGCGAAGTGATGCGTGATTTGTACGCGCCGTTCAACCGCAACCATGACCGCATCATCTTCATGGACCTGCGCAGCGCCGAACTGACCAAGTACGCCGCCAACTGCATGCTGGCCACCAAGATCAGCTTCATCAACCAGATCGCCGAGTTGGCCGAACACTTGGGCGCCGACATCGAAGCCGTGCGTTTGGGCATTGGCGCCGACTCACGCATCGGCTACCACTTCATCTACCCGGGCTGCGGCTACGGCGGTTCGTGCTTCCCCAAAGACATGCGCGCCCTGATCCACAGCGCCAAGGAAGCCAACTGCTCCAGCGACCTGCTCGAAGCGGTCGAAGCGATCAACCAGCGCCAGAAGAGCAAGCTGTTCGAGCGTATCAATGCGTATTTCAAAGGCGAACTGCAAGGCAAGACCTTCGCCTTGTGGGGCCTGGCCTTCAAGCCCAACACCGATGACATGCGCGATGCCCCAAGCCGCGTGCTGATGGAAGCCCTGTGGGCGGCCGGCGCCAATGTCCGTGCGTTCGACCCCGAAGCCATGCAGGAAACCCAGCGCATCTACGGTGACGAGTCGCGTCTGACCCTGCTGGGCACGCCGGAATCGGCCTTGAGCGGCGCCGATGCGTTGATCGTGTGCACCGAGTGGCAGCAATTCAAGGCGCCGGATTTCGAACTGATCCACGCCCGCCTGAAAAACCCGGTGATCTTCGACGGTCGGAACCTGTACGACGGCGAGCGCCTGGCGCGCAAGGGCTTCAAATATTTCCCGATGGGCCGTGGCGACTCCTGCGAGCTGCCGATTCCACAGCAAAACTGGGTAGCGCCAGCCAAGGAAGACTAAAGACGTGAACAAAGCTCAATCGCCGCTGCTTACAGCAACGATCCGCAATCAGTCGCTGGGGCTCGGGCTCCTGGCGCTGGTGCTGTTTATTGTCGGCAACTGGCACCAGGCAATCATCGGCTTTGACTCGCGTTTCGTGGTGTTTGCCCAGGAAATGCTGCGCCATGGACCGAGTTTTTTCCCCACCACCTATGGCCAGCCTTACGCGGACTACCTGGCGACCTCGACCCTGCTGACCTGGCTGTTGTCCCTGCCGTTTGGCGAGGTCAGCAGCCTCACCGCGTGGTTGCCCACCTCCATCGCCTCGGCGGTGATCGTGGTGCTGGTGTATCGCCTTACGGCGCCCTACTCCACGCGCTGGGGTTTGCTCAGCATCGCGATGCTGCTGCTCAGCAGCACCTTCATCAGCGAAACCCGCGCGGTGTCGCTGGACCAGATGCTCGCGGCCATCGCCTTGACCGTGTTCTATCTGGGCTATGCCCATGACCACTTCGGGGCAGCCAAACGCTTGCATTGGCTGTTTTTGCTGCTGATCCTGGGCTTTGCGGTGCGTGGGCCAATCGGCCTGGTGATCCCCACTGGCGTGCTGTGCAGCTATTACCTGATCAACCGCCAATGGCGCCAACTGTTCACCTTCGGCTTTATCGCGCTGGCAGTGCTGGCGGCGTGTGTCGGCCTGTTGTTGCTGCTGGCCAAGCTCAGTGGTGGCGAAGACTTCATGCAGGACGTGATCCGCATGCAGTTCCTGGGGCGTATGGACGGCACCGAAGGTTCCAGCGGGGTTTTGTATTACTTCACCAGTTCCATGGGCAACTACGCGCTGGCTTATCCGCTGGCGTTGCTGGTGCTCCTGGCAATCGCCATCGGCGGTCGTCGGTCACCCGACCCGGCACTGAAACTGGTGCTGTATTGCGCGGCGGCAGGTTTGCTGGTGATGCTCGGCCTGTCGGTCCCTCAGGCGAAGAAGGCACGTTACATCCTGCCGATGCTGCCCATGGCGGCGATCATTGCGGCCTACCCGTTCCAGGTCACCCAGGGGCGGCTGTTCGCCTGGCTGCGCGGCTTGATGCTGGGCATCTGGACGCTGCTGCCGGCGCTGCTGGTGATCGGGCTGGTGGTGGCGCGCAAGCGTTACCCGGCACAGCTGGACAACCTGGGCGTGGTCTTCGGCGTGCTTGGCGTGCTGCAAATAGTGTCGCTGCTGTCACTGCTCAAGGCGCGTCTACGCCCGCTGGGGTCGGCACTCGCGGCGGTGCTGGCGCTCTGGTCGACCTACATTGTGGTGGTCGAGCCATTGGAGCGTACGCTTTACGACACCCGCACATTCAGCCTTGGCGTCAAAGAACAGATCATGCAGCAACCGGCCCCCGTGGTGCTGCATGGCTTGGGCAAAGATGCAAAAGCCATCAAGTTCATGGTCAACTTCAACTGCGATAAGGTGCCGCTGTTTACCCAGTCGGCTGCAGACCTGACGCCACTGCAAGGTCCGGCATGGCTGGTAATGAGCACGAAAGACTTCGAAAATCTGCAGGATCCGCGCTTGCGTTCGATCACCCCGACACTCACCGGGGAGTTCGACAAAGACCCGTATGTGTTGCTCCATCTAGAGAAAGTCAGCGCGCCGTAATTACGCTGACAGTGGTCTGACGGAAACAGCGCCCACTCCTTCAAGAGTGGGCGTTTTTCGTTATGACTGCCCGGAAAGCCCCTACATGGCTATGCGTAAACGCTGGCGCACTTTGCCTTTCGATGCCCGGAACCCAAATGTAGACTCCTTTGTCATGTGCGTTAACTATCTACTACCGGGCGCCGTCAGCCTTCCACGCACACAGACCTGCTTGATCAAAAGGGCAATGCCGTGCCAGAAGACCTGTTGCTTATCCCTGCGCCGAGGCTGGATCGCTTGATGGCGTTGCGCGATGCCTTGGTGGCATTGAAGGGGCCTTTGGCCGACGACCCTGCCTTGCGAGAGAACCTGCAAAGGCAGCTGTTCAACGAAGAGGCTGATAGCCGCGTGCTCGGACGCATCAGCACGCCGCTGCCGCAACCGACGCATCGCATCACCTATGACGAGGGTCACTAACTGCATTATTTTTGCATTTAACCCTCATTAATATGCATTGGCGCCATGGCATCAAGCTCGGCACACTGCACAGGTTCCTCCCCCAAATGTTGGAACGTTCAAAGGGCTTATCCGGGCAACCAGGCGAGCCTTTTTTTTCGTCTGCTGCTTTATGGATCGTGTCGATGCTCGCTCGCTGGTTACCCGCTGCAATCAATACCCGCCCCGTCGAATGGAGCCGCGCCGCCATTGGCATGGCCTTGGGCACGCTATTGAGTGTCTGGGTGTGTGCCCAGGTATTCGGTATGGAAGTCGCCTTGCACCTGCTCGGCCCGCTGGGGGCATCGGCGGTTTTGCTGTTTGCCGTGTCCTCCGGTGCGTTGGCACAGCCCTGGTCGATTATCGGCAGCTACTTGTGCGCTGCCGTTGTGGCTCTGCTGGTGGCGCGGGTGCTTGGCCGCACGCTGGGCAGCGCATGCCTGGCTGCGGGCATGACCGTCGTGTTGATTTGCTGGCTGCGCTGCCTGCCCCCGCCCGCCGGTGGCTTGGCCATGACGCTGGTGCTCGCCGATCCGGCCTCTATCGCCCTGGGTTGGCAGGAAGTGGGGCCGGTGATGCTCGGGGCTGGCGCGCTGCTGGCCGGTGCGCTGGCCTATAACAACGTGACACGCACGCGTTACCCCAAAGGCGCGATCGAATCGCCCGCCGTGGTCCTGGGCAGCACAGCGCCGGTGACAGATGCCGCCATCACGGCAGCCGATCTGAAACTGGCCCTGGCCGAGATGGAACGGTTCTTTGATGTGGAGCCGACGGAGTTGGAGCAACTGATTCATGCGGCTGAAGGGCATGCCCGGCGCCGCAGCATCGGTGAAGTGCTGGGTGGCCGCAGCGCTGCATAAATGCAAAAACGACCTGCATGATTCCGGGTTGTACTGGGCAAATTTGCACTGGTACGATCGCGAGATAGTTCGTGCGCGAACATCTTGATAAAGAACAATAAAAGCAGGGAGTTAGTGATGACTGCTCAGGTTTCATCCGAAGCAAGCCACACCAGGATTCTTCAGGGCGAGGTGCTGGCCGAAGTCCGTAACCATATTGGCCACCTCACCCTCAACCGCCCCGCTGGCTTGAATGCCATCACTCTGGAGATGGTCCGCAGCCTGACCACACAACTGCTGGCTTGGGAGAGCGATCCGCAGGTGTATGCCGTGGTCCTGCGCGGTGCCGGTGAAAAAGCGTTCTGCGCCGGTGGCGACATTCGCTCTCTCTACGACAGCTTCAAGCAGGGCGACAGCCTGCACCAGGACTTCTTCGTCGAGGAATACGCCCTCGACCTGGCAATTCACCATTACCACAAGCCCGTGCTGGCCCTGATGGACGGCTTTGTCCTCGGCGGTGGCATGGGCCTGGTGCAAGGCGCCGACTTGCGTGTGGTGACCGAGCGCAGCCGCCTGGCGATGCCGGAAGTGGCCATTGGTTATTTCCCGGACGTAGGTGGCAGCTATTTCCTCTCGCGCATCCCTGGCGAGCTGGGGGTTTACCTTGGGGTCACCGGCGTGCAGATTCGCGCCGCCGATGCGCTGTACTGCGGGCTGGCGGACTGGTGTATCGACAGCGCGAAACTCGCCGAACTCGACCAGAAGCTCGACCACCTGCAATGGCAGGATTCGCCGCTCAAGGACCTTCAGGGCGTATTGGCAAAACTTGCGGTACAACAATTGCCCGATGCCCCGCTGGCCGCGCTACGCCCGGTGATCGACCACTTCTTTGCGTTGCCGGATGTGCCGAGCATGGTCGAGCAACTGCAGCAAGTCACTGTCGCCGACAGCCACGAATGGGCGCTCAGCACCGCCGCCCTGATGCAGACCCGCTCGCCGCTGGCAATGGCCGTTACCCTGCAGATGCTGCGCCGTGGCCGGCGCTTGTCGCTGGAGCAGTGCTTCGCATTGGAATTGCACCTGGATCGCCAGTGGTTCGAACGCGGCGACCTGATCGAAGGCGTTCGCGCGTTGATTATCGACAAGGATAAAACCCCGCATTGGAACCCCGCGACGATCCATGAGTTGGACGCCAGCCATGTCGAGAGCTTCTTCAGTGACTTCAAGCAGAGTGGGAAATAAGCCATGCAAGATATTGAATACACTGAAGAACAAGTGATGATTCGCGACATGGCGCGCGACTTTGCCCGTGGCGAAATCGCCCCGCATGCGCAAGCCTGGGAAAAAGCCGGCTGGATCGATGACGCCCTGGTCGCGAAGATGGGCGAACTCGGCTTGCTGGGCATGGTGGTGCCGGAAGAATGGGGCGGCACCTATGTCGACTACGTGGCGTATGCCCTGGCGGTCGAGGAGATTTCCGCCGGTGATGGCGCCACCGGCGCACTCATGAGTATCCATAATTCAGTCGGTTGCGGGCCAATCCTCAACTACGGCACCGATGCGCAGAAACACACCTGGCTGGCTGACCTGGCCAGCGGCCAGGCCATTGGTTGCTTCTGCCTCACCGAGCCTCAGGCCGGTTCCGAAGCCCATAACCTGCGCACCCGCGCCGAGCTGCGCGACGGCCAGTGGGTGATCACCGGTGCCAAGCAGTTCGTCAGCAATGGCAAGCGCGCCAAGTTGGCCATTGTGTTTGCGGTGACGGACCCGGAACTGGGCAAGAAAGGTATTTCTGCCTTCCTGGTGCCCACTGACACACCAGGCTTTGTGGTCGACCGTACCGAACACAAGATGGGCATTCGTGCCTCGGACACCTGCGCCGTCACGCTGAACCAGTGCACAGTACCCGAAGCCAACCTGTTGGGTGAACGCGGCAAGGGCCTGGCCATCGCCCTGTCCAACCTCGAGGGTGGACGCATCGGCATTGCCGCCCAAGCGTTGGGCATCGCCCGTGCAGCCTTTGAGGCGGCGCTGGCGTATGCGCGTGATCGGGTGCAATTCAACAAGGCGATTATCGAGCACCAAAGCATTGCCAACCTGCTGGCCGACATGCAGACCCAGCTCAATGCCGCCCGGTTGTTGATCCTGCATGCCGCACGCCTGCGCAGCGCAGGCAAGCCGTGCCTGTCGGAAGCCTCCCAGGCCAAGCTGTTTGCTTCGGAGATGGCCGAAAAGGTCTGCTCCTCGGCGATGCAGGTCCATGGCGGGTATGGGTATCTTGAGGACTACCCGGTGGAGCGCTACTACCGGGATGCGCGGATTACGCAGATTTACGAAGGCACCAGCGAGATTCAGCGGATGGTGATTGCCAGGGAGCTGAAGAACTACCAGCTCTGACTGCCAGTTGCTCGTTCCCACGCTCTGCGTGGGAACGCATCCGGTGACGCTCTGCGTCACGCCTCAAGCGCTGACGCAGAGCGTCAAGGGCGGCATTCCCACGCAGAGCGTGGGAACGAGCATTCATTGAGCACCAAAGCATTGCCAACCTGCTGGCCGACATGCAGACCCAGCTCAATGCCGCCCGCCTGCTGATCCTGCACGCCGCACGCCTGCGCAGCGCCGGCAAGCCGTGCCTGTCGGAAGCCTCCCAGGCCAAGCTGTTTGCTTCGGAGATGGCCGAAAAGGTCTGCTCCTCGGCGATGCAGGTCCATGGCGGGTATGGGTATCTTGAGGACTACCCGGTGGAGCGCTAATACCGGGATGCGCGGATTACGCAGATTTACGAAGGCACCAGCGAGATTCAGCGGATGGTGATTGCCAGGGAGCTGAAGAACTACCAGCTCTAAAAGCCACACAAGACCAATGTGGGAGCTGGCTTGTCGAATCGTCGCACCGCTGCGATAGCATCACCTCGGTCTAACCGATAAACCGAGGTGTCTGCATCGCAGGCAAGCCAGCTCCCACATTTTGATCTTCAGTGTTTACGGCCGGGTTACTGGTCCTTGAACTCCGGCGCGCGCTTGGCCACAAACGCCGCCATGCCTTCCTTCTGGTCCTGGGTGGCAAACGCGGCATGGAACACCCGCCGCTCAAAGCGCACGCCTTCAGACAGGCTCACCTCAAACGCACGGTTCACGCTTTCCTTGACCATCATGCTGATCGGCACGGACTTGCCGGCAATCAAGGTCGCGGTTTTCAGCGCTTCTTCAAGCAGGTCATCGGCCGGCACAATGCGCGCCACAATCCCGCAGCGCTCAGCTTCAACGGCATCAATAAAGCGCCCGGTCAGGCACATTTCCATGGCCTTGGCCTTGCCCACGGCGCGGGTCAGCCGTTGGGTGCCGCCCATGCCGGGCAGTACGCCGAGGTTGATTTCCGGCTGGCCGAACCTGGCGCCGTCACCGGCCAGGATAAAGTCGCACATCAAGGCCAGTTCACAGCCGCCGCCCAGGGCGAAACCGTTGACCGCAGCAATGATCGGCTTGCGGCGGTTGGCGACGCGGTCGCTGTCGCTGAACAGGTCGTCGAGGTAGATCTGCGGGTAGGTCAGCTCGGCCATCTCTTTGATGTCGGCGCCGGCGGCGAAGGCTTTTTTCGAGCCGGTCAGCACGATGCAGCCGATCTGCGGGTCGGCTTCCAGGCCGTCCAGTGCCTGGTTCAACTCGCTCACCAACTGGGCGTTCAAGGCGTTCAGGGCTTGCGGGCGATTGAGGGTAATCAGCCCGACGCGGCCCTGGACTTCGAGCAAAAGGGTTTCGTAACTCATGTATCGGCTCCTTAAAGGTTGCGTGAGATGACCATGCGCTGAATATCGCTGGTGCCTTCGTAAATCTGGCAGACCCGCACATCGCGGTAGATCCGCTCCAATGGGAAGTCGCTCAGGTAACCGTAACCGCCCAGGGTTTGCAAGGCGGCCGAGCAGACTTTTTCGGCCATTTCCGAAGCAAACAGCTTGGCCATCGACGCCTCGACCAAGGCCGGCTTGCCGCTGTCACGCAGGGCTGCGGCGTAATGCACCATCTGCCTGGCCACCGCGATTTGCGTGGCCATGTCGGCCAACCGGAAGGCCACGGCCTGGTGTTCGATCAGCGCCTTGCCGAAGCTTTCGCGCTCACGGGCATAGTCACGCGCGGCTTCGAAGGCGGCGCGGGCCATGCCCACCGATTGCGAGGCGATGCCGACGCGGCCGCCTTCGAGGTTGGCCAGGGCGATCCTGTAGCCTTCGCCCTCCTCGCCCAAACGGTTGGCGACTGGCACTTTTACGTCTTCGAAGAGGATCTGGCAGGTGTCGGACGCATGTTGGCCGAGTTTGTCTTCAACCCGCGCCACCGTGTAGCCCGGCGAGTCGGTCGGCACGATAAACGCGCTGATCCCACGCTTGCCTGCGGCCGGGTCGGTGACGGCAAACACAATCACGACTCCGGCGTTCTGCCCGGAGGTAATGAACTGTTTGCAGCCATTGAGCACGTAATGGTCGCCCTCAAGGCGTGCGCGGGTTTTCAGGCTGCTGGCATCGGAGCCTGCCTGCGGCTCGGTCAACGCAAAGGCACCGAGCATGGCGCCACTGGCCAGCGGCGTGAGGAACTGCTGTTTCTGCTGCTCGTTACCGAATTTGAGGATTGGCACGCAACCCACCGAGTTGTGCACACTCATGATGGTCGAGCACGCGCCATCGCCGGCGGCAATTTCTTCCAGGGCCATGGCGTAGGCCAGGTAGCCCGTGTCGCAACCACCCCACTGCTCCGGCACCAGCATGCCGAAAAAGCCCAGCTCGGCCATTTCGCCAATGGCTTCCTTGGGGAAACGGTGCTCGCGGTCCCACTCGGCGGCGAAGGGTTTCAGGCGTTCCTGGGCAAATTGCCGGGCCGCTTCGCTGATTTGCAGTTGTTCGTCATTGGGCAGCATGTTGAGTCCTTAATACAGGCATTCGACGGCCATGGCCGTGGCTTCACCGCCGCCGATACAAATGGCGGCAACCCCGCGCTTGAGGCCTTTCTGGCGCAGGGCCGAGAGCAACGTCACCAGGATGCGCGCACCGGAAGCACCAATTGGATGCCCCAGGGCACAGGCGCCGCCGTGAATATTGACCTTGCTGTGGGGGATTTCCAGCTTGCTCATGGTCACCAGGCTGACCACCGCGAAAGCTTCGTTGATTTCAAACAGGTCAACGTCGCCCAGGTTCCAGCCGGTCTTGCTCATGAGCTTGCGAATCGCACCCACGGGCGCCACCGGGAACAGCCCCGGCTCGTCGGCAAAGGCCGCATGCCCGTAGATCACCGCCAAGGGCTTGAGGCCACGCTGTTGCGCCTCGGACTGGCGCATCAACAGCAACGCCGCCGCACCATCGGAAATCGAGCTGGAGTTGGCCGCCGTCACCGTGCCGCCCTCGCGGAACGCCGGTTTCAGGCTGGCGATCTTGTCCAGCTTGGCCTTGGGCGGTTGCTCGTCATGCAGGATGGTCTTTTGCTCTTTGCCGACGGTGACCTGCACCGGGACGATCTCAGCAGCAAAGCTGCCATGGGTGATGGCCTCTTGCGCGCGGGTCAGCGAGGCAATGGCGAAGGCGTCCTGGGCTTCACGGGTGAAGCCATTGTGCTCGGCGCAGTCTTCGGCAAAGGTGCCCATCAGGCGGCCCTTGTCGTAGGCGTCTTCGAGGCCGTCGAGGAACATATGGTCAAGCACCTTGCCGTGGCCCATGCGGTAGCCGCTGCGCGCGCGGTCGAGCAGGTACGGCGCGTTGGACATGCTTTCCATGCCGCCGGCGACCACCACGTCGACACTGCCGGCCAGCAGCGAGTCGTGGGCGAGGATGGTCGCTTCCATGCCCGAGCCGCACATCTTGTTCAAGGTGGTGCAGCGCGTGGCCTTGTCCAGCCCGGCGCCCAGCGCCGCTTGACGCGCAGGCGCCTGGCCCAGGCCCGCGGGCAGCACGCAGCCGAACAGCACTTCGTCCACGGCATCCGGGGCAATCCCGGCGCGTTCGACGGCGGCGCGGATCGCTGCAGCGCCCAGTTGCGGCGCGGTCAGGCCCTTGAGGTCGCCCTGGAAGCCGCCCATGGGTGTGCGCACGGCGCTGACAATAACAATCGGATCGTTCATGGGGTGTTCTCCTTACTTGGCTGCCATACGCAAGGCGCCGTCGAGACGGATCACCTCGCCATTGAGCATGCTGTTTTCAATGATGTGGCGTACCAGCGCGGCGTACTCGGACGGTTTGCCCAGGCGTGGCGGGAATGGCACACCCGCGGCCAGGGAATCGCGCACTTCGGGGGTCATGCCGGCCATCATCGGCGTTTCGAAAATGCCCGGGGCAATAGTCATCACGCGGATGCCAAAGCGCGCCAGTTCGCGGGCAGCGGGCAAGGTCAGGCTGGCGATGGCGCCTTTGGAGGCGGCATACGCCGCCTGGCCTATCTGCCCGTCAAAGGCGGCTACCGACGCGGTGTTGATGATCACGCCGCGCTCACCATCGGCGTTCGCCGCGGTTTCAGCGATGGCGGCAGCCGCCAGGCGCAACAGGTTGAAGCTGCCGATCAGGTTGACGTTGATCACCTGGGCAAAGCTGGCCAAGGCGTGTGGGCCATTTTTGCCGAGGATTTTTTCGCCGCGTACCACTCCGGCGCAGTTCACCAGGCCGTGCAGGCCGCCAAAGGCTGCAACGGCGGCGTGTACGGCCGCTTCGGCGGCGGCTTCCTGGCTGATATCGGCGACGGCGCTGCGGGCGTTATCGCCCAGCTGCTTGGCTTTGGCCGCCACAGCGTCAGCGTTCAGGTCGACCAGCATCACCTTGGCACCAGCGGCAATCAACATCTCAGCGGTGGCCGCGCCGAGGCCCGAAGCACCGCCGCTGACCAGGAATACCTTGTTTTCAATCTGCATCATTGTTTCCTTAAAAGTGGATCAGGCGATGGCCTGTGCCTTCGCAATTTCCTGATTACGCAAAATAAAACGTTGCAGCTTGCCGCTCGGGGTCTTGGGCAAGTCGCTGACAAATTCGATTTCCCGTGGGTAGGCGTGGGCCGCCAAACGCTTGCGCACGTGCAGACGCAGCTCCTCGGCCAGCTCGGGCGTAGCGCGGTACTGTTCGTTGATCACCACAAAGGCTTTGACCAGCTCGGTGCGCTCCGGGCAGGGTTTGCCGACCACAGCGGCTTCGATCACGGCCGGGTGCTCGACCAGTGCGCTTTCGACATCGAATGGCCCTACGCGGTAGCCCGATGTGGTGATCACATCGTCACTGCGCCCGACAAAGCTGATGCTGCCGTCCGGGTTGAGCTCCACGGTGTCGCCACTGAGGTAGTACTTGCCGACAAACGCCTTGGTCTTTACGCCGTCGTAGCCGGCGAACCAGCACATCGGCGACTGTTCACGGTCGATGGCGAGAATACCGGGCTGGCCTGCCGGCAATTCCTGGTTCTGATCATCGAGCACCACAATGCGGTGGCCCGGTGAGGCAAAGCCCGCAGAGCCGACATGCACGGGGTGTTCCAGGCCGTGGTGGTTGCACAGCACCATGCCCAGTTCGGTCTGGCCGTAATGGTCATGAATGGTCACGCCCAGGTTGTCGGCAAACCAGCGGATCACTTCCGGGTTCAGCGGCTCGCCGGCGCTGCTGACGATACGCAGCTTGCCCTTGATAGCGCGCGCGAACTGTTCGCCACCAGCAATCAGCAGGCGGTAAGCGGTGGGCGAACCGGTGAGGTTGGTAATCCCATATTTATTGATCACCCGGCAGGTGCTTTCCAGGGTGAACGGCCCATCGTAGAACGTAATCGGGTGGCCCATGGACAACGGCCCGGTCACGCCAAAATAGATGCCATAGGCCCAGCCCGGGTCGGCGACATTCCAAAACGCGTCCTCGGGGCGCAAATCCACCGCGTCGCGGGTGTAGCTCTGGAAGGCGACAATGGCCTTGAGCGGCACCGACAGGGCTTTTGACGGGCCGGTGGTGCCCGAGGTGAACATCAGCAGGAACGGGGCTTCTGCGCCCAGCAGCACCGGTTCGCAGGTATTCGAATAGTTCGGCAGTTCAGCCCAGAAGCTGTAGTCGCCGCGCACGATGCCTTCGCCCTTGTCCCCGGCCACCGTGACGATGGTCGGGCAGCCTTCGACTTCAGCCAGCTTGGGGCGGTTGACCGCATCCGTGACCACCAGTACGGCGCCGGAGCTGTTCAGCCGATGCTCGATGGCCTTGGGTCCGAAGGCGGTAAACAGCGGCTGATACACCGCGCCGATACGCCAGGTGGCGAACACCACCACCAATAACTCTGCCGTGCGTGGCAGCAGCCCCGCCACCTTGTCACCCTGTTGCACGCCTTGGGCCAGGAGGAAATTGGCAAAGCGCGCCGCCTGGTCCTGCAATTGGGTGAAGGTCACACTGGCGCTGCGCCCATCCTTACCTTCCCAAAACAACGCAATGCGCCCCGGCAGCGCGTGGCGATCGCAACACTCCACACAGGCATTCAGGGCTTGCAGGTTGCCGGACAGGGCGGCGTTGACGGTGTGCTGGTAGTCGAAGGCAGTGGTGGCAGCCAAATACTCACGCATGGTTCCAAATCCTTGTGTGTTTTTATTTTCAGGACATTTTTCACGACGAGAATCGCTGAAATAGTCGCTCTAGAGCGCTTTGGCGGCAATGGTCAAAGCCTTCAACTTGGCTGACTGGTTTGGCCAATCATTGATCCGGCTTATCAGCCGGTCAGCCGCAGTGATTGGACGCTCTGGGCGCAAACGCCTAATCTCCAGGCCTGCGCCGCCAAAGAAGCCGTGTCCCGATGATCGTCCGTCCCAAACCCAACCTCATGGGTATCCTGTTTTCCCTTAAAGGTTCGATTGCCAAGCGCATTGCCTTGCGCAGCCTGATGGTCACGTTGCTGGCTTCAGTGATCGTGCTGGTGGAGACCCTGCACCCGGCCTACTTCTCCAAGGTCAATGCCACGCCGTTCACCTTGCTCGGGTTGTCGTTGTCGATCTTCATGAGCTTTCGCAACAACGCCTGCTACGACCGCTGGTGGGAAGGCCGCAAGCAACTGGGGCAGATGATCATTGAGGTGCGCTCGCTGATTCGCGAAACCCAAGTGCTGGGCAACTCACCCGAGCGCGCCAGCCTGCTGCGTGGGGTGTGCGGGTTTGCCCACGGCCTGGTCGCGCACCTGCGCCGTGAAGACGAGGCCCGCGTTATCACACCCTGGATAACTGTTGACCGGGCGCATCCCAATCTCCCCGACAACGTGCTGCAACAACTGGGCGCGCGCTTTTCGCGGCTGGCCGAACAGGGTGTGATCAGTGAATGGCGCTACACCCAGCTGGAAACCCGGCTGGTCAGCCTCAGCCTGGTGCAGGCCGCCTGCGAGCGGATCAAGAGCACGCCACTGCCCTTCCCTTACACGCTGCTATTGCACCGCACCATCTACCTGTTCTGCATTTTGCTGCCGTTCGCCATGGCCGAACCGCTGGGCTGGTTGACGCCGGTGTTCACCGCCATCGTCAGCTACACGTTCTTCGGTTTGGATGAAATCGGTGATGATCTGGAAGACCCGTTCGGTTTTGATGAAAACGATCTGCCCTGCAATGCGATAGTGCGCACCCTGGAGCGCGAGATTCTCGCCGCCCTGGGCGAGATCGATCTGCCTCCTGCTCTGGAACCAGTGGAATACGTGCTCGGCTGATACGGGTTTGACACTCGTCGTGGTCTGACCGAAGCTTGAGGCTTTGCGATTAGCTGCCCCCAGCTTTTGGACGCCTGCATGTCAAAGTCACGCCGTTACTCCATCGTCGGCCTGTGCGCCCTGTTGTTGCTTGTCCTGGTCACCTGGTTTTTCTCCCGCTCCACTCCGGTGGCCGTGCCGCCGGCGATCGCCCATGGTTACGCCAAGGCGTTGAAGCAAGCACGTAACGGCGAACCCGGCGCCGCCCGTGTGCTGTATCAACAGTTGGGCCGCCCGGACTTGTCGCCTGAACGTCGCGCCGCATTGCACGCCGAACTGCCCAATTACCCAAGCCCTCAGGCGTTGAAGCTGGCGGATAAAGACCTGGCTGATGAGTCGCCGTTGGTTCGTGAAGCGGCGATTCACAGTATTGTTGGCCTGGTGCCCAGCGGCCAACGCACCTTACTGCTTGGCCCGGCACTGGACGATCCTGAACAAGCCGTGCGTTTTGCCGCCGCCAATGCCCTGCTCGGCCTGTCGCCGGATACCCTGGGCCTGTATTTCGGGCCTTTGCAGCAAGTGCTCGATGAGTTTGTGAAAAAGCTCAAGGCTGAGCCCGAAACCGCCGAAGGCTGGATTCAGCTCGCGCGCTTGTACATCCACAGCGCCCTGCTGCCGGACGCGCAACATGCACTGGAGCAGGCCATGCGCCTGCAACCGGACAACCTGCAAGCTGTGGTCGCACAAATCGAATTGCTCGATAAGCAGGGCAAGACCGATGAGTCCCGCCAGTTGCTGGCGCGGCAATTGGCGGCACATCCGGAGTCGGCCTACCTGCAACACGCCCTGGGCATGTGGCTGTTGCACCATGGGGAGCGGCCATACGCGTTGCTTGGCCTGTCCAAAGCCGTGGAGCTTGAGCCTGACAATCAGGATTACCGCTTCGACCTCGCCACCACGCTGCACGACCAGGAAGAGGTGGACGCCGCCCAGCGTCAGCTGGAAGAAATCGTCCAGCGCCACCCCGCCAATCGCAAGGCGCGTGTGTTGCTGGTCAGCTATTGGAAGGAAACCGGGCAGTTGCAGAATGTGCAGGTGTTACTGGCGCAGCTGGAGCAGCAGAATCCGGATGATCCGGCGTTGCAGCAGGGGCTTTAGTTTCGCGCGCTATGTGGGAGCTGGCTTGCCTGCGATGCAGACACCTCGGTCTGACAGATAAACCGAGGTGATGCTATCGCAGGCAAGCCAGCTCCCACACACAAGCAGCGCTTTGGCGCAGGTCACAAATCCACCACGATTTATACGACAGGTTGAACCGCCACAACCCGCTACGGTCAAGTAAATATGGCGCGTCCAAGCCGACGCGCCTCCCTTTACTTGTACGTGACCCGAGGGCACTTCTTGTCTACATCCAAAGAGCTGTTCAGTGAAAAGGCGGCCACCGGCATCGAAGGTCTTGATGACATTCTTTCCGGGGGGCTATCACGCAGCCACCTGTTCCTGCTGGAAGGCGAACCCGGCACCGGGAAAACCACCGTAGCGCTGCACTTTCTGCAAGCCGGCGCGAAAAACGGTGAGCGATCCTTGTACATCACCCTGTCAGAAACCGAACGCGAGTTGCGTCAGGGCGCCAAGTCCCACGGCTGGGACCTGGACGACAACATTCACATCTTCGAGCTGACCCCGCCAGAAAGCCTGCTCAACGCCGAGCACCAGCAAAGCCTGCTGTATTCCTCCGACCTGGAACTGGGTGAGGCAACCCGGCAGATTTTTGAAGTGGTGGAACGGATCAAGCCCACCCGCGTGGTGGTCGACAGCCTTTCGGAAATCCGCCTGCTGGCCCAAAGCTCGCTGCGCTATCGCCGCCAGATCCTGGCGATCAAACACTACTTTGTGCGCTACGACGCCACCGTCCTGCTGCTTGACGACCTGACCACCGAATCCCTGGATAAAACCGTGCACAGCGTGGCCCACGGCGTAATTCGTCTGGAAGAGCTGACGCCCACTTACGGCGCTGAACGCCGCCGCATCCGCGTGGTGAAGTACCGTGGCCAGAAATACCGTGGTGGCTTTCACGACTTCACCATCATGCAAGACGGCATCCACGTGTTCCCACGCCTGGTGGCCGCCGAGCATCGTGGTGGTTACGTGCGTCAGACTTTGAGCAGTGGCATCCGTGAAATGGACGCCTTGATGGGCGGCGGCGTAGAAACCGGCTCCAGCACGCTTATCCTCGGCCCGGCCGGTACCGGCAAATCGTTGATCTCGATGATCTTTGCCGCCGCCGCGGTGTCGCGTGGCGAAAAAGCTGCGCTGTTTATTTTCGATGAAGAGCTGGGCCTGTTGTTCGAACGCATGAAAAATATGGGTATCGACCTCGCCGCGCTGCAAGACACCGGTAACCTGCTGATCGAGCAGGTGGACGCGGCAGAGCTGTCGCCAGGCGAATTCTCCCACCGAGTCAGGCGTTGCGTCGATGAACGCGGGATCAAAACCGTGGTCATCGACAGTATCAACGGCTACCAGGCAGCGATGCCTGAGGAAAACTCTCTGATCCTGCATATGCACGAGTTGCTGCTGTACCTGAACCGTCGCGGCGCGGCGACGTTCATGACGGTGGCCCAACATGGGTTGGTAGGCGACATGCAGGCCCCCGTCGATATTACTTACCTGGCTGATACCGTGATCCTGTTGCGTTATTTCGAAGCACTCGGCAAGGTTCGCCGGGCCATTTCGATCATCAAGAAACGTACCGGCAGCCACGAGTCCACCATTCGTGAATACCGTATCGGCGGCAGTGGTTTGACAGTGGGCGAGCCGCTCGACAACTTCCAGGGCGTACTGCGCGGTATCCCGACTTATATGGGCGCCGGTTCCCCACTGCTCAAGGAAGAGGGCGTGTGACCGGCCTTTCTCCCCTCTCCGAGCGCGCAATTATTCTCGCGCCACTGGGCCGTGACGGCTCCCTGGCGCTGATGATGCTCAAGGAAGCCGGCTACACCGGCATGGTTGCCGGGAACCTGACTGAACTCTGCGAAGCACTTGGGCAAGGCGTCGGTATGTTGGTGATTGCCGCTGAAGCCCTGCGCGGTGTCGATCTGGAGCCCCTGCTGCATTACCTGCATGAGCAGTCGGCCTGGTCCGATTTGCCCATCGTGCTGATGACCCACCATGGCGGCCGTGAACAGAACGGCTCATCCCACCTGAGTGGCCTGCTGGGCAACGTGACCTTCCTGGAGCGCCCTTTCCATCCAGTAACCCTGATCAGTCTGGTGAGCGCGGCACTGCGTGGGCGGCGCCGCCAATACGAGGCCCGTGACCGCCTGGTTGATTTGAGCGAGAGCGAGCAGCGCCTGCAAAGCACTTTGGAAACCCTTGAGCAGCAGGTTGAAGAACGCACAGCGCAATTGCGCAACAACGAAGAAGCCTTGCGCCAGTCACAGAAAATGGAGGCTGTCGGCCAGTTGACCGGCGGTATCGCCCATGACTTCAACAACATGCTTACCGGTATTATCGGCAGCCTGGAGTTGCTGCGCAGGCGGGTCGCGCGTGGAAAACTGGACGATCTGGACAGTCTGATTGACCTGGGTGTCACCTCGGCCAACCGCGCCGCCGGCCTGACCCATCGCCTGCTTGCGTTCTCACGTCGCCAGTCGCTGGACTCCAAGCCGGTGGAGATCAACCAGTTGGTCAGCTCCATGGGCGAACTGTTGCAACGCAGTATCAATGAAAGCATCGCCTTGGACATGCGTCTGACCGATGAACTCTGGACCGCCGAGGCCGACCCCAATCAGCTGGAAAGCGCCCTGCTCAACCTGGTGATCAATGCGCGCGATGCCATGCCCAGCGGCGGTAGCCTGACCGTTGAGACCACCAACCGCCACCTCGACAATGTGTTCACGGCCGCCTATGGCACCTTGCTGCCAGGCGATTACGTGGAACTGAGCGTCAGCGACACCGGCTGTGGTATTCCCGAAAGTCTGTTGGGTCGCGTCTTCGACCCGTTCTTCACGACCAAGCCGATCGGCCAGGGCACCGGCCTCGGCTTGTCGATGATCTACGGCTTTGCCCGCCAATCCCATGGCCATGTCACCATCCATAGTGAAGTCGGCAAGGGCACGACAGTCAGCCTGTTCCTGCCGCGTTTTATCGGTGAGCACGTCGCGGACGCCGTCACCAACCCGGCACTGCTGCCATTCGCCAATGCCGGTGAGACAGTATTGATCGTCGAAGACGACGCCGCCGTACGCGTGCTGGTCAGCGCAGTGCTCAAGGAATTGGGCTATGCCTTTGTCGAGGCCGGCGATGCCAATACCGCCGTGCCGATCATCGAATCCGACCAACGCATTGACCTGTTGATCAGTGATGTGGGCTTGCCCGGCATGAACGGGCGACAGCTGGCAGAAATCGGGCGGCAATTGCGCCCGGAGCTCAAGGTATTGTTTATCACTGGCTACGCCGAGCATGCGGCGGTGCGCGGCGGGTTCCTGGACCCAGGGATGCAACTGATCACCAAGCCGTTCACCTTCGACCTGCTGACGGCCAAGGTGCGTGAGATGATCAAGCAATAGGGCTGCTGCGAGGCAGCCCTATTGCTTCAGGCCAGCAGGCGCTGGATATGCTCTTGCAAGGTATCCAGATCAAACGGCTTGGCCAGGATTGGCGCGTTGCGCGTGATCGGGCTGTTGCAGTCGAGTATTTCTTGCGGGTAACCGCTGATAAAGATCACTTTCAATTCAGGTCGCAGCTTGATCGCAGGCTCAGCGATCTGCACCCCGGAAATCCCGCCCGGCAGGCGGTAATCCGTGACCATCAGGTCCAGGTGCGGCTTGGTCGCCAGAATCTCGAAGGCCTGCTCCCCATCGATCGCCTTCAGCACCCGGTAGCCCAGGCCTGCCAGGTATTCACCCAGCACAAACATAATGGATTCGTCGTCTTCGACGATCAGTACGACATCTTGTGCATCTTCACTCATGGGAAGCCTTTGTCCGGTCAGTTGCTGCAAGTACGACCATGGGGTCACGCAGAGGTTGCGTCGAGGCGACGATTGATTTCATTGCGGCTCGCCAAGTGGCAGGCACACCCTGAACAACGCGCCCTCGCCTATCTGGCTTTCCACCTCGATGGTGCCGCCATGGGCCGTCACGATCTGCTCGGAAATAAACAGCCCCAGGCCCAGGCCTGCCGCTACATGGCTGGCCGAAACGCGTTCGAATTGCTGGAAAATGCGCTTCTGGTTGTCTGCGCTGATGCCGATGCCACGGTCACGCACCTCGACGCGCGCCTCACCGTGCTCGGTGTACACACGCACATCCACTGGGCTTTTGGCACCGTAACGCAAAGCGTTGGTGAGCAGGTTGGTGACCACTTGCTCAATACGGAACTCATCCCAATTGCCCTCCACAGGTTCATCGGCAACCAGGTGCATCGAAGAACCGGCGGATGCCACTTGCGGGGCGAAGTTTTTCACCAGGTTGCGCACCAGTTGCGCCAGGTCAAAGCGCGCCGGGCGAATCGACAGTTTGCCGGTGCGGATGCGCGACACGTCGAGCATGTCCTCGATCAGGCGGATAAGGCTCTGGATCTGGCGCTCGTCGCGGTCAACCATGGCGTGCATCTTGTCCAGGGTAAACGCGGCGGCGTTATCCCGAGCCAGGTGCATCTTGCGCAGCTGCGTTTCCAGGATCAGCCCGTTAAGCGGTGTGCGCACTTCGTGAGCGACGATCGACATGAAGTCGTCACGCATGCGTACAGCCTGTTCAAGCTCCGCCTGGGTGGCCTGCAGGCGCGTCAGCAGCAGCTCCTGCTCGCGGCGGCTGCGCTCCAGGGCTTCGACCTGCTGTTTCATGGCCTTGCTCTGGCGGTACAGGTCGACGAACACATTGACCTTGCTCTTCACCGCATGGATATCCAGCGGCTTGTGCAAAAAATCCACCGCACCGCTTTCATAGCCTTTGAAGGCATAGTTGAGTTCGCGGCCGGCGGCGCTGACGAACACAATCGGGATGTTCTTGGTCTTTTCGGTGCCGCGCATCAGTTCGGCCAGCTCGAAACCGTTCATGCCGGGCATCTGCACATCGAGAATCGCCATGGCGAACTCATGCTCCAGCAACAGTGACAAGGCCTCGTCAGCGCTCAAGGCCTTGAAAACCTGCCGATCTTCGCGCTTGATCAGCGCCTCAAGGGCCAGCAGGTTTTCCGGCAGATCGTCGACGATCAGCAGTTTGGCCTGGACAGTACTTAACATGGGGAAGATTCCAGGGAAGCCAGCAGTGAGCCAATCCGGCTCAAGGTGAGAATATGATCAGGTGTGTGCAAGGCCAGCGCCGCCAAGGGCATCACGGCGATACGTGCTTCTGTGGGCTCTTGGACGATGGTGGTGCCACCCGAGTCTTTGACGTGGGCAAGGCCACGCGCGCCATCCTGGTTGGCGCCGGTCAGCAGAATCGCCAGCAGGCTGTTGCCGTAGGTGTCGGCAGCCGAGGCGAACAGGTAATCGATGGCCGGCCGCGAATGGTGCACGCGGTCTTCCTGGCTCATCGACAGGCTACGGTCGCTTTCTACCGACAGGTGATAGCCGGGGCCGGCGAAATACAGGGTGCCTGGCGTAATCGTTTCCTTGTCGCGTGCTTCTTGCACCGGAATGCTCAGGCGCCGCGCAAAGACTTCGGCCAGCTGGCTGCGGCGCTCATCCGGCAGGTGCAACACGGCAATAATCGGCAAACTGAAGGTGTCAGGCAACGTACCAAAAATCGTCAGCAACGCCTCAACACCGCCGGCGGAGGCGCCGACGACGATGGCTTCAATCCCGCGTGGCGGGTTAGTTGCGGCCTCGCTCATGATTTTCGGTAGATCCGTTCCTGTTTGACCAAGGGTTCGAATTGCTTGCTGTAGGCGGAGAAATCCAGGGTTTCCTTACTGCCCAGCACCAGGAAGCCGCGATGGCACAGCGATTCATGAAACAACCCAAACGCTCGATCCTGTAACTTTTTATTGAAATAAATCAATACGTTACGGCATGAAATTAACTGAGTTTCTGAGAAGACGCTATCGGTTGCCAGGCTGTGATCGGCAAAGGTCACGTTCTCGCGCAGCGTCTTGTCGAAGATCGCGTAATCGTAAGCCGCTGTGTAGTAGTCGGCAAATGAACGTTGGCCGCCCGCCTGCTGATAATTGGCAGTGTACGCACGCACGTTCTCCAGGGAGAAAATCCCTTGCTTGGCTTTGTCCAGGGACGCCGGGTTGATGTCCGTGGCGTAAATGATGGTGCGCTCCAGCAAACCCTCTTCGCGCAGCAGGATCGCCATGGAGTACACCTCCTCGCCCGTGCTGCACCCGGCGATCCAGATTTTGATCGACGGGTAGGTCTTGAGCAGCGGCACCACTTCCCGGCGAATCGCCAGAAAGTGCGACGGGTCGCGAAACATCTCGCTCACCGGGATCGTCAGAAACTGCAGCAACTGCATGAACGCCGTCGGATCATGCAACACCCGCTCCTGCAGCGCAGAAATGGTCGCGCAATCGAACTGGCGCAGTGCGTGGGCCACGCGGCGCTTGACGGACGCGCCGGAATAGTCGCGAAAGTCGTAGCTGTACTTGAGGTAAATCGCCTCAATCAGCAGGCGCAGCTCAATGTCGCTGCTTTTTTCCAAGAAAACTTGCTCCACTTAAATGCGTTCCATCTTCGGCAGCCATACGCGAATCAGCGAGAACAGCCGGTCCAGGTCAATCGGCTTGGCCAGGTAATCGTTGGAGCCCGCCGCGAGGCAGCGCTCCTGATCATCCTTCATGGCTTTGGCCGTCACTGCAATAATCGGCAGTTTCTTCCAGCGTGGGTCCTGGCGGATCAAGGCAGTCGCCTCGTAACCGTCCATCTCCGGCATCATTACGTCCATCAGCACCAGGTCGATGTCCTCGACTTCATTGAGTTTGTCGATGGCTTCATGACCGTTACGCCCGATCACCACCACCGCGCCTTTGTGCTCCAGGGCACTGGTCAGGGCGAAGATGTTGCGCACATCGTCGTCGACCAGCAGGATCTTGCGCCCCTCGAAGACCTTGTCGCGGCTGCGGGCGGTCTTGAGCATCTTCTGGCGGTCATGGGACAGCTGGGATTCGACTTTGTGCAGAAACAGTGTCACTTCGTCCAGCAAGCGTTCAGGTGAGCGCGCGCCTTTGATGATGATCGAGCGCGAATACTTGCGCAGCTCGGCTTCTTCATCGCGGGTCAGGTTACGCCCGGTGTACACGATCACCGGCGGGAACGAGCAGATATCCTCGGTGGCCATGCGCTTGAGCAGCTCATTGCCGAGCATGTCCGGCAGCTTGAGGTCGATGATCATGCAGTCGTAGACGTTAGTGCGCAGCAGGTCCAAGGCGGCCTGCGCGTAGCCGACGTCGGTGATTTCGATGTCATCGTCGCCGATCAGGCGGGCAATGCTGTCGCGCTGCAGGTCATCGTCCTCCACCAGCAACACGCGCTTGACCTTCTGGGTCAGCTTGGCTTCCAGGCGCGCAAACACGTCCTTGAGCTCTTCGCGGGTGGTCGGCTTCACCGCATAACCGATGGCGCCCATGTGCATGGCGGCTTCGACGCGGTCTTCAACGGAGATCACATGCACGGGAATGTGGCGGGTATTGGCGTGCTCCTTGAGGCGTTGCAACACGGTCAGCCCGGAATGGTCGGGCAGGCGCATGTCCAGCAGAATCGCGTCCGGGATGTACTCCTCGGCCAGACTGTAGCCTTCGTCTGCGCCGTGGGCGACCAGGCAGTTGTAGCCCAGTTCGTGGGCCAGGTCGTAAAGGATGCGGGCGAAATTGGGTTCATCTTCCACAACCAGGATGCAGCGGGTAGTGAACGGTGCCTTGTCGCGGTCGTCGGCAAAGCGCGGAATCTGCTTGGCATCGGCCACCGGCAGCGGTGAGATCGCGATGGGCTTGGGTGCAGGTGCCGCCACCACTTGGCGCGGCGGCTCGATCGGCGCGGCACCTTCCTCGCGCTCTACATATTGCTCCGGCAGTACCAGGGTGAATACGCTGCCCTTGCCCGGTTCGCTGGTCACGCTGATATAGCCGCCGAGCAAGGTCGCCAGATCACGGGAGATCGACAGGCCCAGCCCGGTGCCGCCGTAACGGCGGTTGGTGGTGCCATCGGCCTGGCGGAAGGCTTCGAAGATACTTTCCTGCTGGTCTGGCGCGATGCCAATGCCCGAGTCGCGCACGGTAAAGGCTACGCCCTCCCCTGCTGCACGGGATACCGACAGGCTGACATCACCCTGCTCGGTAAACTTGACCGCGTTGGACAGCAGGTTCTTGAGGATCTGCTCCAGGCGCTGGCGGTCGGTGAACAGCATCAGCGGCGCATCCGCTTGAATGTCCACCTGGAAGCCCAGCTTGCGGTCAGCCGCCAGCGGCTCGAACATCCCGCGCAGGCCATCGACCAGGCGCGCCACGCTGGAGTTTTCCGGGCGCATTTCCAGCTTGCCGGCTTCGACCTTGGAAATGTCCAGAATATCGTTGATCAGGTTCAACAGGTCGTTGCCCGCCGAATAGATCGACTCGGCAAACTTGACCTGCTCGGTGCTGAGGTTTTCCTGCGGGTTCTCGGCGAGCAATTTGGCCAGAATCAACGAGCTGTTGAGCGGCGTGCGCAGCTCGTGGGACATGTTGGCGAGGAATTCGGACTTGTACTTGCTGGAGCGCTGCAGCTCGTCGGCACGGTCTTCCAGTTCCAGTTGAGCCTTGTTCAACTCGACGTTCTTGCGATCCATGGCGTCGCGCTGTTCGGCCAGAGTCTGGGTCTGTTCGGCCAGTTGCTCGTTGGTCTGCTCAAGCTCAGCCTGCTGGGTTTCCAGATGGGCCTGGGACTCCTTGAGGATACGTGACTGTTCTTCGAGCTCTTCGTTGGCGGTTTTGAGTTCTTCCTGCTGCACTTGCAGCTCTTCGTTGAGCTGCTGGGTTTCGGCGAGCACTTCCTGCAGGCGTTGGCGATAGCGCGCCGCTTCGATGGAGGTGCCGATATTGCCGGCAATCAGCTCCAGCAGCTCGACGTCACGATCATCCAACGGGCGCAGGAAGCCGAGTTCGATCACGCCGTTGACGCGATCATCGTCGCTGGTCGGTACCACCAGTACGCTGCGGGTCGAACCTTCGCCCAGGCCGGAACTGACCTTGAAGTAATCCACCGGCACATCATCCAGGCGAATCAGGCGATCAAGCTGGGCGGCCTGCCCGACGATGCCTTCGTCGCTGTAGATCGCCTGCTCTTTTTGCTCCTGCTCGCGGGAAAACCCATAGGTGGCCACGCGCTTGAGGCCGCCGTGCTCTTCGCGCACATACAGCGCCGCTACCGCCGAGCCCATGTATTGGGCGAAAAACTGCAGGATATTGCGCCCAAGCATGTTCAGCGTCAGTTGGCCGAGCACCTGTTCGGCCAGTTCGGTCTGGCCGTTACGCAGCCAGGCCTGTTGCTCCAGGCGCCGGGCGATCTTCTGTTGTGACGCGAGGTTTGCGCTGTAACTCTCTGACAATGCGAGTAAATTCTTTCTACCGATGTAGGCCAGAAAACCGCTCAGTCCAAGCACGAAGGCCAGGTACAAGGTCACGCTGATGATCGTGGTGCGGGTGACATCGGCATTGCGCGTGACACGGAACGCTTGCTCCATCGCCACCGCATCCGTGTATTCGTTGCGAATCGCGTCGGTCAGGCTCTTGCCGCGGCCGGCCTGCACCGCCCCGCGGTAATCGCCACTGCTGCGCTGCAAGTCGATCATCGATTGGGCGTACTTGTTCCACTCGTATTGCATCGACTCCAGACGCTTGAGGCGGTCGACCTGCTGTGGGTTGTCCGCCACCAGCTCCTGCAGGTTGCGCAGGTCACCAATGATGCGGGGCTTGGCCACTTCGTAAGGGTCGAGGAAATGCTCGTCGCCAGTGATCAGAAAGCCACGCAGGCCGGTTTCCAGGTCCACCGTCAGTTTGGATGACTCATTGAGGTTATTGATAACCCGGTCGGTGTGCTCCACCCACTGGATAACCGACAGCAAATAAGTGATCAGGCAGACGAAAAACACCGCGCTGAGCACGCCGACGCCCAAGGGTAACGCGACGTTTCGGCTCAACAGGGTACGGAAGCTCTTTTCATCGACGGACGACGCGGGAGTCATGGGCATGCCTTGGCCAAGTGCGGAAAAAGGGGGAGTTTGCCCGAATATCAGGGGGCAAGGCTATGTTTGTGCGTTGTTTTGAAGCGCTGGCCTACAGGCTGCGAGTGAGTTACACGCCAATTCGGGCCGGTTTCATCAGACCCCTTACATACGTGCATACAGATGCGGCGGAACGTAGGTGAAGGGTTGCGGCACTCAGGACAGCGCCTCACGAACACGGAAGATCTTTTGGAAGGCGTCTTTTTTGCCCCCCAAGGTACCCCCAATGAGCATAACCGCCCCTACCCGCACACTTGCAGACAACCCCAGCGCCTTTGTCGTCGAAGCTCCCGCGCCGGTTGCGCAAGACGCTTCACACACGTTCACTACGACCGCCTCAGATTCCCCACGCGTGGTTCAAACACCTGCCCCCGCCACCTTGCGCACACAACTGGCAGACCAGCAGAACCTGCGCAACCTGGCCGAGCAACTGCGCGGCATTGATACCCGGACGTATGGCAAGCCCGTTACCCCGGACAATGTCTCATTCGGGTTGAACAATAGTCGTCTGACGCCCCATAAAGACTCGGCGTACGCCCACGTGCAGCCGACAGCGCAAACCCTGGCGACAGTGATCACGCACTTGGGTTTTGAACTGCCGCGCACGGTCGATGAGATGGCGGCACTCGCGCAGAAACTGGAGCAAAAGGCCTTACAGCACCCCCTGGGTGATTTCGGTGGCGCTCTCACCTGGCCAATGCCCATGGCGAAGGCGGACCAGCACAGCATTCGCGCCTTCCTCAAATCCGACACAACAGGTTTGCCAGGTTTGCCGTTGCCACCCCATGGCAATGGCGTACTGACCTATCTGCTGAGCGGCAGTTCAGTCAGCCAAAGCGACTTGCAAGACCCGACCGTGACGATACAAAAGCTGCTCGACTCGCCTAAGGCCCGAGCACTCGGCCTGGCTTTGCAGGCCCACCTGCAGGGCGCGGCCACGGACAACAGCCTCTACGACTACGTATTAGCGGCGATTCACCTGGGGCTCGACCCGGAGTCACTCAGGGCACCTGAGCGCAACAAAATCGCCGAATGGCCTTTGCATGCCCCTGATCACTGGGGGCAGCGACCCTCAGAGGTTACCGCGTGTTTGAGCCGTCATCTTGAGAAAAATGGCCGCGCCAATTCCAGCACGGTCAAACTCGCTACCCATCTGTTGCTGTCCAGGGTAGCGCCGCAGTTTCTGATTAAAGATATTCCCGACAGTGTAAAAATCGGCAGCGTGGCGTGGTTCAACCTGACGGTTGCGGCCGCGGCTATCGAAGCCGAGCGGCCAGGTACCGTCGCCAATATGACCTTTGCCGAGGTCATGTGCGATGCACAAAAATGTGCACCATCGGCTGCGAATGCGCACGCTCAGACCCGCGCACTGGTGGATTGGGGAGTCGCCAACGGTGTATTCGTTGCAAATGCAGAGGACAGCTATAGCCCCGAACGACTCAATACCCTCAAGGATGAATTCAACAGACAAGTCAGCAAGCGGTTGGTTGCCAGCCAGACATTGGACAAAGCACTACCCACGCGAGAAGGTATTGCGCGGACCAAGCTCATCGAGCGATTTGGCGACCTCGGAGCGCTTTTCGACTTGAAGGTGCTCGGTACAGACCCGTATCGCGGGGAGCCTGGTCAAGTCGGGCTGGGCGGCATGCATTCGCTATTGGACATCGCCATGATGGACATGCCGAATCCGCGCCCCTTTATGTCAACTGACCCGCGTATCCCATTGGAAGCCTTGAACAGTAACCCAAGGTTTGGCGTCCAGGAGGCGTTCGATCAGCAATTTGCACGCGCAATCGCTGATAAAAAGGACGCGGTCGCTACGACCGTTCAGCACATGATCTCCCAACTTCTCTTAGAGGACCGAGAAAAATTCGATTTCGGGAAGCTCGAGTTTTTTTATGAGCGCACATCCAGGCTGTCGACCGGCTTCTGGGGCAGCACGCCAGATAAAAATCAACCGGAACTGTTGGTCAAGGTTGAGCTGGAAGGTCAGATAACCACCTACGAAATCGACCTGAACCGCGGCACGATTGAAGGGGTGCCGCTGTCCAGGATCACGCAACCCAAGCCAATGATTGCCAACAGGGTATTTACCGTCAATCAGGTCAAGCTCGAGGGGGCAGACAGTCGTCTGAGCACGGAGCAACCGGTAAAGGACGGCCCCTTGGATAGCTTCAATAGCGAGCGCTCCCATCGCATAGGCACAGTATTTGCCGAACACCTTGAACTCGACGACCCCGCGATAAAAGAACTGGCGCGCGGCCAGACTACCCTGGATACATTGCAGGGCGGGCCAAAACCACTGAGTAATTTCCTGTTAAATCTGATTCCTTTCAGATCAGCTGTCATCAACTTTCAGAACGGCAACTATGGCGATGGAATATTCGACCTGACACTGGATATCTTCGGGTTCCTGAGTGCCGGTGCCGCCACCGCAGGAAAATTGATCAAGATAGGCGGCTCGGCTCTTTCCACGGGCGCCAAGGGGTTAAAGGCCGTCCAGATTATCGGCGCCTCCACGCTCGGCCTGCTCAACCCCGTGAGTGGTTTGGGTGATTTGGCGGTTGGAGGCCTCAAGCTATTAGGTAAAGGCGGCAATTACCTGTTGTCCAAAGGTGCCGATGCTATCAGCGCGCTCAAGGCAGCCAGTAATACCCACGGCATAGTGGCGACGGGGACCTTCAAACGTGCAGGGCGGGTTGTTGAAGAGGCGGCGGTGTTTCAAAAGGGCAAGTGGTATAGCTATAACCCTGGCACGCAACAACCGTATGGTACCGGGCTCACCGATTTCAAACCTGTAACCGTCGCGGCCAATGGTGAAATAAACAACAACTTCATAGATTGGCTGGCCACTTATGTCGCTCCCGTACCAAAGGCAACTGGAGATCAGTTCAGGCAAGCCTTACAGGCAGCGCAACAAAGCAACCCAGTTGCTTACGCTCGAGGTCTTTCCGGGGTTGTCGACGATATCCCGGGCTATCACTCGAGCATGAGGGTCTCGCAGATAAAAAGCTTGGCCGTCAGCAAGGCCGGGAATCCCGAAGCCATCGGCACATTGGCCAAAGAGATAGAAAAGCGCATGGCGATCCAGAGTCTTGAGAGCTTCAAGACGTTTGAAACGGAAGTACTGGCCGAAGGTGGCAAGGCCTACATCATGCCGCAGAACTTCTATCTCAGCCAAACTGACCTGGCGTCCAATGGTGAGTGTGCAGCCCTGGTGAATACGATGGCGCTGGCCATTCTTAACAACCGCAGGGACGCCTTCATCAATAACTTTTTCAAAGCCGCCAGGAATGCTAAGGACACCAAGGTTCGGGCCTTTCGCAAAGAGCTGAACGAAATGCATCAGGTGCTACGCGAACAGTTTCACGGTATTCAACGCGTCAGCCAAGTGCCGTATACCGACGTTGCTGCGCGTTTAAGTACCGCAAGCCCTCCCACGCTCCTGAAGATCAGCACCCAGAACCATGGGCTTCTGGCGGGCGTCACGCTCGATAAAAACAACCAGAAGGAATGGTTTTTCTTTAATCCAAACTTCGGTCTTGCAACTTTTCCAAATGAAGCCTCAATGCGAAAAGGCTTGGAAGTCTCCTTGAACAGCGGGAAGACGGCGGGCACCCTTGATCCAGTGGCGGTGACCAAAGGTGTGCCGGAGTACCACATCAGCGAATTCAGTGATGGAGACTTTGTTATGACGGTGCCCTACAACAAACCGTATGCCCTGTTTAACACCACACTTTGACTTTCGCTTGACCCCCTGGTGTCAATGGCCCGCTTGTAGCGTGTCATTGACGCATTGCCCGCTCAGCACACCGCCTGCATGCCACGCGACATTTGCCCCCTTTCCCTTCACAATGCCCCACCAATGGAACTTGCCGAGATGGCCGTGACTCAGTAGAGGACGGTCTTACAACCGACAGACACCTGCCCTTCCATTTTTCAGGAATTCCCCCTATGTGCGCTGCCCCCTCCACCATCCTTGTAGTCGAAGACGACGCCATCGTGCGCATGCTGATCGTCGATGTACTCGAAGAGTTGGAGTTCTCGGTGTTTGAGGCTGCCGATGCCGAACAGGCCCTCAAGATGGCTGAAGATGCCGATCAGCATATCGACCTGATGATGACCGATATGGGCCTGCCAGGCATGAGCGGCAAGGATCTGGCCACCCAAGTACGCGTGCTTCGCCCTAGCCTGCCGATCCTGTTCGCCAGCGGCTATGCCGAAAACATCGACGTACCCGCAGGTATGCAGGTAATTGCCAAGCCGTTCTCCATTGATCAACTGCGTGACAAGGTCAAATCGATGTTGCCTGCCGCTTGAGGGCACTGCCTCACAGGCAATGCCCACAACTGCGGCACTCAAAACCGTGAACACCCCCACATCCACTACATTCCCATCGACTGGGCACGGGCACGGCCTGGAAAGCCGGCAGTCATATCCTTGGCGCTTTTGTCGAACCGCCATGGACAGTGGCACGCAAGGCCGACGGAGTCACTCAGTTCACGTTGTTTGCAGGGATTAACGTGACGTTCGGCCAATAAAACAGGAAACTCTGGGCTTTGATCCCACGCCCTCTAAAAAGCACTCAGGAAGGACGCAACAACATGATTGGAAAACCGACGCGCCTGCTGTTGGCGAGCCTCTCGATACTCATGAGCACCGGCGCCTGGGCCGATTTCACGGCGACCCCGACTGAAGCCCGGGCCATTGCCAAGGAAGCCTACCTGTATGGCTACCCGGTAGTGGAGATGTACAAGACGCTCTACACCCAGGCCGTTGATAAAGGCGGTGCCAACTACAAGGCACCGTTCAATCATATCGGCAACACCGCCCAGGTGTTCACACCCAGGGACACCGCATTCGTCACCCCGAACTCGGACACACCCTACTCTTTCGTGTGGATGGACCTGCGCAAAGAGCCGTTGGTGCTAACCCTGCCCAAGATTGAAGACAACCGTTACTACTCGGTGCAGTTGATCGATCTATACACCCAGAACATCGCCTACCTGGGCACCCGCAGCACCGGCAACAATGGTGGCCACTACATGATCGCCGGGCCGGACTGGAAAGGTCAGCAACCTGTCGACGTCGATCGCGTGATCTACAGCGAAAGCAACATTGCCTATGCGCTGTACCGCACGCAGCTGTTTGATGAAAAGGACTTGAACAAGGTCAAGCAGATCCAGAATGGCTACAAAGTGCAGCCGCTGAGTGCCTACGTGAAACAGCCTGCGCCGGCCAAAGTAGCGAAGATCGAATGGCCCAAACCCATGGCAACCATGACCGAAGGCCCGCAGCTGTTTCGCTACCTCAACTTCATGCTGGCCTTTGCCGCGCCTCAGGACAGCGAGAAAGACCTGATGACGCGCTTTGCCAGGATCGGTATCGCCCCCGGCGCGCCCTTCAAGGTCAAGGACCTGACCGCTGAACAGCGCAAAGCCCTGGAGGATGGGATTGCCGATGGCCGCGCTGAGTTCGCCGCGTTCAAGAAAGACAAAATCGACACTCACCAAGTCACCAGCAGCGACCTGTTCGGCAGCCGTGACCGCCTGAAAAACAACTACTTGTACCGCTATGCCGGCGCAAACATGGGGATTTTCGGCAACTCCACCGACGAAGCCATCTACATGAGCTACTTCGTCGACAGCGAAGGCAAACCGGCCAACGGCGCACGCCACAGCTACACCGTGCACTTTGCCAAGGACCAACTGCCACCGGCCGAAGCGTTCTGGTCGCTGACCATGTACGACGCCAAAACCAAGCTGCTGGCGCCCAACCTCAAGAAGCGCTACCTGATCAACTCAGCGATGCTGCCCAACCTCAAACTGGACGCCGACGGAGGCCTGACCTTGGCCTTGCAGCATCACGAGCCGCCAAAGGCTGAACAGAGCAACTGGTTGCCGGCCCCGCCCGGTCCGTTTTACGCCGTACTGCGGATTTACCTGCCCAAGCCTGAGGTGGGGAATGGCCAATGGAAGCTGCCGCCACTGACCCCGCTTAAATAATGCTCGGGTGAAAGCAGCGTGCCCGTGCGCAAGGGCGGGCACGCGCCTGAAGACATCAGGCCGACAAGGGTGCTTGCGCCCTTGCCACAGTTAGTAGTCAGGGCTTTTTGAGCTTCACAAAGGACTGATGCAAGTCCGACGCCCAGCCGTCAATCACGCTTTTTACGTCATCGGCCTTCATCACCTGCGAGTCGTTGGACAACGGCTTGCCGGTGCCTTTGCGCACCACCTGGGCAATTACTTTGCCGCTGCCACCGTCGAGGAACTGCGCCTCAGTGCCCAGGGTGGTTTCCTGGTCACGAATGCCGGTGCCGGTGCTCACTGCAGCAGCCACCAGCGCCACAGGGACATACTCGTAGGGCTTGAGACTTTCGGTCTTGCTGCTGACGGCGGTAATGGCCGCGCGCACCACGATCACACCTGGGCCTGGCGCGTTGGCCAGCGGCAGCGATTTGGCCAGCTCACGCTTGAGCGCCTGGTTGTAATAGGTGTTGATGCCGTTGAGGGTGCTGTCGGGAATTTTCGCAGTAGCTTGGGGCTTGGGGTAAAACTGCGTCGGTTCGATGAACACCGCCGTGAAGTTATTCAGACTCAGCTCGGGATCAACCCAGCGCATCACCTCGGCCCCTGAAGGCGACTTCGCCTCTTTGAGGTGGCTGTAATCCGCGAGAAAGCCTGAATATTCGTCCGGTTGCGTTACCTTGCTGGCACAGCCGAGCATTGCGATAGCAACGCACAGCGTGCTGATCATTAGCCTTGATTTCATCATTGAACTCCCTGGCAGTCATCGTCGATGGCCCTGAACTGTAGGTATAGCCCACTTATCCATTGATCGAAGGCGACCTGATTGCCGATTACGAGGGTAAATTGTGGGAGCGGGTTTGCTCGCGAATGCGGTGGGTCAGTCTACACGTCCTTCTCTAGATACTCCGCTTTCGCGAGCAAGCCCGCGCCCACAAGGGTTATGTGTAGGTCTGGAGATCTAAGGGTCCAGCACACCGCCGCTGTAGCTGTCCGACAACCGTGTGCCGGTGAATTTGGCCACCACCGCCCCCTGGGCCACCCGGCGCTCACGGTGGCGTGTCACCATGCGGCCGGTTTGCGCTGCCTGCAAAAACACTTCCGAAGACGGGTCGCCAGGGCAGCCTATAATGCGCGCGAAACGCTCGCCCTCCTCAACCAGGTCACCCAGGCTTTTTTCAAACACCAGCACTCCGGCGCAGGGCGCGAGGACGGTTTCCATGCAGCCCATGTCCACCACTTCGCCCTGCCATTCGCTGATCGTGGCGACTTCATCAATCACGCCATTGATGCACAGCCACGCCCACAGCCCGTCGGCGTCTTGTTGCGCGAGCGCATCGCTGACATCGGCCTGCCCGCGCAATTCGACAGTCGCGGCCAAGCGCGGCGCGCCATGGTTGATGATGGTTTCTTCAAAAGAGCCGTCACCGCCTTCATCCCAGACAATCACCACCTCGACCTGCAACGCGGCCGCCAATGCCAAGCCTTGTTCAGGCCAGAAACTGCGATGAACGTAAAGGTACGGCAAGGCCTCATCGTCGGTATGCAGGTCCAGCACCAGGTCGGCGTCGGACGCCAACTGCACTAAACTTTTTTGCCAATGCGCCAGGTTGCTCGCCGGGCGTTCCATGGCCAGGGAATGATCGAACGCACGGTTGAAATTCTGCCCGGTGGCCTCATGAAAACGCCCGAGCAATTTGCCCTGGCGAAACTGGCCAATGCCAAAGGGGTTGGCCTGGGGCACCACGGTCACACTGCCGCGCAGGCGGCCCTGGGCCTGACACGCCTGCAAGCGCGGCAGCAGTTGGTGCAGCACCAGCATTCCGGCGATTTCATCGGCGTGTACACCCGCTTGCAGGTGCACCTTGGGGCCACTGCCGTCGCCTTCAAAGCGCCAGGCGCCGATGTGCAGTGTGTTGCCGGCATCGCCTGGCACCTGCCACGAAAGGTCTTTTGCCATGCCTTGCCTTCCTCTGATCATTTAATCGCTAGAGATTGAACACACGTTCAATTAACCTGAGCACCCTGGTCTTTTATCAAAGGCATGCCCGTGACCATCGACCCTCCCAAACTGCGCCGCGCCGACCCCGATGAACGCCGCGACTTATTGGTTGCCGCGACCCTTACCTGCCTGGCCCGTGACGGCCACGCCGGGATTTCCGTGCGCCGCATTGCCGCCGAAGCCGGCGTTTCGGTGGGTTTGCTCAACCACCATTTCGGCAGCATCGACGCGTTGATCGCCGAGACTTACCACAAGCTCGCCAATGAGCTGACCAGCGCGTTATGGGCGCAAGTCGAGCTGGCCGAAGGCGCCGCTGCGCGCCTGGACGCGTTTCTTAGCGCGTCGTTTTCGCCACGGGTGATGGACCCCGACCTGCTCGGCGTGTGGGTGGTGTTCTGGAGCCTGATCCGCCACTCGCCCCACGTAAACCAGTCCCACGAAAACAGCTACCGCGCCTACCTGGCGCTGATCCAACAGCTGCTGGACGACCTGGCCCGCAGCGAAAACCTGCTGATCCACGACAGCCACCTGGCCGCCATTGGCCTATCGGCGATGCTCGACGGGCTCTGGCTCGAGGGGTGTCTGAACCCCGGTACTTTCAGCCCCGCCAACGGGCTGCACATCTGTCGTTGCTGGGTACAGGGGTTGCGTTACGGAGCATTCGGCGCCGACCACATCTTGTGATTCCGAGTGGCGGGCGCTGAGCATGGCCAGGGTGCCGCTGACCGCGATCAACACGGCACCGATGATCAGCGACACATCCATTGACGTGCCCCAGATCAGGCTCGAGAGCAAAAACGCCCAGATCAACCCGGTGTATTCGAACGGCGCCAGCAAGGTCGCCGTGGCCCGGCGGAAACTCGCAAACAACAGGAACTGACCTATGCCGCCGACCAGACCTGCGGCCAGCATCCCCAACCAGGCCGGGGTCGGCGCTGGCGTGTGGGTCCAGGGCAAGGTCAGCGCCATACAAACCACGAACACCACATTGGTGATCAGCATCTGCTCCAGCACCGAGGTTGCCGGGTCGACCTGGCGCAGCTGGATATAGGTGAACGCCCAGCACAACGCGGCCGCCAGGGTCAGCGCGATAGGCACTGGATCGAGCATGTTGCTGGGGCGACAGGCGATCACCACGCCCACAAACCCGATGATCAGCGCCACCCATTGCCCACGGCTGGCGCGCTCCTTGAGGATCAGCGCGGCCAGCAGCGTGACCATGACCGGCGCGGAGAAATACAAGGTGGTCATTTCCGCCAGGGTCAGGTCCTTGGCGGCGGTGTAATACAGCAACCACGCCAGCAGCGAGAGCAGCCCACGAATGATCAGCAGCTTGCGGCTCACCGAGCTCCACGCCCGACGCAACAAGCCCATGCGCCCGGCGATCACGCACGCACCGACCACCACCAGGCTGCGCCAGAACAGAATGCTGAACACCGAATAATCGGCCACCAGCCATTTGATCACCGCGTCCTGCAACGCCAGAAACGCGTAGGCCAATGAGCACAGGGCTATCCCTTGCAGCGCGCCGTCCTGTTTCATCCCGCCGACCTGCGCAGCGGCGTGCCGCGCCGTTCGGCGATGGCGTAGACGCCCTCGATGAGGAAGGTCAGGCACAGGTAAACACCGGCCACCAACAATAAGGGTTGATAGATCTGCAAGGTCTGCGCACGTACGACGTTAGCCGCGCCCAGCAGGTCGACCACGGCAATGGTCGATGCCAGCGCGGTGGATTTGAGCAGCATCACCGTCTCACCGGCCAAGGTCGGCAACAACAGGCGCATTGCCCGTGGCAAGCGCACCCGCAGCAGGGCCTGGCGCGGGGTCATGCCAAATGCCGAAGCGGCTTCCATCTCGCCCTTGGGCACCGCCAGCAGGCCACCGCGAATCACTTCACCGACGTAGGCGCCCACCGACAACACCAGGGCGAACACGATGTACCAGTAGCCGTCACGCAGGAACGGCCACAAAAAACTGCCGCGGATCATCGGGAACTGGGCAAACAGGCTGCCCAGGCCGTAGTAGAAAATGTAGATCTGGATCAGCAGCGGCGTACCGCGCAGCACACTGGTGTAGGCCAGCGCACCGCGCGCCAGCCATTTGCGCCGTGATAACCGCGCCAGAGCCACCAGCACCGCGAGGGCAAAACCCAGCACCGCGCTGATCAACAGCAATGACAAGGTGGTCTGCAAGCCCTTGGCGATCAGCCCGGCGTAGTAACTTATCCACTCAGGCATGCGCGCCTCACTCGACAACCGGCATCCAGCGACGAATACGTCGTTCCAGGCGTCCGGACAGGTAGTTGGAAGCCAGCGTCACCAGGTAATACAAGGCGGCGGCCGTGAGGTAGAACAGCAAGTAATGACGGGTGGAACCCGCCGCCTGCTTGGCGGTGTACAGCAGCTCATTGGTACCGACCACGCTGATCAAGGCACTGTCCTTGATCAAGTTGATCCACAGGTTGGACATCCCCGCCAGCGCATACGGAGCCATGATCGGCAAGGTCACCCGGCGAAACAGGCCAAAGCCGCTCAAGCCGAAGGCCCGCGCCGCTTCGATCTGGCCGTGGGGAATCGCCAGGATCGCCGCACGGAAAATCTCTGACGCATAGGCGCCCTGTACCAGCCCCAATACCAGGATCGCCACCAACGGCCCGCTGATGTTGACCTGGGCAAAACCCAGCCACAGCATCAACGCGTTGAGGCCCATGGAGCCTGCGTAATACAGCAGCAGGATCAGCAGCAGTTCCGGCACCGCGCGAAACACCGTGGTGTAACCGCGCATCAGCAGCGCAATCGGGCGCGGCGCGCTGAGCTTGGCGCAGGCCACCACCAGGCCGATCAGCAAGCCCACGGCAAACGCGCCAACGGAGATTTGCAGGGTCATCCATAACCCTTTGAGCAGTGCGTTGCCCCATCCTTGGTCACCAAAGCTGAGGAGATCGAGCATTATTCGGTCTTCTGGGCGATTTGCTGATAGGGGCTGTCACAGGTCTTGCTCACAAAGGCCGGCGTGTCACCGCGCTTGCACGGGCTGACCGACAGGCCGAAATAGTGCTGGGACAAGTCGTCATAGTCCTTGCTCACCAGCAGTTCGCCGATGGCTTTGTCCAGGCGTGCCTTGAGCGCTGTGTCTTCCTTGCGCAAACCAGCGCCGACGCCACGCCCGATGATCGGGTCATAGGGCACGCTGGCGATATGCGCCAGGCCGCTGGCCTCCGGGGTCTTGACCATCATGGCGATGGCGGTGTCGTCGGCCATCATGTAGTCGATACGCCCGGCGATCAGGTCGGCGTTGGCCGATTCCTGGGTGTCGTAGTACTTGAGGTCAGCAATGTTCTCGTAGTACTTCTTCAGGTAGTTGGCGCTGACCGTGGAGATCTGCACGCCGATCAACTTGCCCTTGAGGCCTTCGGGGGTGATGTCCACCGTAGCGCCTTTGGGGCCTGCCACGCCCAGCAGTGAATCGTAATAGGCGCGGCTGAAGGCGATCTGTTTTTCACGTTCATCGGTGACCGACATCGAGGAGAAAATCACGTCGATTTTCTTCGCCAGCAACGACGGAATGATGCCGTCCCACGCCACTTCCTTGATCTGACATTCGGCTTTCATGCCTTCACACAGCTTGTGGATCAGGTCCACTTCAAAGCCCGACCACTGGCCGTTACCGCCTTTTACGGTGAACGGCGGATAGGGTTCGGCCGCCACCGCGAACACGATGGGTTTTTCTGCCGCCAGGGTAAAACCTGCGGTCAACATCAACACTGCACTGCCCAACCACGTTGCCATGCGTTTGCATTTCATGATTTGCCCCGTCTTTTTTTGGAGTTAGCGAGTTTGATGCGCGTTGACGAACTGTCGGCAACGCTCACTGCGTGGGTCGAGGAACACCGCGTCCGGCGTGCCGGTTTCTTCGATCAAGCCTTGGTGCAGAAAAGCCACTTTGGAGGACACATCCCGGGCGAAGGCCATTTCATGGGTGACCAGGATCATGGTGCGGCCTTCTTCGGCCAGGGAGCGGATCACACGCAGCACTTCGCCCACCAGTTCGGGGTCGAGGGCTGAGGTGGGTTCGTCGAACAGCATGACTTTGGGGCGCATCGCCAACGCGCGGGCAATCGCCACACGCTGCTGTTGGCCGCCGGACAGGAACGCCGGGAATTCATTGCGTTTGGCGGCCAGGCCAACGCGGTCGAGCAAGGCTTCGGCGCGCTCGATGGCCTCGGCACGGCTTTCGCGCAGCACCTGGGTGGGCGCTTCGATAAGGTTTTCGAGGACGGTGCGGTGCGGCCACAGGTTGAAGTTCTGGAACACCATGCCCAGGGTCGAGCGGATGCGCACCAATTGCTTGGCATCGGCGACCAGCGGCGCGCCGGGCATGCCGTAGTTGAGCTTGATGCTTTCACCGTCGACATGGATGCTGCCCTGGTCGGGCACTTCAAGCATGTTGATGCAGCGCAGCAAGGTGCTTTTGCCTGAGCCGCTGGCGCCGATCAGCGAAATCACCTCACCTTCGTTGGCCGTGAGCGAGATGCCTTTGAGCACTTCGATATTGCCGAAGCGCTTGTGCAGGTCGATCACCTCAATCATCTTGCGCGCTTCGACAGGCGGCAGCACGTCGATCTCAGGCGTCGGCGCCACACGCGGCTCGCCGGCAAGCTTGGCGACGAACCTGGCGATACGCTGGCAGGCTTCGGCCAGGCGTGCTTCGCCCAAGGTGAACGACAGCCGCACAAACCCTTGCGCCGGCTCGCCAAACGCCGCGGCATCCAGCACCGAAACACCCGCCTCGCGGAACAGGCGCCAGGCAAAATCCAATGAGCCCAAACCCGTGCCGCGCACGTCTACCAGCACAAACATCCCGGCTTGCGGCGCCTGTACCTTGATGCCGGGGCACGCACTCAGGCCGGCCACGACCAAGTCACGGCGGCGCCGGTAGATGTCGCGCATGCCCACCGTCACTTCGTCATGGGCCAGCACGGCTGCTGTGGCGGCTTCCATCACAAAACCCGGCAAGCCATAGAGCATGCTCAGCACCAGGGTTTCGGCGTGGCTGATCATTTCCGGTGAGGCGATCAGCCAGCCGGTTCGCCAGCCGGTCATGGCGTGGGATTTGGACAGGCTGCCAATCACGATGCAGCGCTCGGCCATGCCGGGTAACGCGGCGAGGCTGTGGTATTGGCCGTCAAACACCAGGCTTTCGTAGACCTCATCCACCACCACCCACAGGTCGTGGGCGGTAGCCAGGTCGGCTATCGCTTGCAGTTCCTGCGGGTTGAGCACCACGCCGGTGGGGTTATTGGGGTTGGAGAAGAAGATGGCGCGGCTGCGCGGGGTGATGGCGGCAGCCAGGCGTTGTGCATCCAGGCGAAACCCGGACTCCGGCGAGCACGGTACGCGCACCAGGGTGGCGCCACTGGCTTTGAGCGTGGCTTCGTAGGTGACGTACATCGGGTCGAGCACCAGCACTTCATCACCGGCTTGCAGCAGGCACAGGGAACTGATGAACAACGCGTTCTGTGCGCCGGGCACGATGATCACGTTGTCGGCGTTTAGTGAGCGTGCCAGGGTCTTGCTGTAGCGCGCCGCCACAGCCTCGCGCAGGGCGGCGCGGCCGGGGATTTCGGTGTAGTGCGTGTCACCGCTGTGCAATGCGCTGACTGCGGCTTCGGTGATGAAGGCCGGCGTGGCGAAATCGGGGTCGCCGACGCTGAGGATGATGATGTCTTCGCCCTGGCTGGCAGCCTGGAACGCGGCGTGGTGGATGTCCCAGGCGGCGACGCCCTGCCCTGCAATTCGTTCGACGAAGGGGGAAAACCGCATGCCAGAGCCTCTCGTTCAAGAAGAAAAAGCGCGAACCCGGTTGTGTGCAAACGGGTGGATGCGGTCAACATAGTGCAAACTGAACAGTCGTTCAATGGGTATGTTTGAGGGGGTGTCGTTTATCGAGTGAACAGGTCGTGAATAACATTTGCGGGGGGAGTTTGAGTGTGGCGGATGAGTGCATACCCGTTATTGGGGTAACGGCGGCTAAGGGTTGCGCCCTGACGGCGGTTCACCTTGGCAACAGCAGAGCTGCACGCGATCAAATGTGGAGGCTGGCTTGTCGAGCCAGCTCCCACACTTGGAGCAGCAGGCAGATCAGATCAGATCAGATCAGGATAAAAATCAGCGCCAACCCAGCGAAAATCGCCCATTTTTCCAGGTAATACCGCGCACGATTACGCTTTTTCAGTTCCTTGCCACGCAAACGAATCTTGTACAACCGCGTAAACGCGCGGTTCAAACCACCGGTCTTGTCACCCTCATCATTAGGCGAACCCGCAGCCGCCATTACATTACGACTGAACCAACGGTTAAACGCCGCCGCCCAGCGGTACTTCATCGGGCGCTCAATGTCACAGAACAGAATGATGCGGTTCTGCTGCGTAGTGTTTTCCGCGTAGTGAATGTAAGTCTCGTCAAACATCACCGGCTCACCGTCCCGCCAGTAGTAACTCTCGCCATCCACATTGATGTAGCAACCCGGATCGTTCGGCGTGTCCAAGCCCAGGTGGTAACGATAAGAGCCTGCATACGGGTCACGGTGGCGCACCAGCTTGGAGCCCGGCGGCAGCTCGGCAAACATCGCCGCCTTGATCGAGCCAATGCCTTGCACCAGCTCAGTGGTACGCGGGCACAGCTTCATCGCCGAAGGGTGACTGTCGCCGTACCACTTAAGGTAAAAGCGCTTCCAGCCCGACTTGAAAAACGAGTTGAAACCCACGTCATTGTATTGGTCCGAGCGCTTGATCTCGCCCGCGCGCATCAGGTTCTGACCTTCCTGGCGGATTTCCTCCCAGTGCTCCTGCAGCGGGCTCAGGTCCGGAAAGTCGCTGGGCGACAGAAACGGACGGCTTGGCTGCCTGGAAAACAAGTAGAGGAAACAGTTGATCGGCGCAAGGAACGTCGAGTGATCGCTAAGCTGGCGACCCAGCTTGTGTCGCACTCTGCCACGCAGGTGAACATACGCAATGGAGGCAACGTAGAGAACAACAATGATGAGTTTCAAGGGATTCGTCACAAGTTAGAAGAGAACAGGCTGCTCCTGCATGCCCACAACGGCCGAGGATAAATAAGCAGCACCTGAAATCACGATTACATAGTGGCGGCTGGCCGGACGAGTCACTTCCTAAACCACGCCTTAGACCTTTATTTAGCCACAGTTTGTAACCAAAGGTTAACTAAGAATTGTGAAAAGCTGTCTACGCAACGCGTAGGACTCACGTGCGCCTGCCTGGATGCAAGCCCAGAGTGAGGCTATTTACAGCGCAGGCGGTTGCGCTGGCAACCCACAAAAAACTCGGCATCCAACCAGGTTCAATCCCCTTTCAGTTATCATCGCGCCAATCAATCTCCAGCAAAAGGAACTTGCATGAAACTTCAACCAGACCCGGACTTCACCGCGCTTCAGGGCGCCTGGGAGCAGACTTCCCTGGAAGACAGCGGCGTACTCAACCCTGCGGACGCACACAGCGCGCCAGGCGCCATTACCACGATTGAGGGTGATCAGTTCGAAGTCCGAACCGTCGCTGGCAACGTATTGCTGGCTGGCCGGTTTTCCCTGGACAGCAGCACCACGCCCAAACGTATTACCTGGGTAGATTCCATGGGCGATGACGCCGGCAAAGCGTTACCCGCCAGTTATCGCCTCGAAGGCGATAATTTTGTGTTTATCGCAGCGGATGAAGGCATGCCCCGCCCAACGGTCTTCAGCACCGGGCCAGGGCAAACCATGCGCGCCTTCGTGCGCCGCACCTGAAAACCGCATGCCATCCGAAACGCCGACATGCTTTTCACACGGTGTTTACTTCCTGGCCTTTAGCGTAAGGCCACCTACTCCAGTGAATCACTTGGCCCGCCTCTTCTGTCGCGGGCCTTTTTTTGTGCGCGAAAAACCCGCTCAAACAGCGCGCTTGATGGCCGTCAGGGTGAAACACAACGGCAATTGGGCCGACTGGTGCTCGTACTGGTCATACAGCTCCTCGCGGTTGGAGTGCGGATACTCCTGCAGATGCTCGATCTGCAAGTGCGCCGCAATCGCCGCGGTGACGACGCTGCCCAGGGTATGCACATACCAGTAGGACGTCGGCCCAGGCACCTCTGTCAGCCCTTCATACACAATTGACGCCTGCAACACGAACGGATCGCGTTGAAAATACGAGCTGTCGGGCAAAAACGGGTTGCTGGCCTGAGGGTCGAAGACTTCCAGGAAAGGGTGAGTCTCGTAGATCACCAGGGTGCCGCCGGGCTTGAGGGTACTGGCCACGTGCTGCATGAACAGCGCCACATCCGGCATCCAGCCGAGTACGCCAATGGTCACCAAGGCAATATCGAACCGGCCAAGCAAACGCTCAGGCAGGTGATGGATATCGGCTTCGATGAATTGCGGGTTATGCGGGGAAATCTCAGCCAACTCCCGAGCTTGCGCCAGAAAGGCTGTCGATTGATCGACACCCACCACCTCACGCGCGCCCAGGCCAAACAGCGACAGGCTTTCACGCCCGTTGTTACAGCCGACTTGCACCACCGACTTGCCGGCAACGCCAACGGTTTGCAACAACGCGGTGATGGTGGGGTCGAGGCAGGAAAAAGCCGGCTCAACGACTGATTGCAGCAAGGTATTCCAGGTCGCAGTATCTTTGTGCAGCGCGGCAGAGGCGTCCCAGGCGGCCTTATTATCGGCGATTGCCTGTTGGGCTGAGGGCATGTCCATTGCGTCTCCAGGGAGTCATTTCAGCGGGCTACGGAAAATAATCCAAACGCCCGTCAGATGAAACCCTCAGCGGCAGCGAAACTTCTGTTCAAGCCCACGGGTCACTAGCCCAATGAGTGTCCAGCCCCTGAACACCCTTTGCGAAGACAACGCCGTGGCCAATCACTCTGACTTGCGTAATACCTTGTCCCTGGACAGCCTCAATTTTTTCCTGGCCGATGTGCGCGACGGCCTCGGGCCTTACCTGGCGATTTACCTGCTGGCCGTGCACAAATGGGACCCGGCCAGCATCGGCGTGGTCATGACCCTGGCGGGCATCGCCGCACTGGTCACCCAAGGCCCGGCGGGCGCGCTGATCGACCGCACACGCAGCAAGCGCGCGGTGATTGCGGCGGCTGCCATCCTGGTGACCATCAGTTGCCTGATGCTGCCATTTGTCAGCGCCTTCAGTTGGGTGGCCTTGACCCAGGCCGCCAGTGCCGTGGCCGCCTCGGTGTTTGCACCGGCCATATCGGCCATTTCCCTCGGAATTACCGGGCCACGCGCCTTCACCCGCCGAACGGGGCGCAACGAAACCTTCAACCACGCCGGCAATGCTGTGGCAGCGCTGCTGGCCGGCGGCCTGGCGTACCTGTACGGCCCGGTGGTGGTGTTTTACTTGATGGCCTTTATGGCGCTGGCCAGTATCGTGGCCGTGAGCTGTGTGTCGGCCAAGGCGATTGACCATGAAGTCGCCAGGGGCTTTGACCCGGCCCACCACAGCGATCACGAACAACCGTCCGGTGTGAAAGTCCTGCTGGCCAACCGGCCGCTGCTGGTATTCGCCATCTGCTGCGCCCTCTTCCACCTGGCCAATGCGGCGATGCTGCCGTTGGTCAGCCAGAAGCTTGCGCAGATCAACTTGCAAATGGCTACGCCGCTGACCTCGGCGTGCATCGTCGCCGCGCAGTTGGTGATGGTGCCGATGGCCTGGCTGGTGGGGTTCAAGGCCGATGTGTGGGGTCGCAAACCGCTGCTGCTCGCAGGTTTCCTGATCCTGCCACTGCGCGGCGTGCTCTACACCTTGTCCAGTGATCCGTACTGGCTGGTGGCGGTACAGATGCTCGACGGCATCGGCGCGGGGATCTTTGGCGCGCTGTTCCCGGTGATCGTCAAGGACCTGACCCAGGGCACCGGGCGTTTTAATGTGAGCCTTGGCGCGCTGTCCACGGTGTTTGGCCTGGGTGCGGCGTTGAGTAGCAGCCTGGCCGGTTTCGTGGTGCAACAGGCCGGCTACAACGCGGCATTCCTGACCCTGGCAGGCGTGGCGGCCGTGGCCTTGGCGCTGTTATGGCTGGCGATGCCGGAGACCTTGGAGAAACCATCGTTCGCCTGCCATACAACTGTCGCCTGACATATGCGACAATGCGCGCCAAATTCCAACACACAGCCAAAATTTTCTGCTCAGCGACCGGGTTTCGCGCCTTGATGTCGCTGTTGACGCATGCCTGAAGGCTCCTGCCGCCACGCTCGCAACTCATTGATAGGTAAAGTAATTGATCTCCACAGCTAACATCACCATGCAGTTCGGCGCCAAGCCGCTCTTCGAGAACGTCTCGGTCAAATTCGGCGCCGGCAACCGTTATGGTTTGATCGGTGCCAACGGTTGCGGCAAGTCGACCTTCATGAAAATCCTCGGCGGCGACCTCGAGCCGTCCGGCGGCCAGGTCATGCTGGAGCCAAACGTGCGCCTGGGTAAACTGCGCCAGGACCAGTTCGCCTACGAAGAATTCACCGTACTCGACACCGTGATCATGGGCCACGAAGAGCTGTGGCGGGTCAAGGCTGAGCGTGACCGCATCTACTCGCTGCCGGAAATGAGCGAAGAAGACGGCATGGCCGTTGCCGAGCTCGAAACCGAATTCGCCGAAATGGACGGCTACACCGCCGAATCCCGCGCCGGTGAACTGCTGCTGGGCCTGGGTATTCCGCTGGAGCAGCACTTTGGCCCGATGAGCGAAGTCTCGCCAGGCTGGAAACTGCGCGTATTGCTGGCCCAGGCGCTGTTCTCCGACCCTGAAGTGCTGTTGCTCGACGAACCGACCAACCACTTGGACATCAACACCATCCGCTGGCTGGAAAACATCCTGACCCAGCGTTCCAGCCTGATGATCATCATCTCTCACGACCGTCACTTCCTGAACAGCGTGTGCACCCACATGGCTGACCTGGACTACGGCGAGCTGCGCCTGTTCCCGGGCAACTACGACGAGTACATGACCGTGGCGACCCAGTCCCGCGAGCAGCTGCTGTCGGACAACGCCAAGAAGAAGGCGCAGATCTCCGAACTGCAATCCTTCGTCAGCCGCTTCTCGGCCAACGCCTCGAAAGCCAAGCAAGCCACGTCCCGCGCCAAGGCGATCGACAAGATCCAGCTGGCCGAGGTCAAGCCGTCGAGCCGTGTGAGCCCGTTCATCCGTTTCGAGCAGAACAAGAAGCTGCACCGCCAGGCTGTGATGGTCGAAAAAATGGCCAAGGGCTTCGACGGCAAGCCTCTGTTCAAGGACTTCAGCTTCCAGGTTGAAGCCGGCGAGCGCGTGGCGATCATCGGCCCGAACGGTATCGGCAAGACCACCCTGCTGCGCACCCTGGTCAACGAACTGACCCCGGACGCCGGCAGCATCAAGTGGACCGACGCCGCAGAGCTGGGCTACTACGCCCAGGACCACGCCCATGACTTCGAAGACGACGTGACCCTGTTCGACTGGATGGGCCAGTGGACCCAAGGCGAGCAGATGATCCGTGGCACCCTGGGCCGCATGCTGTTCTCCAACGACGAGATCCAGAAGTCGGTGAAGGTGATTTCCGGTGGTGAGCAAGGCCGCATGCTGTTCGGCAAGCTGATCCTGCAAAAGCCGAACGTGCTGATCATGGACGAACCCACCAACCACTTGGACATGGAATCCATCGAAGCGCTGAACCTGGCGCTGGAAAACTACCCGGGCACGCTGATCTTCGTCAGCCACGACCGTGAGTTCGTATCGTCCCTGGCCACCCGCATCATCGAGTTGAGCGCCACCGGCGTGATCGACTTCAGCGGCACCTATGACGACTACCTGCGCAGCCAAGGCGTGGTGTTCTAAGCACCCGCGGCTAGCCGGCTTGTTGTGGCGAACCCGCTTGCTGTGGCGAGCAGGCTTGCCCTGCGCTGGGCTGCGAAGCAGCCCCAATAAAAAACACCGCGTTCTGCCAGGCAAAACGCGGTGTTTGGTTTTAGGGCCGCTGCGCAGCCCAGCGCAGGGCAAGCCTGCTCGCCACATCGAGCCTGTTCACTACAATAGAGCGGCTTATGATGACGGGCCTACTCAGCAAAACCCGTTAGCCAGCTTCCTTTTCCCCCACGCCCTTGCCATCATGCCCTCACCGCCCGCCCGCGAATGAGTGACCATGCCTGCCGCCGCCCCCAGCTCCCTGTCGATCACCCTGCAGATCGTCTCCATTGTCTTCTACACCTTTATCGCGTTTATCTGCATCGGCCTGCCAATTGCGGTGATCCCAGGCTATGTGCATGAACAACTGGGCTTCAGCGCCGTAGTCGCCGGGGTCACCATCGGCTCGCAATACCTGGCCACCCTGCTCAGCCGCCCGATGGCTGGGCGCATGTCGGATAACGTCGGCACCAAACGCGCCATTGTGTTGGGTTTGGCCGGCATCCTGGTCAGTGGCGTGCTGACATTTTTCGCAACCTTGCTTGAAAGCACCCCCGCCGTGAGCCTTGGGGTGTTGATCGTCGGCAGGCTGTTGCTCGGCGTGGCCCAAGGCCTGATCGGCGTTGGCACCATCAGCTGGTGCATGGGCGCGGTCGGTGCCGAACACACGGCGCGCTCGATCTCCTGGAACGGTATCGCGTCCTACGGCGCCATCGCGATTGGCGCGCCGCTGGGCGTGGTGATGGTCGCCGACTATGGCTACACCAGCCTGGGCGTCGCGCTGTCCGTGTTGGCCGCCTTGGGCCTGGTGTTGATCCGCAATAAACCGTCGGTGCCGGTGGTGCGTGGCGAGCGGCTGCCATTCTGGTCGGTGTTCGGGCGCATCGCGCCGTTTGGCGCCAGCCTGTGCCTGGCGTCTATCGGCTACGGCACGCTGACCACCTTTATCACCCTGTATTACCTCAACCGTGGCTGGGTCGGTGCGGCGTACTGCCTGACGGTGTTTGGCGTGTGTTTTATCTTGTCGCGCCTGGTGTTTATCTCCGCCATCAGCCGCTTCGGCGGGTTCAGCGCGGCGATTGCCTGCATGACCATCGAGACCGTCGGCCTGACCCTGTTGTGGCTGGCGCCCTCCACCGGTGTGGCGCTGATCGGCGCCGGGCTGACCGGCTTCGGTTTGTCGCTGGTGTACCCGGCGCTCGGCGTAGAAGCCATCAAGCAAGTGCCCAACAGCAGCCGGGGCGCGGGGCTGAGTGCGTATGCGGTGTTTTTTGATCTGGCCCTGGCGATTGCCGGGCCATTGATGGGCGCCGTGGCACTGAACCTCGGCTATGGCTGGATCTTCTTCTGCGCCGCGCTGCTGTCGGTCACGGCCCTGTGCCTGACCGTACAGCTCAAGCGCCGCGCTTATTGATCAGCGGTCTGCAAACCGGCGCGGGTCGACTGACCCAGGGTGTGCATGAAGAAGCGCCCCGCTTCCGAGATCAGGTCACGGTGGATGCCTTCGCGGTCGACACCGTCGGCATCCGTGCAAATCGCTGGCATGGCCAGCAGTTGGTCACTGTCACACGGCGCCATGAACACAAAGTGCCCGGCCCCGGCCAATAGTTTGAAATCCGGCGGTTGCGGCAGTTTGCGCGCCAGGGCGGCGGCGTTCTTGTCCACGGCCACCAGCTTGTCGCCGTCGCCGCTGTAGAGCAGCACCGGCACATGCACATCGGCCAGGGTGTGGCGGCCGAACATCAGGCTCAGCGGCGCCATCAGCATCAAGGCATGAATACGTGGGTCGGCTTGCGGCTGCAGGTCTTCACGGTCGACCACCAGCTCACCTTTGGTGGTGCAGGCGTCGCGGTCTTCCGGGCGCTCCTGGCAGTAGCGGCGCAGGCGGTCGAAATCCGGCTTGGCACCGGCCAGGATCAGCGCGGTTTCGCCGCCGGCGGAATAACCGATGACCCCCACCTGGTCGACATTGACGAACGGCGACAGCATCGTGTCGCCCAGGGTCGCGGTAATGGCTGCGGAAATCTGAATCGGCCGCCCGTACAAGTTGCTCACCGTGCCCAGGCGGCTGTGATCCTTGTAGTTGTCGCCAGGATGCAGCACGGCTACCACTACAAACCCCTTGCGCGCCAGGGAAGTGGCCAGGTCGTGCAGCGCCAGCGGTGTACCGGTGTTGCCGTGGGACAGCATCAGCATCGGGAAACGCCCGATAGCGACTTTGGAGTCCTGGGTGGCGGCCACGTGGTAGGGACCCAACTGCGTGGAATGTTCATCGTCGGTAGACGGGTAAAACGCGATGGCATTCATCGGCTGCTGATCCAGCGGGTCGAGAAAACTCATGCGATGAAAGCCCACACTCCAATGCGGGTGCGGCGCCGGGGCGGCGTGCACTGAAATCAGGCCACCGAGCAGGGAAAGAACCAAAACAGCACAAAGACGCATCATGGGGATGTCCACCTTTGCTGCGCGACCACGTTCAACACCCGCGGCATGTCGGTTTGAAAAGTCCATGGGCCAAGGCACTCGCTCCGGGTGATAAACCCATGCGTGCATAACCTGGGCCAAAGTAATGACAGCGGGTAAACGAAAAAACTCCGTACTCCGGTCGCGTTCAGGCGATCAGAATACAGAGTTTAGGCGCCCCGGTTCAGATTGGAACCGAACAGAGGCGAACTTTACACAAGCCTTACGCGGCGGCGAACAATTGTTCGTTGATCACTACGTTGGCGTCGCTCAAGGCCTTGCTGCGAACTTCTTCACCGTACGCCAGGCCTTGGGCGCGGACAAATTCGATATCAGTGATGCCGAGGAAGCCAAACACCAGTTTCAAGTAATCCTCGTGCCCCACATTGCTCGCCTGGCCCGCATGCAGACCGCCAGCGGTGGAAACAATGATCAGCTTCTTGCCGCCGCACAGGCCTTCAGGGCCGGCTTCGGTGTAACGGAAGGTTTGGCCGGCCACGGCAATACGGTCGATCCAGGCCTTGAGCTGGGACGGCACCGAGAAGTTGTACATCGGCGCACCGATGACTACAGCGTCGGCGGCGATGAATTCAGCCAGGGACGTAGCGCTCAGTTCGGCCTCGTGTTTTTGTACGGCGTCGCGCAATTCGGCAGCGGTGCCCAGGGCGCCCAGGGTCAGGCCGGAAAAGTGGCTGATGCCTTCGGCAGCCAAGTCACGATAGGTCACTTCCACACCTGGCTCAGCCGCTTGCCAGGCCTTGACCACACCAGCGCTGAGCTGACGCGAAGCCGAGTTGTCGCCGAGGATGCTGGAATCGATATGCAACAGTTTCATGCGGGTTCTCCAAGTGAGGATCGCGGCTGGGCGATCGAATGAAGTTAATCCTACACATGAACCCAATAGTCGATTAGACGGCACAAATGTGATTGTTCGTCCTGCCAGCAGGACAATCAGCTCGCCAACTCAGTGCGACGACACATAAATAGACGTCGACGAGGGCGCTGGCAGCGCATAGGTGCGTTTCATCCACTGAATCTCCTCCTGGGGCGTACGCCCGAACAAGCGCTTGAACTCTCGGCTGAACTGCGAGGCGCTTTCATAGCCCACCTGAGCACACGCCGTGGCGGCAGTGATGTCGTTGCGCAGCATCAGCAAACGCGCCTGGTGCAGGCGCGTGGACTTGAGGTATTGCATCGGCGAGGTGTCGGTGACCGTGCGAAAGTGCGCATGAAAACTCGGCACGCTCATCATCGCCTCGCGCGCCAACGCTTCCACGTCCAGGTGCTGGTGGTAGTCCCCATGAATCTTGCGGATTGCGCGTGCCACCTTGCCGAACTGGCCTTGGCGGTTAAGCGCGGCGCGCATCGAACCGCCCTGCTCGCCTGTGAGGATGCGGTAGTAGATCTCGCGCATCAGCGCGGGGCCGAGAACCTGTGCCTCCATCGGCGCACTCATGGCTTCGAGAAACCGCAGCAGCGACTCACTGAGTTTGTCGTCCATGGGCGAGGAATACATGCCGCGCGGCTTGGCTTCGAGCAATTCGGGAAACGCATCCAGCGCCAACATCAATTCGGCGGCGAGGGTGAAATCCAGGCGCAAGTACACCGCCAGCATCGGCTCTGCTTCGCTGGCCTCGGTTTCCATGGTGAACGGCACCGGCACCGACACCACCAGGTAATGCTGGGCGTCGTACAGGTAAATCTCTTCACCCAGGTAACCGCGCTTGCGCCCCTGGCAGACGATCACGATGCCGGGGTCGTACAGCACCGACACCCGGTGCAGCGGCCGATTTGAGCGCAGGAAACGCACATCCTCCAGAGCGCTCAGGTTATAGCCTTCGACAGGCGCCAAGCGCCCCATCAGCTCGATGATTTTGTGGGTGCGGCCCATGGCGCATGGCTCCTGGCGAAAACAGCACGGTACTGCGCAAACACCGATATGGCTATGCACTCATAGGAATAGGCAATCGGCACATTGGAATGGATATTCGCTCAAACCGCAGTGTTCCGTAGCCTGAAACAGCACTTTCAGCCTTCGGAGCTTGCCCATGCTTATCGTCTACAACCCTGCCACCGGCGAAGAAATCGGCCGTGTGGCCAAGCACACCTCAGCCCAGGTCAAGGCCGCCGTTGACCGCACCTGCGCCGCCTTCCCCGAATGGTCCGGCAAACTCGCCAAGGAGCGCAGCGACATTCTGCGCCGCTGGCACGACAGCGTTAAGGCGGACAAGGAGGCCTTCGCCGAACTGCTGTGCCGCGAAAACGGCAAGTGCCTGAGCGAAGCCCGAGGTGAAATCGACTACGGCCTGGGCTTTATCGAGTGGTACGCCGAAGAGGCCAAACGCGTCTACGGCGACACCATTCCCACCCACGACCGCCATGCCAATGTCATGGTGACCAAAGAAGCCATCGGCCCCGTAGCGGCCATTACGCCGTGGAACTTCCCGTTCATGATGATCACCCGCAAAGTCGCCACGGCCCTGGCCGCCGGCTGCACCATGGTGATCAAGCCCGCCGAAGACACACCGCTCACTGCCCTCAAGCTGCTGGACTACGCACGCAAGGCCGGTATCGAAGCCGGTGTGCTTGAAGTGGTGGTGGGTGATCCCAAGGAGATCGGCCTGATCCTCACTGGCGACCCACGTATCCGCAAGATCTCGTTCACCGGCTCCACCGGTGTGGGCAAATTGCTCGCAGCGCAGTGCGCGGCGACTATCAAGAAGATGACCCTGGAGCTGGGCGGCAATGCGCCGTTTATTGTGTTTGAGGACGCCAATCTGGATGAAGCGGTAAAAGGACTGGTCGGCGCCAAACTGCGCAACTCGGGCCAGGTGTGCATCTCGCCGAACCGGATCTTTGTGCAGCACAGCATTCTCGAAGACTTTATCGAACGCATGAAGGCTGCCGTCGCCAACATCGAAGTGGACCAGGGCCTGCGCGAAGGCTTTGTGGTCGGGCCACTGGTCAATCAACTGGGTTTTGACAAAGTCGTGCGTCTGGTCGAGGACGCCAAGGCAGCGGGCGCCAACGTGCTGATGGGCGGCAAACCCCACGCCAAGGGCGGGCTGTTCTATGAACCGACCGTATTGACCGGCTTGCAGGACGATTCACCGCTGGCGACCGAGGAGATCTTCGGCCCCGTGTTCGCCGTCTACTCGTTCAAGGACGAAGAAGAAGTCATCGCCCGCGCCAACCAGACCGAATTCGGCCTGGTGGCCTATGCCTACACCAGCGCGCTGGGCCGGTCGTTGCGCCTGTCACGTCAACTGGAGGCCGGCATGGTGATCCTCAACTCGGGTTCTGTGGGCACGGCGTCGGTCCCGTTTGGTGGCATCAAGCAGTCCGGCTATGGGCGTGAAGGCAGCTATTACGGGATCGAGGAGTACGTGCACGTGAAGTATGTGTTGATGGCGGGGGCGCAGTTCTAAGCCCTCTCACCCTCCAAAAGCCAGTGCCTGCAAGGTGCTGGCTTTTCTTTAGGCTGGATTTGCGCACGCCACACGCGGATAGTTCGTCCCACTGACAGGACAATAGGTTGACCATGCAAGACCTCAACGACCTCTACTACTTCGCCAAAGTCGTCGAAGCCGGCGGCTTTGCGGCGGCCGGCCGGCTGCTGGGGATTCCCAAGTCACGGCTGTCGCGGCGCATCGCCGAACTGGAAGAACGCCTTGGCGCCCGCCTGTTGCAACGCACCACGCGGCAATTGACCCTCACTGCCGTCGGCGAGCGCTACCTGCGCCATTGCCAGGCGATGCTGCTGGAAGCGGAAATGGCCGACGAGGCCGTGGCCAGCATGTCCAGCGAACCCCGCGGGCGCCTGCGCGTGAGTTGTCCGGTGGGCATGGCGCAGCACATGTTGCCAGGCATCGTTGCCGGCTTTCTCGCCGCTCACCCACTGGTGCAGCTGGAGATGACACTGGTCAACCGACGCGTCGACCTGGTGGCCGAAGGTATCGATGTGGCCCTGCGCGTGCGCGAGTTGGGCGATGAAGACCCGTTGCTGGTGACCAAGCGCCTGCGCCAGGCCCAGACAGTCTTGGTGGCCAGCCCGCAGTTCCTGCAAGGCCGCCAAATCAACACCCCGGACGATCTCAAGCAATTGCCGGTACTCGCTGCGCTTGAGGCCGATCGCCTGGTGCACTTGCGGTTGATCGACCCGCAAGGCAATACCGAAAACTTATCCATGGAAGCGCGCCTGGGCATCGACGACTTTATCGTGCGCAAAGCCTGCGCCTTGCAGGGCCTGGGCTTTACCCTGCTGCCAATGATGTATTGCGAAGAGGAGCTGGCCAGCGGCCAATTGGTGCAGTTGCTGCCGCAATGGTCTTCGCCGGGCGGCTGGTTGCAGGCGGTCTACCCGCACCGCCGTGGCGTGTTACCGGCGATTCGGGCCTGGATCGACTATCTGGAAGAAGCCTTCAAGGGTTGCGGAGACCGTTTGCTATGAAGATGAGCGAAGCACAAGTCGCGGCATTCTGCCTGGGCCTGCCCGGCGCGCGGGAAGACTACAAGTGGGGCGGCGTGCGCGTGTTCTCGATTGCCGGCAACAAGATGTTCGCCCTGCAGAACCTGCGCGGTGACTCGCTGGCGTTCAAGGTCGACAAGGAGCTGTTCCTCGGCCATGTGGACCGCCCTGGCATCCACCCCGCGCCGTACCTGGCGCGGGCGCAGTGGGTGATCATGAACACGCCCTACCCGCTGGGCGCCGAGGAACTGCGTGGCCTGTTGCAGCGCTCGCACCAGTTGGTGGTAAGCAAATTGCCCAAGCGCGCGCAGGTGGGACTGAAGCTGGATTGATGGTTCAACGCGCAAACGGCAGTGCGCGCTCAATGGCCATCGCCGCCCCCAGCGCCAAATGCTCGTGCCAGGCCCGTGCAACGATCTGTACACCCACCGGCAAACCCGAGTCAGCAGTACCGGCGCGCACCACCACACAGGGCCAGCCGGCCAGGCTGTATGGCAGCGTATGGCTGAACAACCCTGGCCGGGCGGTGCCCAGCAGCGGCGCCGGGGCCGCGTCAACCGGGCACAGGATAATGTCGTAGTCCGCCATGAACCCCAGCATGGCACTGCGAAACTGATCCCAATCCGAGAGCAACTGTATCGCCTGTGCCCCGGAGCCTTTGCCCATTGCCCAGTAGCGCTCGGTAATATCGCGAGCATTACGCAATGCCGAAGGGAACGCCTGACGGACCACGGCGCCCGCACCTGCCAGCAGGTCGGCAGCCACCTGCAGCGTGACCTGGGTACACGTGTCTACCGGTTCGATGCCGCCCTCGCTGTACCAGGCGACGCGCAAACCATTCAGTGCCTGTGGAGGCATATCCGGCAGCGGCATTGGAATCACCCCACAATCGTGCCCATCCTCACCGGCGATCACCCGGAACACCAGGTCCAGGTCTTCGACATGCCGGGCCATCGGGCCGATCTGGCTGCGGCTATCACTCAACCCACCAGGGTGATCGAAAACCCCGGTGTTGGGGACCCGGCCCGTGGTGGGCTTCAAGGTACTGACTCCGCAAAAATGCGCCGGTATGCGCAGGCTGCCACCGGAATCGCTGCCCAGTCCCAGCGGCGAAAGGCCGGCAGCCACCGCAGCAGCTTCGCCACCGCTGCTGCCGCCGGGGCCATGGGACAGCGCATGGGGGTTACGGGTAGCGCCGTAGACCGGGTTATCGGTCACTCCACCGCCACCGCCCGGCGGGCAGTTGCTTTTACCCAAAAGAATGGCGCCGGCCGCTTTCATGCGCGTCACTGCAACAGCATCGTGCTGAGGACAATAATGAGCCCGATCAACCAGACCCGCTGCCGACACTACCCCACGGGTATCGAAAACATCTTTGACCGTGAAGGGAACGCCCTGCAACACGCCGCCATACTCGCCTTGGGCGATAGCACGATCAACCGCCCAAGCATCGGCCAACGCCGTATCGGCACAGACCTGCACCAGCGCGTTGACCGAGGGGTTGAGCGCCTCGATACGCGCAAGGTAAAAGCTGACGATGGCGGTGGAAGTAAACTTGCGCTGTTGAATCAGCGCTGCAAGCTCAGTTGCCGAATGATGGAGCAATGAATCTGAAAAAGACATTCGTGTGGGCCCCGTGCGCTCAAGTGCCCGAAGCATAACGCGAGCCTGCTGCCGGTTTACAGGGCCGTCTGGGTAAGCTGCCTCCCGCAATCGCGTAGGAAATATCCCAGACACCTCAACACTATAAAACCGAGAGCAGCGTGCCGCCCAGGAACAGCTGGTCCAGCCAGAACACTTGGTGCAGCAACACAATCACCCAGAACAGCACCTGATACGACACCTTGCGCGTCTTGTGGCGAAACACCTGCTGGGCAATCAGCGCCCCCGGCCAACCGCCCGCCAGCTCCACGGCATGCAGGATATTTTCGCGCACGCGCGGGCCTTCGGCTTGGGCCTTGCGTTTGTCGCCCCAGTACAGGAAAAACGCCACCACGCTGACCACGCCATAGGCGGCCAGCGGGATCAGCGTCTCGCCGCGATGCCACAACAGTGCCGCGCCAGTCAGCGGCGCGGCGCATAGCAAAACAAAGATGAACGCCTTCAAGCGCGGGTGTTGAATGCTCATGGCTTGACCGCCGTCCAGTCGATCCAGCCAAACTGCCAGGTCGCCAGGATCACCAGGCCAAACGCAATCCGATACCAGGCAAACGCCGCGTAACTGTGGCTGGCGATGAACTTGAGCAACGCCTTGACCGCAATCATCGCGAAGATGAACGAGGTGACAAAGCCGATGGCAAACACCGGCAAGTCATCGGGCTGGAACAGGTGACGGTACTTGTAGCCCGAATACACGGCAGCGCCGACCATGGTCGGCATGGCCAGGAAGAATGAGAACTCGGTGGCGGTCTTGCGCGACAGGCCGAACAACAGGCCGCCGATAATGGTCGCGCCGGAGCGCGAAGTGCCCGGAATCATGGCCAGGCACTGGGCCACACCGACCTTGAGCGCGTCTTTCCAGGTGATCTCATCCACCGTTTCAGCGTGCACTGCATGTTGGCGGCGCTCGGCCCACAGCATGATCACCCCGCCCACCACCAGCGCGGTGGCCACCGTGATCGGGTTAAACAGGTAATGCTTGATCAGGTCGGCAAAAATCCCCCCCAACCCCACCGCCGGCAGCACTGCGATGATCAGGTTGACGGTAAAGCGCTGGGCGTTGCGCTGGGTCGGCAAGCCGATCACCACGTCGAGGATCTTGCGCCGAAACTCCCAGACCACTGCGAGGATCGCGCCCAGTTGAATAATGATGTTGAACGCTTCAAAGCGTTCTCCGCCGAAGCCGATCAAGTCGGCGACGATAATCTGGTGCCCGGTGCTGGAGATCGGCAGGAACTCGGTCAGCCCCTCCACCACGCCAAGAATCAATGCCTGTATGGCGGTCCAAAAATCCATGTATCCCCCAAAGGTCATGCGCTGCGGCATGCCTTGTCTGTCTTTTTAATGTTCACTGACCACGTGCAATCGTGATGCGCTGCGGATTTTCACCAGCCGTGCGCAAAAATTTCGTGAAAAATCAGGGAGTACTCAGGTTTTTCGATTACAGGCCGAAAGCCTATCAGACAAGCTGGAATTGTCGATGCAGCACACAATTATAAAAAGCACGGAGTGACAGGACGATGAACAGTTTGCGCAGCATGTCGATCAGCCGCCGTCTTTGGCTGATCCTGATAGTCGCCGTGTTGATGCTGCTGACCCTCGGGTTGCTGATGCTCAAGCAGATCCATGGCGACCTCTACCAGGCCAAACGCCAGCAGACCCAGCACGTGGTGCAAACCGCCAGCGGCGTGCTGGCTTACTACCAGAACCTTGAAAAAACCGGCGTTCTCACCCGCGAGGCCGCGCAACAGCAAGCCCTCAGTGCAGTCCGTGGCTTGCGCTACGACCACGATGATTACTTCTGGATCAACGACCTGACGCCCGTGATGATCATGCACGCGGCCAACCCCAAGCTCGACGGCCAGAACCTCTCGGCCATCCGCGACCCGGACGGTTTTGCGGTGTTCAATGAATTTGTGCTCCTGGCCAAGGCCAAGGGCGCCGGCATCGTCAACTATCGCTGGCCTAAACCGGGCGCCGACGCGCCGGTGGAGAAAACCTCGTATATCCAACTGTTCGAGCCGTGGGGCTGGATTATCGGCTCGGGCGTGTACGTGGACGATGTGCAGGCCGAATTCACCGGCCAGGTGTGGAAAGCCTCGTTGATCGGCCTGGGCATTGCGCTGCTGATGGCGCTGTTGGTGATCCTGATCGCGCGCAGCATTGTGCATCCATTGCAGGCGGCAGTGAATGCCATGGGCAATATTGCCAGCGGCGAAAGCGACCTGACCCGCACCCTCGACACCCACGGGCGCGACGAGGTCACTCAATTGTCGCAGCACTTCAATAGCTTTACCGCCAAGCTGCGCCAGGTGGTCGGCCAATTACAGGAGTGTGCCAACGCGCTGGGCCAATCTTCCACGGAACTGGGCACCAATGCCAGCCAGGCCCACGACCGTAGCCAGCAACAATCCCAGCAGATGGAGCTGGTGGCTACCGCGATCAACGAAGTGACCTATGGCGTGCAGGACGTGGCAAAAAATGCCGAGCATGCCGCCAGCGAAATGCGCGACGCCCAGGCCCAGGCGCAGCAGGGCCAGGTGAATATCGACGGCAGCCTGCAACAGATCGACCAGCTCTCCAGCACCATCAGCCAGGCCGTGGAGGTGATCCGCACGCTGTCCAGCGAAAGTACACAGATTGGTGGTGTGCTGGAAGTGATCCGTTCGATTGCCGACCAGACCAACTTGTTGGCCCTCAACGCCGCCATCGAGGCGGCGCGTGCCGGTGAACAGGGTCGCGGGTTTGCCGTGGTCGCCGATGAAGTGCGGCTGTTGGCCCAGCGCACGCAGAAATCCACCGCCGAAATCCAGGTGATGATTGAGCGCCTGCAAGGGCATTCGGAAGCGGCGGTCAAAGTGATCAGCGACAGCCACAGTGCCTCGCAACTGACCATTGAACAAGCTGGCCAGGCAGGTGCGAGCCTCACCGCCATTGGCCAGGCGTTGCGCAACCTCAATGGGCTGAATGCCTCGATCGCCAGCGCGACCTTGCAACAGGCGCACGTGGTGGAGGATATCAACCAGAACGTCACCCAGGCGGCGGGTTTGTCCCACAGCACGGCGCTGGCGGCGGAGCAGTCCAGTGTGGCGAGCGCGCATTTGCGTGGGTTGAGTGAGCAGCTTGGAGGGTTGTTGCGCCAGTTCAAGATCTAGCACTCATGCTCGTTCCCACGCTCCGCGTGGGAACGCCGCCACGGACGCTCTGCGTCCAGGCCTGACGCGGAGCGTCTGGGGATGCATTCCCACGCAGAGCGTGGGAACGAGCATTCCTCCGCCCCACCATCTTGGTTACAATCACCGCCCTCACCCACTCTCCCAAGGAACCGCCATGTCCGGGCTTGAATTGTTCGCCGCCGCCCTGGGGGTGATCGCTGTCTGGCTGACGGTCAAGCAAAACCCATGGTGCTGGCCCATCGGCCTGGTAATGGTGCTGCTCTACACCTGGGTGTTCTTCGACGTAAAACTCTATTCCGACATGCTCCTGCAAGTGGTCTACGCCGCCCTGCAACTCTACGGCTGGTGGCAGTGGACCCGCGCCGGTGAGGTCGCGCAGGGTCGCCAGGTCACCAGCCTGGGCTGGTCCGCGATCATGGTCAGCCTCACCGTCGGTGCCGTGTTCAGTGGCCTGCTCGGCGCCGCCATGGCCCACTGGACCGATGCCGCGCAACCCTGGCTCGACGCCGCACTCACCGGTTTCAGCCTGGTGGCGCAAATGTGGATGGCGCAAAAACGCGTGCAATGCTGGCCGCTGTGGATCGCCGTGGACGTGATCTTCGTCGGCCTGTTCCTCTACAAAGGCCTCTACCTTACCGCCGCGCTGTATGCACTGTTCACCGCGATCGCCGTACAAGGCTGGCGTGAATGGCGCGCCGACCCGGCGTTGCACGCATGAAAGTGGTGGTACTGGCCGGCCCCGAATCCAGCGGCAAAAGCTGGCTGGCCGCGCAACTGCACGCCCGTTTCGGTGGGCTGATGGTGGGTGAATACGTGCGCTACTTCATCGACCATTACCAGCGCGACACTACCCTGGCGGACATCCCGGCCATCGCCCGTGGCCAACTGGCCTGGGAAGACGCTGCGCGCGCCGAGCAGCCTCGCCTGCTGATCCTCGACACCCACCTGCTGACCAACAAACTCTGGAGCCAGACCCTGTTCGGTGATTACCCGGCGTGGCTGGATGATGAGTTGCTGGCCCGCCATTACGACCTGCACCTGTTGCTGTCCCCCGAGGACGTGGAATGGAGCGCCGACGGCCAGCGCTGCCAGCCGGAACTGGCGGATCGCCGGGTGTTTTTCCAGGGCAGCCTGGACTGGATCGAACAGCATCAGCAACCCGCCCTGGTGATTCGTGGCGACTGGGAAGCACGCCGCGCCATAGCCTTTGAGGCGGTCGAGCAACTGCTTGCCCAGCCGTGCCGAGGACATCTTGCATGACCATCTCACTGCGTATCGCCATTGTCGGCGCCGGCCCCGGCGGTTTGACCTTGGCGCGTATCCTCCACCGCCACGGCGTGGCCGCCTGCGTATTCGAACGCGAACGCGGGCCTCTGGAACGCCCCCAGGGCGGCACCCTGGATCTGCATGTCGAATCCGGCCAACTGGCGCTGCAGCAGGCCGGGCTGGAAGACGCCTTCCGGCGTATCGCGCGCTATGAAGACCAAGGTGCGCGCCTGATGGATCAGCACGGCCATCTGCTGTTCGAAGCCCCCAACCCCGATGACGGCGAGCGCCCGGAAGTCGACCGCACCCAATTGCGCCAGATCCTGCTGGATTCGCTGCCTGAAGGCTGTGTGAAATGGGGTGTGAACATCAATGACATCCGCCCGGCCGGTGTTGCACGCTGGACACTGCATCAAGGCGAGATCACCCACGGCCCCTTCGACCTGGTGGTCGGTGCCGATGGCGCCTGGTCCAAACTGCGCCCATTGCTCTCGCCCTACCTGCCGCAGTACAGCGGGCTGACGTTTATCGAATTCGGCATCGATGATGTCGACCGCCAACACCCGCACATTGCCACGCTGGTGGGGCGCGGCAGCCTGCAAGTGCTGGGCGGCGCCAAAGCGATCATCGTGCAGCGCAACGCCCATGCGCATCTGCGCGGGTATGCGATTTTTCGCGTGCCCACCGAGTGGGCAGCCGACCACCTCAGCCTGCCTGCACTCAAGGCTCAGTTTGCAGGCTGGCACCCGGACATTCTGGCGCTGTTTGAAGCGGCAAATGCAACCGTCCTGGCCAGGCACATCCACGCCCTGCCGGTGGGCCATCGCTGGGTCCACCGCCAGGGGTTGACGTTGATTGGGGATGCGGCGCACCTGATGTCGCCGTTTGGCGGCGAAGGCGTGAATGCCGCGATGCTCGATGCGGCCGAACTGGCCCAGCAGCTGCTCCACACGCCTGGCTGCTCAGCCGCAGTGCAGGCGTATGAAAACCACATGTTCGAACGGGTGATACCGGCAGCCCAGGGCAGCGCCGAGGGCGCCGCCATCCAGTTATCCCATGACAGCCTGGCGCTGTCCCTGGCCTTCCTGAATCAACACCTCACACCTCAGTAACCGAGCGACAACCCGGTATTGCGGCGTGGGTCGTTAGCCCCGTAGAAACGGTTGTTGCCCACCGGCTTGCCACCCAGCGAAGGCGCACCCACCAGGATCGCCGCCAAGTGGTTGGCATCCTGGGGGCCGGCAAACTTGTGGCCCCAGCTTTCCAGAATCTTCTGGGTGTCAGGGCTTACCGCGAAGGTTTCCAGGTTGGTGGTTTCAGGCATCCACTGCTGGTGGAAGCGTGGCGCGTCCACGGCTTCCTGGATGTTCATCTTGTAGTCGATGACATTGAGGATGGTCAGCAAGGTCGCGGTGATGATCCGGCTGCCGCCCGGCGTACCGACCACCATCACCGTCTTGCCATCCTTGGTGACGATGGTCGGGCTCATCGACGACAGCGGCGCCTTGCCCGGTGCGATGGCGTTGGCTTCGCCCTGCACCAGCCCGTACATGTTCGGCACACCGACCTTGACGGTGAAGTCGTCCATTTCATCGTTGAGGATCACCCCGGTCTTGCTCGCCATCACGCCGGCACCGAACCAGTCGTTGAGGGTGTAGGTCACGGACACCGCGTTACCCCACTTGTCGACGATCGAATAGTGCGTGGTGTTGTTGCCTTCATGGGGCGACACACCCGGCTTGATCGCCTGGGAATCACCCGCCTTCTGCGGCTCAATGGCGGCACGCAGCTTGGCGGCGTAGTCCTTGTCCAACAGGTGCGCGATAGGGTTCTTGACGAAATCCGGGTCACCCAGGTAGCTGTTACGGTCCACGTAAGCGTGACGCATCGCTTCGATCTGGTAGTGCAGGCCTTGGGCCGAGTGATAGCCGAGGTCGGCCATCGGGTAACCTTCGAGGATGTTCATGATCTGGCAGATCACCACACCGCCGGAGCTTGGCGGCGGTGCCGAGACCACGTGGTAGCCACGGTAGTCGCACTCGATGGGCGCCAGCTCGCGAGTCTTGTATTTGTCGAGGTCGGCCTGGGTGATGATGCCCTTGCCGGCCTGGCTGGAATCCACCAGCGCCTTGGCCACCCAGCCTTTATAAAAGCCGTCGGTGCCCTTGGCGGAGATTTCCTTGAGGGTCTTGGCCAGGTCTTTCTGCACCAGTTTCTGGCCGACCTGCATCGGTTGGCCGTTGTGCAGGAAGATCCCGCGCAGGTCTTTGTCTTTTTCGAACTCGCCGGTGGCGGTGTGCAGCAGGTCGATATCGCCCTGCTCCAGTTCAAAGCCGTTTTCGGCCAGTTTGATCGCCGGGGCAATCACTTGGGCGCGCTTGAGGGTGCCGTATTTGTTCAGCGCGGTTTCCATGCCGGACACGGTGCCGGGTACGCCGACGGCCAAGTGGCCCTTGGCGCTGAGGCCGTCGATCACCTTGCCGTCTTTGTCCAGGTACATGTCGGCAGTGGCCGCCAGCGGGGCTTTTTCACGGAAGTCCAGGAAGGTCTTGCGCCCATCTGCCAGCTGCACGGTCATAAAGCCGCCGCCACCGAGGTTGCCCGCTGCCGGGTACACCACGGCCAGCGCATAGCCCACGGCAACCGCCGCATCCACCGCGTTGCCGCCGGCCTTGAGTACATCCACGCCAACATGAGTGGCCAAATGCTGGGCGGTCACCACCATGCCGTTTTCACCGGCCACCGGGGCCTGTGACGCGGCTTGCACGCCGTTGACCGTCAACACCAGCGCAGTGGCAATCAGGGTACGGCTGAAGGGTTGGTATTTCATCCATGGCTACTCTATTTATTGAGGTGCACCAAAATAGCCCGACTAGGATCCAATCCCCAGCGCAATGGCGTTTTTATTACAGAACTTGTCGGTCATAGAACGGGCACGAAAAAGCCCATGCTATATTTCGCGCCCAGACTGGCGGCAAGGCGCTTTGTGATGGCGATCAAGAAGACCGGAATTCGAACGCAACAGGCCGACCAGACACGTGCGCGTATCTTGCAGGCGGCAGTCAAGGTGTTCACTCGCGACGGCTATTCCGGTGGGCGCGTCGACACTATTTCCAAGGCCGCCGACTCCAATGACCGCATGCTTTATTACTATTTCGGCAGCAAGGAACACCTGTTCGTCTGTGTGCTGGAACATGTCTATGAACAGTTCAATAAAGCCGAAAGCAAACTCAAGCTGGACCTGGGAGACCCCGTGCAAGCCTTGCGTGAACGGGTGGCATTTATCTGGAGCTACTACGTCAAGCACCCCGAGTTCGTAGCGATCCTGAGCATCGAGAATCTGCACCAGGGCAAGCATGCCCAGCAGTCCGGCGAGATGCGCAGGTTGTCGGGCGAAGCGGTTGGCGTGTTGCGCCCGATCATCGAAGCCGGCCAGGCCCAAGGTGTGTTTCGCCAGGACATCGACCTCAAGCACGTGTATTTGATGATTGCCTCGCTGTGCTACTTCTACAACTCCAACCGCCACACGCTCAGTTCGTTCCTGGGTGAAGACTTGGGGGATAAGGAGCATCAGCAGGATTGGCTGGGGTTTATCAGTGACTTGGTGCTGCGTGGTGTAACGCCGATTCCACTGTAGCAACCGGCTCATCCTGTGGGAGCTGGCTTGCCTGCGATGGCGGTCTTTTGGTGTACATATCCGTCACCGCAGCAACGGATATACACCCATAGCCCCTCTCAAAAGCACCACCGAAACAAATAAAACAATCCCATGCTCAACAGCACCGTAATCAACACGCTACGCGTCCAAAACATCAAGGCCACCGCGCAGACTCCCGCCAGCAAGTAAGGATTCGTGGGGCTCAAATTCAGCGTGTGATCAGCGAGAAAAATAATCGGCCCGCAGATCGCCGTCAGCATGCCCGGCACCGCAAACCCCAGGAACTCCCGCGCCCCCCGATTAAGCCGTACCGGCAGGCGCGGCTCGATAAACAGGTATCGGTTAAGAAAAACCACCAACCCCATGGCCACAATCATGATGTAGATCACTTCTGCCCTACCCCCAGCCGCTTGCAGGCAAACCCCGCACTCATGCCCAACACCCCGGACACCACCACCGCCGACTCCCAGTGCAAAAAGCTCAACCACACCGAAAACAGCAACGACACCGCCACGCACACAACCGTCGGCACATCACGCACCACGGGAGTGATCAACGCGATAAAGGTGGCGGCAATCGAAAACTCCAACCCCAACTGGTCAAGCCCGGGAATGCTTTTGCCAAGCACGATGCCAGCCAGGGTGAAGAGGTTCCAGGCGATGTAGAACGTCAGGCCCACCCCCAGCGCATACCAGCGATTGAACGTCTCGCGGTCATAGTGGTTGACCAGCGCGAAGAACTCATCGGTCAGCAGAAAGCCCAGGCTCATGCGCCAGCGGGCGTTGAGTGACGAGAGTGTCGGGCGCATGTGCATGCCGTAGAGCAAATGTTGGGAAGTCAGCAGCAGCGTGGTCAGCACGATCGAGATCAGGCTGGCGCCGCTCTTGACCATGCCGATGGCCACCAGCTGCGCGGCACCGGCAAACACGATGGCGGACAAGCCTTGGGCCTGCAGCGGGGTAAATTGCGCATCAATGGCCATGGAGCCGGCGAGCAGCCCCCACGGCGCACAGGCCAGGGATAACGGGATAACGGCGATAGCGCCGCGGGCGAAGGCGTAATGCGGTAAGGCAGTGGGCATGGAGACGGCTCATCGACAGACAGTCGACAAGCATGCCAGCGTTTAAAGCGGGTTGTCTTGAACGATCTTGCTCACTCAGGCGAGCTTGACCGATACCTGCTCCACCGAGTCGCGCGCCTCACGCAATTCATGGGCGTCCTGATTGAGCCGGTGAATGGTGTTGAGCAGGCGTTGGCGCAGCACTTCATCGCCGAGCTTTTCGACGGCGCGCATCAGGTCAAACGCCGCGGTTTCGTTATTGTCCGCGACGGAATCGAGGGTCTTGCGCAGGTTGCGAGTGGCACGGGTCACGCGGGTTCATCCTTCATCAGCAATGGGCAGGCACTTTAGGACATTCGTGTTTCATTTTAATTTCAGTCACTTGTGGTGGATTGAGCGGGGTTTGATCCACATCAATCGAATTCAGGAATTGACCTACATATATGGTTATTCGTATATTCGAATAACCATATACAAAGAAGACCCTGATCATGTCGGCCCCCTTCTCACCGCCCACCCTGTTCAAATGCCTGGCTGACGCGACTCGCGCCCGCTTGACGTTATTGATCCTGCGCGAAGGCGAACTTTGCGTGTGCGAACTGATCCATGCTCTGGACGACAGCCAGCCAAAGATCTCCCGGCACCTGGCGCAACTGCGCAATTGCGGGCTGCTGCTGGATCGTCGTCAGGGCCAATGGATCTACTACCGCATCAACCCGGCACTGCCCGCCTGGGTCACGCAAGTGCTGGACACTACCTTGCAAGCCAACCAACCCTGGTTGCACCACGACGCGCAGCGTCTTGATGCCATGGGTGACCGACCACAACGGGCCAGCACCTGCTGCTGAGCCATCGGAGCGTTTATTCATGCTTGTCGCAATTGGCATTTTTATCTTCACCATCGTTCTGGTCATCTGGCAGCCCAAAGGCCTCGGGGTCGGCTGGAGTGCAAGCATGGGCGCCATTCTGGCCCTGGCCTGCGGGGTGATCAGCCTGGCGGATATTCCGGTGGTGTGGCACATCATCTGGAACGCCACCGGCACCTTCGTTGCGCTGATCATCATCAGCCTGTTGCTCGACGAGGCCGGCTTCTTTGCCTGGACCGCCCTGCACGTGGCGCGCTGGGGCCGTGGGCGTGGCCGGCGGCTGTTTGCCTATATGGTGTTGCTGGGCGCGCTGGTCTCGGCGCTGTTTGCCAACGACGGCGCCGCGTTGATCCTCACGCCCATCGTCATGTCGATGCTGCTGGCCTTGCGCTTTTCCCCGGCGGCCACCCTGGCGTTTGTCATGGGCGCTGGGTTTATCGCAGATACCGCGAGCTTGCCGCTGGTGGTGTCGAACCTGGTGAACATCGTCTCGGCGGATTACTTCAAGATCGGCTTCAACGAGTACGCGGCGGTGATGGTGCCGGTGAACTTCGTCAGTGTCGCCGCCACCCTTGGGGTCCTGCTGTGGTTCTTTCGCCGCGATATTCCCCAGGCCTACGACCCGGCCGACCTGGAAGACCCCGCCAGCGCCATCCATGATCGTGCGACCTTTCGCGCGGGCTGGTGGGTGCTGGGTATCTTGCTGGTGGGCTGTTTCGCGCTAGAGCCCCTGGGCATTCCCATCAGTGCAATTTCCGCCGTGTGCGCCGTATTGCTGCTGGTGATCGCCGCCAAGGGCCACAAGATCTCTACGCGCAAAGTGTTGAAAGAAGCGCCGTGGCAGATCGTGGTGTTTTCCCTGGGTATGTACCTGGTGGTCTACGGCCTGCGTAACGCCGGCCTGACCACCTACCTCGCGACCTGGCTCGACACTTTTGCCACCTACGGCGTGTGGGGCGCGGCCATGGGCACCGGCGTGCTGACGGCGCTGTTGTCGTCGGCGATGAACAACCTGCCGACGGTGCTGATCGGCGCGCTGTCGATCGAGTCCAGCCATGCCGTGGGCGTGGTCAAGGACGCGATGATCTACGCCAACGTGATCGGCAGCGACCTGGGCCCCAAAATCACTCCGATCGGCAGCCTGGCCACCTTGCTGTGGCTGCATATCCTGGCGCGCAAAGGCATCACCATCACTTGGGGTTATTACTTCAAGGTCGGCATCGTGCTGACCTTGCCGGTGCTGTTGATCACCCTCGCCGCCCTCGCCTTGCGCCTGAGTCTCTGAAGGAAATACCGCTATGAAAGTCCTGTTCATGTGTACCGCCAACAGCTGCCGCAGCATCTTGTCCGAGGCGATGTTCAACCACCTGGCGCCAGCAGGTTTCGAGGCGATCAGCTCCGGCAGTTTCCCCAAGGGCCAGGTGCTGCCGCGCAGCCTGAGCACGTTGCAGGCAGCGGGCATCAGTACCGAAGGCTTGTACAGCAAGGGCAATGAGGCCTTTGAGGGCAGCCCGCCGGATGTGGTGATTACAGTGTGCGACAAAGCTGCGGGCGAAGCGTGCCCGGTGTATTTCGGGCCGGCGGTGAAGGCGCACTGGGGGTTGGAAGACCCGTCGAATGTTCAGGGTGACGAGGCCCGTGTAGACGCCGCCTTCAAGGCCACGCTCAGCACCATCGAAAGGCGTTGCAAGGCGTTCCTGGCCTTGCCCTTCGCCCAACTCAGCCCTGCCGAGTTGAAGGCAGAACTGGCCCGCATCGCAGCGCTTTAACCGGAGAACACAATGACCACCCTGCCCAATCTCAACAGCACCCTCGCAGGCCCGCTGCCTGTCGGGCCTGGCCACCCGCCGCGCATCCTGCTGCTTTACGGCTCCACACGCCCGCGCTCATTCAGCCGCTTGCTGGTGGAAGAAGCCGCGCGGCTGTTGCGCCACTTCGGAGCCGACACGCGAATTTTCAACCCTTCGGGCCTGCCGTTGCCCGACGATGCGCCCATCGATCACCCTAAAGTCCATGAGCTGCTGGACCTGATGCAATGGTCCGAAGGCCAGGTGTGGTGCTCGCCCGAGCGCCACGGTTCGATGTCGGCAGTGTTCAAGGCCCAGCTCGACTGGGTGCCGCTGGCCCTCGGTGCCGTTCGCCCGACCCAGGGCAAAACGCTGGCGGTGATGCAGGTGTCCGGCGGCTCGCAATCGTTCAACACCGTCAACCAACTGCGCGTGCTGGGGCGCTGGATGCGCATGTTCACGATCCCCAACCAATCCTCGGTGCCCAAGGCGTTCATGGAGTTCGATGACCAGGACCGCATGAAACCATCGGCGCTTTACGATCGCGTGGTGGATGTGATGGAAGAGTTGGTGAAGTTCACCGTTTTGCTGCGTGATCGCCCGGACCTGGTGGACCGCTATTCAGAGCGTAAGGAAAGCGCCGATGAGCTGTCGCAGCGTGTCAACCAACGGTCGATTTGAGCAGCCCTGCTGGCGTATGCTCGTGCCAACCGCATCCTGAGCTGAATCATGAGCACTCTGCACCACGCCTTGCTGGGCAACTACGAAGTCAGCAGTACAGCCTGCACGGGCCTGACCTTTGCCAGACACAGCCATGATGAGTGTGTAATCGGCGTCAACCTGGTCGGTGAGGAAAAGGTCTGGCTGGACCGCCGCGAATTCGAAGCCGGGCCGGGCAGCATTACCCTGTACAACCCCGGTCAGATTCAAGGTGGCGGCGCGGCGCAAGGCGCGCCTTGGCACTTTGTCAGCCTGTATGCCACAGCCGATCAGCTGGCGGCTGACCTTGGGTTGGCGCAGCTGGAGTTCGATCGCTCGTTGTGCTTTCAACCTGATCTGGCGCAGCGCCTGGCGGTAGCGGTGAAAGGCGCCTTGAGTACCGATGCATTGGTCCGCGATCTCAATGAAGAGGCGTTGGTGTTGCTACTGGGTGAAGTGGTCGGCGTCAGTGGTGTACGTGTGCCTGGCAGCATGGCAACGGGCAAAAGCATGATCAGCCGAGCCCAGGAATTGCTCGCTGCACACTTGCATCAAGGGTTGCCCCTGGACCACCTCGGCGATGAGCTGGGATTGTCCAAATTCCATCTGCTGCGCGCTTTCCAGAAGGAAACCGGACTCAGCCCGCGCCAGTGGGCGATGCAACTGCGCACCCGCCGCGCCAAAAGCCTGTTGCGCAACGGGGTGGCGGCCGGCGAAGTCGCCCATGACTTGGGCTTTGCTGACCAAAGCCACCTCAACCGCCATTTTCGCGCCGCCTATGGCATCACGCCCGGCCGCTATCAAAGCGTGTTGAAGCGCTGAACAGCGCAATCTGGTTCAAGACGAACGCTTTCCCCATCGCCACACTGCCTGGACTTTCTTGAAGGAACGCGGGCATGTTAACGATCTTCTTTTATGCGCTGGTATTCGGTTTTGTGTTTTGCCTCTCGCCCGGTGCCGTGCTGGCGGAAACGTTGCGCCGTGGCTTGCTGCACGGTTTTACCCCGGCCTTGCTGGTGCAGATCGGCTCGCTGGTAGGCGATGCGGTGTGGGCGGTGATCGGTCTCACCGGCATTGCCTTGCTGATCCAGCATGACGCGGTGCGTGTGCCCCTGACGGTGGTCTGCGCGCTGTACCTCGCCTGGCTGGGTATCCGCAGCTTGATTGATGCCTGGCGCTTGCCCGAGGCGAGCGACGCGCCCGCCAGCTCCGGGAAAAATGCGCTGGCGGTGGGCGCGGCGATTTCACTGGCTAACCCGAAAAACATCGTCTATTGGGGCGCGCTGGGCAGCGCCTTGTCCGGCATCGTCGGGGCTGCGCCCAGCCATGGGCAAACGCTGATGTTTTTTGCAGGCTTTATGCTGGCCTCGGTGTTGTCCTGCTTTCTGATTGCAGCGTTGGTCAACCTGCTGCGCAAGAACGCCTCAGCGTTATGGCAACGCATCAGTTATGGCGCCTGTGGTGTGGTATTGATTTATCTGGCAGTTCTGGCCGCGCAAGGCATATGAAGTTATATAAGGTGAAACTTGTCTGCGCCTCTTATCTGAATGAACTCTGAACACAGGGTAATTTAACTCATCCTGCGTTGACATTTTGCAACCAGCTAAGTAGATTGCCCCTGCCCACAACTGGGGCCTTTTTTAAACCTCACAAAAGAAGCCAATGGACACAGTATCTAGTCGCTGTCCGAGCACCGTTCACGCGGGCATCGGGCGCCAAACCCAGAATATGACAGGACTCGCCTTCCAGGTCCGGTAAGCTGCGCTAGAGCTTGATGCTCCACCGTAACTGCCTCACCGGTCGCCCGTCCGGTCCCGAGGTGTGTTATGACCTTTCAACTGATTGTTTTGCCTGACATTCGCACGCTAGCCGCAGCCCTGCGCGCCAAGCTGTGCCGCGAGCCCGCTGGCTTTTCACCTACCCGCTCGGCCTTTGCTGCACCCTCTCCCCTAGCCAGTAAAGATCAGCTGCGCCCAGCTCCCCCGCTGGCGCACTGGCGTGTCTGCCCTGCCAGCGGCCAATTGCTGCAGCACTGGGACCACGCCGACCCTCAAGACCCGCAGAGACCTCAGGTTTCCACCCTGGCTCAAGCCAGCCTGTTGCTCGGTTTTTACCTGAGCAATCGCGCCGCTTAAACCAGCTGGAAACAGCAACTTCCTGATAATTATTCTGGAGTTCGTTATGAACACATCCAGTAGTAGCCCGCTGCGCGCCAGTTAACTAACGCGCACTTGGCGGGCGCTGTAGAAGTTATGTGAACACCCTATTTAAACCGATCGCGAAGTCCGCGGCTCGGCATGCTTTCGCTCGCCTGTATTCAGGTAAGTACCGGGTATGTTTTGTCGAGAATTGGCGACAGGAGTACAGACAATGAGCGCCGTAAAAAACACGCCTCTGCACAAAAAGAATGGCACCGACACCGACACCAAACTGTCGATGCGTGCCGCCCGTGAAGCCCAGAACGGCCTGTCGGCTACTATGGCCAACGTCCGCGCCACCCAGGACGGCCTGACCGAACTGGACGCTTCGGCACGTCTGCAACGCGAAGGCTACAACGAAGTGGCCCACGACAAGCCGCCTCACGCCATCGTCCAGTTCCTGCAGGCACTGAACAACCCGTTCATCTATGTACTGCTGACGCTCGCCGGGATCAGCTTTGTCACTGACTACTGGTTACCATTGCAGGCCGGTGAAGAAGTGGATTTGACCAAGGTCATCATCATCATGACCATGGTGCTGCTCAGCAGCCTGCTGCGTTTCTGGCAGGAGCACCGCTCGGCCAAATCCGCCGAAGCCCTCAAAGCCATGGTGCGCACCACCGCCACCGTATTGCGCCGCGAGCAAGTCGGCAGCCAGCCGATCCTGCGCGAAGTGCCGATGCGCGACCTGGTCGCCGGTGACATCGTGCAGCTGTCTGCCGGCGACATGATTCCGGCCGATATCCGCCTGATCGAATCCCGCGACCTGTTTATCAGCCAGGCCGTGCTGACCGGCGAAGCCTTGCCGGTAGAGAAGTACGACACCCTGGGCGATGTCACGCAAAAATCCGCCTCTACACTGGCGGCCGACCAAGGCAACCTGCTGGACCTGCCGAACATCTGCTTCATGGGCACCAACGTGGTCAGCGGTCGCGCCAAGGCCGTGGTGGTCGCTACCGGGCCGCGCACTTACTTCGGCTCCCTGGCCAAGGCAATTGTCGGCTCCCGCGTGCAAACCGCCTTCGACCGTGGGGTGAACAGCGTCAGCTGGCTGTTGATCCGCTTCATGCTGGTGATGGTGCCGATCGTGTTCTTCCTCAATGGCTTCTCCAAGGGTGACTGGGGCGATGCCTTCCTGTTTGCCCTGGCGGTGGCCGTGGGCCTGACCCCGGAAATGCTGCCGATGATCGTCAGCGCCAACCTGGCCAAGGGGGCTACCGCCATGGCCAAGCGCAAAGTGGTGGTCAAGCGCCTCAATGCGATCCAGAACTTCGGTTCGATGGACGTGTTGTGCACCGACAAGACCGGCACGCTGACCCAGGACAAGATCATCCTTGAGCATCACGTCAACGCCTTCGGCCAGCGTGATGACGCAGTGCTGTCCCTGGCCTGGCTCAACAGCTTCCACCAGAGCGGCATGAAGAACCTGATGGACCAGGCCGTGGTGCAGTTCTCGGAGCAGAACCCCAAGTTCCAGTTGCCACTGGCCTACAGCAAGGTCGATGAACTGCCGTTCGACTTCGTACGCCGTCGCTTGTCGATTGTGGTGCGCGACACGGCCGGCGACCAGTTGCTGGTGTGCAAGGGCGCCGTAGAAGAGATGTTGAGCATCTCCACGCACATGCTCGAAGGTGGCACCGCCGTGCCGCTGGATGATCAACGTCGTGAAGAACTGTTGGCATTGGCCAACGACTACAACGAAGACGGCTTCCGCGTCTTGGTGGTGGCGACCCGCAATATCCCTAAATCCATGGCGCGCCAGCAGTACACCACCGCCGATGAGCGCAACCTGGTGATCCAGGGTTTCCTGACCTTCCTTGATCCACCCAAGGAAACCGCAGGCCCGGCGATTGCCGCACTGCAACAAATCGGCGTAGCGGTAAAAGTGTTGACCGGCGACAACGCTGTGGTCACCAGCAAGATCTGCCGACAGGTCGGCCTCGAACCCGGCCAGCCGCTGCTGGGTGTGGAAATCGAAGCGATGGACGACGCCACCCTGCTGCGCCGCGTCGAAGAACGCACAGTGTTTGCCAAGCTCACGCCACTGCAGAAGTCCCGCGTACTCAAAGCCTTGCAAGCCAACGGCCACACCGTGGGCTTCCTCGGCGACGGCATCAACGATGCCCCGGCGCTGCGTGATGCCGATGTGGGTATCTCGGTGGACAGCGGCACCGATATCGCCAAGGAATCGGCCGATATCATCCTGCTGGAAAAGAGCCTGATGGTGCTGGAAGAAGGCGTGCTCAAGGGCCGCGAAACCTTCGGCAACATCATGAAGTACCTGAACATGACCGCCAGCTCCAACTTCGGCAACGTGTTCTCGGTGCTGGTGGCCAGTGCGTTCATCCCGTTCATGCCGATGCTGGCGATTCACCTGCTGCTGCAAAACCTGATGTACGACATCTCCCAGCTGGCCTTGCCGTGGGACAAGATGGACAAGGAATACCTGGCCAAACCGCGCAAGTGGGATGCGAAAAACATCGGCCGCTTCATGATCTGGATCGGGCCGACCTCGTCGATCTTCGACATCACCACCTTTGCGCTGATGTGGTACGTGTTCAGCGCCAACAGCGTGGAAATGCAAACCCTGTTCCAGTCCGGCTGGTTTATCGAGGGCCTGCTCTCGCAAACCCTGGTGGTGCATATGTTGCGCACCCGCAAGATCCCGTTCTTTCAGAGCACGGCTGCCTGGCCGGTGTTGATGATGACCACCATCGTCATCTGCCTGGGGATCTACGTGCCGTTCTCGCCGCTGGGCACCCTGGTGGGCCTGGAGCCGCTGCCGCTGGCGTACTTCCCATGGCTGGTCGGTACCCTGCTCGCCTACTGCTGCGTGGCCCAACTGATGAAAACGATCTACATCCGCCGCTTCAAGCAGTGGTACTGATCACCCCCGCCGTTTAAACGGTGGCGGTCGCCCGATCGCCACCGTGCATCACAAGGACCCTGACTATGCGCATCCTGATCTGTGCAGGTCGTCATTACGCCGACACCAAAAAGACCCGCCAAGTGCTGGACGCCTACCACCGCTTGCGCCCGGTACAGGTATTGATACACGGCGGCAACCAGTTCCTGGGCAGCGACATCGAGGAATGGGCGCGGGAAATGAGCATCGACGTGGTGCGCTACCCGCCCAATTGGCAACGCCACGGCAAGCAGGCGGAACGCCAGCGCAACCATTTCATGCTCGCCGACAGCCGCCCCGACGTGATCATCGCCCTGCCGGGTGGTGACGACACCTCGGAGCTGGTCTGCCAGGCCAAAGCCAGCGGCATTTCGGTGCTGACCGTAGAAAGCTGAATTCAAGCGAGGTGCATCATGCACAAAAAACACAGCCCTGAACGTCACGACGGGTTTGCCAAATATCGCGCGCGCCATTATCGCGGCGCTCGCCACACCCTGCTGTTGCTGCCACCGGCCAAGCGCCGCGCGCTGCAACGTAACCTGATCTTTATCGGCACCACACTGGGCCTTATTTTACTGATCGCGCTGTGTTCAAAAGCCCAGGCGGCCGGCGGCTCCTACGTGGTCGACGACGGCGGGATCAACGATCCGGGCGAGTGCAGCGTCGACGCCTGGTACACCGCCAACCGGCATCAAGGCAACATTCATAACCAGACGCTTAACCCGGCGTGTACCTTCAGCGCGCTACCTGCCGTGGAATGGAGTGCAGCACTGTCGCGCGCCAGCAATGCGGGGGAAGCCGAGACGCAAATCAGCCCGCAGGTAAAGGCCCAAGTGTGGTCGCAGGAGGCGTTGGGGCTGCAAATCGCGGTGTCTGCCACCAGCCACTTTGCCCTGGACCGCCAGCATGCATTCGACGGCGCGGACTTTAATGTACCGTTGACCTGGCAACCGGTGCAGGCATTGCGCCTGAGCCTCAATGGCGGCTGGACCCATGCCTATAATGGCGGTGAACAAAACCACCGCCTGACGTGGGGCGCAGGCTTTGAGTACCAGTTGGCAGACGCGCTCACGCTGATCGGGGAGCGCTACGGCCAGGAAGGCGGCGACCAGGCTTGGCAGGCCGGGCCGCGGTTCCATGTGGGCAAGCTGGTGGATGTGGATGTGGTGGTCGGGCAGAGCCTCACCGGTGATCACAACCAATGGTTGACCACCGGCGCGACCGTGCGTTTTTAAGGTTTTTTAGCTTGCTGCTCCAGGTGTAGTTGCAACTCTGGTTCGAGTCGCAACTGCGCCGCCAATTCGTCTAGATAGCTGCGTTCCTTCGGCGCCTGGTCATTGACCAGCATCACGCTGGCCAGGTAGACCTCGGCCGCCATCGCCCCGTCACCGGCATATTCGGCAAAATCGGCGGCGTTCAGCGGCTTGGCGACTTCTTCGTCGAGCCACTGCTGCAATTGAGGGTCGTCGGTATGGCGGCCTATCTCGGCTGAGATCATTTGCTTCTCGTTGTCATCGATACTGCCGTCGGCCTTCGCTGCCGCAATCAGAGCGCGTAACACCGCATGGCTATGAGCTTCAGCTTCCTGACCATCAAGCTGGTCAACCGTCTGGATGGCTTGCTGCGGTGCGCTGGCCTGCTGGCGTTGCCAGGCCTGGTACGCCTGGAAAGCCGCCATGCCCAAGGAGGCCAATGCTGCGTAGTTCATCCCACCGGAGCGCGTTTGGGGGGTGCCACTTGCAGGTGCACCGCCCAACAATCCGCCCAGGCCACCTAATAAACCACCCAGCCCACCGCCTGCCGAAGCGTTGGTGCCGCTGGCGGAGCTGTTCAACAGGCCGCCCAGCAAGCCACCCAGGCCGCCGAGCCCACCGCCCTGCGCACCGCCTGAGCCGCCGCCTTGCTGGCTGGCACGCAGCAGTTGTTCCAGTAAATTGCCGGTATTCATGGTGTCACTCTCCCGCAGCGTAATATTGGCGTTCAACAACCATACCCCGCCTGCGCAGGAACACCAAGACCGCCGAGCGGGCACGCCTTATGATGGCCTCACCACGTTGAAGGAGAAACCTTGTGAACCGTCTTGAGCACATAGTGTTGATGGCTGACTACAACCAGTGGATGAACCGCAAAGTCTATGCCGCCGCCAGCCAGCTTACCGACGCAGAGCTGACCACGGACCGGCAGGCGTTCTTCGGCTCGATCCTCGGCACACTCAATCACCTGACGCTGGGGGACACGGTGTGGCTCAAGCGATTTGCCGAGCATCCGGCAGGCTTTGCCCGGCTGGCGCCATTAACGTCGATTGCCACGCCCTCTGACTTGAAGCAACTGGCTTTCGCCAACCTGCGCGAGCTGGCGGCCCGCCGCACCTGGCTGGACCAACTGATCATCGACTGGGCCAACAGCCTGCGCGAGCCCGATCTGGACCAGCGCTTGCAGTACCACAACATGCGCGGCGTGGCGAACCACAAGCCGTTCTTCGCGCTGCTGGTGCATTTTTTCAACCACCAGACCCACCACCGAGGCCAGGCAACCACGTTGCTGACCCAGGCGGGCGTGGACGTCGGTGATACCGACTTGCTGGCCCTGATTGATTGAACTCAGCGGGCACTGAAGGTGGCGTAAGCCTGCATCAAGCGCGGGAAGTCCTGCGGCTCGGGCAGTTGCGCGAAGCTTTCGAGCGCCGGCGTCGCGGCCCAAGGCAGTTTTTCGCTGGTCCAGGTTTCCATGAACGGCACGTAATCGCGGGCGTTATCCAGCAAGGTTGCGCGCACATTGACGAACTCATCGATGCCATGGGGGCGCGTAAACAGCCAGCTCATGCAGTGCGGGCAGCAATAATGGCGGTCCACGCCGTGCAAGCCACCTATCACCGGGCAACCCTGGGTCACGGTGAAGCCTGCGGCCGGAATCAACGCGCTAAGGGAAAACGCACTGGCGGTCATCTTCTGGCAGCCGTTGCAATGGCACGCCATGGTGATTACCGGCGGCAAACTCACACTGAAACGCACCCGGTTACAACGACAACTGCCTTCCAGCGGCAAGGTTTCGACGCTCATCACTCACTCCTTTTCATGATTGTTGGCACCGCAGGGTAACGTGAACTGCCCCCGGAATAAAACCGAACGCCGCGCCGCCTGCGAGGTCACAACCCTGAGGGTGCGGGGTTGTTTGCCCGCGCCCTGCCCACGCGCCGCCGCTGCTTTATGGCCGCGCGTACCCCCATAAGAAGGAGACGCTTACATGGTCACTCACTTCAAGGTCGCCGGGCATCTGGCTTGCGGCCATCACGGCAGCAACCTCACGTCCAGCACCGAGCTGAACCGAGTCAAATGCCGCACCTGCCGCAATACCGACGCCTACAAAGAAGCGCGCCGCACCCAGCGCAACGCTGCCCGCCGCTCCGCGCGCAAAGCCAAAACCCATACTGCCGTTGACTGGCGCAGTGCCTGGACGCAACGCCTCACCGACTTGCCTGGGCTGCAGCGCCTGCCACGCGGTTTCAGTGGGCAGCCATTTGTCTGAGCTGTTCAGGCGTTGAAAACAGATTAACCCGGTTCCCATCGGGATCCTGCAGCAGATGCTAGATGTCAGTGCGCCTTGTGCTCGGCTGGCGGTGCATCGGCCTGCAACTTCTGCACGTCGCTGACCGCCAGCTCACTCGACTGGCCGCCCCAACCCTGGCGCAGATAATTGAGCAGGTCGGTCAGCTGTTGGTGATTGAGCTTGTCGGCAAAGCCCGGCATCGGTTGCATGCGCTCGAACCCGGTGAATTGCTGCTCGCCGATGCCGTCCTCGATCACCCGCAGCAGGTTGCGCGGGTCTTCCAGGCGCAGCGTGGTGTTGCCGCGCATGGCCACCGCGATGTGCGGCTTGCCCTCGCCGTTCGGCGCGTGGCAACCGGCGCAGACGTTCAGATAGTCCTGGCGGCCGCGTTGGGCGCTCGGGCTCATAACGTCCAGCGACGTCTCGCTCAGCACCTTGGCCACCGGCGGTTGATCGCCCAGCAGGAAAGTCGCCATGGCGGCCAGGTCCGGATCGCTCAGGCCCTGGGTGCTGTTGTGGAACACCGGGAACATCTCATTGAACATCGTGCCCTGGGCACTCATGCCGTGCTTGAGAAAGGTGCTCAGGTCCTGATGATTCCAGCCGCGAGCGGCCAGGTCATTGGCCAACAGGCTGGGTGCCAGATAGCCATTGAGCAGGCCGCCGGTCAGGCGTTTATCCTGCTGCATTGCGCCGGGCAAGCCCCGAGGCGTGTGGCATTCGCCGCAGTGGCCGAGCACCTCGACCATGTATTGGCCACGCTGGAATGCTTCACTTTTGCCCTCGGTCGGGGCAAGTTTTACATCCTTGCCGTAGAGCATGTTCCAGCCCATCAGGCCCAGACGAACGTTGAATGGAAAGCTCAGGCGGGTAACCGGCGCCGCACGCTCGATAGGCTCGATGGTTTTCAGGTACGCATGGATCGCGTCCGAATCTGCACGGGGCATCAAGTGGTACGAGGTGTACGGCATCGCCGGGTACAGATTCGCGCCGTCCCGGCGTTTGCCTTCAGTGAGCGCGGCGAAGAATTCGTCATCGGTGTACAGGCCAATGCCGTGCTCTTTGCTCGGGGTGATGTTGGTGCCATAGATGGTGCCGAACGGCGAAATGATCGGCAGACCGCCTGCAAACGGTGCGCCACCCGGTGCGGTGTGGCAGGCCATGCAGTCAGCGGCGCGGGCGAGGTATTCGCCGCGTTTGACTTGATCATCCGCGTGCGCCAACAACACCGGCGTAGCCAGGCCAACCGCCAGCGCAAGACGGGAAAGTAGTTGCTTCATGCTTAACCCTCCTTGACCAGGCCGAGATCGGTCAGCACGTTGCGGGTCGCGTTGTAGTAACGCACGTAGCCGGTGCAGCGGCATATGTGGTGGCCGAGGCTGTCCTCAATGACTTTTTCCAGCTGGCTTTTGACGATGGGCTGACGCTGCAGCTTCTCGACCAGCACGGTCGCGGCATTGACGAAACCCGGCGCGCAGTAGCTGCACTGGAAGGCGAATTCATCGACAAAACGCTGCTGGATCGGGTTCAGCTCAGTGACTTTACCCTGATCGTCGCGGGTTGCGTGGCCTTCGATGGTGCGGACTTTTTTGCCTTCGAAATAGTGTGCCCCCGTGATGCAGGTGCGCACTTCTTCGCTGGTGCCGTCCGGGTTGTCGACGATCACCACACAGGCGTGGCAAATGCCCTGGCCGCAGCCGAGGCGCGAGCCAGTGAGGTTTTTGTATTCGTGCAGGTAATCGATCATCGGCAGGTCATCAGGGATGTCCACCGGGCCGACGGATTGACCGTTGAGGGTCAGTTGAAACGGACGGTTAGCCATTGAGGGCCTCCTTGATGCGCGCAGAAGTGATGGGCAGGTCGCGGACACGTTTGCCGATGGCGTGGGCCACGGCGTTACCGATGGCGCCGACAATCGGGATCATCACCACTTCGGCAATGCCCTTGGACGGGTCGCTCGGCGACAGCGGCGCCAGGATTTCGGCCGTCTGGTTCCACACCGCAACGTGGCGGGCCATCGGCAAACGGTAACGGTTGAAATTCCAGTCCCCCTCGCCCGGCCCGCCTTCGTACAGCGGCATCTCTTCCATCAACGCATGGCCAATGCCCATGGCGATCCCGCCTTCGAGCTGCCCCTTGACCAGCTCCTCCACCAGCACCCGACCGCACTCGACCCACGAGTGATGGTTGAGCACTTGCACGTCGGCGGAGCCCTTGTTCACTTTCAATTCCACCAGCGTCGCGACCGGGCTGTAGTAAGTCACCGCCGCGTTGTTCAACTGGGTGTCCGGGTAGTGGACGTTCTGGCGATCCAGCAGGTGGAAACCGTTGCTGGTCATTTGCGCCAGTTTCGCCTTCGGCGCGCCGTCGCCGTACTTCACGGCCAGACCGTCGAGCGGCAGGCGTTCACGCACGCCGTCGATGCTGTAATCGGCCTCGGCCCAGCTCCAGCGGTTGAAGCCGTGCACGGTAGCGCCGGTCACCAGGCCTTTTTCGTGGGCATGTTTGGCCAATTGCGCAAAACTCAGCGGCTGCATGCCATTGGCGGTGAGCTTGCCGTCAACCCAATGCGCGTCTTCGCGGCGCACCACATACGGATTGGCCTGGCCGCCGTAAGGGCCTTGGCCCCAGATCTGCAACGCCGCCGGCCACAGGCCGTGGTTGAACAGCACCCGAGAGGCTTCACGGGTGGCGTGGCTGAAGTAATACGCAGAATTGGTCGCCGACGAGGCCGACGCCAGTTTGCCGACCCAACGTGGGTTGCGCAAAAAACCATCCTGCTCGGCCTGGCTCATGACGTAAGGGTTGCCGCCAGTGATCAGTTGCAACTCTTCCCATTCGGTTTCGCCGGTCTTCACTTGCGTGGCCGGAATGCCGATGAAATCCGCCACCACCAGCGCTTGCGAGGTGGACATACCGGTGCCGATTTCAATGCCGATATGGCGCAACGTCACGTGGCCTTCGGCGGTGAATTCGATGCTGGCCATCGGCGCCTCGGAGCCGGTGCCGAAGTCTTTCTGGCAGATGGCAAAACCCACGCCATACCAGTTATCCGGGTCAGCGGCTTCGCGCGTCTTTTTGATTTGGTCGCGGTTTTTCCAGACGTCGTGGGCAGCCGCTTTGTCGAGAATCTCGTGTAAGCGCAACGCCCCGGCCGGCACCGCGCCCTGGGTGTTTTTCATGCCCGAGAGCATGGCGTTTTTCTTGCGCAGGTCGATGGCGTCGATGCCCAGACGCCCGGCGATTTCGTCGACCATCATCTCGGTCGAGGCCATGCTCTGCAGGGTGCCGTAACCGCGCATCGAACCCGCTTCAACCGCGCGGGAATGGTAGGCCGTGACCTGCAAATCGTTCTGCGGCATGTAGTAGATCGACTGCGCTGCCGTGGCGCCAACCGCCGCCACCGAAGGGCTGTAGTTGATCCGCCCGCCGCCATCGACGTTCATCTCGGCGCGAAAAATCTGGAAACTGTGATCGTTCTTGTCCACCGCCAATTGGTAGCGGATGTCGAACGGGTGACGCTTGATGCCACTCTGGAACTGCTCATAGCGGTCGTTGGCCAGGCGCACCGGGACACCGGCGCCATACAACGCGGCGAGGGCTGCGTAGTAGACAAAAATGTTGTGGTCCTTGGAACCGTAACCGACGGTGTAGCCCGGGTGCATGTTCAGGTTCGCCAGGCCGAAGCGCGATGGCGCGATCATTTTTGCGGTTTCGGTGGCGGCTTCCAGCGGGCACTGAGTCGCGACGACAAAGTGCAAGGTTTTGGTGGCCGGGTCGTACCAGCCGTTGCCGTTGTCCGGCTCCATCGCCGCCGGTTCGATTGACGGGGTTTTGTAGCGCTCGTCGAACACCAGCCAGTTGTCGGGCGGCGCGTCGATTTGCTGCTGCATCCGGTCGGCGTAAAACAGCCCGCGCTCGGTCAGGTTGCCGTGCAGGTCCGGCTGGGAATTCCACACCGGGCGACGGTTTTTCAGCATGGGGAACAGGATCGAATCCTTGAGGCTGGCGAATTCATCCTCGTCCGCCGAGGTCGCACCGCCGACGCGCACGTAGCGGAAGCTGCCGTATGGGTCACGTTCGTAGTACGGCACCTGGGCGCCGTAACGGATGGCTTTGTCATTGAATTTGAGTTTGGCCTTGGCCTGACGGAAACGCTCGAAGTCGTTCCAGATCAGGATCGCCACAGGGTGACCGATGAACATCGGCACCTTGCCTTCCGGCAGCAGCGGATCCGGCGCGTGTTCTTCCGGGAAGACGATACCGTCCTTGTCCAGGTCGGCGGCGGTCACAATGCGGTCAGGCTGCAAGTCGGCACCGAGCCACGACAGATCGTAGCCGGCGTAGATGCGATCGGCCTTGGTTGTTTTCAGCAACATGGCGTGGCCCTGCTGCTGCGGCCAGCCCGGCATGTCCTTGGCGCGGATGTCGCGGGCAAAGACTTTGCTGCCGCAGACCTTGGACAAGGCGTCGTTACGCGAGCGCGCCTTGCCGTTGTTGCCCAGCCATTGCTCGGACGGCACGGTCACGCTGTTTTCCATCAAGGCAGCCAGCGCCTGGGTGCTGAGCGGTGTAAGCGTCACGCTCACACCCGCCACCAGCCCGCCCTGAAGGAACGAGCGCCGGGAGATATCACGGTTGGACATGGATCATCCTCTGGGCGGTTATGGGTCCGCCCTTTTAGTTATGTTCTGGGGGTCTCGATCCTTGCAGGAGCGCTTTCGCTGGAAACAAAAGGCTGGAGTTGACAGTGCAAAGCTGACCGAAAGGTTAACTTTATAGGTTTCTGCGCCTGCCGCAAACAATCTGTTACAAAAACCGAACAAAGAATCAACGCGTTGCCGCTTTGCTCTGAGTAAAAGCAAAGGTCGCGAAGGATCAGGGGAATGTCAGGATGGCTACACACGCAAAAGGATCGGCAAACAGGTCATGCCGACAAAACGAGCGGTGGAGTTTTCTAATTTGGGGGAGCACAAACGAAAAAGGGCTCGCATGAAAAATCATGCAAGCCCTTGATATCTATGGTGCCCGAACCCGGAATCGAACCGGGACGCCCTTACGAGCGGGGGATTTTAAGTCCCATGCGTCTACCAGTTTCGCCATTCGGGCGGTAGCGCGGTGTTGCAGGGTTGGGAATATATAGACCCCGGCGCTTGGATGCAAGGTCGAGGCGCACCTTTATCGTGCTCATCCTGAGCTGAAAAACCTTGTCAGATCAGTGATCTACGCAGCCAACCTGGCATTGCACCAAGCGGGTTGGCGGACTGTCCTGGGCCGATGCCACGGGTTAAATGCAGCACTCGTTTTCCAGAATCAGCTAAGTTGAAGACTTTGGCGACACCAAAACCAATGATCAAACAGGAATGATCGCAATGCGCACCTTTTCAATCCAACATATAGATCATGTTGTTTTACGCGTGAAAGACATCACCCGCAGCCTGGCGTTTTACACCTCGGTACTGGGCTGTGAGGTCAAAAAACGCCGTGACGACCTCGGCATGATCCACCTGAGTGCCGGGACGTCCCTGATTGACCTGGTCGATGTGAACGGGTCGATCGGCCGTGAGGGTGGGGAGCCGGCGGGCAAGCAGAGGCATAACGTCGATCACGTTTGCCTGAGGGTTGAGCCTTTTGATGAGTCCGCGATTCTCAACCACTTGGCTGAGGCGGGTGTGTTTGCGGAAAAGGCGCAGAAGCGCTATGGCGCAGACGGGACAGGCTGGTCGATTTACTTCAACGATCCAGATGACAACCGGATCGAGCTGAAGGGCCCTGCCATTTAGTCTGGTTGCTTAGAGGGCGGCGAACGATACGTTTATCGTGCGCCAGGCTTTCAGCGCACTAGTCAAAAGCGCCGTTAAGCACTTCGTAGATGATCCCGGAAGCAATTGCCACGAGGATCAAATCCGTGCCTGCCTGCTGCCATTCGTAGCCGTCGTAATGAGGCAGCCTGCCGAGTAATCGGCCGTCCAGTTTTTTTGCGATCCCTGGAGGCAGCGGCTTTCCTCGAGCGAGGTTCTTTTGTACGCCAGGTGGCAGTGATGGGCCAGGCCGCCAATAATCACGATAGCCACCCAGCACGCCTAGCACGCTGCCTCGATCAATGCTGGGAGCATATTGCGAATCGCCGCCTTTGCCCTTCTTGCCCTGCCCCCCATGGCCGTTGCCGTTGCCATGGCCTTGCCCCTTCCCGTTACCAGGATCAGCCAACGCCGTCGCCGAGCCCGCGACCAGGGCAATGCAAGTGATGACGACTACCAACGAGCGAGATTTGAACATGATCATTCACTCCAGAAGGGACTGCCCTTTTGAATATAGATCGAATTGCCGAAATCAGTAGCGCTCGCCCATTACGGAGCGCTCAAATGCAGCCCGCTCAACTTTATAAAAACGATTCTCTTGCGAACGCCCTGCGAAGGTTTTTATTGAGGTATGCGAAAGCTGCCCGCCGATTTTCTCCATCGCCCGCTGCGAGCGAATATTGTCGGCGCCGACGTGGAACCATACGGTATCGACCCACTGAAAGGCGTGCTTGAGCATCAGTTGTTTAAGCTCGCCATTGGCCCCGCCGCCCCATTTTTCACGGGCCAGAAACGTGTAACCGATGGCCACCTCACGTTGCGGCTCACTGAAGTCGTAGTAACGAGAGCTGCCCACCACCCTGTTGCTCTCAAGGTCGATCACCACCAGTACGCTGGGGGATGCCAGCGCCTGCTCGAACCATTCGCGAAACACCGGTTCCTGGTAGCGCGTGGGGCTGGGGTGCTGGGCCCAGATCAACGGGTCGCAGGCGACGCCATACAGGGCCTCGAAATCCCCGGTTTCCAGCGGGCGCAGCTCAAGTAACACACCCTTGATGGAGAGCGGTATGGGTAGCGATTGCATCACTGTACTCCAGGCGCTGACAGTGCCAGATCATCGCGCATGGGCGATGGCATTCGCAACAACCGGTGAGCCACCGTGAAGCTACACCCCCACTTCTCTGTTGCGTGCAGTGGCCACAAGGCTGGGATCAACCCTGGCCATGAGCTGGGTGAGCGTGTCGAGGTCCGGCAACGGCAATGCACTGATCAATACCTTGTCCTGACGGCACACCAGAAACGCCGGGATACCCGATTGCCTTTCATCGTAGATCATTGCGTAACGCACGTACGGGTTGTCCATGCAGAACGAAAACAGATCAAATTTCACGCCTTTCACCAGTGAAGCGGTGATGATCAGCAGGTCCAAGGGTTCGCAGTCATACTCCAGCGCGCTTAATACCTCCTCCAGCCGGTGCATCGGCGCAATCCGGTAGTAACCCAGATGGTTCAGGGCACGCTCGATCCTCAACCGGGAGAAATGCTGGTCATCTGCGATCAGAATCCTGAGTGCTTTATTTGGCATCTTTCGCATCCTCGCGATTAGTCTTACGTACTCCATCACTGATAAATAATCGTAAACGTTGCCGACGCGTTGGCCGGCCCCGGCGTGACCTTGGACTGGGTTTGCAGATAACGTGCGCGCAACGGGATTGAATAGCTGCCCTCGGTCGCTCGCAGGGCCAGGCCACTGTTTTGATTCGTCGCTAAAGGCAAGCCGATTCCGTTAGGGGTTGCGACCTGCACACCTACGCCTGTGGCGGCAGGTGCACTGCCGCCCGTTGTAGAGTCGAGGCTCAGCACGCCATTGCCGCCGTTGATCGCAGTCCGCGACGGGTCGACGCGATATTGCAGGGTGTTATTGACCACGGTGCCAGGCGTGCTGCTGCCGGAGGGTGAATTGCCGCTCTGGGAAATCCAACCGGGACCTGTGGTCCTGAAGGTACCCGTAAACGCCGGGCAATCATTTAATCGAATGGCAAAATCGACCCAGGCGCTGGCAGTGTTGACTCCCGTAAATGTCTTGGTCTGATGTGTACCCATAGGGACGTTCACATCCGGCGTGCTGCAGGTGCGCGAGACAATCTGGATAGTGCCGGAGATACCCATTTTGAAGCCCAGCATTCTGGCGTCGCCAAAACTGCCAAATAGGCTCACGGTCGGCAACGTATTACCCACCAATACACCCGGTGCCACATCGCCCAGTTTGATTAATATCAATTCAAAATTGGAAGGTCCGTCAAACGGGACCAGGCACCGCCAGCCCGGCGTACACGAGGTCCAAATTTTGCTCGTTGCCCTTGGCAGAGGGCCGCCCGTGCTAGTGAAGGCGACCCCTAGTCCTTGAATGCTGGTTCTGTAGACTTTGTTGGCATACACCCCGCTGGTGACGTTGGCCAGGCCATAGCCCGAATCAACCGTAAACTCGGTCGACTGTTCATATGGGGCATACAGGCACTCCAGCTTTACCGCCTGGCCCGCGGCCATGCTGAACTTCTGTCGATAAACTTCGGCGCCTACCGGCACATCGCGCCCGACGGTGATCGCCGATATTTGCAACGGCATGGAGCCATTCGCTGGCTGGATGCCATTCATGTAGGTGCAGGTTACCGCCATGGCCGTGTTGGCTGCAGCCCACAACGCCATAACTGCCAATCCCGAGTTGATCAAAGCCCTGATGTTCATAACGGTACCTTTTGCATAGTGTTGGGCCGCACGCGGTCAGCGACCTGTTTGCCTGCCGCACACACGGCGTCCAGCTGCTGCAACTGCTGGCCCTCGCCCGGGCCCGGTGGAATGACCAACGCACACTGCTGGTGCGCTTTGCTGCCCCAATTGATCAGCAACTGGCGGGTGTCCGGCTTGATGCGTGCGTAGAGCTGACCGCCCTGCCCGACCACGCCCACCGTGGCGCCTTCGCCGTCCGTTACGCCGGCACCGAACGGCAAACTGTTGCCATCGTCCAGGCGCACATTGAGCAGTACTGCCCGCCCCTGGTTGGTGGTGTATTTGAGGTGCACTACGGCGCCGGCACGCGGCGCGACCTGCTGGCTGGTTTCGTTGAATTCAACGTCCAGGGAACTGCCGATCGGGTCGATGGCGACCTCGTTCAATTCATAGGGGCGCAAATACGGCACCACGGCGTTACCGCTTGCATCAAGCCTCAGACCTGGATAGCCCGACACCTTGGCACCCTGCGCACCCGGCGCGCTGATCACCGCCATGGTCTCGCCACGATAAGGCGTCATGGTCATACCGTCGGCATGGGCCACCAGCGTGCCGCTGGCACCCACGGAAGCACTGGTGTAGCCGTCGCCACGCCCCAGTGCGGCACTGAGCATCGCCCTGGCACCGGTGTACTGCCCGTTGAGCGCTACACTTTTGCTATTGCTGCCACCGTCATGCCCGAAGGTTGCGCCGTAGCCGTACTGGCGATCGTCGCCCGCGGTGCCGCTGATGCCGGCCTGCTCGCTGTAGTTGCCGCGCGTGTCACGGCCAACCTGCGCCGTCATCTGTGGGCCATAACCAGATCCACCAAACTCCAGGGGCATGCTCATGGTCAGCAGGAAGCTGTTCTCCATATCGCCCAGGCCCATGCGGCTGCGATTGGCGTTCACGCTGAAACTCACGCGATTGAATTGCTTGCTGTAGCTGAACTGGTACTGCACATCACTGCCCGGCTGGTTCCAGTAATTCTGCGCATAGCCGCTAAGAGTCACTTGGCCCCAAGGCCCCAACGTCTGGTCTGCGGTGATGGACAGGCGGCTGCGCGGACGTCCGAACATACGGGTGTCCCAACCATTTTTCTCGGCATCCACCAGTTGCACGGCATTGCTGAAATCCAGGTAGTCACCGGTAGAAAAACGGTAAGCCGCCACCGAGAAGTTGCTGCCGGTACTGAGTACATTCTTGCTATAGGACACACGCATGCTCTGCCCTTTGGCCGTCCCGGCAGCCAGCTCGGTCTGTGCGTGAGTCACGTCCACCGCCATGGCGCCGATGGGCGTGCCAAACGCCAGGCCCGTGAGCAGCGCCGTGTAGTGGTCGCTCGACTGCAGGCCACCGAAGCCTGTGAACGTGTTGTTCAGGCCATATTGCAGCGTGCCTTGCAGCACGCGTGCCTGTTGGTCGACAAAGTTGTTGCGGGTTTCACCGGCGGTGAAGCTGAACCGCGAGGTACCGGGGCGCAACAACTGGCTGACCGAGGCATAGGGCACGATAAAGTTTTGCTCGGTGCCGTCTGCCTCGGCAACGCTCACGTTAAGGTCTCCGCCGTAGCCGGTGGAGTACAGGTCATCGATCACGAAAGCACCCGGCGCTACGGTAGTTTCCAGCAGGACGTTGCCGGCCTGGCGAATGGTCACGCGGGCGTTGGTGCGGGCAATGCCACGGATGACCGGGGCATAACCGCGCATGGAATCAGGCAGCATGCGGTCATCGCTGGCCAACTGCACGCCGCGAAAGGACAAGGTGTCGAAGATCTCGCCACTGGTGTTGGACTCCCCCACCGTCAACTGGCTTTTCAGCGCCGTCACATCACGTTGGGCGTAGGTGTCCAGAGCCTGGTACTTGTTGCCCTGGCGCGACTGCCAGCTCATCGACGCGTTGTGGCGCAGGCGCCAGTCACCCAGATTAAGGCCCGCATTAAGGCCCATGAACGCCGAGTCATAGTCGCCCGTGCGGGTGCGATTACGGTTGGCGTTGAAGGTGTAACTGAGCATGCTGGCGGTCACACCGCGGTCCCATAGCTCAGGGCTGACGTAACCCCGGGAATTACGCTTCAAGGCGGCCTGAGGAATGCTGAGGTCGAGCGCCTGGTTCTCCGGTGAAAAACTCGCACTGGCACCTTGGATCAAACTGCCCAAAGACACGCAGCCTGTGGTGTCCAGCGGTTCGGACAGCTTGGACATGTCCACGCCCTGACGTTCAAGCAAGCCATGGTCCATGCACACCACCGGTTTGCTGCCGTCGGGCTGGGCCTCAATGCGAATGTCCTGGCGGCTGTTCAACTGGCCGTTGAGCAACACATCGGCGCGGTATTGCCCCGGCGTCACCGGGTTGCCGGTCTGGTATTTACCCAGGTCGAGGTTACGCGAGTCCTCAGGCAGGAATGCGTCGTTGAACTGCACCTCTTGCGCCAATGCGCCCTGTATTCCCCATGCACCAGGCGCGATGGCCAGCACCTTGAGCACCAAGGCTGTAAGCGGATTCAAGGCAAAGCGAGGCTGCGCCCGCAGGGCAAGCCTGGAGCTGGAAGAGGTTTGCATAATTAACTCGCGTGTAAAGACGTCAGGAGTTGATCAAGGCTTGAGTGCTTTCCGAGTCGGGATCAGCGCGCCGTAATCGTTGATGGCGTTGAACTCCACTTGGGCATCGGCGGCAGGCCGAGTCTTGAGAGTCGGCAGCGGGAACTGTCGGGTTTCACCCGGAGCGACCATGCCGTCCTCACTGCGAGCACGTACTGAGCCCGACACCAGTTCCAGTTCAACCAGCGATACGTAAAAGGCCGACGGGTTGAACGCCTGCAAAGCCAGGCCCAAGCCATCACGGCTGGAAACCACTTGCCATTGCACCTGTTCAATCGCTTCAGTGGCGGTTCCGGGCAACTCGGTGGGGCGATAGAACAGCTTGATCCGCGAGCGAAATGCCATTTGAAGGGTGTTAAGGTCCTCACCCGCCTCGGGCTTGGGCGGAATTTCCAGTACGTTCAGCCAGAACACCGACTCCTTGTCCGAGGCCAACGCCGCCCCCGTGAACAATACCCGCAGGCTTTGGCCTTTGGCCGGGTCGATACGTGCCACCGGCGGCGAAAGCAGAAACGGTGCCTTGGAACTAGTGGGCGTGGACTCGACACTGCCAGTATCGATCCAGGCTTGCATCAGTGCAGGCTGCGTGCCGTTGTTATTGAGTTTGACGGTGACTTCCTTCTGGCCAGCCGGGTAGATCACCCGCGTGCCGGTAATCACCACGCCCGCAATGGCTTGGGCGCTTGCCAGGGCCAGAAGGCTTGCCAGCAGCAACTGTTTGAGTGGAAGTTTGCAAGGCATGACAGTGTCCCATCGCCGCCAGAAAACACGCCCTTTTATCGACCACACAGGGCGTGTGTTCATTGGCGAGCGACTTACTGATAATTAATGGAGTACGTCACGTTACTGATAACGGTGCCCGGCGTAGTTGCGGCCTGGGCGTAGTACTGGACGGCGTAAGGCAGGTCGGCACTCAGTGTTGTTGTATCGATGCTGATACGGCTGGTAGACGCCACTTGCCCGGTGTCACCGGCTTTGATGGCTTTACCATTTGAGGCGTCAACCAATTGCAGTTGCGCCTTGGTGGCGGTGCCGCTCAAGTTCTTCAAGTTGCCGCTGGCCGGGTCCACCGAGCCACCTGCTTCAAAGAACGCAGAGGCGGTTTTAAGCGCCGCAGAGCACTTGCTCAGTTGAATGCTGAACCCGGTCTGGCCCGCCACTTGGCCCTGTGCAGCCAGCGAAGCGGTCGAAATCGTCGGCAGCGTGACGGTGCTGCCTGCTGAGCCTGCCGCGCCATTGACTGCGACTTGGCAAGTTTCGGCTTTCAGTTCACCGTTGAAGTTGATAGTACCGTCCGACGCCATGGCGGCGGAGGTGGCAGTGGCGGCGACCAGTACAGCGAGGACGCGGGCTTTGTAATCCATGAGTAACTCCAAGAGCGCAAGATGCTGAGTAGAGAGTGAGTTCCCTGTTGCAGGAGAACTGCTGTGTTGTTGCGGAGTTAAGTGTAAGGAAGTCACCGAACTGTCCAAATAGGACTGCTCCGAAAAAGCAACTAAGCCCCGCAGATTTTAATTAATTAACTTGGCGATGGCCGCGCAAAAAAAATTCAATCTACCGAGGAGGGTTTTTATTCTGCAGACAACTTTATGGTCAATAGGAGTGCTCCTAAAAACAACGCCGTCACCCCAATAATTCAAGGGCAACACTCAAGCGCTTAATGCTGCCCACTGTTCAACCATACGGCTGAGATGACCGGCAATAACGACAGTTGGCCAGGCTGTTTTATCCTGCAAGGCCGCATCGATCAGGTCAGCCGTGGTCGCGATGTCTATCCACCCCGCCACTAGCGCGGCAGCCTGCAGGTTATGCGCGGCGAGCAACGCCAGGCTGCGATCACGCAGGGCTGCCGCCTCAAGCAAGCCGCCAAGCTGTTTGCGCAGTATTTCAGGCCCGGAGGTACTCGGCGCCGATGGGGGTTGCAGCAGGTTGACCTCGCACCACAGTTCAATGGTTTCGCGTAGAAGGCCCTCGCCAATGGGTTTGCTCAGCGCGCCATCCATACCCGCTTCAAAGCAGCATTCCAGCATGTCATTGCCGGTGAGCTGTGAGACCGCGATGATCGGGCAGTGTGTACGCTGTCGCTGGCTCTGCACCTGCCTGAATTCACCGGCCAGTTTATAGCCAGCGCCTGCTGGCAGGTCGCAGTCAATAAGTATCAAATCAACCTGGTGTGCATTGAAAAACCTTAAACCCTGGTTGGCATCGTCCATTGGTAAGGGATGGCAACCTAACGCGCGCAGCTGCGTCACCAGCCCTTGCTGGTCGACATTGGTGCCCCCCACCACCAACACCGTCAAGCCCACAGGTTCGTCGGGCGAAGGCATCACCTGCACGGGTGAATCAAGCGGCGCAGCCCATTCAACCGGCAACCTCACACCCACGCGGGTGCCTTTGCCCTGGAGGCTGCTGAGCGTCAACTCGCCCCCCATCAACTGCACTAACCGCTGGCAGATCACCAACCCCAGCCCGTTACTGCCACTGGCACGCGCGGATGAACTCAGCAATGAGGCGTGTGCCTGGTCGGACAACCCGATCCCATTGTCGATGACCTCAATCATCAGGTGGTGATCGCCCTCAAGCACCTGAAGCCGAATCTCTACATGGCCCCTGCCGGAGAACTTGATGGCATTGACGATCAGATTGCGCAAGACCTGCGCCACGCGCAGTTCATCCAGCAATAACGGGGCGTGCAGGTGCTCACCCGTTACCGTCAGTTCAAGGCCTTTTGCCTCGGCAGACGCGCGCTGGCTGTCCACCACACGCTGGACCAGCACACCCAGGTCCACGGCTTCCACATTCAGCGTCAATTGCCCGGCCTCCATCCTGGAGATATCCAGCACATCGTCCACCAACCGCAACAGGGTATTGGCGCCGTTGTTCGCAAGGGCCGCAAAGTGATGTTGCTGTTCGTCAAGTGCGGTGTGCTCCAGCAACTCAACAGCGGCCAGTATCGCGTTCATGGGCGAACGGACTTCGTGGCTCATAACCGCCAGGAACATCGCCTTCTCCCGTTCGTTATGGATGGCGCGCCGGCGTTGCACGCGGCTTTGCCACACCAGCGTGATGAGTATCAGCACGCTGCTGAGCAGCAACCACAACTCACTTTTGTAGTGATCAAGGATGGCCTTGATGGGCGGGATATCGAGGTTCATGTCCGCGAACCAGGCATCGTAGATCGCCTGGCGCTCATCGCCCGAAATGGACCCCAGTACCTTCTGCAGAATCGATAGCAAAATCACGTCGTTGTCGCGCACCGCCATGCTTACCCCAGTACGCTGCTCGGGCACCACACCGGAAACCTGCAGCACGCCCTGGTACTGGCGAGACAGATACGGGATCAGCAACCACTCCGAAGCAATGGCGGCGTCCGCATCGCCGTCCTTGACCATTGCCATCATGTCGATCGCGTTCTGGGCCGAAATGATCGTGATGCCCGGCGCCCGCTCACGCAAAAACGCCGAATAGCCTTCACGCCCCAGCATCACCAGGCGTTTGCCGGCGAGCTGGCCCAGTTCGGCAAACGGCTGATCGTCAAAACGGCTGATAAGGATGGTCGAGCTGGTGTTGTAAGGCGCGGTATAGAGGACGCCGCGATCTTCAGCAGGGTCGTCCGACCGGCGCCGGGTGGACAAGATATCCACCTCGCCACTGAGCAGCATGTCTTTGCGCGCACTGCGTGAGGTAGTCGGCACAGACTTGAAACGCAGCCCCGTACGCCGTGCGATCAAGTCCAGGTACTTGGCCGACAGCCCTCGCAGTTCGCCACCGCTGATGTACTCAAAGGGCAACAGGTTATCGAACACCCCCACACGCAATACCGGGTGGGCTGCAATCCAATCGAGTTCCTGTGGTGTCAACGCCAACGCCGGCGCGTTGGCTTGGGCAACACACAGACCAATCTGGCCCATCAGCGCCAACACCGCCAACAAGCGCCACATCAAGGCAGCATCCGGTGCGAACGAGTGGCAGGCAGTGCATCAACCTGCCGATCGCCGCCCAGGTCACGCCATTGCTGGAGCAGCAACCGCAAAGCCTGTGCATATGCCGGGTCATCCCATCCCGACTGCGCGCGCAGCAGGTTCTGCAGGTTTTCGGCAGCCTGACCCATCGCCGACCATTCCATGATCAGCGCTGCGCCGTGCAAACGGTGGGTCACGTGCAGAGCGGATGATCGATCACACAGCGCAAGCGCTTTGGTCAGGCTGCCCAGGTCAGCGGCCACTTCGCGATTGATCCCGGCCTGGTCCAGCACAGGGGCCATCAGGTTTAACCGAGGGTCTGCCAGTGTGACGTCGCACCAACGCTCAATCACCCCGCGCAATGGCTCCAGGCGAATAGGCTTGCTCAACACCGCGTCCATTCCCGCCGCCAGGCAGCGCTGAAGATGTTGCTCACCGGTCAAGGCAGAGATGGCAATGATCGGGCAACGCAGTCGGCCCACCTGCTGTTCGAATCCGCGCAGTTCGCGGGTCAGGCTGTAGCCATCCTGGTCCGGCAGGTCACAGTCCATCAGGACCAGGTCGTAACGGGTGTGCACAAACAAGGCGCGGGCTTGGGCGGCATCGCCGGCTATCACCGGCAGGCTGCCGAAGCTTTTGATTTGCGCGCCCAACACCTGCTGGTTCGCCCGGGTGTCCTCCACCACAAGGATCTGCAATGCTTTGCCAGCGTTTGCCGTTAATAGCGCCTCTGCCGGTTGCGATGCAAGAGGTTGCGGGGCGTTTATCACGGGCAAGCAGATCGTCACCGTGGTGCCCGCGCCCGGCGCGCTCTTGAGCGTCAACGTCCCGTGCATCAAGTTGACCAACTGCTGGCAGATCACCAGCCCCAAGCCTGAGCCGCCCGCGCGTTTGTATGACTGGCTATGCTGCGCGTAGGGTCGAAACAACGACGCCTGAACCGCCGCCGAAATGCCGATGCCGGTGTCGCGGACCTCGATCTGCAAGCGGCCGTTGCTCGCGTCCAGGCCAACCTGGCGCACGTCGATATCAATACTGCCCGCATCGGTAAACTTGATCGCATTCGAGAGCAGGTTATGCAGGATTTGCGTCAGGCGCGCACTGTCGAGCATCAACAGGGGCAACGCCTCTTGGATATGCGCATTGAGCTCCAGGCGTTTTTCCCTGGCCCGCAGGCGATGCAGCCCGACGACTGCCTGCACCAACGCTGTCACATCGGTCGACTCGACCTTCAGGCGTTTCGGCTTGACCTGCGACCCGGAGGTTTCAAGCACATCGTCCAGCAAATGCAGCATCGCGTCGGCGCCACTATTTGCCAGCTGGGCAAAGTGGCGTTGTTGCTGATTGAGGCGTGTGTGCCCCAGTAACTCCATCGCCGCCAGCACTGCGTTCATGGGCGAACGTATTTGATGGTTCATGACCGCCAGGAACATGGATTTTTCTTGTTCATTGCGCAACGCCCGCCGGCGCAACCGATGACCGCGATAGACCAGCGCGCAAAGGCTGGCCAACGCCAACACGCCGAGGATGAACACATGCGCATAATGATTGACGATGTTTGACAGGGACGGCACGTCCACTTCCAGGTCGTGATACCAATTCTCATAGATATCATTGCGCTGCTCCGCCGTTATGGAGCCCAGTACCTTTTCAAGTATGGAGCGCAACATGAGGTCATCAGCGCGCACGGCCATGCTCACATCCAGCATCTGGCTGCCGACCACGCCGGAAACTTCCAGCACGCCCTGGAATTGTCGATACAGGTAAGGCATTAAAAAGGTTTCCGAGGCCACTACCGCATCGGCCTTGCCCTCCTTCACCATGGTCAGCATCTGCAGGGCCGAGGTGCTTCTGATCAGATGGGACTTGGTCGCCTTGTCCCGGAATATCGTCTCGTAATATTCCACATCGGGAATCATCACGTTTTTGCCCTGTAGTTGTTCAAGGTCGAAGACACCCGGGCTGTCGACACGCGTGACGATGATGGGCGAGGTGGTGTGGTAAACCAGCGCAACAATGCCCTTGGTTGCAGGCTCAGAGCGAAAGCGCAAGTATGAGGACAGCAGGTCCACCTGCCCTGCCAGCAGCATGTTTTCGCGTGCGGCCATTGTATTTCCGGGCACGTAGCTGAAACGAAGGCCCGTAGCGGCCGTCACGAACTGCAAATACTGCATGGACCGCCCGCGCAGTTCTCCACCGTTCATGTACTCGAACGGAATCAAGCCCTCCACCACCCCGACGCGCAACACCGGCTGCAGTGCTATCCACTGCAGTTGCTCGTCGCTCAGCGCGACGGCAGCCGCACAGACGAGCGGCGAGCCCAGCACAATCAGCGCCAATAGCACTGCCCTCCACAACCCGATTGTCATGGCGTGCCGATAAGTTTATTCAACTTGAACAGCTCATTGTTCGAGGTGACCCCAAGCTTGCGAAACGCCGCGGTTTTCTGGGTGCTGATGGTTTTGATGCTGCGGTTGAATTTCTCGGCAATCTCACTCACCGTCATGCCCGCCAGGTAACAGCGAATGACTTCCTGCTCACGGCTGGTCAACTCTGCCTGGACCAACGCGTCAGGCGCATCGCCACGGCCTTGGCCAGTATCGCTGGTCACCGTCTCCGCCAGGCGGTAGGTCATGTCGGTACTCAGGTACACCGCACCCGCCGCCACCTTGCGGATGGCCTTGACCAACTGCGCCATTTCTTCACCCTTGCCGACAAAGCCACGGGCACCGACACGCATGGCCAGGCTGACCGTCGCCGGGTCGTGATGCGTGGACAAAACAAGGATATGACAGCTGGGAAATTTGACCCGCAAGGCGCGGATCAGTGAGACCCCGTCCAGCTCGTCAGGGTTCAGGGAGAAGTCCAGCAGCAGCAGGTCTGCTGGCGCCGAGGCGAGGCCGGCGATCAGGTCGCGGCTGCGCGCATAAATGCCAACCACTTCAAAGTTCGCCTCGGCCGCCAACGTGGCGGCTAGCCCGTGTCGAACAACTGCGTGATCATCCAGCAAAGCAATACGTATTGGTTTCATCGTGATCGACCCACTCGGCACAACGCTGTCGGAATACGGGGATACCCCACCGCTACAACGTTCAACCCGTCTTTGAGTATAAGCAAGGATCGGTAAATCACACCCCGCTCGTTGCTGGGTGTCGGAAACCAGGATCAAATACCATCAATAATGTGTTTGATCCTGAACAACTCATTGTTCGATACCACGCCCAACTTGCGAAACGCCGAGGCTTTTTGTGAGCTGATGGTCTTGATGCTGCGATTGAATTTTTCGGCGATATCGGTAATGGTCATACCCGTCAAGTAACACCGAATCACGTCCTGTTCACGCGCGGAAAGGCTGACAAAACGCAAGGCTTCATCGCGGTTCTGATCGTCACCGATATGGTTCACCGCCGTCGCTTCGGCTACCCGGTAGGCCATGTCCGGGCTCAGGTAGACCTCCCCGGATGCCACCAACCGAACCGCACTGATCAACTGGTTGATATCTTCACCCTTGCCAAGAAACCCGCGCGCGCCGACACGCAGGGCCAGGATCACGGTGGCGGCATCGTGGTGCGTGGAGAACATCAGAATGCGGCATTGCGGGTACTTCACTCGCAACGCACGAATCAACAAGATGCCGTCCAGTTCACTGGGCCCGAGCACGAAATCCAGCAACAGCACATCGGCGGGCAGCAACGCGAGCCCAGCCATCGCTTCACGGCTGCGGGCGTAGACACCCACCACTTCAAAATCAGGTTCCTGCTGCAATCGATTGATTAACCCGTGCCGCACGATTGCATGATCATCGAGCAAAGCAATTCTTAAGCATTTCATAACGTGGAAGGCACTCTTTATAACGAGCAAAAGGATGAGGCCTGCAACATTCTCATCTTTAGTAAGTTCTCGTCATCGCAGACGAACCTATAAAATCAACGGCATCCGTGATATTGAACAATCGCACATAACACACATAACAACAGCCAAACCAACTCAGCAACCGATAGTTCTTAAACAGTGAGCGGATGCGAAAGTTAATGCACGGGCACTCATTCGGGTATCAGATCACTCCTAAAAGCGCTCAGCACCAGCACTATTTTCCCGCTGAATAACAAAGTTCAAGAAATCGTCCATTTCCATTGGGCGAGCCAACGCGTAACCCTGCCCCACTCGGCAACCCAAACGATAGAGCAACGCAATCGTCGACTCGTCTTCGATGCCCTCAGCCACCAAATTCAAACTGAGCAGTCGCGCCCAATTGACAATACCGGCAATGACTTTGCGTGAAGACGAGTGCTGTTCAACCCCACGCACAAACGATCCGTCGATTTTCATCTCATCAAACGACAGGTTCGCCAACAGGTTCAACGTAGCAGCGCCCGTGCCGAAGTCGTCCATCGATACCTGGAACCCCTTGGCCCGAATCGCCGTCAACGAGGCGGATAGGTAGAGCTCATCCGGTTCGGGTACATCTTCAGTAAGCTCGATTTTCAGCAGCCGGTTCGGCAGGCCGGCCTGGCGCATCCGCGCGGCCAGGCGCTCGGAGAAATCGGGGGTGCAAATGGTTTTAGCCGACGCGTTTACAGCAATGGGAATCCCGATATGTTCGCGTTTGAGCGCGAGCATGGCCTTGATCGTCCACATCTCCACCAGGCTGAACAGCAGCAGGTCCAGGCCCAAGCGGTTGACCAAGGGCATCAATACCGAAGGGGGGATTTCCCCAAATCGTGGATGCTTCCAACGCACCAGCGCTTCGGCCCCCACGATACGCCGGCTCAGCAGCTCAAATTGCGGTTGGAACACAAAACGCAAGCCCTCGCCTGTGGTCAGCGCGTTGATCACCTCATCTTCGGCCAAGTCATCAAAAGTGTTCATATTCAGCCTTGCATCCGGCTGCGCGCGCGTCAGCACGACCGCGCGCAAGGCGTCGCCCAGCGCCAGGGTTGCGCCTTCGCGCAGGATTTGCACGGAGACCCCCGCCGTTCGCGCCAACCGCGCATGGGACTCCAGCGCACTGACCGCAACCCCGCCCATGTACTTGATCCAGAGCGGGCTTGCAGGCGTTTTACGGGTCACGTCGACCTCGCCCGCGGGCGCGTCCAAGGCCGTCTCTCCGGTCCAGAAGATGCAGGGCAACCGGGCCAGTGTGCCTGCTTCGTGCAGCCCCCTGAGCAGGCTCGGCAACATCAGCCCATCACCGCACTCTGGGCGAATTTCGCAGACAATGACGTCGATCGGGGACTCGCGCAGCCAAGCCTCAACGGCGCTCAAGGTGCCAATATTGGCAATCGGAGTTACCCCCATGCTGCTCAAGGCGAAGGCGAGCCGATGCGCACAGGCAGCATCGGATGCCAACGTGACGACACGTAGCGCGCTGAACTCGTTGGGCACGACGGCATTTTGGATCATGACAAAAATTTCCCGAGATTGTTTCAGGAAAAAAGCTTATCAGCGCCAAAACAGAAACAAATAGGACTGGGACTAAAACCGCAGTACCGCTCAGTCGACCAGTTCGCCCTTACGCGCCAACGCCCACGGCGCAATCAACCGTTGCGGCGTCTGGCAGGCTTTACGCTTGAACACAAAGTTGCGGCACTTCTCGGCAAACTGCTGGCGGTTGTGCACCATGTCCAGTTCCATCTGGGCCAACTCGTTTTGGCGGCAGCGATCCATTGGCTCAAGGTCGATAGTGGCTTTGCGCATGCGTTGCGCGGCGTATTTCTCATCGCTCAGCGCGCCTTGGGCCGCTTGCAGCAACCATGCACTGAACGCACTCGGGCAACGTGGCCCAATGTCCTGCACCATGCCCCACTGCTGTGCCTGAATGGCGCTGATCGGCAGGCACTCTTCAGTGAGCTTATGGGCAATTTCACTGCCCACCGCACGCGGCAGGCTGTAGGTCCAGTATTCGGAGCCATACAGGCCCATGCTCTTGTAATGCGGGTTGAGCACTACGCCGGCACGGGCGAAGACGATATCGGCCGCCAGGGCCAGCATTACACCGCCGGCACCGGCACTGCCGGTCAGGCCGCTGACCACCAGTTGCCGGGCGGTCAGCAGTTCCTGGCACACATCATCGATCGCCTGGATATTTGCCCAAGCCTCCAGCCCCGGCACGGGTGCGGCCTGGATGACGTTGAGGTGTACGCCGTTGGAAAAGCTGCCGCGCCCGCCTTTGATCAGCAGCACCTGGGTGTTCCGTGCCTTGGCCCAGCGCAGTGCAGCGACCAGCCGCTGGCATTGTTCAGTGCTCATGGCGCCGTTGTAGAACTCGAAGGTCAATTCGCCGACATCGCCGCATTCACGGTAGCGAATCGGTTGATAGGCCTGTTCATTGAAGGCTTGGTGGGCAATTGAGCTGTCCAGCACGGGCACACGCGCCAGGCGCCCGGCCAACACGTGACGGGCCGGCAACTTGAAGGTTTCCTCGCCTGGCTGGGCCTTGCGTTTAAGTGAGCCGACCCACACGCTCTGATCGCCGGCTGCGACCAATACCGCATCATCCTGTACCGCGAGCATTTCACCCGGCAGGCCCCGGCGTGCATCCAGGTGCGCGTCGTACAGGTAATACTGCTCGCCGTGGATACTGGCCAACACACCCGGCTGGCCGTCGGCGGCGTCGATGCTGCGTTTTATGAAGCGCGCGCAGTCGTGCCAGCTGAAAGCACGGTCTACCTGCTTCATGTTCGGCTGCAAGCGCCCGATAACGTTGGGCTGCGTGTAATCCAGTGGCGCGGGGAGCACACCACGGGTGAATTTTTCCACCACGTCGCGAATACAGGTGATCGCAGCATCACTCACCAGGCCGTTGTACAACTCGGACTTTCGCACCTCGGCGGGCATGTCGAACTCACAGGTCGACCAGACCGGCCCTGCGTCCATCTCCTCCACCGCCTGCAATGCGGTGACGCCCCAGCGACGGGCCTGCTGGGTGATGGCCCAGTCCAGCGCGCTGGCGCCACGGTCACCGACAATACCCGGATGAATGATCACCACCGGGCGGTCGAGGTTGCTCCACAACTGCTGCGGCACGCGGTCCTTGAGAAACGGGCAGATCACCAGGTCGGCGTCCGCCGCCTCGATTTGCCGGCACACCGTGGCTTCATCGGTGAACAGCACCACGCTGGGGTCAAACCCAGACTGGCGCAAATCCAGCCAGGCCCGTTGGGTCAAACCGTTGAATGCAGAGGACAACAAGATGATCTTCAGTGATCGCATGGCAGACTCTTCCTTGAGGTGCACGGCCACAGGCTCGCATTGAGCCGTCCCTGGCCTTTGATGGAAGCACAAGGTTAAAAGGCCTGTCAGGCGGGGCACCTGACCGAGATCAATCTTCGGTCAGCCTTTGGGGAATTGCGTCGCAAGAACCGGAGTTTCAGTAGTTTGGCGCCTGCCTACACTGGCGCAAATGCACAGTGACCGAGGCTTTCATGACTCCCCTTGCCGCCACCCTGGAACGCCTGGATTGGCAAACCATCGGCCTGGAACTCGACCGCGAAGGTTTCGTCGTGCTGCCCGGCATGTTCGGGCTTGAGGTCCCAGGCTTGTTCGCCAACCTTCTAAACGACCTTTATCCGCCATTGGCACAGCTTTCCAACCGGTGGAACGACATCCTGCAACTGCCCTACCGCTACCCTCCCCAACTCACCGACTTTCATGCCCAGTGCCGCGCCGTCGGCCAGCAGCAAGCACTGCCCCAACTGACATGCCTGCGCAAAGACGAGCACCAGGCGCTGGGGCAGGACGCCGAGGGCGAGCACGTATTCCCATTTCAGTTGGCCGGCGTGCTGTCTGCGCCCGGCGAGGATTTCACCGGCGGCGAATGTGTCCTTACCGAGCAACGCCCCAGAATGCAATCACGGCCGATGGTGGTGCCGTTGCAGCGCGGCGATCTGGCCGTGATCACCACGGCACACCGCCCGTTCAAGGGCAGCAAGGGTTACTACCGGGTGAATATGAAACACGCGATCAGCAGCGTCCGAAGCGGCGAACGGCGCGGTTTTTTGCTCAGTTTTCACTTATGCCCTGGGGCGCCGCATGACTGACGAGCGCATGTGGCGGCTATTGGGCAGCGATGGCCAAGCCTACTCAAGCGCCGAACCGGGCACATTGGCTGGTCATCGACGCGGTAAACGCTACGGCACGCTGGATTGCCGTGCGGCACTGCACGCCATCGCCCGTGGCTGCTATGTGCAGCACCGGGTGTTTTTCCTCAATCAATCCAGCGCCATCGCAGCGGGCTATCGCCCTTGCGCCGTGTGCATGCCGGCCGAGTATCGCCAATGGAAACTTCAGCAGCCTTTATGAACACTCACCTGGAAAATCTCGATTGGCCAATGATCGAAGCGGCCTTGATGAACGACGGCTTCGCCCTGCTGCCACGACTGTTGACTCGGCAAACTTGCCGGCAACTCGCGGCACTCTATGCTGATGAAAGTCACTTTCGCAGCCGCATCGTCATGGAGCGCTACGCCTTCGGGCGAGGTGAATACCAGTACTTTCGCTACCCGCTGCCGGCACTCGTCGACAGCCTGCGCTCGCATCTTTACGCGCGCCTCGCACCAGTCGCCAACCGCTGGCACGCGGCGCTGAAGATGAATCAACGATTCCCCGACACCCATGTGGAATTCAAAGCGCTATGTCACCAGGCCGGCCAATGCAGGCCCACGCCGCTGATGCTGCGCTATCGGCAAAATGACTACACCTGCCTGCATCAGGACTTGTATGGCGAGCAGGTGTTTCCGTTTCAGGCGGTGTTCCTGCTGGACCAGCCAGGCCTGGACTTCGAAGGGGGTGAGTTCGTGCTCACTCACACCGGCTCCAGCAAACCCGCACGGGCTGAGGTAGTGCCCCTTGAACAAGGCCAGGCACTGATCTTTGCCGTCAACAGCCGCCCGGCACGTTCCGCGCGTGGTTTTTGCACAGTCAGCGTGCGTCATGGGGTGAGCCGCCTGCATCGCGGAGAGCGCCACACGCTGGGCATCATCTTTCACGATGCCAAATGAATGCTGTCAACGGGTTAGCTTCACGCCCTTGATCCACTTAACCGCATCATCAACCGACTGGCCTGCACCGCCGGGCGAGACGTTGTGCCCCAACTCGGGATACAGCCGGTATTCAAAGGGTTTGCCCTGGGCTTTAAGCGCACCCAGCCGTTCGATGGCCATGAACGCCGGGGTTTGCAGGTCCTGGCCGCCCAGCAACCATAGCCCCGGCACCGAGATGCTGGCGAGTGCGGCGCGTGGGTCGGTAGCGGCAAAATCATAGCGGTCCGGGTCTTGCGCGATATGTTGGCGGGCATCGGCCTCGCTGTGGGTATGCCAGAAATCTGCCTTGCCCTGGGTCAGAAACTGGAACCGTAGCTGCTCAAGTGTCGTCAGCAGTGGGCCGCTGAATAGCACCATGAAGTTGATGCTCCGATTACGCTCGGCGGCAAGGGGAATGATCCAGCCCGCCTGGCTGAAACCCACCAGCCCAACGGGCACTGGGTTGGCCGCAAGCGTGGTGGATAACACCACGAGCGCCGCATTCGCATCACCCGCCAGCGCCGCCAGATTGGAAGCGTCGAGGTTATTGCCGCCGACTTCCGGGCCAGCGTACACACCGCCAGATTGCCCGACGCCGCGTTTGTCGTAGGTCAACACCGCGATGCCACGTTGGGCCAGGGTTGTGGCAAAACTGCTCATACGCGGCACCTGGCCGGAACCGTGTACCAGCACCACGCCGGCTACTGGATGCTCGGGCAGGTAAACCGTGCCGGCCAGTGCAACATCAGCGTTGGCAAATGTAATGTCCCGCGTCACAAAAGTGGCGGGGGCAGCCAGGGCCAACCCAGGCGTCAACATGAAAAGGCCCAGCCAAAAGCCGATGTTTCGCAGCATGATTCAATCCGCACAAAGGGACGTCCGAGTACCGGTGCGCCACTGTGCCTGGGCAGCGTTACTGTCTTATGACTGGCGGCTTTTATGGGGGATACGCTGTGTCAGACACCTGGGTTTTGACTGACCCACCGCATTCGCGGGCAAGCCCGCTCCCACACGAAGAGTGCGGCCCTTGGATTTGGCGCCTATAACTGCTGTAGTGAAAAAACCACCTGACGGAGCATCACTATGAACCCGACGAAAACCGCATTGGTCCTGATTGAATTCCAAAATGACTTCACCACTGCGGGTGGGGTGTTTCACGACGCGGTCAAAGGCGTCATGCACAGCACCGACATGCTGGCGAACACTGCAACCACCGTTGAGCAAGCCCGAAAACTCGGTGTGAAGATCATCCATATGCCGATTCAATTTGCCGACGGCTACCCCGAGCTGACGCACCGCTCCTACGGCATTCTCAAGGGTGTGGCAGACGGCAGCGCCTTCCGGGCCGGCAGCTGGGGCGCGGACATCAGCGAGGCACTGAGCCGTGAGCCGGCAGACATCCTCATAGAAGGCAAACGCGGCCTGGATGCGTTTGCCACCACCGGCCTGGACCTGGTGCTGCGCAACAACGGCATCCAGAACCTGGTCGTCGCAGGCTTTTTGACCAATTGCTGCGTTGAAGGCACGGTTCGTTCGGGCTATGAGAAAGGCTACGACGTGGTGACGTTGACCGACTGCACCGCGACATTCAGTGATGAGCAACAACACGCCGCCGAGAACTTCACCTTGCCCATGTTCTCGCAAACGCTGAAACACACCCAGTTTCTACAAGCGTTGAACGCCCAATAAAAACGGCGGCGACTCATCACTGAGTCGCCGCCTGCTTGCGGGCCTGCCTCACTCGTCGGGCACGTACTGCATCTCTCCGTTGCCAAACGACCAATCCTCGCGTTTCACATCCACCAGGTTGATCCACACATCTTCTTTGCGCAGCCCGGTTTTGGCGTGGATGCCCTCAGCGATACATTTATAAAAAGCCTTTTTCACTGCGATGCTACGCCCGGCGCTCCAGGTCACCTGGATAAACACGATGTTCGGCGTGTAGGTAATCCCCAGATAACCCGCCGCCGGATACACCAACTCATCCTTGGCGTGACGATTGATGATCTGGAATTTGTCGTGCTCAGGCACATTGGCCACGCTGGTCATGGCGGCGTAGATCACGTCACCAATTGCAGCGGCGGGTTTAGTGGGGGGGTCGGCGGCCAGGTCGATTCGAACTAAAGGCATGGGAAATTCCTCGGCAGGTCAGTGGCCGGTGCTCGAAAGTGGCCATTGGCACTACGCTAGCCCGAACAACAAAATTCATCAAGCGCATATTCATTTATTTAATAATGCGTTAATTGCATGTTATTCATTCTCCCGGCAAATGCATAATCAGCGCTGATCGACGAGTCGATCAGCGCCTTCGGCCCCTAAAGCATCGGCGACAGACTGACCACCCGCAGCGCCAGCCCCTCATATGCGTCCAACGTGATGGTGAACTCACCTTCAGCGGTGAGATCGCCCTCGACCCGCTCATTGATGATGTCCACCACCGGCCCCGGCGCAATGTCAGGCAGGTGCAGGGTTTCGGTCAGCGCCGTACTGCCGAAGTTAAGCGCAGTGATTTGCGTGCCCTTCCCGGCCGGCAACTCGTGAACCATGATCAGCAGCCCCGGGTGCTCCACATCCGGCACCAGGATCTGGCGGCTGGCGGCGATTCCATAGGCGTTGCGCACCGCGAGAATTTTCTGCAGCTGTGACGCGAACGAATCCGGGTCCTGCAACTGGCTGTTGAGGCTGCCGTAGAGGGTTTTCGCCCTTGGCATCTGGCCGGCGGACAGCTCAGCATCCGGGTTCAAATCCACCAGGTCATAGGCGCCGCGATGAATCCAGCGCGTGTCGCCATCGCCCATCAAATGGGCTACCGCATCGGCCGCCAACGGCAACGCGCCGACCAGGTCCCAGCCAGACAGGGCAAACACCCCAGGCTGCATGGCGTTGTACATCACCAGCAGCACATGGATCCGGCGGATCTGCTCGATATCGGCCGGCGTGATCGCCTCCAGGTCACGGATGCCCAGGGCCGCCGTGATAATGCTGGCGGTGGTGCAGGAAACCCCATTGGTGACGAACTTGAGGTTATACGGCGCATGCTCGCCGGCCAGGCGCTCGTACATCTGCTCGCGAATATGCTCGCGCAGGCTGTTGCCGGGGAACGTCTGGCCTTGGTAGAGGTAACTGTCGTGGGCGTGCAGGGTCCAGAAATGCACCAGCTCCAGGGTCAGCTCATCGTGGTTTTGCAGCGCATGGATCAAGGAGCCTGGGTCAATGCCCTGGCTGTGCATCTCACGCAGCATCAGGCGCAGAAATTCGGTGTCGCCCAGCAGCAAGGCATGCTGATACGCCGGGCGCGTGATGAAGTCATAGGACAGGTCGGCGCCGCCGTGGGACATGGCGGCAATATCGTCGACAGTGAGGTTCAACTCCTGAAAGCTGAACCCGCCCGCCTTGCGAATCGCCCCGCCCAGCAACTGGTTGCCGGTGATCGACAACGGATGGCTTTCCGACCAGGCAGTGCCGTCCAGCTTGCGTTCCACGCCGAGGAAGCCGTTGGCGTCCAGGCGCAGGATCTTGGCGCCCATCACATCAATGGCATGCAGGGCGTCGCCGATAATCATCTGCTGCGCGGCAAACGAAGGGTCCAGCCAGTTCAGCGACGGCTGGCCTTCCTTGAAGTAATGCAGGTACACCCAGCGGCGCGGCTTGTCATCCACACCGATGACTACCGGGGTTGCACTCCAGTCAGTTTCCTTGACGCCGGGTTCGAAGAAGATCACCCGCTGCAACTGGCCAACGATGTAATGCTTGTCGCGCAGCGCATCCACCTGCGCGGGGCTGAGGTTCTGCGCATCACGCCCTTCGGCGACGTCAGGTAACAGCGGCCAGTCTTCCTCGCGGATCTCGACCATGTGGTAGAGCCCCGGATAATCCTCGTACGCCATCTCTGCCAGGCGGAAGTCCGCGCCCTTGCCCGTGTGGGAGGGGATCACATCGTCGATGATCACCGCGTTGTGCGCGGCGGCCATGCGCGTCAGGGCCTGCAACTGCGCTTCGGTGCCCAGCTGTGGGTCAATCTCGAAGCTGATGCGGTCGAAATTGCCATCGATGGTCGGCGTATGCCGTGTGCCGTCGAGCCCGCCGGACTTTTTCAACGGGCCGTTGTGAATGCCCTGGATGCCGATCTTCGACAACGCCTGCCACAGGCTTTCATCGCCCAGGGCTTCGAGCACCGTGCCGTTCTCACGGGTCACAATCGAGGCCGGATAAGCGGTGAACCATACCGACGACAACGCTGAGGCATCACGCGGCCGGGTCTGCGCATACGGCTGCTGCCACAAACGCCCTTGCCCGCTGTACAGCCTTGCCCGCTGACGCGCCGCATTGAGCATGGATTGTTGCACCAGCCAGTTCACATGATCGTTATCCGCCGCCGTCATAAGCCTGTTTCCTATTGCCGTGAAAAGGTTATTGGTAAGCATAGGAGCGGCGGAGGCCTTGATTCGTTGCATTTACTCCAATTGCCGGTACTGCCTGGGCGTAAAGCCGGTCAATGCCTTGAACTGGCGGGTAAATGCGCTGTGGTCGGTGTAGCCGCATTGCAACGCCACCTCGGTGATCGGCAGGTCGGTGTGCAACAGCCGGTGCGCATGCTCCAGGCGCACCTTCTGGATCATCTGCCGGGGTGTGAGGTGGAATACACGTTTGCAGTAGCGCTCCAGTTGCGCCACGGAAATCCCGGCAATGCGGGTCAGCTCGCCGAGGGTGACACGGCGGTTGAAATGTTGGCGTATGTGCTCATCAACAGCGGCCAGGCGCTGGTAGGCCGGATGCTTTTCGCTGGCCGATTGCAGGTCCACCGAAATACCCGCCAGGCCGATGATCGCGCCCTTGTCGTTGTACAGCGGCCATTTGTGCGTCAGGCACCAGCCCGGTTCGCGGCTGCCATACAGGTGCAGCTCTAGCTGGTCTTCGAGCACAAAACCCTGCTCCAGCACGCGCCGGTCCTGCTCGGTATAGCCCGGCCCCAATTGTGCGGGGAACACTTCGGCGCTGGTCTTACCCAGCAGCGGCTGCAACTGTTTGAGGCCGCAGCGTTGCACCAGGGTGTGGTTGGCGAGGACGTAGCGGGCGTCGATATCCTTGATGAAAATCGCGGCATTGGGGATCACATCGAGCAAGGGCAACAACTGCGCGACCCCGGCCAATAGTTGCTCGATGCTGTTGGGGCGGTTGGCCTGTAGAAAGCTCGCAAATGCACTGGGCAGCATGGCCTGCACTCCATTTTTTTTAAGCAGATTGCCCTATGCCAGCCTGAGTATCCACACAAGGTTGTGGCAGCCTTGGAGGCCACACTCGATCAAAAATGTGGGAGCTGGCTTGCCTGCGATGCAGACGCCTCGGTCATTCAGGCAAACCGAGGTGATGCAATCGCAGGCAAGCCAGCTCCCACAAAAAAGCCTGGATCTACGCATTCAAACTGTGCCGAATTCGTCATTCACATCAACGCAAAACATCAATCGCAGCGCCCTTGATCGGTTCAGGATATCGCCACTGCATGCCTATCCAATAACTCACAAGAAGGCGCCGCCATGTCTGCTCAAGGCAAGTTCAAGAAACAACTTTCACTGATGGACCTGACCTTTATCGGGTTAGGCGCCATCTTCGGTTCGGGCTGGTTGTTTGCGGCCAGCCACGTGTCCGCCATCGCCGGCCCGGCGGGAATTATTTCCTGGCTGATCGGCGGTTTCGCCGTGCTGCTGCTGGGCATCGTGTACTGCGAACTCGGCGCCGCCCTGCCCCGCGCCGGTGGCGTGGTGCGTTACCCGGTGTATTCCCATGGCCCGCTGCTGGGCTACCTGATGGGCTTTATCACGCTGATCGCGTTCTCCAGCCTGGTGGCGATCGAAGTGGTCGCCTCGCGCCAATACGCCGCGGCCTGGTTTCCCGAGCTGACCAAGGTCGGTTCCAGCGATCCGACCACCCTGGGCTGGTTGGTGCAATTTGCACTGCTGTGCCTGTTCTTTGTGCTCAATTACCGCAGTGTGAAGACCTTCGCCATCGCCAATAACCTGGTGAGCGTATTCAAGTTCATCGTGCCGCTGCTTGTGATTGGTGTGCTGTTCACCTTCTTCAAACCGGCGAATTTCCAGACCCAGGGTTTTGCCCCGTTTGGCCTGTCGGGCATCGAGATGGCGGTGTCGGCCGGCGGAGTGATTTTTGCCTACCTGGGCCTCACGCCGATCATCTCGGTGGCCAGTGAAGTAAAGAACCCGCAACGCACGATTCCGATTGCCTTGATCCTCTCCGTGCTGCTGTCGACTGCCATCTATGTGCTGCTGCAAACCGCCTTCCTCGGTGGCGTGCCGACCGAGATGCTGGCCGATGGCTGGGCGGGTATCAGCAAGCAACTGGCGCTGCCTTATCGTGATATTGCCCTGGCGTTGGGCGTGGGTTGGCTGGCCTACCTGGTGGTGGCCGATGCGGTGATCTCACCCAGCGGCTGCGGCAATATCTACATGAATGCCACGCCGCGTGTGGTGTACGGCTGGGCGCAGACCGGCACGTTTTTCAAGATCTTTACGCGCATTGATGAGAAGTCCGGCATCCCGCGCCCGGCGCTTTGGTTGACCTTTGGTTTGTCGGTGTTCTGGACCCTGCCGTTTCCGTCCTGGGAAGCACTGATCAATGTGGTGTCGGCGGCGCTGATCTTAAGCTACGCCGTGGCCCCGGTGACCGTCGCCGCGCTGCGCCGCAATGCGCCCGGCATGGCCCGGCCGTTCCGGGTCAAGGGCATGGCGGTGCTCGGCCCGCTGTCGTTCATCATCGCCGCGCTGATTGTGTACTGGTCCGGCTGGAGCACCGTGTCGTGGCTGCTTGGCCTGCAAATCCTGATGTTTGTGGTGTACCTGCTGTGCGCACGCTGGGTGCCGACCGCGCACCTGAATCTCAAGCAACAAGTGCGCTCGTCGGCCTGGCTGATCGGCTTCTACGCGGTGACTATCCTGCTGTCCAAGCTCGGCAGTTTCGGCGGTATCGGCGCGATCAGCCACCCGTTTGACACGCTGGTCGTCGCCCTCTGCGCCCTGGGCATCTACTACTGGGGCGCCGCCACCGGCGTGCCCGCGCACCTGGTGCGCCTGGAACACGAAGACGACGAAAGCGAAGCGGTCAGCGACGCGCATTACAGCGCGCCACTGTCGCCAGCCACTCACTGATGGAGCCTGTTATGAAGCGCCTGCATGTTATCGACTCCCACACCGGCGGCGAACCGACGCGCCTGGTCATGGACGGCTTCCCTGCGCTCGCCGGCGCTACCATCGCCGACCAGTTGCACACCTTGCGCAGCGAACACGATCAATGGCGCCGCGCCTGCCTGCTGGAGCCACGTGGCAATGACGTGCTGGTCGGCGCGCTGTACTGCGCGCCGGTCACGCCAGGCGCCACCTGCGGGGTGATCTTTTTCAACAATGCCGGGTATCTGGGCATGTGTGGCCACGGCACCATCGGCCTGGTCGCCTCCTTGCACCACTTGGGCCGCATAACGCCCGGCGTGCACACCATCGACACGCCGGTCGGCCCGGTAGCCGCCACCTTGCACGACGACGGCGCGGTGACCTTGCGCAACGTACCCGCCTACCGTCATCAGCGGCAGGTGCCGGTGGACGTGCCGGGCTATGGCGTGGTGCATGGCGATGTTGCCTGGGGCGGCAACTGGTTTTTCCTGGTGTCGCAGCACGGCCACAGGCTGGCGATGGACAACGTCGACACCCTCACCGACTACACCTGGGCGATGCTCAAGGCCCTCGAAACCCAAGGCATCCACGGTGCGGACGATGCAGTGATCGACCATATCGAACTGTTCGCCGACGACGCCCACGCCGACAGCCGCAACTTCGTGATGTGCCCCGGCAAAGCCTACGACCGCTCACCGTGTGGCACCGGCACCAGCGCCAAACTCGCGTGCCTGGCGGCTGACGACAAACTCGCTCCCGGCGCCACCTGGGTGCAAGCCAGCATCACCGGCAGCCAATTCGAAGGCTGTTATGAATGGGATGGCGAACGCATTCGCCCGTTCATCACCGGCCGCGCCTTCATGACCGCCGACAGCACCTTGCTGATCGACGAACAGGACCCTTTTGCCTGGGGCATCTGAGCCCGGGCCTTATTTAACTGAACGCTGGAGTTAGAACAATGAGCGACAACATCTTCACCGGTTGCATCCCCGCACTGATGACCCCGTGCACGCCTGAACGCAAACCGGACTTCGACGCCCTGGTCGCCAAGGGCCGTGAACTGATCGATATCGGCATGAGCGCCGTGGTGTATTGCGGTTCCATGGGTGACTGGCCGCTGCTGACCGAAGCCGAACGCCAGGAAGGCGTGGCCCGTTTGGTTGCCGCTGGCGTGCCGACCATCGTCGGCACCGGCGCGGTCAACAGCCGTGAAGCGGTGGCCCACGCCGCCCACGCGGCCAAGGTCGGCGCCCATGGCTTGATGGTAATCCCGCGCGTGCTGTCCCGTGGCGCTTCGGCCACCGCGCAAAAGGCGCACTTCTCGGCGATCCTCAAGGCCGCGCCGAACCTGCCGGCAGTGATCTACAACAGCCCGTATTACGGCTTCGCCACCCGCGCAGACCTGTTCTTTGAACTGCGCCGTGAACACCCCAACCTGATCGGCTTCAAGGAATTCGGCGGCGGCGCCGACCTGCGCTACGCGGCAGAAAACATCACCTCCCAGGACGATGCCGTGACCCTGATGGTCGGCGTCGACACCCAAGTGGTACACGGCTTCGTCAACTGCAACGCCACCGGCGCCATCACCGGTATTGGCAACGCACTGCCGCGCGAAGTGCTGCAACTGGTCGCCCTGAGCAAAAAAGCCGCCAAAGGCGACGCCAAGGCCCGGCGCCTGGCACGTGAGCTGGAAGCCGCGCTGGCCGTGCTGTCGTCCTTCGACGAGGGTTGCGACCTGGTGCTGTATTACAAGCATTTGATGGTGCTCAACGGCGACCAGGGCTACGCCCTGCACTTCAACGAAACCGACGCACTCAGCACCGCCCAACAGCGTTACGCCGAAAACCAGTACGCACTGTTCCGCCAGTGGTACGCCAATTGGTCGGCTGAACAGAACGTCGCCTGACACCCTCGCGCGCCGCTGTGGTTCTCACAGCGGCCAACCCTCATTTTTCAAGGACACCCCATGACTCTGACGGGCAAGATGCTGATCGGTCAGCACGCAATCCTCGGCCATCGAGAAGCAATCCAGGCGATTAATCCCGCCACCGACCTGCCCCTGGCGCCTGCCTACCCAGGCGGCGCTGGCGAGCATGTCGAACAGGCCTGTGCCTTGGCTTGGGCGGCGTTTGACAGCTATCGCGACACCTCGCTGGCAGCACGTGCGGCCTTTCTTGAAACCATCGCCGACAACATTGAAGCTCTCGGCGATGAGTTGATCGAACGCGCCATGGCCGAAACCGGCCTGCCACGCCCGCGTATCCAGGGCGAACGCGGCCGCACCTGCGGGCAATTGCGCACATTCGCCCGCACGGTGCGCGCCGGTGAATGGCTGGACGTGCGCGTCGACACCGCGCAACCGGCGCGTCAGCCATTGCCACGTGCAGACCTGCGCCAGCGGCACATCGCACTGGGGCCGGTGGCGGTGTTTGGTGCGAGCAATTTCCCCTTGGCGTTCTCAGTAGCGGGCGGCGATACCGCCTCTGCACTCGCCGCCGGTTGCCCGGTGATCGTCAAGGCCCATGGCGCGCATCCCGGCACCAGCGAACTGGTCGGCCGTGCGCTGGCCAAGGCCGTTAAAGACTGCGGTTTGCCCGACGGTGTGTTTTCGCTGCTGTATGGATCGGGTCGCGAAGTCGGCATCGCATTGGTCACCGACCCGCGTATCAAGGCCGTGGGGTTTACCGGCTCACGCAGCGGCGGTATCGCCCTGACCCAGGCGGCGCAAGCGCGGCCGGAGCCGATTCCGGTGTATGCGGAAATGAGCTCGATCAACCCGGTGTATCTGTTTCCTGCGGCGTTGCACACGCGTGCAGAGGCGTTGGCCCAAGGTTTTGTCGCCTCGTTGACCCAAGGCGCCGGGCAGTTTTGCACCAACCCTGGCTTGGTGATTGCGGTCGCAGGCCCGGCACTCGAGCGCTTTGTCGCCACGGCGAGTGAGTTGCTCCCGGCGTGCGCCGCCCAGACCATGCTGACGCCAGGTATTTTCCAGGCCTATGAAGCGGGCGTCGGCAGCTTGACCGAACACGCACAAATCGCCGCCAAAGGCATGGCGGCGCAAGGCCCGAACCAAGGGCAGGCACAGCTGTTTGTGACCCAGGCCAGCGCGTTTTTAAGCAATGAGCATCTACAGGCGGAAGTCTTCGGCGCGGCCTCCCTGGTGGTGGTGTGTGCCGACGACGAGCAAGTGCGCCAGGTTTCCGAGCAGTTGGAAGGCCAGTTGACCACCACACTGCACCTGGACGACGCCGACTTGGTACGCGCCCAAGCCCTGCTGCCGGTATTGGAGCGCAAGGCCGGGCGCCTGCTGGTCAACGGCTGGCCGACCGGCGTGGAAGTGTGCGACGCCATGGTCCACGGCGGCCCGTTCCCGGCCACCAGCGACTCGCGCAGCACCTCGGTCGGTACCGCAGCGATCCTGCGTTTTCTGCGCCCGGTGTGTTACCAGGACTTCCCGGACAGCTTGCTGCCCGCTGCGCTGCAACACGCCAACCCGCTGCTGTTGCGACGCTTGCTCGACGGCCAGAGAGAGGCCTGAACGATGAGCGACAGCAACCGTGCTGATATCGCTGTGATTGGCGCCGGCATCATTGGCGTCGCCTGCGCCCTGCAATTGGCCCGTCAAGGCCAACGCGTGGTGGTCATCGACCCACAGGCGCCGGGCATGGGCGCGTCCTATGGCAACGCCGGGCATTTAGCCACCGAGCAAGTGTTCCCGATTGCCGACGCATCGATCCTCAAGCGCCTGCCCGCCATGCTGATGGACCCTATGGGTCCGTTACGCCTGGACTGGAAGTACCTGCCACGTGCCCTGCCCTGGTTCGTGCGCCTGTTGCTCAACCTGCGCCCGGCGAACTACCGGCGCACGGTGGCGGGCATTCGTGCGCTCAATGAGGCCAGCCTGGGCGCTTGGCAGCGTCTGCTGCAGGCCATTGAGCAGCCGCAGCTGTTGCGCGCCGAGGGTTCGTTGCTGGTATTTGAGCGTGCCGCGTCCGGGGAAGCCATCGACGCATTGCGCCAACGCATGCAGCAGCAGAATGTGCCGGTGGATTTCTGGTCGGGCGAGACAATACGCAAGGCCGCGCCGCAACTGAACGAAGCGATCCAGGGCGGCCTGTTCTTCCCAGGCACCGGGCATTTTATTGATCCGTACAGCGTGGTGTGCGCACTGGTGAGCGCGGCCAAGGCTTGCGGTGTGCAGTTTGTGCAGCAACGCGTGCTCGATGGGCGCCTGGCATCGGACGGCGTATCGCTGCTGACCGATCAAGGCAGCCTGACTGCCCGCCAGGTGCTGATCGCCTGCGGCGCCCATTCGGCCAAACTCACCGCTGCACTCACCGGCAAGCAGGTCCCGCTGGACACCGAGCGCGGCTATCACCTGATGCTGCCCCACGAACACCAGCGCTTGCCCTTTGCCGTGACCTCGTTCGAGCGCAAATTTATCATGACCCCCATGAACGATGGCTTGCGCCTGGCCGGCACGGTCGAATTCGCAGGCCTGGAGCGCCCCGCCAATATGCAACGCGCCTGGCAGTTACACCGGTTGAGCCAGGGCTTGTTTCGCCAGGACTTGAGTACCCGGGACGCAACCCCATGGATGGGCTTTCGCCCGTCGCTGCCGGACTCGCTGCCGATCATTGATCGGGTGGCGGAAGGCAAGGTACTGCTCGCGTTTGGGCATCAGCATTTGGGGTTGACGCAGGCGGCGGTGACGGCGGAGATGGTCGTGCAACTGGCCACGCCAGGTAAGCGCATGGCGCTGCCGGACCTGGCCCCTTACCGATTGGCGCGCTTTTAAGTCTTTGGCGTTTTTGTGGCGAGCAGGCTTGCCACAGTGACAATCACAGTGGCAGTGCTCGCCCTCAACGCTACTTGACCAAGCGCTTCTCTTTGGACGGCCGATAGCCGAAATACGCGCTGTAGCACTTACTGAAATGGCTCGGCGACACAAACCCGCACGCCACCAGCACATCCACCTGTGACAGTTCGGTGTGCTGCAACAAACGCCGCGCCTCGGTGACACGTAACTCCATGTAATAGCGTTGCGGCGTAGTGCCCAGTTGCTCCTTGAACAGGCGTTCGAGCTGGCGCCGCGAGCGGCCGGCGTAGACTGCCAATTGATCCAGTTCCAAGGGTTCTTCGAGGTTGGCGTCCATCAGTTTCACCACTTCACGCAGTGGCGCGCTGACGCTGATGTTCTCTGTGGGTTTGATACGCCGGTAGCGTGACTCTTCAAACGCCAGGATGTCTTCGATACCTTCGACCAAGGCCTTGCCATGCAGGCTTTTGATCCAGTCCAGGGCCATATGGAACGCGCCCGATGGGCTGGAGGCGGTGAGGCGATCGCGGTCAATCACGTAGGGTTCGCTGGTGACCTGCGCAGCTTTGGACACTTCCGACAGCGCCGGGCGATGTTCCGGGTGGATCGCGCAGCGGTAACCCTGCAACAGCCCGGCGCGACCAAGGAACCAGGCGCCGTTCCATAGGCCGGCGAGGCTCACACCCTGTTCGGCGGCGCTGCGCAACAGCTGGATGAAATCCTCGCCGGCTTTGAGTTCGGTGCGAAAACCGCCGCAGATCACCAGCAAATCCAGGTCGGGCAATGCCGACGCTTGCAGGCGGGCATCCGGGCGGATCACTAGGCCCAGGTCGCTGATAACTTCGCCCTCGTCACACCCGAAGGTACGCGTGGCAAACAGCTCGGGGCGCAACAGGTTGGCGGTGATCAGGGTGTCGAGGGTCTGGGTGAATGCCGGCAGGGAAAAGTGTTCGAGCAGCAAAAAACCAACGCGGGTGACCGGCGACGGCTGCTGGAAGTTTTCATTCAGGTAGCGCAGGTTCTTGCCTTTCATGCCACCGCTGAACTGGCGTCTTTCCATCGAGGGTTGGCCCACTCTTTTTGTTTATGCAATGGGCGCTATCTTAGGGGCAAATGCGCCGGCTGTCGTGCCGCATTCCCACGAAGAATAATGACTATGCTGCGTGGCCGCCGCCACGATGGAGGACGCTTGCCTGTTGATAGTCAACACGACCTTTAAGCCTGATCTTTACAAAAGCAACCGCATCCCAGGCCCGCAGCCTGGCAGCTGCGGGACCATCTGATACGGTTTTTTCTTTGCTATCTGCGTCTGTATCGAAACGCCAGTGAAGCGGACAATGGGCGCCATTCCGACACTCCTGTCGACTCCCTTCCCTTCGGAGGCCTTATGACCAAGATGGCAATTTTCCTGTTCGGTTTTCTGGTGCTGACCATCGGTATCGGCTTGCTGGCAACCATCTCGCCGGTGTGAGGCACTGCTTCACGCAAAAAGCATCGGGTACAACGACAGCACCAACAGCGCCGCCATCGACCCGTTGAATACCCGCAACCAACGCGGCTCGCGCAGCACGTTGCGCAATCCACTGCCGCAGCCCACCCACACGCACACACTGGGCAGGTTGACCACCGCAAATACCAGCGCAATCACCAGTACATTGGTCACATAACCTTCGGCCGGCGTATAGGTGGTGATTGCTCCCAGCGCCATGATCCATGCCTTGGGGTTGACCCACTGAAACGCGGCCGCGCCAAGAAAGGTCATGGGTTTGCCACGCTCGTCAGGGTTCTCGGACATGCCGCCAGCGGTGGCAATCTTCCACGCCAGGTAGAGCAAATAGGCCGCTCCCACATAGCGCAACACCGTGTAGGCCCACGGGAATACCTTGAACACTTCGCCCAGGCCCAGGCCTACCGACATCACCAACAGCATGAAGCCGATGCTGATCCCCAGCGCGTGGGGCATCGAGCGGCGAAAGCCAAAATTCACCCCCGAGGCGAGCAACATGGTGTTGTTCGGGCCGGGCGTGATCGAGGACACGAAGGCAAACAGGACAAAGGCGGACAAGAGGCTGGTGGACATGAACATGGCGCGGCATCCAGGCGGTAGTGGTATGCCTGCGACAGTAGTGGGTTACAGCCCTTGCCGCCCCGTACAGCTAGGGGCGGATCGAGGCATACACTTTGGCGTTATCGAGCTGATCGGTAGAGTTGCGCGCCTTGCTTGAGTCTGCGCTGAACACATCACAACGGCTTACCGCGCCGACTACGGTTCCCGCTGAGCCCGCCGGGAACCGTTGGTGTTGGCAGACAACCCACGCGTCTCAGTTTTGGGGCCGTTGCTTGGTCGAGTCCAGCTCAGCCTTTTTGCCCGTGGAGATCTCGGTGATCTGCGCGGACTTGGCGATGGCAAAGTCGAAGGTGTCCTGCATTTTGGCGATGGCGTCGGTCGAGGTGCCATCGAGCCCACCCTTGGCCGCCCAATCAAAGTTCCACACGCCGGAGAGGTTGTCGGCCCCCGCCACGTCGTGGGTTTCAATCGCGGTGAACACGTCCGGGTGGCGCTCCATGTACTTGGCAGCGTCGGACACATCCGTGGGCACTTTGCCCGAAGCGTTGTTGGCCAGTTGCGTGAGCTCCTGCTTGGTGATCGCTGACTTGCCCGTTTGGCGCATGTAGTCGGCAATGACCTTGCTGGACTTGGCAATGTTCAACTTGTCGTCGAACGTGGAAGGCGAAGACTTTGGCGTATTCGACCCGCCAGACGCGGGCGTTACGGTAGTAGACATCGGCGCTGCTCCTTCAATGGAACGAATGAAATCGTCAAGCTGACGATACCCCGACGCGGACGTTAGCATGGGCAAAGGGCCATTCCGCACGCTTCACAACATTTCACAACGCCAGGCGGGTTTTGCCGGTGTTTTCGAAGCGCCGTTACCCTGTGCTAGCTGACAACCTCTAGTATGAGTGGGCTGTTGTGGCGAGCAAGCTTGCTTGCGCTGGGGTGCGAAGCAGCCCCAATAAAGGCACTGCAATGTTCCTGAAAGAACTCAGCGACTGGGTTTGGCGCTGCTTCGCAGCCCAACGCAGGCGGTGCGACGATTCGACAAGCCTGCTCGCCACAGGAGAAATTGGCTGCCTTGAAAAGTTGTGTAGGTACCTAGGGCCATCGCAGGCAAGCCAGCTCCCACATACAAGCAATTCGAAAAAATCATCAGGCCGTGCGCACATCCCGCTGCCTGGCCAACCCTTCCAGCGTAAACCGTGCCTGCATCAGCACCACATCGCGCACCGCCTCCATCTCCTTCTGATTCACCTCGGTCCACTTCAGCGCTTCCAGCAACTTGGGCTTCTGCACCCGAAACGCCAAGCCCTGGGTGAACAGCGCCATGGAGTGAATCACCGTGCGCTCGTCTTCCACGGCAAAGCCGGAAAGGCGCGCGATCAGTTGGCGTATGACCCGACCAATGCGTGCCTTGAAGCGGTCTTCAAAGGCGGTAGTTGCGCTTTGCGGGCACAGGCCCGCCTGATGACGATCCATAAATGCGCGCCAGATCGTGGTCTGGGGGCTGTCCTGGATGGTGGACACCACCGTACCCAGAATGCCCAGCGAGACGTCGATCAAGGTTTTATCGCTCGCCTTGGCATCCGCCAACGCGGCCTCGGCCGCTTCCACGCACGGCGACATCTTGCGCCACAGCAGCGTGATCAAATGCTCGACACACTCCAGGTACACGCCTTCCTTGCCATCGAAGTAGTACTGGATCGCGGGCGCATTAACCCCGGCAGCCGTGGCGATGTCACGGGTGGACGCGCGGTCATAGCCGCGTTCGCCAAACACCTCGACCGCCGCTTCGACGATACGTGCGCGGGTTTCTTCACCGCGCTGGTAACCACCTTCGGCAGCAGGTTTATGTCGTGCCATGTGCAGCTCCTCTCGAATACCGGACCAAAATATACCAGTTGACAAAAATTCGCGAAAAATAGAATTTATTCCATCCGATATAAAACCGGCTCTCACAAACAGGAATGACTCGATGTCCGCTGCAACCCCCTCCCCTCAGGTCATTCCTGAAGACACCGTTAATGGCCAGCGCAGCAAAGCGCGCCGCATTCTCCTGAGCATCGCCACCCTCGCGCTGCTGGGCGGCCTTGGCTGGGCCGGGTGGTGGTGGCTGAACGGGCGCTTTGTCGAAACCACCGACGATGCCTACCTGCAGGCCGACAGCATCAGCGTAGCGCCCAAGATCAACGGCTATGTGGCCGAGGTGCTGGTCAGCGACAACCAGAACGTCAAGCGTGGCGACGTGCTGGTGCGCCTGGATGCGCGCAAATACCAGGCGGTGAGCGACGAAGCCTCGGCGACGATAGCTGCGCGCAATGCCGACTACGCCAAAGCCCAGGCCGACCTGGTACAGCAAGATTCCACCATTGCCGAAGCCCGCGCCCAATTGCAAGGCGCCCAGGCCGACGCACAACACGCACAAACCGAAGTGGCCCGTTATGCACCGCTGGCCCGCTCCGGCGCCGAGCCAGAAGAACGCCTGGCGCAACTCAACAACCAACTGGCGCAGGCACGCAGCACCGTGGCGGCCAAACAGGCTGCACTGCGCTCCAGCGAAACCCGCTACGGCACCCTGCAAGCCCAACTCAAGCAGGCCCAGGCGCAACTCGGCGTGGCCAAGGCCAGCGAAGCGCAGAGCCAGCTGGATGTGGATGATGCGGTGATCCGCAGCCCGCTCGATGGTCGGGTCGCCGACCGTGGCGTGCGCGTCGGCCAGTATGTGCAGCCCGGCACGCGTTTACTGACGGTGGTGCCGATCAGCGCGATTTACCTGACCGCCAACTACAAGGAAACCCAGATCGGCGCCATGCGCCCCGGCCAGGCTGTGACGGTACACGTGGATGCACTGCCCGGCCGCAACCTGCAGGGGCATATCGACAGCCTGTCGCCCGGTACTGGCGCGCAGTTCGCCTTGCTGCCGCCCTCGAATGCCACCGGCAACTTCACCAAAATCGTGCAGCGTGTGCCGGTGAGGATTGCCCTTGATGTACCCGATGATATTCGCGCGTCGTTGATGCCCGGCCTGTCGGCCACCGTCGAAGTCGACACGCGTAGCCACGCGGCGGATGCCAACCATGGCTGAGGCGCTGATGGCCGAGGCCGTCGCCGAAAAACCGCGCAACGCCTCGTTGACCGACTGGATCGCCGTGGCTGCCGGGGCATTGGGCGCCTTGCTGGCGACGCTGGACGTGTCGATCACCAACTCGGCGCTGCCGCAGATCCAGGGCCAGATCGGCGCGACCGGCACCGAAGGTACGTGGATCGCCACCGGCTACCTGATGTCGGAAATCGTCATGATCCCGCTCGCCGCATGGCTGACGCGGGTATTCGGCCTGCGCCGCTTTCTGATCGGCACCGCGCTGATGTTCACCGCGTTTTCGATGTTCTGCGGCTTGTCCTCCAGCCTCGGTGCGATGATCGCCGGGCGCATCGGCCAGGGCTTCGCCGGCGGTGCGATGATCCCCACCGCGCAGACCATCGTGCGCACGCGCCTGCCCCCGCACCAACTGGCGATCGGCACCACCATGTTCGGCATGACCGTGATTCTCGGCCCGTTGCTGGGCCCGGTGATCGGCGGCTGGCTCACGGAAAACATCAACTGGCGCTGGTGTTTCTTTCTCAACCTGCCCATCAGCATTGCGCTGATCACCTTGCTGATCACCGGCCTGCCGACCGAGCGCATGAACCTGCAACGCTTTATCAGCGCTGACTGGTTGGGCATCCTCGGCCTGGCCATGGGTTTGAGTTCGCTGACCGTGGTGCTCGAAGAAGGCCAGCGCGAACACTGGTTTGATTCGCTGCTGATCATCTGGCTGAGCATCGCCACCGTCACCGGGTTCTTCCTGATTGCCGTGGGGCAACTGCGCTCAACAACCCCGATCCTGCGCCTGCAACTGGTGCTCAACAAAAGCTTTGGCAGCGTGCTGTTGATCGGCACAGCGGTCGGCGCCGGCATCTATGGCACGGCGTACCTGGTGCCGCAATTCCTGGGCATTTTGTCGGGCTACAACGCGCAGCAGTCGGGCGCGATCATGCTGTTATCGGGGATTCCGGCGTTTGTGTTGATGCCGATTCTGCCAAGAATGCTGGGCCGCTACGACCTGCGCTGGATGGTCGGCGCCGGGCTGTTGCTGTACTGGGCCAGTTGCTACGTCGACACCACGCTCACCACTGACAGCGTTGGCCATGACTTTATCTGGTCGCAACTGCTGCGCGGGTTCGGGCAGATCCTGGTGATGATGCCTCTAAGCCAATTATCCATGCGCTCGGTGCAAACCCACGAAGCCGGGGACGCTGCCGGGCTGTACAACATGTCGCGCAACCTGGGCGGCACCATCGGCCTGGCCCTGCTCGGCGTGTTGATGGACCGGCGCAGCCACTTTCACGACGACATGCTGCGCGAAGGCGTCCAGGCCAACAGCCAATTGGCCCAGGACCACATGGCAAGCAGCACCGCCAGCTACCTGGCACAAACCGGTGATGCGTCCACCTCACAGCTGCAAGCCTTTGCGCAACTGGCCAATGATATCGCGCGGCAAGCTTCGGTCATGGCCTACAACGACTCGTTTTATCTACTGGGACTGGCGATGCTGGCGTGCCTGCCCCTGATCTTTATTCTGAAAAAGCGCACGGTAACCCGATGATCCCTCGCAAGCTTGCTCTTCTGTTCAGCGTTGCGCTGCTGTCCGCCTGCACGGTCGGCCCCGACTACCAGGGTGCCCCCAACGTTGCGCCAAAAACCCTGGCGGCCGGGCGCCTGCCGCATGCCGATAACACCTCCGCTGGCGCACCCGCTGTCGCGCAGTGGTGGCGCACGCTGGGCGACGCGCAGCTCAACGAACTGGTGGACAAAGCCCTGCGCAACAGCCCCGACATCGCCACCGCCCAGGCCCGTTTGCAGCAATCGCGCGCCAGCCTTAGCGGCGCACAGGCCAACGCGATGCCCAAGGTCAGCGGTGATGCTGCGATGCTCAAACTGCGCTCGCCCGACACCTCCGCGCTGGGTGGCAACAGTGGCGGCGGCCGCGGCCCGCTGAACCTCTACCTCGCCGGCTTCGATGCCAGCTGGGAAGCCGACCTGTTCGGCGGCACCCGTCGCGCCGTCGAGGCTGCGCAGGCCGAAGCCGACGCGTCCCAGGCGCAATTGGCCGATGCCCAGGTGCAACTGGCCGCCGAAATCGTCCAGGCCTACACCGACCTGCGCGACCAGCAAACACGCCTGGCACTGGTGGACTCCAGCGTCGACATCGAAAACCAGGCCCTGGACCTCACCCAGCAGCGCCGCGAGCGCGGCGTGGCCTCGCAACTGCAACTTGAACAAGTCATCACCCAAGCCGAAAACACCCAGGCCCAGCGCCTGCCACTGCAAGCCGCCATCGTCGAATCCCTCGACCAACTCGGCCTGCTTTGCGGCCTGGAACCCGGCGAACTGGATGGCCAACTCGCCACTGCCCGCGCCCTGCCCGCCTTACCCAGCGCCGTGCCGTTGGCCGACCCGGCGGCGCTGCTGAGGGCGCGCCCGGATATCCGCATGGCCGAGCGTAAACTGGCCTCCAGCAACGCACAGATCGGCGAAAAAACCGCCGACTGGTTCCCCAAGCTCAGCCTCACCGGCGACCTGTCCTTCTCGGCCAGCGACCCCGGCCACCTTGCGCGTAAAGACAGCGGCACCTGGCTGGTCCTGCCGCGCATCACCTGGAACGCCCTCGACTTCGGCCGCGTCGCCGCCAGCGTCAAAGGCGCCGAGGCCGGACGCGATGAAGCCTTGGCGCAGTACAAGAGCGTGGTATTGAGTGCATTGCGCGATGCGGATGTGGCCTTGGCACGCTATGGGCATCAGCGTCAGAATGTGGTGCTGCTGCGTAACGTGGAATCTTCGGCAATACGCGCCGCCGACCTGACCCGCCAGCGTTATCGCGCGGGCACGGCCAGCACCCTCGATTGGCTGGATGCCGAGCGCACGCGCTACCAGGCGCAAGAGAGCCGGATATCCGGCGACGCTGAACTGCTGAAGGATTTTGCCTCGCTGCACAAGGCGCTTGGGTTAGGCTGGACGCTGTAAAGGGTTCTACGCACATAAACCAAGGAACAACATGATCACCCTTCGTAAAGCGACAACGGCCGATATCGATACGCTGCGCGAGGTTGGTTGCCAGACCTATCGCGAGCATTTTTCGACATTATGGTCGCCTGCCGGTATGCACGGTTTTCTTGAGCAGGATTTTTCATCCAGTGCGCTGCGCCAGTCACTCGAGTTGCCAGGCAAGCATGCGTGGTTCACTGCTTTCGATGAACAAGGCAACGCCGTCGGGTTTGCCAAAGTGAATTGGTCGGTGCCGGCGCCGTTAACCGCTGAAGTGGGCGCGGAGCTGCAGAAAATCTACCTGCTCAAATCCGCCGCCGGCAGGGGTTACGGCAAACAACTGTTGCAGTGTGTTCGCGATGAAGTGGCGCAACGTGGTGAGCATTTACTGTGGCTGGACGTGCTCAAAACCAACGTCAGTGCACAGGGCTTTTATGAGGCATTCGGGTTTCGGCGCATGGGCGAAATCCCCTTCAGCACGGACCTTGCCGACATCGGGATGGTCGTCATGGGACTTCAATTGAAACAGCAGGCGCAGTGCTAAATGGCCGAACTGATAGAGGGGCTCGACGGGCCCAGAACCGCACAACAAGAACTGTTTTACGACCTTGACGATGCACGCGCAGTTATCGGCTGGTCGGTGGTGGAGCTGACGGCGATGGCCGCGAACGGCCGAACACCCGACGAAGCGGTGGCGCTAATGAAAATGTGTGCATTGCTGGCTGCGCAGCAGGAAAAGCTTGGCGTGTACGCCGAAGAGGTGAAGGCACAGCGTATTGTCCGCGCTGAGGCCTAGCGAGTAATAAAAAAAGGAATATATACATGCCGTTTTCATTGGAAGAAAGAACCGCCTTGCTCGCTCTCAAGGGCGTAGGCCCCACCGTGATTACACGGCTGGAGCAGTTGGGCATTGACTCATTGGAAGTGCTTGGAAAGTCGAACGTGAGCGACATTCTGGCGCAAGCATCGGCAGCAGTCGGGTCGACCTGCTGGAAAAACAGCCCTCAAGCGCGGGCGGCCATTACTGCAGCTGTGGCGCTGGCGCAAAAAGCCTGACAAGAAGGTCTAAACCACTGCCGGAATCCTGCACGTTGGTTAATGGCCGTTACCCATCACTTAAAGGCGAACACCGTTACTGTGGCGAGCAGGCTTGTCGAATCGTCGCACCGCCTGCGTTGGGCTGCGAAGCAGCCCCAGTTCACTCTAACTGACGTGTCACGCCGCCTGAATAGGCTTAAATAGAACCGTCCCTCTATGCGGCTACACGCTAACGGCAAACTTCAGCCGTGGTTTTAATAAAAGAGAATTTATTTGCTGTTCTCCCCCTGCGCAATCTAGCCTCGGACATTTCCCACAACCTAACGAGGTTGAGCCATAGGAAGCAACTTAGCTAGGATCCACCGTCGCAGTAAATCCTGTGGCCGGGTGTCGCAACCTGAAGTAATCTGAGGCGCGGTAGCGCCATAGCTCTGTAGCAGGCGCTTTTTTTATGCCTGCTTACCGCATCTATGGTGGACCGTGTGAGGCGGGCTCTTGCCCGGCTGGTTTCCTCAGAAACTGGTTTGCGACCCTTGCACGGTCCACCACCCACTCGTGTCGCAACGACGGTGGTGGCCTCTTAATTTTCTGAGGGTCAAGAGGATGTTTTCTACAAGTCGCAGCTGCCCAGTTATTGAAGTCGAAGTGATAAACCTGAATGTTCACTCAATGCATTGCACGGTGGGGGATCATTCATGAACGCCAGCAAACAGGATAAAGAACTCTCCACCAGTGTTTTCAAAGTAAGGACTGATGTGACTTCAGAAGATGTTTTGGTCAATGCAAGTGAGATTTTGGCTTCGGCATCAATTATGGCTAATGAGCAAGCATTCAGTTTAACCGGATCGCGGCGACTTCAAATCTTTGGGTTGGCGCAATTGATTGAGAACGCGCAACTGCTCGTGGATGATGCGCTGGATAAATTGAGTCCAACAGCCGCTGACCATTGACCGCCTAGCAATTGAACATGGAGAAGATCACCATTTTTAACATTCAAAAATGGTGGTCTTCCCCATGTGAACTCGGCAATTACTGCCAGCCTTCATTCTTTCGTTCGTTACCTGTCAGGTTTGACAGTAGCGGAGCACGCACACGAAGGTGTAGGTTCATTGGCAAGGCCGAGACATCCAGCAAAATGGCGAGGCCGCAACAACGGTCGATTGGAATAAGGTTTATCGACTTCTATGGCTGAGACGCGCTCTCAATTCAGCCCTGCCCTGTTCTCTGATCAGGAGATAAGTATGAACAGTCCTAATACGAGCCATGACAAATCATTCAGCAACATTCGGATTATAAGATCATTGATATTTACAGCGTTAAAAGGGCTGTATGTTGTAGGAGGGCTCCTCATCATGACAGCAGTGTATTCAGATGAAAGTTCCGAGCTCACGGAGAACCAGCTTATAACCCCAGGGGTTGATGCGCGTTTTCCTAATTCAAACCCATCCAAACACTGCCGGCAAAATTATGAGGACTACTACAGGTGCATTAAAGCTAAAGGTGAAGATTATCCTCCTTGCACACAGTTTAAAAAAAACTTTGCATCATTGTGCCCAGCTGGATGGGTAAAAAAGTGGGACGAAGAACGCGAAAACGGCACCTATCATAACCAAGAGCAGCCCTGAATTCTCTCTGAAGTGAAACCGGATACAAACACAGAGATTGGATACGCCGTGAAATTCGAGGCCGAGTAAGCTGAGGCCCACTCACTCCCACTAGCCTTTACTTTCCCGCGCCCAATAAAAAACCCCGTAGACGTTAATCTACGGGGCTTTAAGAGTGGAGGCCGAGGTCGGAATCGAACCGGCGTAGGCGGATTTGCAATCCGCTGCATAACCATTTTGCTACTCGGCCTCAAACGATGAATGCCCTGACTGCTGACATTCACCGCATAAAAACTTGAGTGGGCTGTAAAACCCTGCCTCTACTCTAACTCATTGAATGCATTGAAGTTTTAAATGCTTCGTTGCGTTCGATGGGCGCCATTATGTACGTATTTGCTTTTACCTGCAACCCCTTGATTTCAAAAATATTTCGTATAGCCATCAAGGGGTTGCGGGCCTGCCCTACTCCTGGATGCGCTGCTGCTGATAGTGCGGGTCGGCCTTGATCTGGGCTTCGGTGAAGGGCAGCGCGCGCAGCTTTTTCTCGGAGAAGGCTTGGGTCTGGTCCTTGGCGTGTTTGGATGCGGGGTTGCTGGATTCGGAGAAGGCCAGCACGCCCAGTGCCTGGGGGCCTTTGTCGTCGAAGGTGACGATTTGCAGGTAGCTGGTGCCGCTGACGACTTCGCGTTTGCCGTCGGCGCGGGGCACGGTTTGCATGGCGTTGTAGATGCCCAGCTGTTGCGGGCCGCCGTGCATGGGGGTTTGGCCGCTGACCTGGATGTCGCCCCAGCGGGTGGCCTTGAGTTTACTGACCTCTTCACTGGAGGCCAGCATGGCTTCGCGCAGGGCTTTGGCCACCTCGATGTGGTCGATGGCCAGGCCACGGGGGGTGGTCAACGGTTGTGACGAATCGAAAGGCACGCGCCAGGCGTCGGGGATTTGTTGCAGGTGTTCGACCAGGTTAATGAAATGCACCAGGCCGATGCCGCTGTCGAGGTTGGCGTGCTGGTCCCAGGCTTTCAGGCTGGTACACAACGGTTGCAGCGCGGCGGCGTCAGTGCCCAGATGTTTGGCGCAATATTCGAGCAGGTCTGGCATGACTTGTCCGGCGAGGTACACCTCGTTGTCCATGACCATGTTTTGCAGGTCGGCCACGCTGATCGGTTGCTTCTCCAGGGATTGCAGGCGTTGCACGGCGAAGCGTGCGCGCGGGCCGAGGCCGATGTGGTCCTGGCTGATCACCGGGGAGAAGCCGGTGAGTGGCGCCTTGGGGTTGGCCAGCCACGCCGAGTCGTTGGAGTGTTGCACGTAGTCGGTGCGTTGCAGTTGCGGCAACTGGTCGGCAGCGAAGATGCCAGGTTGCGCTGCACGCGGGTCAACGTCCCAGGCGCAGGCGCTGTGGGCGCCGTCGAGCATGATCATTTGCAGGCCCGCGCGAGGGTCGCTGCATTGCGCCAGTTTGGCGGCGCTGACGTTGGGCACCACCGACAGGTTCATGTAGAGGCTCTGGCCCTGGTCGTCGGCGGCCACGGTATTGACCCACGGTATGCCTTGCAGGGTGTGCACCGAGGTTTGCAGGTCTTTAAGGCTGGTGGCGCGGTTCATCGCGTACCACTGTTGCAGCACGCGGTCGTTACCCAGGTTGGCGTCGCGCAGGCTGAAGGCGTAGTGGCTGTCCCAGTCGAGCTTGCCGGGCCATTGCACCACGGGGCCGAATTGCGAACTGTAGACCGTATGAGTGACCTCTTTGAGGCTGCCATCGGGTTGTTTGACTTGGACCTTCACCACACGATGCTCCATAGCGATGGATTTCCCATCCAGCAGATAACGCGTGGAATCCTTGGGATCGAGGGTCAGTCGATACAGCGTGAAATGCTTGGACGTGTCCACCGTGTGGGTCCAGGCCACGTGCTGGTTAAAGCCGATATTGATCACCGGCAAACCCGGCAGTGCTGCGCCCATCACGTCCAGTTGGCCCGGGATGGTCAGGTGCATCTCATAAAAACGCATGCCACCGACCCACGGAAAATGCGGGTTGGCCAGCAGCATGCCACGGCCATTAAATGAACGATCACGGCCCACGGCCACGGCGTTGCTGCCACGGTCGAGGCTGAAACGTTGTTGATTGGCTGCTGCCAGTTCAAAGGCCTTCATGCTCGACGGCACAGCGGCAGTCGCGTTAGGCGGCGTGGCGCCGACCAGGGCTTCGGCGAATTGGCCGACACCGCCTTCCACCAGCAGCCTGCGGGTCAGCTTGACCAGGTCGTCCACGACCAACGGGCGCACCCACGTGGCGTGGCACTGGGTCGGTGCGCCCTGCTCTTTCAGATAACGGTTGTAGCCGGCGACATAGCCTTCGATGCGCTGCTGCATCTGTGGGGTTTGCGCCTTCCAGAATGCGGCAACCGCCTGGGGCGTATTCAGCCAGTTGAAAAACACATCACTGGCCAGGTTGTTGCGCTCTTCGAGTGTCGCCTGGTCCGGGCCGAAAAACCGCGCACGCTCGCCGTTCACCGTGACCACTTCATTGGCCAGCAGGCACAGGTTGTCTTGCGCATACGCGTAACCAATACCGTAACCCAAGCCACGCTCATCGTTGGCGCGGATGTGCGGCACGCCGAAGGTGGTGCGGCGAATATCGGCTGAAGCCTGTGTCACCTGTTCACGCGCTGAAGCATTCAGGCTCAGCCCCAGCAACAGCCCTGCCACGCACGCCTTGGACAACCGGTTGGAAATAATCACGCAAGCTCCACAGTCAATTTGGACACCCTTACAGGGGGCAACGACCCCACCGTAAGAACGCAGGCAACCGGGAATAATTTAGCCGCAGCGGGTGTTTTTTAAGGGCGGTCGACGTGTGACAAAGCGGATACCGACAAAATTTCTACATCCAGGACTTCATGATTTCGCTCGCTCGTTCGTCTTATTCAAATAAGAGCGCCATCATTTTCCTGATCAGGCTCTGATAAGGAGTTTTTTGCATGTACAACCCGCAACCGCCCATGGATGGACATTCACCGGCTGCCGACGCCAATTACGGCGGCGGCGCACAAGCGTTCGGCAAAGCGCCGGAGCACGGCAACCAGCGTATCCGCCATTTGCTCAAGTGCTTCGGTTTGCGCACCAGCCTGATCCGGCTGAAGGTCATTGACGCCCTCCTCACTGCTGCCGACAACCAGCGCACATTGGGCGTGCGCGGCGTGCACAGCCATTTGCTGGAACTGGGCATTCCGTTGTCGTTTCTCAGTGTGCGCGAGGTGCTCAAGCGCCTGTGCAGCGAGGGCGTGATCACCCTCAATGCCGATAAAAGCTACAGCCTCCATGCAGAGGCTGCCAAAGTGCTCGACAGTCGCGCCTGACGCTTTCGCCCGGCGCTCCAGCAGGCATCAGAAGTGAGGCTTGACCTTGCGACGCATGATGCCGTTGATCACCACTACCACGACGGCAATCGCAATCGCCAGGTACTGGAACGTTTTTTCGCTGATCACGCCGGTGTTTTGCAGATAAGACAGGCCAAACATCGACGCCAGTACTGTCAGGGCGATCAGAATCGAATATTTCAAACGTTGCTTTTGGGTCATGACGGGTTCCTGAAGCTTAAGAATGTATCCACTTTGTATCGCCGAGCATGCCAAGCACATACCCGGTTACGGGGATGGCACCGGTTCGGCAGGGTCATATGTTACAGGCGCTGAGAAATTTTGGCTTGTTCCGCACCTGATTGAACCTGTCGGTACTTTAGAGGATTTGAAAATGCTCCGTCGAATCACACTGTTGATTCCATTGCTGATCATGTTGACCATGAGCGGCTGCTTCTTTTTCCCACGTGGCGGCGGTGGCGGCTGGCACGACCACGACCATCGCTACGATGGCGGCCGTGGCTACGAGCACCGCTGACACCACGCGCGTCTCGCTTTGCAGTGAGCAAAGCGAGACGCCTGCAGTCAGCCTGCGTGCACCCAACGTTGATATAGCCAGCGCGCAAAGGCATCCAGCGCAAACCCCAGCAAGCCGATCACCACCACCATCGCCATCAACTCCGAATACGCCAGGCGGTCACGCGTGTCGAGGATGTAATACCCCAGCCCCGCGCTCACCCCAAGCATTTCGCACGGCACCAGCACGATCCACAAAATGCCAATGGCCAGGCGCACGCCGGTCAACACATGCCCGACTACGCCGGGAATGATCACCCGTCGCAGGGTTTCCCAGCGCGTGGCGCTGAGGCTTTTACTCAGTTGCAACCAGCGCGGGTCCAACTGGCGTACGCCAGCGGCGGTATTGAGCATGATCGGCCACACTGCCGCAAACGCCAGCAGGAAGTAAATCGGCTGGTCACCCACCCCCATCAACATCACCACAATGGGCATCCAGGACAGTGGCGAGATCATCCGCAGAAACTGGAACGCCGGTGTGGTGGCGGCCTCCAGGTTGCGCGAACTGCCCACCAGCAGCCCCAACGGCACACCGACCAACAACGCCAGAAACAGCCCAACGAATATGCGCTTCAGGCTCACCGCGATGTGCAGGTACAGCTCGCTGCGCCCGAGCAATTCCCACAAGCTGCTTGCCGTTGCCGCCAGCGAAAAGCGCGCCGACAAGCCACCGGTATCGCCAAACACTTTCACACCCAACCACCACAGCAACAGCAAGCCGGCCAAACCACTCAGCCCCAGCCACCAGCCAGGGATTCTGCCGTTGTTCAAACGCCGATCTCCTCGTGCCGTTCGTAACCGTCGGGCAAGCCGAAGGTTTTCATGCCGCCCACGGACTCGATGGCATTGCGCACGAAGCGGTCGTCCACCAGGTCCTTGGCCACGAACGTTGGGTCCAGGTCAGCGAGGAATTTCTTGTCGCCTTCGATCAAAGTCTCCTTCAAGCGCCGTACCAATTCCTCGGTGTAGCTGGGAAATGGGTACGGCTGGAAGTCGATGCGATGCTCGTCCCAGTTGGCATGCTGGATCGCGCCGTCAGCCAGGTACGCGGCACGGTCGGCGGCGGCCGGGGCCAGCACCTTGCTCAACACCGGCTCGGCGTGCGGTGTATAGCGGTTCGGGCCGTCCTTGGACAGCAGCTTCACCGCCTCTTCGCGGTTCTCGCGAGTCCACACCTGCGCCTTGACGATGGCATTGACCACCTTCTGCGACCACTCCGGGCGGTTGGTCAGGTCATGCTCGTGCATGAACACCACGCAGCAGGCGTGGTTGCGCCACACATCGCCGGTAAAGCGCTGCACGCGGCCGACCTTGAGGTTTTCCGCCAGGGCGTTGAACGGCTCGGCGACGATGTAGCCGTCAATGCGTTTACTCGCCAATGCCGGCGGCATATCCGAAGGCGGCAACACGATCAGGTTGACCTCATTGGCCGCAATCGCAGCGCCGGCGGCACGCGCTACTGGCGTGAGGCCGTTGTCGCGGAACAGTTGCTGCACCACTACGTTGTGGATCGAGTACCAGAACGGAATCGCCACCGACTTGCCGCCCAATTGCTTCACCTCGGTAATGCCCGGCGAAACCGTCAGGCCCGAACCGCCGACATGGTTCCAGGCCACGACTTTGGCCGGCACCTTGCTACCGTAGCGCGCCCATACCGTCATCGGCGACAGCAAGTGAATCACGTTGACCTGCCCGGAAATAAACGCCTCGATCACCTGCGCCCAACTGCGCAACAGCACCGGGCGCTCGGCCTTGATGCCTTCGGCCTCGAACAAACCGTTGTTATGCGCCACCAGCAAGGGCGTGGCGTCGGTGATCGGCAAATAGCCGATGCGTACCGGCGCGTCCGGCTCGCTGGCGGCGCGGGCTTGCAGGCTGCTGAGCAGCGGCAAGGCACCGGCGGCACTGAGCACCGCCGAGAGTTTGAGAAAGTCACGGCGCGAGTGCGTAAGGTCATCCAGACACATGTGAAAACTCCTGTTGATCAATGGGGTTGGGTTGAGGGCGGCTCGCCTGCCGTAAGGTTTTCAGAATCTCGATACGCAACGCGCCGATGGCTTCAACCTGCTCTTCGCGCGGTTGCGGCAAATCGATGTGCCATTCGCCCAAGGTCCGCGCCGGGCGGTTGCCCAGTAGCAGGATGCGGTCGGACAACAGCAGCGCTTCGTCGATGTCGTGGGTGATCAATACCGCGGCCGAACCCTGCTCGCGGTTGACCTTGAGCAGCAGGTGCTGCATGTCGGCGCGGGTAACTTCATCCAGCGCGCCGAACGGCTCATCCAGCAGCAACACCTGCGGCTGGCGGGCCAGGCAACGGGCCAACGCGGTGCGCTGGGCCATGCCGCCGGACAACTGCGCTGGAAACTGCTGGCGCGCATGTTCCAGGCCGACCGCCGCAATGGCGTGGTCGACGCGCTGGCGGCGCTGCTCAGGGCTCAAGTGCGGCTGACGGGCGAAATCCAGGCCAAAGGCGACGTTCTTTTCCAGGTTCAGCCAGGGCAACAGGCTAGGGTCTTGAAACGCCACTGCCACCCGTGGATGCGGCCCGGCCAGCGGCTCGCCCAGCACCTGCACGCTACCGCCCTGGGGCGCCTGCAAACCGGCCAGCACGCGCAACAGGCTGGATTTACCCACGCCGCTGGGGCCGAGAATCGACACCACTTCGCCCGGCTGCAGCTGCAAATCAAACCCTTGCAACACCGGCCCACTGGCATAGCCCAGGCAAATACCCTCGGCGCTCAGTACCGCCTGACTCATAGGTTGGCCTGACGGTGCAGCTCGGTGCGCAGTTGCACCAGGCTTGGCGTCACGATCGGCACAAAGGCCGACTCGCGCCAGCGCCGTGCAAAGCCACTGCCATGGGCTGTGAGGTAGGCCTTGCCACCACTGGCTTGCAGTTCCAGCTGCACCGCGCTGGCGGCGGTTTCGGCCAGGGCGATGCGCAGTTTGAACAAGGGCACCGGCTCGACGGCAAAACGACCGGCCAACAGGCCGCCTTTAAGTTCTGTGACCAGGTGATCGAGGGTCGCTCGCAAGGCTTCCAGCTCGTCACGCAACACCGTGCGTGAGGAGCCCAAATGGTTGGCCACTTCCGCCAGTGAGCGCCTCGCCAGGCCAATGGACATGCCGCACTGCAAACCCAGGAACGCCGGGCGCACCGCCGGCAGAAACTTGCGTGCATCTTCATGCAGCAACCAGTCGCGGCTCAGCTCCACGCCTTCCAGGCCCAGGGCCGCGGTATTGCTCGATTGCAGGCCCATCAGTTCCAGGTCACGCGAACGCTGCAGCCCTGCGACCGAATCCGGGATGGCCAGAATAAACGGCGCGCCGCCGCCGGCATGCTCAATCGCCGCCGCCGCAACAAAACCGTTCTTGCGCAGGTTGGTCACCCAGTGCAGGCGGCCGTTAAGGGTCCAACCGTCTTCGGTCGGCTCCGCGCTGATTTGCAGGGTCTCGATGCCGGACAAAAATTTCATCGCGTTCGACAGCCCGGTCGCCCCGGCCAGCTTGCCGCTGAGCAGGTCCGGCAACAGGTGTTCGCGCAGCCGCTCATTCGGGCTCTGCAACAAATATTCGATAAAAGAGCGCTGGCCCCAGCACACAAACGCCGCCGCCAGGGAATGGCTGGCCACGTTGGCAATGGCTTCCACCGCGCCGGTCACATCACCGCCCAGGCCGCCCAGCGCCTTGGGCACGCCGATACTTAATACATTCGACTCTGCCAGCCTTGGCAGCACTTCCTGTGGATCGCAACTGCCCACATCCAGGGCCTGCGCTTGAACATCGAGCCAACGGCTCAAGATAGGGTCAAGCATTCGTTTCTCCTTTTTACAGCAGGTGGACCATCGCCGATTCAGCTTGCCGGTTTTTCCCAACGGTATTGCGCCAGCTCCGGGTTCAGCGGGGTACGGGCAAACACGTTAGCGAAGTTGCACAGGGTTGCCAGGCTGACGCCCAAAATAACTTCCAGCGCCTGGCCCTCGGTATAACCGGCGGCGCGGAACGCTTCAAAACCCGCGTCGCTGACATCGCCACGGGTGGCGATCACTTCGCGGGTGAACGCGGCGAGTGTCTCATAACGGGCGTTGGGCAATTCACCGCGCTGGCGCAGGGCGTCAATCACGTCTTCGGGCAGCTTGGCTTTATTGCGCGCCACGGCGGTATGGCCGGCCACGCAGAAATCGCAGCCGTGGGTGGTGGCGGCAATCAGCTGCACCACTTCGCGGTCGGCCAGGCTCAGCTCAGACTTGGCGTTGAGCCCGGACACGGTGATGTAGGTTTCCAACGCCGCCGGTGCATTGGCCAACACGGCGAGCAGGTTGGGAATGAAACCCGAGCCTTTGAGGGCATTTTCCAGGAAGGGCTTGGCCGCTTCCGGAGCGGTTTCGGGGGTGAGCAACGGTACACGGGACATGGAGTGGTCTCCTGATGGGTTCATCGCCTAAGTCTGTTGGTTATAAAAAAACGCCTCAATAGGCTAAAGTAGCGATTACTTGCTCTAGAGTCTTTCCGTTAGATGAATTCGTCCAGTGCGCTCGTTGATTGGTTATTAGACAGCCTCGAACTCAACACCAGCCTGTTCCATGTCGGCCGCTATTGCGGCGCGTGGCATGCCAGCACCCATGGGCTGGCCAGCGCGAGTTTCCACCTGATTGTGCAGGGCCAATGCTGGTTGCATATTGACGGCGAACCCCTTCCCCATCACCTGAATAATGGTGATGCGGTGTTTCTGCTGCGTGACCTCGAGTATCGGCTGTCTGGCGAGGCCACGGCCGCGGCAGCGCAGGAATGCCCGCGCCGACCGATGCTGGCGCTGGACAGCAACGCCGACGATGGCGTCGGCCTGGTCTGCGGTTTTTTTCATTTCCATTCCGGTTTGTCGGCGATGATCGTCGACGGCTTGCCCGCCTGGATCATCCTGCGCGCCGGCGACCCATCGCTTACTGCTGCGCGTAATTTGTTCGAATTGATCCTGCAAGAGTGCGAGCGCGTCCCGGCGCCCTCCTCGGCATTGCTCGAGCGTTTGTGCCATTTATTGTTTCTGTATGTGCTGCGTCAGCAAGTCATCGATAACAGCGAACTGGGCGGTCTGGCGGCACTGGGCCGACAACCGGCGTTCGCCGAGTTGCTCGAGCAATTGATCGCCCGACCGGCAGACCCATGGACCCTGGAAAGCATGGCAGCCTGCACCGGTTTGTCGCGCTCGGCATTTTTCAAGCGTTTCAGCGAGCTGTGCGGGCAATCGCCGGGGCAGGTGCTGTTGATGATGCGCATGCGCCATGCCTGCCGCCTGTTCAAAGAAGACATGACCGTGGCCGATGTGTCACTGGCGGTGGGTTATCAGTCGGTGGCAGCGTTTACTCGGGCGTTCTACAAGACCACCGGCCAGCAGCCTGGGGCTTATCGCAAAGGTCAATGGCGGAATTAGCAACCAGGAAAGCCGGAAATTGCGTGAAAACGCACCACACAACAGGCCCGGCTCACGTGCCGACGCGGCAGTGGTGTATTGCGATCCGACCGTTTTAGGCGATGAGAGAGGCTTCCTGTTTATACCTCCAGTCGTGAAATGGACCGGCCTTTGCGCAAGCGCTACCTGGTCTGACCCTCTACGGCCGATCATCACCGGACGAACGACATATCCAGTCGCAAGCTCTGCGCGGTTGCCAGGAACGCTCTTGCATCGATCGCCCACGTAAGAGGAGCCCTGACCTGCTGTCAGGTTTATACCTTGGTTATCGAGAAGGACATCACCATGCTCTCTCCCTACGCTCACGCCCCAGCAACCGCGCGTCACCTTGTGCCAAGCGTCGAGCCGGTCAAGCCCAAACCTTCACCCTATGATCCACCCGCCGACCTGTCACCGGGCGCGCGCGACGTCAGGACACACATACTGCTCCAAAAAGGCGATGTGACCTTTAGCCGCGAAATCACCTGGAGCACGGCGTACCCCGGTAAACCTAAGATTGTTGCCAATCAACTTAAGGTGGAAACCGGTAACGACGACGACATCATTCGCGTGCGCAGCTGGCCAGGTGACAAGTTGCAGTTCATCGTCAACGGACAGTCGTATGTGGTCGATATCCCACCCCAACAAAGCTTGAACAACAACCTGTTGATCAAGACCAATGGCGGTAATGACACAGTTATCGTCGAGGATGACGTCAAGCATTACGTGTTAATCGAGGGGGGTGATGGCGACGACAGACTCCAGGCCGGCGCAGGCCCGACCGGACTCCTTGGGCAAGACGGCAACGATACGCTGCGCTTGGGCAGTGGCTTTGGCGTTGCACAAGGTGGCGACGGCAACGACAAGCTGTACGGCGGCAGCGGCCCTACCATTCTGTTCGGCGAGGCTGGCGACGACCACCTCCAGGCCGGGTTCAGCAGCGCGCATAAATGGAACCTTCTCAATGGTGGCCCCGGCGACGACACGCTCTTGGGTGGGAGTGGGGACAACTACCTGCACGGAGAAGGCGGCGACGACCAATTGGTGGGGCATGACCGTACGTCGTTCTTCACCGGCGAAGGTAATGACCGCATTCGGAATAATCGGAGCAAGGACCGTATTTTCGCTGGCGCCAATGATCACTTCGACACCACGCAAGGCTCGGCTTTCACTGAGGTGAAACCGAGCACCACTGGCCAATAAGGTCAGCTCAAGGGGTGACCTTGCAATGGCGAACACCTGCAAGGTCACCGTTGCCCACTCACTTTGCACCATCGTACCTAAAGCTCCTTCTCTCCAAGCCGATAGCCCTACGAAGCTCTAACAAAGCCGCGTCGATAATAACGCTTCGTAAGGACGATCCCATGCCCCCTCTGCGCTCCATCCAAACCCGCTACACCTTGTTTCTGGTGCTGTTCGTCCTGCTGATATTGGTGTTGACCGTCGTCGGTATCGGCCAGTTGGTGGCCCCCACGCTGCGCCATACCGAAGAACAGGTGGTGCTCAACCGCGTCGCCGAAGTGGCTGAGCGCATCCAGGGCGAACTGAACAAGGTTCAAGCCCAACAACGCAGCATCACCCAAACCATTCCCCTGCTCGACAGCGATGCCATCGACAAGGTGCTGCCCGGCCTGGTGGACCAGTATGGCGAGCTGAAAGTCTTCGGCGGCGGTATCTGGCCACTGCCCAACCAGCGCGCCCCAGGGCGCAACAAGTTCAGCACCTTCTGGCACCGTGATGCGTCGGGCAAACTGGCGGTCAACACGTTCTGGAACAGCGACGCTGCGCCCAACTACTACGACCAGAGCTGGTACAAAGGCGGCCTCGCCTCGCCGCGCGGCCAGTGCGCCTGGGCCGCCGCCTACAAGGACGACGCCAGCCAGGAGCCACGCACCAACTGTGCCATGGCCATTCAGCGCGATGGCGCAGCCTATGGCGTGGCCACCATTGACGTAACCCTGGGGTTCTTCAATGAGCTGGTGGCCAGCAAGGAAAAAGACATCGGCGGCCAGATGCTGATCGTTGAAGGCGACGGCAAGATCATCAGCAACAGTTCGCGCATCAGCGGCCCGGTGGTGTTGAAGAACATCAGCGAACTGGCTGGCACCTCGGCGTTTGCCGCCCAGGTGAGTCAAGCCCTGGCCCATCGTGACCAAGGGCTTGTGCGTAACGAGTTCGACAACCAGGGCGTGGCCAGCACCTTCTACCTGCGCCCGATCGAGGGCACGCCGTGGTTCCTCGCCACCGCCCTGCCCACCTCGTTGATCACCGCCCAACGCGATGACGTGCTCGGCAGCCTGGCCCTGATACAAATCCCCATGGTGTTGCTGCTGGTGCTGCTGGCCGCTTTTGCGATCCGCCAACTGGTGCAGCGCATGAAGTCGTTGAAGACCAATATCGATGCCTTGTCAGCCGGCGACGCCGATCTGACGCGGCGCATCACCATTCGCGCCGAAGACGAACTGGGCGCGATCGGCCATTCGGTCAACCACTTTATCGTCTACCTGCAGAACATGATTGGTGAAGTGACCCAGGCCACGGGCGCCATGTCGTCGAGCCTGGCGCAACTGCAGCAGACATCGGCCCACACCAACCAGATCCTGGTGCGCCACGCCTCGGAGACCGACCAGACCGTCACCGCCATCACGCAAATGAGTTCGACTGCCGACACCGTCGCGCAAAACGCGGCGGAAACCGCCTCGTTCACCCAGCGCGCCAACGAGCATGCCGACCGCTCCCGCGTGGTGGTGGGCGAAGCGTCCACCAGTGTCAGCGCCTTGATCGGCGAAGTCGCCAGCGCCACCCACACCGTGGAGGCCATGCGCCAGGACGCGGCACGCATCACCGAAACCCTCGGTGTGATCGGCGCGATTGCCGGCCAGACCAACCTGCTGGCACTTAACGCAGCCATTGAAGCAGCGCGGGCTGGCGAGCAAGGCCGTGGTTTTGCGGTGGTGGCCGATGAAGTCCGGGCGCTGGCGGCACGCACCCAGGCCAGCACCTCGCAGATCAACGAGATGCTCGCGCGCCTGACCACCGGCGTGAGTTCGTCGGTGGCGGCCATGGAAAACACCCAGGCCAGTTGCCAGTCGGCGGCGGATGCCACGGCGCGGGTGAACACCGGGCTGGATGAGATGGCCGGTTCCGTCAGCCATATCAATAACCTCAGCACCCAGATCGCCACGGCGGCCGAGCAGCAAAGCGCAGTGACCGAGGAGATCAACCGCAGCATGGTGCAGATCCGACAGATGGTCGATGAGTTGGTAGAAAGTGGCCACGCCACCCAAACCAACACTCAGAGCCTGTTGGATGCCAATGGCCGGGTCATTGCATTGATGGGCCGCTTCAAGGTGCGCTGATAAAAGACTGAGACACTCCCGTGCAATGCGCGGGAGTGGGACTATTCTGACAGCTCTCAGGACAAACTCTCGCCACACAGGAGGTGTGTCATGCATGCAGCTGAGCATTCGGCCCGCTTGGAGCGGATCAGTCAGGAACGCTTTATCCAGGCGCCAATCGAGGTCATCTACGACTATGTGACCCAGCCGGATCGCTGGCACGAGTGGCACCCCACCTCCCTGAGTGCCGACACCGGCACCACCGGCTCACTGCCGGCCGGCACGCGCTTTACCGAAATCATCGACCTGCTGGGCGTGCGCGTCCCCATGAGCTATCGCGTACAAATCGCCCGCCGCCCCAGTGAATTCAAGACCGTGTTCACCTCCCTCGCGGTAGACGGTTCGATTCACTACTTCCTGCAACCCCACCGTGGCGGCACGCTGTTCAAACGGGTGCTCACCTACGAGACCGAATTGCAACTGGCCACCTTGCACGCGCGCATGATCGACCTGTCGACCATTGCGCTGGACCAACTCAAGCACCGCCTTGAAAACGCGGCTTTCGTATAATTTAGAAACATTACTGGCACCCCGCTCACCCTGTGGGAGCTGGCTTGCCTGCGATGACGTCGTCATGATCGCCGCAAAATCCCGACGCCGTCCTCTTGCCCACGAGCCCCACATGAAAAACCCCCTGCGACTGGCCCTACTTTGCGCCCTGTTCACCACCACACTGGCCCAGGCGGCCGACCTGATCCCAATCGACGTGCACCGCGATGCCAACTGCGGTTGCTGCAAAAAATGGATCAGTCACCTTGAAACCAACGGTTTCAAGGTTAATGACCATGTCGAAGCCGATATGAGCGCCGTCAAGCAGCGTCTGGGCGTAGCGCCGCGCCTGGGCTCGTGCCATACCGCCGTGATCGACGGCAAGTTCGTCGAAGGCCATGTGCCCGCCGAGCAGGTGCTGGCACTGCGCAAACGTGATGATCTGCTAGGCATTGCCGCGCCCGGCATGCCCATGGGCTCGCCCGGTATGGAAATGGGTGACCGCCGCGAGGCCTACCAGGTCATCGGCCTGACGCGCGACGGTCAGGATGTGGTGGTGGCTGACTACCCGGCCCACTGATTAATGCTCGCCGGTTACCTGGGGCTGTTTTTTGCCGCCTTTGGCGCAGCAACCTTGTTACCACTGCAATCGGAAGCCGTGCTGGTTGGCTTATTGCTCAGCGGCCACTACAGCCTGTGGCTGCTGCTGGGTATTGCGACGGTGGGCAATGTCCTGGGGTCGGTGGTCAATTGGTGGCTGGGCCGCTGGGTTGAACACTTCAAGGATCGCCGCTGGTTTCCGGTCAGCGCAAAGCAACTCGACAAGGCCAGTCGCCATTACGAACGCTGGGGGCACTGGACGTTATTGCTCAGTTGGGTGCCGATCATCGGTGACCCGCTGACCTTGGTCGCTGGGGTAATGCGCGAACCGCTGTGGCGGTTTTTTCTGTTGGTCACGCTGGCCAAGAGCCTGCGTTATGGCGTGCTGGCGGCGCTGACCCTGCACTGGGTGTTAATCCCCACTTAATCCCCTCGCAACAGCATCCGGGCATTCCTTCCGGAGCCCTGTTCATGTCGCTAATCCGCGCCTTTTGCATCACCGGCCTGCTCACGGCGAGCGCCGCTCCCGCCCTCGCCGCTGCTCCCCTTGCCACTACCTATGGCCCCGAGCTGCAAGGCTTTCAATACCCTCACCCGGTCGAACATTTCAGTTTCCAGTCCCAAGGCAAAACCCTGCACATGGGTTATATGGACGTGCCCGCCAAGGGCCGTGCCAATGGCCGCAGCGTGGTGTTGATGCACGGCAAGAACTTTTGCGGCGCCACTTGGGAAGATTCGATCAAGGCCTTGAGCGAAGCGGGTTACCGTGTGATCGCGCCGGACCAGATCGGGTTTTGCACCTCCAGCAAACCGGACCACTACCAGTACAGCTTCCAGCAACTGGCGATCAACACCCACCAACTGCTGGAGAAACTCGGCATTCAGAAGGCCACCCTCATCGGCCATTCCACCGGCGGCATGCTCGCCACCCGTTATGCACTGCTGTATCCGCAACAAACCGAGCAGTTGGCACTGGTCAATCCCATCGGCCTGGAAGACTGGAAAGCCTTGGGCGTACCGTATCGCAGCGTCGACCAGTGGTATGAGCGCGAGTTGAAACTCAGCGCCGAAGGCATTCGCCAGTATGAACTCAACACTTACTACGTCGGGCGCTGGAAGCCGGAATACGAACGTTGGGTCGACATGCTTGCCGGCCTCAATAATGGACCGGGCCATACCCAGGTCGCATGGAACTCGGCGCTGATTTACGACATGATCTTCACCCAGCCGGTGTACTACGAGTTCAAGGATTTGCAGATGCCCACGCTGCTGTTGATCGGCACGTCCGACACCACCGCCATTGGCAGTGATATCGCGCCGCCGGCGGTCAAGGCCAGGCTCGGTCACTACGACGTGCTGGGCAAGCAGGTGGCCAAGCTGATCCCCCATGCGACCCTGGTGGAGTTCCCGGGCCTGGGCCACGCACCGCAGATGGAAGAACCGGCGCAGTTTCATAAGGCACTGTTACAGGGGTTAAACGCCCTTTAATCCAACCTTTTTCGAGGCACTTCTGAATGTCGGTACAGATCGCAGTCATTGATGATTGGCAGAATGTGGCCAGTGGTGTGGTGGATTGGTCGGCATTGGCGGCGGTGGGCCAGGTGCATTTTCTGCACGATTACCCCGCCGATACCGCCACGATGGTTGAACGTTTGCAGGGGTTCGACGTGATTTGCCTGATGCGCGAGCGCTCGACCTTCGATCAGGCCCTGTTGCAAGGCCTGCCCAAGCTGAAACTGCTGGTGACCGGCGGCATGCGCAACGCGGCCATCGACATTGCCGCGGCTAAAGCCCTGGGCATCCAGGTGTGCGGCACCGACAGCTACAAGCAGGCGGCGCCGGAGTTAACCTGGGCGCTGATCATGGCCTCGACCCGCAACCTGCTGGCCGAAGCCAACTCACTGCGCGCCGGCGGCTGGCAGGTCGGGCTGGGTGGCGATCTGTATGGCAAAACCCTGGGGGTTCTCGGACTGGGCAGCATCGGCCAGAAGGTTGCGCAGTTTGGCCAGGCATTTGGCATGCGCGTGATTGCCTGGAGCGAGAACCTTACGCCGGAGCGGGCCGCAGAGGCGGGTGTGAGCTGGGTCAGCAAGCGTGAGTTGTTCGAACAGGCGGATATTCTGAGCGTGCATCTGGTGCTCAGCGAGCGCAGTCGCAGTCTGGTAGATGCGCAGGCGCTGAGCTGGATGAAACCGAGTGCGCGCCTGGTCAATACCTCACGTGGGCCGATTGTGGATGAACAGGCGCTGATCGAGGCGTTATCGGCCGGGCGACTGGCGGGGGCCGCATTGGATGTGTATAGCGAAGAGCCACTACCGGTTGATCATCCCTTCCGGCGCTTGCCGAATGTGTTGGCCACGCCCCATGTCGGGTATGTGAGTGAACAGAATTATCGGCAGTTTTATCAGCAGATGATCGAGGACATTCAGGCCTGGGCCAGCGGCACGCCGATTCGCAGCCTATAAGCGGTATCGCAAGCGAGCTTGTCTTGGCATGCAGGCTTGTTGTGGCATGCAAGCTTGTTGTGGCGAGCAGGCTTGCCCTGCGTTGGGCTGCGCAGCAGCCCCATAATGAGCACACCCGGTCTATCTGATGCACCGATTGAGCGATTTGGGAGCGCTGCGCGCTCCAACGCAGGGCAAGCCTGCTCGCCACAACAAGCCTGCTCGCCACACCAGCTCTTTTCACTTCAATTACCCGCCGTTCTCCCAGAATCACCGCAAGTTCCGAACGGTGCATATCGTTACAAGTTTTTTGTCCTACAAAAAACCCCTAGAAACCGTACAGTCTCTGGGATCTGTCCTAGACTGATGACCGATGGGTCCGTTTCAAAACAAAAACCCCGCAAAAAATCGAAACTTTACAACTCTGCCGCAGGTCAAGTTTTTAAGGGAGACGAGCGCAGGCGCTTCAGCCGAACGCCCGTCCATCCACTCTTTTTTCGCAATGGGTGCAACTGGCATACGCCTTGCCAGCTTGTACTGTGCTTGTGCGCCTGGCCGCAGGATGTGGCCAATCGGAGCCGATGGCAGCGGGCCATCAGCCGACCAAACATGTAGGAGAGAACTATGATCAGTGCTGCAGTCGATACTCAGGGAGAGCGTTTTAGTCAGCCGGCAGGGGGACCGACTTCGTTGGCCGACCTGCCCAACACTGTGCGGCCGATCGTGAGTCAGAACCCTAATCGTAAGAAAGTCCTGTTTGTGACGTCCGAATTCGCCGACCTAGTGAAAACCGGCGGCCTGGGCGACGTCTCCGCTGCCCTGCCCCGCGCCATGGCGCACCTGCATGATGTGCGCGTGTTGATCCCGGGCTACCCGCAGGTAATGGAAAGTGACAACCCGATCCATATCATTGGCGAGCTGGGCGGGCACGCAGCGCTGCCGCCGTGCAAGATCGGGCGCATGGACCTCAAGGATGGCCTGGTCATCTATGTGCTGATCTGCCCCGAGCTCTACGAGCGTGAAGGCACGCCCTACGGCGCCAACAACGGCCGCGACTGGCCGGACAACCATATCCGCTTCGCTCGTCTGGGCCTGGCCGCCGCCGACATGGCCGCCAACCTGGCGCAGATCCACTGGTGCCCGGACCTGGTGCACGCCCATGATTGGCCGGCTGGCCTGGCGCCGGCTTATATGCACTGGCGTGGGTCGCGCACCCCCACGCTGTTCACCATTCATAACCTCGCCTACCAGGGGGTGGTCAGCCTGGCGTCGACCCCGGAATTGGGCATTCCACCCCATGCCCTGCAACAGGAAGGCATGGAGTTCTACGGCAAGATGTCGTTCCTCAAAGCGGGCATGGCGTATTCCAGCCATATCACCACCGTGAGCGCGACCTACGCCCAGGAAATCACCACCCCGGAATTCGGCTGTGGCCTCGACGGCTTCCTCGCCAGCAAGACCCAGCAAGGCCTGCTCAGCGGGATTCCCAATGGCATCGACGAAAGCTGGGAAACCTCCACCGACACGCATCTGACCCATAACTTCAATATTGGCGACTGGGAAGGCAAAGCCGTGAATGCCGCCCATGTGCGCGAACTGTTCGGCCTGCACGAGTCCACAGGCCCGCTGTTCGCGGTGGTATCACGGCTGGTGTACCAAAAAGGCCTGGACCTGACCGAAGCGGTCAGCAGCTTTATTGTCGAGAACGGTGGCCAGATCGCCATCATCGGCCGTGGCGAGCCGGAAGAAGAACACGCCATGCGCGAACTGGCCCTGCGCTTTCCTGGCCAGGTCGGGGTGCGCATCGGCTTCAACGAAACCGATGCACGGCGCATGTTTGCCGGCAGCGATTTCCTGCTGATGCCCTCGCGCTATGAGCCGTGTGGCTTGAGCCAGATGTACGCTCAGCGTTTCGGCTCGCTGCCGGTGGCGCGCAATACCGGCGGCTTGGCGGACACCATCGAAAATGGCGTCACCGGCTTCCTGTTCAATGAGTCCACTGTCGAGAGCTATAAAGAAGCACTGAGCCGCGCGTTCAGGGTGTTTGCCAATAAAGGCCTGCTTAACGCCATGCGCAGCCGCTCCATGACCCAACCGTTCAACTGGTGCCAGGCGGTGGAACCCTACGCCGAGCTTTACGAGCAACTGGTGGCCAAGGCCCTGGGGAAACCCACGAAGTAATTTTTTGGTTGTTGTTTCAAAAAAGGGAGGTCTTCATAGATGCCGTCACGGACTCTGGAAACCTGGCCCCACGGCGCAATCATGCTGGACGCGCAACACACGCGTTTTGCCTTGTGGGCGCCAGACGCGTTTTATGTCAGCGTTGAATTGCAAGACGGCAAGTCCATCGCCATGCTGCCCCAGGCAGATGGCTGGTTCGAGGTAGAAACCGAGTGCCCGGCGGGCACTTGTTACCGCTACAACATTGATGGCGAACAGAACGTGCCAGACCCGGCATCCCGGGCCCAGGCACTCGACGTGCACGGCTGGAGCGTGGTCGTCGACCCCCTCGCCTACGAATGGCGACACAGCCAGTGGCAAGGTCGCCCTTGGCATGAGGCGGTGATCTACGAACTGCATGTGGGCGCACTGGGTGGCTATGCCGGCGTGCAAAAGCACCTGCCACGCCTGGCCGAACTGGGCGTGACCGCCATTGAACTGATGCCGCTGGCGCAATTTCCCGGCGAGCGCAATTGGGGCTACGACGGGGTGCTGCCCTACGCCCCGCAAGCCTCCTATGGCTCCCCCGAACAACTCAAGGCCCTGATCGACAGTGCCCACGAACACGGTTTGGCGGTGATCCTGGATGTGGTCTACAACCACTTCGGCCCCGATGGCAATTACCTGGGCCAGTACGCCCAAGGCTTCTTTGAAGAAGACGTGCACACGCCGTGGGGCGCCGGGATTGATTTTGATCGCCGTGAGGTGCGCGACTTTTTCCTCGACAACGCACTGATGTGGTTGCTCGAGTACCGCTTCGACGGCCTGCGCCTGGACGCGGTACACGCCATCGACAACCCCGGTTTCCTCAAGGAACTTGCGCAACGGGTACGTCAGCAGGTGGACACCGGCCGGCACGTGTGGCTGGTGCTGGAAAACGAACTCAACCAGGCTCGCCTGCTCAAGCACGACTTTGATGCGCAGTGGAATGACGACTTCCATAACGTACTGCACGTACTGCTCACGGGCGAAACGGATGCGTATTACAGCGACTTCGCACAAGACCCCACCGAGAAACTCGCGCGCTGCCTGGGCGAAGGTTTTATCTACCAAGGCCACACCACCCGTCACGGCCATGCGCGCGGCGAACCCAGTGGTGATCTGCCACCCAGCGCCTTCGTGGCGTTTTTGCAAAACCACGACCAGGTCGGCAACCGCGCCCTGGGCGAGCGCCTGCACCAACTGTGCTCGCCCCAGGCGCTGAAGGCGGCCACCACCTTACTGCTGATGTCGCCGATGATTCCGCTGATGTTTATGGGCGATGAAGTCAACGCCGAGCAGCCGTTCCTGTTTTTCACCGATCATCACGGTGAGCTGGCCGAAGCCGTGCGCGAAGGCCGACGTAACGAATTTGCCGATTTCGCCGCGTTTAAAGACCCTGAGCGGCGCGAACATATCCCCGACCCGAATGCGCTGCCGACTTTCCTACAGTCGGCGCCCCTCTTCACTGAGAACGAACACGCGCAGCTTTACCGTCAGCTGCTGAGCCTGCGCCATCGACATATCGTGCCGCACTTGCCCGGCAGCGTGGCCCTGGGCGCGCAGGTACTGGCCGACGGCGCCGTCACCGCGCGCTGGCGCCTGGGCAACGGCAGCCTGTTGCAGATTGACCTGAACCTGGGTGCCACGCCGCTGGATCACCCGGCGCCGCCGCACCTGCTATTCGAGACGTCTGCCCATGAAGGCGCGCAACTGGCGCCGTTCAGCGCACGCGTCGCCTTATCCCCTGTTGGAGATCACCCTTGAGCGAAGCGAACCTGGAAATACTCGCCAGCCGCGCGGGCCTGGCCGTCGATTGGATCGACGCAAACGGCCGCCCGCAACATGTCGAACCCGCCGCCTTGCGTGCCGTCCTCAAAGGCCTGGGCCACCCGGCCGATACTGACGCCGAGATCAATGCCAGCCTGCTCGAAATGGAACGGGTGCAACAAGACAAGCACCTGCCACCGCTGATGACCGTGGACACCGGCGTGGGTCTGGACCTCGCGCATTACTTCGCCCCGGACACACCGTGCCGCGTCAGCCTGGAACAGGGCGAAACCCTGGAATTGCGCCTGGACGGCAATGCCGAACTGCCCGGCGTAATCGCGCTGGGTTATCACCAGGTGCATATCGACGACCAAACCTTCACCCTGGCCGTGGCCCCTACCCATTGCTACAGCGTCGCTGAAGCGGTCGACAGCCAACCGGCCCGCGCCTGGGGCCTGAGTGCGCAGCTGTATGCACTGCGCCGCCTGGGTGACGGCGGCTTCGGTGACACCCTGGCATTGGAGCACCTGGCCCGCAGCGCCGCCGAACGCGGCGCCGATGCCTTGGCCATCAGCCCGATGCATGCGATGTTCAGCGCCGACACCGAGCGCTACAGCCCCTACTCACCTTCCAGCCGCCTGTTCCTCAACAGCCTGTATGCCTCGCCCGCCTGCATCCTTGGCGAGCGCGAAGTGCGCAACGCCATCGAGGCACTGGACCTTACGGATGAGCTGCACGCCCTGGAACAGCTCACCTTGATCGACTGGCCCACCGCCGCCCGCGCCAAGCAGCGCCTGTTGCGTGCCTTGTATGAAGATTTCCGCCACGGCCAGCACCCGCAACACGCCGACTTCCTGAGCTTTCGCCAGGCCGGCGGCGAAGCCCTGGAGAACCACTGTCGCTTTGAAGCCGTGCAAGCCTTGCGTGCCGCCGCCGGTGAAGACCTCGACTGGCGCCACTGGCCCGAAGCATGGCGCTCGCCTCAGAGCCCGGCGCTGACGCAATTTGCCGCCGACCATACGAATGAGATCGGCTATTTTGCCTTCTGCCAATGGCTGATCGCACGCAGCCTGGAGCGCGCGCAACAAGCCGCGCGTGGCAGCGGCATGGGCATCGGCCTGATCGCAGACCTGGCGGTCGGTGCCGATGGCGGCGGCAGCCAGGCGTGGAGCCGGCAGGACGAGCTACTCGCCAACCTTACCGTCGGCGCGCCACCGGACATTCTCAACCGCGCGGGTCAAGGCTGGGGCATCTCGGCGTTTTCCCCTGAAGGTCTCAAGCGCAACGGCTTTCGCGCCTTTATCGAGATGCTGCGGGCCAACTTCGCCCACGCCGGCGGCCTGCGCATTGACCATGTGATGGGCCTGCAACGCCTGTGGGTCATCCCCATGGACGCTACGCCGCGCGAAGGCGCGTATTTGTACTACCCGGTGGATGACCTGCTGCGCCTGCTGGCGCTGGAATCCCACCGCCACCAGGCCATCGTGCTCGGTGAAGACCTGGGCACCGTGCCCGATGGCCTGCGCGAAAAACTCAGCGGCCGCTCGATCCTGGGCATGCGCGTCTTACTCTTTGAACAAAACCACGACGGCCACTTCAAGCCGATCCTCGACTGGCCGGACAACGCCCTGGCTACCACCAGCACCCACGACTTGCCAACCCTCAACGGCTGGTGGCACAGCCGCGATATCGAATGGAATATCCAGCTGGGCCTGATCGATGCGCCGACCGTGGAGCAATGGAGCGAACACCGCCTGCGCGAACGCCAGGCGCTGCGCCAGGCCTTGAGCCAGGACCCGCAGAACTTCGTCGATGAAATCCGCAATGACACCGACCATATGCTCGACGCCAGCGTGCGCTACCTGGGCCACACCCGCGCGCCGTTGGTGCTGTTGCCGCTGGAAGACGCGCTGGGCATCGAGGAACAAGCCAACCTGCCCGGCACCACCGACACCCACCCCAATTGGCGCCGCCGCCTGCCGGGTGAAGCCGCCAGCCTGCTCGACAACGACAGCGCCGCCCGCCGCCTGGAGCTGCTGGCCGTGGCGCGCAACCAGGCCCATGAGCGTGACCGATGAACGCATTACCCCTGCGCGCGACCCAGCGCCTGCAATTTCACAAAGGCTTCACCCTGGATGATGCCGTGCCCCTGGTGCCCTACTTCGCCCAACTGGGCATCAGCCACCTGTATGCCTCGCCGCTGCTGGCCGCCCGCGCCGGTTCCATGCACGGCTACGATGTGGTTGACCCGACCCGCGTCAACCCCGAGCTTGGAGGCGAGCCCGCCTTGCACAGGTTGGTTGCGGCGCTGCGTGAGCACCGGATGGGGCTGATCCTCGATATCGTCTCCAACCATATGGCCGTCGGCGGTGCAGACAACCCGTGGTGGCTGGACCTCTTGGAATGGGGCCGCCTGAGTCCCTACAGTGAGTTTTTCGATATCCAGTGGCACTCGCCGGACCCGCTGCTCAAGGGCCAATTGCTGATGCCGTTTCTGGGCAGCGACTACGGTGAAGCGCTGCAAAGCGGCAACCTGGCGCTCAAGTTCGATGCCGTGCAGGGCGGTTTTTACGTCGAGCATTACGAGCACCGCTTCCCGATTTGCCCGCGTGACTACGCCATGATTCTGGGCGGCGATGAATTGTTGAAGCCCCTGGCCGAGCGTTTCAGCGCCCTTGCCTACCAGGATGACGCCTACACCGAAGCCGGCTGGCTCAAACACGTGCTGGCCGAACGGGCCACCGAAGCCTCGGTGCTGCACGCCATCGAACGCCAGCTGGCCGAATTTGATGGGCGCCAGCCGGACGGCTTCAATCACTTGCACGCCTTGCTGGAACAACAGGTTTATCGGCTGGCCAGTTGGCGCACCGCAGCGGACGATATCAACTGGCGGCGCTTCTTCGACGTCAACGAACTCGGCGGCCTGCGCGTAGAACGCAGCGCCGTGTTCGAAGCCACCCACGGCAAGATTTTCGAGCTGATCAGCCAAGGGCTGGTGGACGGCTTGCGCATCGACCATATCGACGGGTTGGCTGACCCACGCGGGTATTGCCGCAAGTTGCGCAGGCGCGTGGATTCCCTTTCGCCCAACCGGCATTTGCCGATCTTCGTAGAAAAAATCCTCGGTGAAGGCGAAACCCTGCGCGAAGACTGGCAGGTAGACGGCACCACCGGCTATGAATTCATGAACCAGCTGTCGCTGTTGCAGCACGACCCAACAGGCTTTGCGCCGTTGGCGGAGCTGTGGACGCGCTACAGCGAACGGCCTGCTGCCTTTATCGAAGAAGCCCGGCTGGCCCGCCAGCAGATTCTCAACGGTTCCCTGGCCGGTGACTTCGAGAGTGTGGCCCAGGCCCTGCTGCAAGTGGCCCGCGACGACGTGATGACCCGCGACCTGACCCTGGGCGCAATCCGCCGTGCCTTGCAGGAGCTGATCGTGCACTTCCCGGTGTACCGCACCTACATCAGTGCCCGTGGGCGCAGCGCCCATGATGATGTGTTTTTCCTGCAAGCCTTGGCCGGTGCTCGCAGCACCTTGGGCGAAGGCGACTGGCCGGTGCTCGACCACCTGGAAAAATGGCTGGGCGGCCAGCCGTGGCGCAACCGCCCGGTCGGGCGTGAACGCAAGATGCTCAAGCATGCCTGCGTGCGCTTCCAGCAGCTCACGTCGCCGGCGGCGGCCAAGGCCGTGGAAGACACCGCCTTCTACCGCTCGGCGGTGCTGCTGTCGCGTAACGATGTGGGCTTCAGCACCGAACAGTTCAGTGCACCGCTGGCGGACTTTCATGCGGCCAATCAACAGCGCCTGCAGACCTTCCCCGACAACCTGCTGGCCACCGCCACTCACGACCACAAGCGCGGCGAAGACACGCGAGCGCGCCTGGCGGTACTGAGTGAATGCGCACCTTGGTACGTCGAACAAGTCGAGCATTGGCGCCGCCTCGCCGCACCGTTGCGCGACGATGCACACAGCCCGTCGGCGGGCGATGAACTGATCCTTTACCAAGTGCTGCTCGGCAGTTGGCCGCTGGATAGCAACCCGGACATGCAGGGTTACCAGCAACGCCTGTGGCAATGGCAGCAAAAAGCCCTGCGCGAAGCCAAGTTGCAAAGCAGTTGGAGCGCGCCCAACGAAGCCTATGAACAGGCGGTCGATGCCTTCCTGTCACGCCTGTTGCTCAGCGATGCCGGCACCCCGTTACGCAACGCCATCGGCAGCGCCGCCCAGGCCATCGCCCCGGCGGGCGCACTGAACGGCCTGGCGCAATCCTTGCTTCGTATCACCGTGCCGGGTGTACCGGATTTGTACCAGGGCGATGAGTTCTGGGACTTCAGCCTGGTAGACCCGGACAACCGCCGCCCGGTGGATTTCAACGCACGGCAACAGGCGTTGAACACACCGCCGGACGTCGGCGAGCTGTTGTCCCATTGGCGCGACGGGCGTATCAAACAGGCGCTGATTGCCCAGGTGCTGGCCGTGCGCAAGGCCAACACCGAACGCTTCCAACGCGGCAGCTACACGCCGCTGGAAGTGGTAGGCAAGCACGCCGATCACGTCGTCGCATTTTGCCGCACGTATCAAGGCAAACACCTGCTGGTGGTGGTGCCACGCTGGCCCCATCGCCTGCTGGAAAACGGTGAACAACCCCATATCAATGCGCAGGTTTGGGGCGATACGCGGGTGAAATTACCGTTCGCCACCACAACACAAAACTGGAAGGGACTTTTTCATACAGGCGCAGTCACACCAAACAAGGAGCTGTTGATCAGCGCTGCCCTGGGGGATTTCCCGGTCAATGTCTTTATCAATCCCGATGATCAAGAAAGCTGAAAATTTTCTGTGAGGAGTATTGCGATGAGTACTGAAGACAAACGCATACGCGAGTTGGCGCATCAGATCTGGGAATCCGAAGGCAAGCCCCACGGTGAAGATGCACGCCACTGGGAGATGGCGCGCAAATTAGCCGAAGCCGAAGCGCTGACCCCAAGCAAACCCAAAGCTGCGGCCAAACCCAAGACCGCTCCCAAGCCTGCGCCAAAAGCCAAGCCGCCGGCCCCGGCGGCCAGCAAGCCCGCACCGCCAGCGGCCAAAAAGCCTGCGGCGCCGAAAAAGCCCAAGCCTTAACAGCCCACGCGCCTCCTGCCGACACTGTCGCCAGGAGGCCTTTTTTACTTTTCAGTGCGCCAGCTGAGCAACCGTCGGCACGGTAGCGCTCGGCCCGAAAAAGACCCTTGCAGGAGCAATTTAATGAGCAAACCCGATAACAACCCAGCCACGCCGGAAAACGAGCCGTCGCGGATTCGTGAAGGTTTGCCCTTCCCTCTAGGCGCCACCTGGGATGGCCTGGGTGTCAACTTTGCGCTGTTCTCAGCCAATGCCACCAAGGTCGAGCTGTGCCTGTTCGATGATACCGGCGAGGTCGAGCTTGAACGTATCGAACTGCCCGAATACACCGACGAAACCTTCCACGGCTACCTGCCCGACGCCCACCCCGGGCTGATTTACGGCTACCGCGTGTACGGTGCGTATGACCCGGCCAATGGTCACCGCTTCAACCACAACAAATTGCTGATCGACCCGTATGCCAAACAGCTGGTGGGTGAACTCAAATGGTCCGAGGCACTGTTCGGCTACACCATCGGCCACCCGGATGACGACCTCAGTTTTGACGAACGCGACAGCGCGCCCTTTGTGCCCAAGTGCAAGGTCATCGACCCTGCGCACACCTGGGGCAACGACCAGCCGGTACGGGTGCCATGGGACCGCACGATCATCTACGAAACCCACCTGCGCGGCATCAGCATGCGCCACCCTTCGGTGGGCGAGTCAGTGCGCGGCACCTGTGCCGGGCTGATGGAAGATGACGTGCTCAAGCATATTCGCCAGCTCGGCGTGTCATCCGTCGAGCTGCTGCCGGTGCATGCCTTCGTTAACGACCAGCACCTGCTGCAAAAAGGCATGACCAACTATTGGGGCTACAACAGCATCGCGTTCTTTGCGCCTGACCCGCGTTACCTGGCCAGCGGCAAGATCGCCGAGTTCAAGGAGATGGTCGCGCACCTGCATGAGCAGAAGCTCGAGGTGATCCTCGATGTGGTTTACAACCACACTGCCGAGGGCAACGAGCGCGGCCCTACCCTGTCGATGCGCGGCATCGATAACGCCTCCTACTATCGGCTGATGCCCGACGACAAGCGTTTCTACATCAACGACTCCGGCACCGGCAATACCCTGGACTTGAGCCACCCCTGCGTGCTGCAAATGGTCACCGACTCCCTGCGCTACTGGGCCACCGAAATGCACGTGGACGGCTTCCGCTTTGACCTGGCGACCATTCTGGGGCGCTACCGCGACGGTTTCGACGAGCGCCACAGCTTCCTTGTGGCCTGCCGCCAGGACCCGGTGCTGCGCCAGCTGAAAATGATTGCCGAACCCTGGGACTGTGGCCCGGGCGGCTACCAAGTGGGCAACTTTCCACCCGGCTGGGTGGAATGGAACGACCGCTTCCGCGACACCGTGCGCGCCTTCTGGAAAGGCGATGACGGCCAGTTGGCGGACTTTGCCGGGCGCATGACTGCCTCGGGCGAGATGTTCAACCACCGTGGGCGCAGGCCTTACAGTTCGGTGAACTTCATCACTGCCCACGATGGTTTCACCCTGCACGACCTGGTGTCGTACAACGACAAGCACAACGAGGCCAACGACGAAAACAACCAGGACGGCAGCAACAACAACCTGTCCTGGAACCACGGCGTCGAAGGCCCCACCGAAGACCCGGAAATCAACGCCCTGCGCCTGCGCCAGATGCGCAATTTCTTCGCCACGCTGCTGCTGGCCCAAGGCACACCGATGATCGTGGCCGGTGACGAGTTCGCGCGCACCCAGCACGGCAACAACAATGCCTATTGCCAGGACAGCGAGATCGGCTGGGTCAACTGGGACCTGGACGACGACGGCAAGGCACTGCTCAAGTTCGTCAAACGCCTGATCAAATTGCGCCTGGCCTACCCGATTCTGCGCCGTGGGCGTTTCCTGGTGGGCGACTACAACGAAGACCTCGGCGTAAAAGACGTCACCTGGCTGGCGCCGGATGGCAACGAGATGAGCACCGAACAGTGGCAAGACAGCCATGGCCGCTGCCTGGGCATGCTGATGGATGGCCGCGCCCAGGAAACCGGGATTCGTCGCGCTGGGGGTGATGCGACCCTGTTGCTGGTGGTCAATGCCCACCACGACATGGTGAATTTCCGCCTGCCGCCGGTGCCCCAGGGTGAATTCTGGACCTGCATGCTCGATACCAACGCCCCCGCAGTGCGCGGTCAGGAGCGTTTTGACTTCGAGCACGAGTACGCGGTGACCGGACGCTCACTGCTGCTGTTCGAATTGCAACGCGACGACGAGGTGTGAGATGGCTCTGCATGGATTCCTTCAAGGCAACCGCAGCTACGCCGACACGCAGGCGCTGGGCGTTGCACTGAAGGCGCTTCAGGAAGAAGGCCTGGACCAACTGCCATTACCTGGCAGCGGCCAGACGTTGGAACGCTTCAGCCGGTTGGCGCAGGTGGCAGGTCATGACCTGCGCCTGTGCAAGCTGTTCGAAGGTCACACCGACGCCCTGGCGATCATCGCCGAGCTCGACAGCCCCTTGCCGCCCGTGGGCAGTGTTTGGGGCATGTGGGCCGCCGAACCGCCGACGGCCAAGGTACGCGTACGCCGCGACGGCCAGCGCTTGATCGTCGATGGGCGTAAAGCCTGGTGTTCCGGTGCAGCGGTGGTCAGCCATGGCTTGCTGACCGCCTGGGACGAAGACGACCGCCAACAGTTGGTGGCGGTCGAGATGGACCAGCCCGGCGTCACCGTCACCCACGAAGGCTGGAAAGCCGTGGGCATGGCGGCCACCGGCAGTGTCGAAATCATCTTTGATGAGGCCCGCGGCATCGCGGTTGGCGAGCCGGGCGACTACTTGTCACGGCCTGGCTTCTGGCACGGCGGCGTCGGTATCGCCGCGTGCTGGTATGGCGGTGCGCAACGTCTGGCTGAGGTGCTGCGTGTGCACTGCAGCCAGCGTCCCGAACAGCATGCGCTGGCGCACTTGGGCGCGGTCGACAGCGTGCTCAACAGCGCCGCCTGTGTACTGCGCGACGGTGCTGAGCAGATTGACCGCCACCCTCGCGCCAATGCGCGGCAACTGGCCCAACAGGCACGGGCGTGCGTCGAGGATACCGTCGAGCAGGTCATTCATCACGTCGGGCGCGCGGTGGGTGCCGGGCCTTACTGCAAAGATCCGCATTTCGCCCAATTGATGGCGGACTTACCCGTATATGTACGTCAAAGCCACGCCGAGCGTGACCTGGCGGCGCTGGGAAAGCTGGTTGCGGACGACCCCACAGGTAGGTGGCTGTTATGAAACTCAACCCGATCGTTGGCCAGGGCACGCCGTTGCATCAATGGCAGGGTTCAGCCCATATGGCCCAATTGCCGCAAATAAGTGTCGAGCAGTTGGTGCCCGCGGGACATCGCGCCGTTATTATTGCTCCGCACCCGGACGACGAAGTGCTGGGCTGCGGCGGCCTGCTGCAAGGCCTGGCCTTGCTGGACCGGCAGATCCAACTGATTTCCGTCACCGACGGCAGCGCCAGCCACCCAGGCTCCAGGCGCTGGCCGGTCGAGCGCTTGAGCATCGTGCGCCCGCAGGAGTCGGCCCAGGCCCTGCACCGTCTCGGCCTGCCATTGCACAGTTTGCAGTGGCTGCGCGCAGGCTTTGCCGACAGCCAGGTGGCGGCCCGTGAAGATGAGTTGAGCGCGTTCATAGAGCGGTATCTCAAGCCCACCGATGTGGTGTTCACCACCTGGCGCGAAGACGGGCATTGCGACCATGAAGCCGTTGGCCGCGCCAGCGCCAAAGCGGCGCAGGCGGTAGGTGCGACCCTGTACGAACTGCCCGTTTGGACCTGGCATTGGGCAACGCCCGAAGACAGCCAGGTGCCATGGCAACGTGCGCGCAAAATCGTGCTGACACCTGAAGCGGTGGCGCGCAAACGGCATGCCATTCACGCCTTTGCCAGCCAACTTGAAGGCGACCCGCAAGTGGGTCTGGCACCGGTGCTGGCACCCTATGTGGTGGAGCGTTTGCTGCAACCTTTTGAAGTGGTGTTTGTATGAGTGTGGCCACACCCTATTTTGATCAACTGTTCGCCGGTAATGACGACCCTTGGGCCTTTCGCCAGCGCTGGTACGAACAGCGTAAACGCGCACTCACCCTGGCGGTGCTGACGCGGCCCCGCTATCGCTCGATTTTTGAACCCGGCTGCGCCAACGGCGAGCTGAGTGCCGAATTGGCGCCGCGCTGCGAGCGCCTGGTGTGTTGCGACACGGCCGCCGCTGCCGTGGCGCTGGCGCAAACCCGATTGCGGGGGTTCAGCCACGCCCAGGTTCATCAAAGCCGTTTGCCTGAGGAATGGCCGCCCGGCCAGTTCGAACTGATTGTGTTGAGCGAACTCTGCTACTACCTCGATGCCGAGGATCTACAGCGCTTGATCGACTGTGCCCTCAACGCACTGACCGACAACGGCCAACTGCTCGCCTGCCACTGGCGCCCGCGCATCGATGGCTGCCCGCAAACGGCTGAACAGGTGCACGAAATGCTCGCGCAACGCCTGGGCATGGCCCACCTCGTCCAGCATCACGACAGTGACTTTCTACTCGACCTGTGGAGCCGTGACGGCACCTCGGTCGCCACCCATGAGGGCTTGCGATGATCGGCATTCTAATCCCGGTGCATAACGAAGAAGCGCTGTTGGGCGAGTGCCTCAAAGCCGCGATGATTGCCGCCAGCCACCCTGATTTGCTGGGTGAGCCTGTGCAGATCCTGGCCGTGCTCGACAGCTGCAGCGATGGCAGTGCGGCGATTGCCCAGGCGTATCCGGTGCAGTGTTTACACGTGCAGGCACGTAACGTCGGGCAGGTGCGCGGAGTGGGTGCGCGGCACTTGTTAAACCAGGGCGCACGCTGGATTTCGTGCACCGACGCCGACAGCCGTGTCGCCCCCGACTGGTTGGTGGCGCAACTGGCCTTGGGCGCCGATGCTGTGTGCGGCACAGTGACGGTGGACGACTGGAGCGAAGGCTTCGGCGTGGCAGCCCAAATCCGCTACACCCAAGCCTATGAGGCTCGCGACGGCCATCGCCATATTCACGGTGCCAACCTGGGCGTGAGTGCCGGGGCTTATGTACAGTCCGGCGGATTCGAACCGTTGGCCTGCCACGAAGATGTGCAATTGGTGCGCAACCTGGAGCGCTGCGGCGCTTCAATCGCCTGGAGTCATACGCCACAGGTAATTACCAGCGCACGCCTGGACTGCCGTGCCCAAGGCGGTTTTGGTGATTACTTGAAGAGTTTGATGCAGGCCACCTGAATATTTCGACCCTGCACGATGTAAAAACGCCGAATCCTTGACTATGCTGAAATCGCCTTACTGGTCATCCAGGGTTGGATGGCCGCAGTTCATCGCAGCGGAGCCTGTGCTGAGTACAAGAGCGTCGTCCCGTCAACGGGGTACGACCCGGCATCATTCGACAAGGACGTGACACCGATGAAATCTGCCTCATTAAGTGAGGGCCGTCGCGGCCCTGCGCAAATCTGGAACAGTGCGCCACAGTTGGCGCAAATCCCCTTTATCAAGCCCTCCTCCCTGGTGCCACGCGGCGCGCGCGTGGTGGTCATCGCGCCTCACCCCGGCGATGAGGTGTTGGCGTGTGGCGGATTATTGCAACTGCTCAGCACCCTCGACCACCCACTGCAACTGATCTCGATCACCGATGGCAGCGCCAGCCACCCAGGCTCGAATGCCTGGCCGGCAAGCCGCCTGAGTGTGATCCGCCCGCAGGAAAGCGCTGAAGCGCTGCGGCGCCTGGGGATGCCGCTGCACAGCCTTAAGTGGATTCGCGGCGGCTTTTGCGACGACGCCCTGGCCGCCCGCGAACAGCCCATGAGCCAGTTCATTGCGCGCTATCTGCAACCGGGCGACGTGGTGTTTACCACTTGGCGCCACGACGGCAAGGACGACCATGACGCCGTCGGCCGAGCCAGCGCCAAAGCCTGCCAGCTCACCGGCGCGCGCCTGTATGAACTGCCGATATGGGCCTGGCATTGGCCGCTGCGTGAAGGCTCGGTGATCCCCTGGCATCGCGCGCGCAAGGTGCGCCTGGACAGCTGGAGCGTTGCGCGCAAGCTTCACGCCGCCCATGCGTATGCCAGCCAATTGGTCGGCGACCCGGAGATCGGCCTGGCGCCAATGCTTGCCCAGGAGTTGCTGGAGCGGATGCGTGAGCCCTATGAGATCGTGTTTGCCTAGGCCAGCACTCGCCTGTACCTGTCAGTTCTCACAGTAGCACCCGGCTCACTCTGCGACTAAGGTGCAAAAAGCCTGCACAGCTTGATGTGCAGTCGAGAAAGCCATGCCAACCCCTTGCATTCGCCGGTGTTTTCGTAGAACAGGCAACCCGTCGTCCCTGCTCCGTATCGCGCTCTACCTTGCCATGGCTTGAACCGCACCTGATTGCTCAGGTGCGGGAACGTCCTTCGGACAAGGAGCCGTCATGCGCACACTGCCAGTTTTTCTGACTTACCTGGGTATCACGTTGATGGCGGTGTGGCCGCTGCCGTCGCTTGGCGCCTGCACGATCAACATTACCGCCGGCAATGACACCTCGACCTGCGACAGCGGCGCCGCGCCGGGCTTTACCGACACCGCCGGCAACAACACGCTGAACCTCAGCGGCAGCGGCTCCCTCAACGGTGATGTCACCTTGGGGGCCGGCAACGATCTGGTTGACATCAACGGTGCGACAGCGGCAATCAATGGGATGCTGCACCAGGGCGACGGTGCGAATACGTTTCGTCTGACGCTGGGCGCGGTCACGGGGTCCATTACCCAGGGCGATGGTGTGGATCTGGTGCAGATCAACGGTGGGCACGCGGGGGCGATCATCCAGGGCGGGGGCATTGACAGTTTTGTCATGCGCGATGGCACTGTCGAGTCACTGGCCCAAGGCGACGGCCATGACACATTCGTTATGAGTGGTGGCACCATCAAGGGCGCCTTTGAAGACGGCGATCAAGCATTGATGACCGGCGGCACCATCGGCCGGGTCGACATGAAACTCGATAACAACGTCTTCGATATGCGCGGCGGCACCATCGTCGGCAACCTTGTCACAGGGCTGGGCAGGGACACCATTCTCGTCTCGGGCACCAGCACCATCGGCGGCAACATCAGCACCAGCGCCGGCGTGGATTTGATCCAGGTCAGCGGTGGCAGGGTCAACGGCCAAATCCTCACGAGCTTCGGCGCCGATCAGTTCATTTGGACCGACGGGGGAACAATCAACGGGGCAATTCTCATGGGTGCCGATGATGATTCTGCCCTGCTGAAAAACCTCCGCGAAACCTTGCTGGCCGCCACCCCCCAACTGGACGGCGGCGTGGGTAACGACACCCTCACCTTTGACGCAACGCAAACCAGCGTCCCGAGCCGCTACACCGGCTGGGAGCAGGTGTCTATGATCAATGGGTCAGCCCTGACACTGGGTGGCACATTCGTATTGGGAGGCAGCGATACCGGTACCGGCGCAATGAGCATCGATGCAACGAGCAGATTGATCGTCACAACGGGCACTCTCGCGCCCTTCACGTCCGGGCAATTGGCAACCTTGAACAACGCCGGTCTGATCGATATGAGTACCTACAGTTCCAGCACGACCGACAGCTTGACGGTCAACGGCAATTACATCGGCACGGGCGGTCGGTTGGCGCTGCAAACGGTGTTGGGCGCGGATAACTCACCCAGCGACAAACTGGTGGTCAGCCAAGGCACCCTGCAGGGCGCCACGGCGATCAGCATCACCAACCTGGGCGGTGCAGGTGCGCTGACCGTGAAGGATGGCATAGAGGTGGTACAGGCAACCCAGGGCGCCACCAGCAGCGTCGGTGCGTTCTCGCTGGCTGGCCCCGTGTCTGCTGGTGCGTTTGACTATCACTTGTTCAGAGGGGGCGTGACCGCGGGTACGGAACAGAATTACTACCTGCGCTCCACCGTGCCGGCGCAACCCACGCCGGATGCGGTGATTACCCCGCCCACCCCAGCGCCTGGCACCCCGGCATTGCCGCCCAATCCAGGCAACACCGCAATCCCCCTTTACCGCGCCGAAGTGCCGGTGTACGCCGTGCTGTTTCAAGCTGCCGAGCAAATCGTGCAAGGCATGCTGGGGACTTACCACGAACGCGTGGGCGATCAGCGCCAGCAGCAACAAACCGGGGTATTCCCCACGGGTTGGGCCAGGGTGTACGGCGGCAACAGTCGCCAGAGTTTCGCGGGAACGGTCAGCCCGACACTGGACAGTTCGCTGTCGGCCTTCCAGGTGGGCAGCGACCTGTACGCCACCAGCACGGACAGCGGCCAGACTCACCGGCTTGGCTTCTTTGTGGGCCACAGCCGCCTGCAAGGCGACGTCAAGGGTTTCAACGGTGGCTTCCAAGACAAGGACGCAGGCCGCCTGACCTTGCGCGGCGACAGCCTGGGCGCCTACTGGACACTGATCGGCGCCAACCGCGCCTATCTGGACCTGGTGGTAATGGGCACCCGCTTCACCGGCAACAACGAGTCCGACCGGGGCATCAAGATGAAAACCAAAGGCAGCAATGCATTGGCGTCCGCCGAAGCGGGCTGGCCTTTTACTGTGAGTGCCCAATGGAAACTGGAGCCACAAGCCCAGCTCATCGTCGACCGCACGCGGCTGGACAGCCAGAACGACCGAATCTCCGCCGTCTCCTACGACGCTGACACGCATGTCACCACCCGCCTGGGTGCCCGCTTGCGTGGCAGCTATGAGGTGAGTGGTATGCCCCTGCAGCCATACGTGCGTGCCAACGTCTGGCATGCCCGCGCCGGCACCAACACCGTAAGGTTCGATGATGCTACCGACATAAACACTGAGCAAAAGTCGACCACGCTGGACCTCAACGTCGGCGCCACCTTGACCGTTGCCCAAGGCATCAGCCTGTACGGCCAACTGGGCTACAACCGCAACCTGGACAGCAATGCCCTCAACGGCCGCCAAGGCACGCTGGGGCTTCGAATGGATTTCTGATCCGCGTATGTGTATCGCACTGTATCCAGGGCCCGTTGCGATACACAACGTTTAACCCATGGCACTTGCTGAAACACAGCCGATACAGCACGACGTTCAACTGAGCACCCGGCACACATCAAGCCCCAGGAGGCTCGCCATGCACGCTCAGTTGAAACGCCACCCACTTTTCCTGGCTTTTGCCCTGTTGCCATTCGCGGCCATGGGCATGGCCCATGCCGAGATGCCCGAACCGCAAACCCCGGCACCGCAGCATCAATCGGCGTTCGGGACGCTCAAGCACATCAAGGCCGGCCTGCTGGATGTGGCCTACGCCGAGATCGGCCCGGCCAATGGCCAAGTGGTGATCCTGTTGCATGGCTGGCCCTACGATATCGACAGCTACGCTAACGTCGCACCGCTGTTGGCCGCCAAGGGCTACCGCGTGTTGATCCCGTATGCGCGTGGGTATGGCGATACGCGTTTTCTGTCGGATAAAACCTTACGCAATGGTGAACCGGCGGCGCTGGCCCAGGACGTGATCGATTTCATGGACGCGCTGAAGGTCCAGCAAGCGGTACTGGGCGGTTACGACTGGGGCGCGCGCTCAGCAGATATCGTCTCGGCGCTGTGGCCGGAACGGGTCAAGGCATTGGTGTCAGTCAGTGGCTACCTGATCGGCAACCAGGCCGCCGGTAAGAACCCGCTGCCACCCAAAGCTGAGTTGCAGTGGTGGTACCAGTTCTACTTCGCCACCGAACGCGGCGCCGCCGGCTACCAGAAAAACACCCACGATTTCGCCAAGCTGATCTGGCAGACCGCCTCGCCGAAGTGGGCCTTTGACGAGGCCACCTTCGAACGCAGCGCCAAAGGCCTGGACAACCCCGATCACGTGGCAATCACCGTCTTCAACTACCGCTGGCGCCTGGGCCTGGTACAGGGCGAACCGCAATACGCTGCCCTGGAGCAAACACTCGCGCAGTCACCGAGCATTGGCGTGCCGACTATCACGCTTGAAGGCGACGCCAACGGTGCGCCGCACCCGTTACCTGAGGACTACGCCAAACGCTTTACCGGCAAGTACCAGTTTCGTCTGGTGAGCGGCGGCATCGGCCATAACCTGCCGCAAGAAGCGCCGGCGGCGTTTGCCAAGGCCATAGTGGACGCCGATCGCCTGTGAAGCGACATGAACTGCGTAGCAGCCGTGCCTAAAGTCGCCCAAAGGAATGCCGATACGCTTCTGGCGCCGCCCTTTGGCGTTCCTTTTGCGAGCCGTCATGGCACGCCGCATGCTTTGTTCCTGGCTCGACCACATGGAGTATGAGTGAATGCCCGCACGCGCCCGCTTCCTGGAGCACTACCGCAAAGCCGACCGCATCATGCTGGCGTTGATCTGGCTGATGTTTTTATTCTCCCTGGGCCTGGCCTTCTGGCACGACACCTGGTTGCAAGCGGTGATCGTCGGCGGCGGCGCCAGCGTGGTGCTCACCTTGCTCTATCGCGCCCTCGGTGGCACCCGTTTGATGCGTTGTTTGCTGGGCGCCGGCCTGATGGTCATGGCGGCGCTGCAGATTAACCAGGCGCAGGGCTTGATCGAAGCGCACTTCGGTATCTTCGCGCTGCTGGCGGTGCTGACGTTTTACCGCGACTGGCTGCCGATCCTCGTCGCGGCGCTGACCATCGCCGTCCACCACGTGGTGTTTCACGCGTTGCAACATCAGGGTTTCCCGGTATTTGTGATGGACCATCATGGCGGCTGGAACATGGTGTTCGTGCACGCCTTCTACGTTGTGATGGAGACGGTCGCCCTGCTCTACCTCGCCATTCATAGCCAGGCCGAGGCGGTCGAAAGCCAGGAGATGCTGGAAAAAATGCTCGCCGTGACCTCCCAGCTCACGGTAGAAACCGCCCAGGGTGAAGGCAAGGTGCATGTGTCCCTGGCCAAGCGTTTCGACCACTTCCTGCAGCAGATCACCCACCTGATCGATGGCGTGACCCGTGACTCCCACGGTCTCGGCCAACTCGGCCAGGCATTGGCCAGCGCCAGCGGTACCCTGGAAACCGGCGCACGCCATCAGTTGGCGGAAATCAACCAGATGACCGGCTCCATGCAGCGTATGGAAGACGCCACCGCCCACATCACGCAACACGTCGAACACGCGGTGGAGCATGCAGGCCAGGCCCGCGAACAGATTGTGCGCGGCCAGCAAAGCGTCGGCCGTGCCCAACATGAAATCACCCAACTGGCCTCACGCATCGACGGCACCAACCACACCGTACAAGGCCTGGCCACCCAGGCCGAGCAGATCGGCTCGGTACTCGAAGTGATCAGCAGCATCGCCAACCAGACCAACCTGCTGGCGCTCAACGCCGCCATCGAAGCCGCCCGCGCCGGCGAGCAAGGCCGGGGTTTTGCGGTGGTCGCCGATGAGGTCCGCAGCCTGGCGCAACGCACCGCCGTCTCCACCCAGGAAATCAAACAGATCATCGAAGGCCTGCAACACGGCAGCCGCCAGGCCGTCGAGGCCATGCACGACAGCCAGGCAGGTGTAGCGCGTTGTGTGGAGGACAGCCAACTGGCGGTGGACATGTTGCAGGCCGTGGGCGCCGACATCGCGCATATCGACGAGCTGAACGGGCGAATCGTGATGACCACCCGCGAACAAACCTCGGCCAACCTGGAGATCGTCGGGCGCCTGCAGTCCGTGCAGAACATTGCACAAAACACCGCGGATGATGTGGAAACCCTCGCGCGCAGCAGTGAGCAGTTGCCGCCGATAGCAGTGCGGCTGGATGCGTTGGGGCGCAGGTTTCACCCCTGAAAAACGCCTCAACGTGAGGATGGCTCAGCCTGGCAAAATCCCCAGGTTTTTAGCCCGCATGCGCGCCAAGGCATACACGGTGCGCGTGCGAGGTATCGGTGCCCCGATGCGATCAGCCACTGAAACAAGCGTGCCAAGGATGGCCTCGATCTCCACCGGTTTGTGCCCCTCAACGTCTTGCAGCATCGAGGTTTTCACCTTGCCGAGCTTGCGGGTGATCGCAATGCGTTGCGCGGAATCAATCTGGGGCGCGATGCCCAGTGTGCGTCCCAAATCCAGCAACTCATCCATCATGCCGATGAACAGTGCGTGCAGGAATGGGTCGTCGATCAACTCATCGGTTGCGCAGCCCACCAACAGGCTGACCGGGTTGAAGCAGGCATTGCCCAGCAGCTTCAACCATATTTCTTCGCGCACATTGGCGTGGGCGTGGGCATCAAAACCTGCCTCACGAAAAGCCTCGGTGGTTGCATCTACGCGCGCGCTATTACCACCGGCCGGCTCACCGAACACCATTCGGCTTCCGGACATGTGCTTGATCACACCGGGACTCAGCACGGTACATGAGGCAAATACAACGCAACCGACAACGGCTGCAACGGGCACAGCCTTTTCTATCACGCCACCGGGGTCGACAGCCTCAAGACGCATACCCGCCAAAGCGCCTGCCGACTGCAGGAAATACCACCAGGGTAAGCCGTTGAGTGCAGGAATAACCAGGGTTTGCGGGCCAATCAATGCCTTGGCCTGTTCCACCACACTGGGCAATGCCGGCGCCTTGACGGCAAATATGACCATCTCCTGAATGCCAAGCTCTTCAGGTGCGCAGGTCGCTTTCAGTGGGGCAACCAACACCTCATCGCCCGTGTGCAGCTTCAGCCCATGCTCGCCAATGGCGGCGAGTGTTTCGCCACGCGCGATCACGCTGACGTCGTGGCCGGCGGCGAACAATTTGCACGCCAGGAAACCACCGATTGCTCCAGCACCTACGACCGTGACGCGCATGGGTAAACCTCACTGAGGGAGTGGAACAGAATACTGGCTAAACAGGCCGGAACAAGCCCGTCTCATTGAAAAAGCAGCCGCACTTGGCTCACACCCATCAGCCAAGGCAAACACTACCACTGTGGCAAGCGGGCTTGCCCCGCACTGGGTGGCGAAGCCGCCCCACTTCAGCCAACGCGGTTAGTCAGTTAGCAAGGCTGAGGGCTGCTACGCAGCCCAACGCAGGGCAAGCCTGCTCGCCACAGGTTACTTTTGCAGCGCATCCAGCGTGCGTTTCAGTCGCCTCAGGTTGCTGTTGACGATCAGCTTGTGCGCCGGCCCCACCGGCAACATGTACAGACGCCCAAAGGTGTTATGGGTAAGCACCGATGAGGTAATCGTAAACACCCGATCAGTGATCGACAGACAAATCATCACATCCAGGTGCCGATCGCGCTCGGTCAGCACCAACACGTCCGGGGCGCTGTGTTCTACCAGGAAAAAATCCAGCCGCTCGCCCACCTGCACGCTGATTCGCGGTGAGCCCGAGAACCCACCGATGCGTTTCACACCGAACAACGAAGAAATCCGGTCGCGGATTCGAAAGGCCAACCGCATGAACATGCCAGGTTCGGCGGTCATGATGTTCCACGCCGCCAGTGCAGTGATATCAACGGGCAACACAACCGACCTGCGGTCGTAGTAATCAAGCGCTGTCGGTGCACCCAGCGTGTGAACAATGTTCGTGGTAACCAACTGATTTTCTCCCTGAAAAACGCGGTTTGTGATGAAACAGGGCGATGCCTGCAGGGCGCAGGTTATTTTGCACCGCAACTCAAGTAAAGCGCGGGACAGGCTGGGTATCGTGGTAAGCCAAAATAAACCTGACCTCACGGGCTGCCTTCTTGATTGTGCCCCACGCGCGTTGGGGTTCACGTGCTAATTGCTCAAGCGCCTCAACTGCATTTATCCTCAACGCTTCCATCCGCCCCCACCCAGAGCCGCCATGGACCTCGCCACCCTCGCCCTATTCTTGCCCGCCTGCTTCGCCCTGAACATGGCGCCGGGCCCCAATAACCTGCTGTCCGTAAGCAACTCCACGCGCTATGGCTATCGCACTTCTTGCCTTGCGGGTATTGGCCGTTTGCTGGCCTTTGCCGGCATGATCGCCCTCGCCTCTGCCGGCTTGGCGGTGGTGCTGCAGACTTCGGAGCTGCTGTTCTACGGGATCAAGATTCTCGGTGCGGCGTATCTGTTTTATCTGGCATTTCAGATTTGGCGGGCTAACCCGCAGAAAGAAGCTGAATCAGCGACAGACAAGGTGGGATTGTGGGCCTTGGCACGTCAGGAGTTCCTGGTGGCAGCCGGCAACCCGAAAGCCATCCTGATCTTCACCGCGTTCCTCCCGCAATTCGTGGTACCCGGCCAACCGATCACCCCCCAATTCGCGCTGCTGGGTGGGATGTTCCTGGGTTTAGAATGGATAGCGATCAGCGCCTACGCCTACATGGGCACGCACATGCGCCGCTGGTTTGCCGAACCCAGCGGCAAGCGCTTATTCAATCGCTGCTGCGCCGGGCTGTTATCGGCGGCGGCGACGGTGTTGTTGATGGCGCGCAGGGCCTGAGGGCGGCCCCGCGCACTCAACCACCATGCAAATCAAAAAATTTGAGCCAACAAAGTCAGCACCGAGTGCTGTTCTTCATGGCAGCACTAAAATGAAAGAATATTTGATTTAATATATTGCAGACGGGTACACCAAGACATAATATTTATTAAAATTATCATGAGCATCATCTATCCCACCTACCAACGTAAACCCAGGACAGCAGGTCAATTACTAAATGGATTTAAGAAAAGCCCCCTCCCTATATTTCCAACTTAAATTTGGGTACCCTCCACCACCCAACTTCGAAAAATTCGATGCCAATATAGGCGTCGCGGGATACTGCGCAGCGATACGAAAGTACTTGATGCCCGACTCAACGCCCGAAACGTTCAGTGTCGCGCAGCTACCCTTTGAGTCTCGCCTATACTGCAAAGGATCGATTTTCTCAAGGGTCCGGAGAATAAGAAATGAAAAACTTGATGAGTTCCTAAGCTCGCCCTTAAAGAATAGCGACTTCTGCGCTCCAGAAATTGAAAAAACCCGTGCGGGTCGTTTCAATGCACAAGGAGAACGCACACTTTATCTGGCCGACCATCCTTTCGTTGCTTTAAAAGAATGTGAAGTTGAGCCAGGCGATCATTTCCTACTCAGTTACTTTGTATTCAAAACTGATACACAATTTGTAAGCGCCAGTGCTAGCAAATCCAAATACACCAAGCTTTTAAACTCACTACTCACAACTAAAGATAAAAACTTCTACGAAGTCATCACACGCACCTATAACAACCTCCTGAACTATCAAACCCATCATGGAATTGCTTACAACTCCGTAAAGATCCCAGAAAAATACTGCCACACAACGTGGGGAGAAATAGACTCTATTACAAATCTCGCCATGACCGAGGAAAAACTTTCCGCCGCCGAGCTACAAGTCGGCTGGCTTGCCCGATGCGACGAGCATTATCGCCCTTACTATATAAAAATTCTGTCACACGACGTAAAAAACGAAAAAAGAATATTCACATCGCAGGATTATCATAAAAATAAATCAAGATTCATGACTGAACATCGCAAGGCAATGAGGCAGATCTATCAACTCAGCAAAAGGACAAAAACACTCATCAAACGAAAAGACCATGAAGGCGTCAATGCCGCCCCGCTGAAACTGCTCACTCAAGAGTGGAGTTTATGACCGCGCAAAACAACAAACCAAACCAACTAGCACAGCTTTGAATACTTATAACTGGAGGAATGATGCAATTTGCAGTAGCACTTATAGAGTATTTGATTTCTGGCGTCGTGGCGTCGGCTTGGCTAACTGCGGTATTTGCCAACTACTACCCACTTCTGCTGCACACTATTCATGACTATAAAGAATTCATTATCATCATCTATCTACCCATTGCCTATATCCTGGGAATCTATGTGGACACCACGTCGTCGTTTTTCATACGACGATCGGGAGAAATAACCAAGTTGGCAAGCAAAGCAATAATACTTCCGCCTTCAATCCGTGACACAACGTTAGCAATGTATCGTACTGTCGCAGGAAAACCAAAAGAAGACCCTTACAAAAAAGGCGCCGCGATCCTCGCATTTTCCCCTTCCGATGCAATTAGGACGATGGAGGCTTATATCAGCAGAGATCGAATTGCCCGCGGCGCGACCTTAAATTCTTTTGCTGGGGCAGTCACTGCTTTATGTTACGCGCCTCCTGAGCACAAGTTTCTGGTGACGATTATCTGCAGCATCGCCTGCGTATACTCCTATATGATGCACAGACGACTAAGCCGGCTATCTTCAAGCTTTAAAAAAGTGGCCTTGGCGAATCTGCAAATGCGCACACCTACCGAAGCCGGGAAACTGCAAGCGTCTACAATTGAATGCGCGCAGGATTGCAATAAGCCCTAAGAAATCAATCCTCCTGAGGCTTCAACACACAGAACCCCACCATCCCAAACAACGGTGAATTAACCGACACCAAACTCCCGATTTTAATCGAGCAACCTGTAATTCAAGATGTCCTTGGCGTTCGTCAACACAGGTTGGATTTCACCCTTCTGTGGCCATTCTCATCAGTTCGAACCGGCACAACAGGCTCAAGTAAACTGTATTCTGTAGTGCTTTACCACCTCCCAAGACAAGGAAAAAGTCGATGAAAACCCTGGTAGTCGGTGCAAGCAAAGGCCTTGGTAAAGCCTTGATGGAAGGCCTTGGCGAGCCTGGGGACACGCTGATCGGTGTGTCCCGCAGCCGTCCTGAAAACCTCGCGCCGCTTGCCGGTGTACACCTGCATTGGGTCGAGGCCAACCTGGCCGAGCCCGCCAAGTCTGCGCAGGTCATCGTCGACGCAGTCGCAGAACACGGGTTGGACACGCTGATCTACAACCTCGGCATTTGGGAAGAATTGGCCTTCGACCCGGCCTACCGCTTCACGGCAGACAGCGACGACCAATTGGAGGCCATCGTCAGTTGCAACATCACCTCAACGATCCTGCTGATCAAACGGCTGCTACCGGTGTTACTCAAAAGCACTAACCCGAGGATTATCCTCACCGGCTCCACCTCCGGCCTGCCGCAAAGTGGCCGCCCGGAAGTCGCCTTTGGTGCCTCCAAATTCGCCCTGCGCGGAATCGCCGATGCATTGCGCGAAGGCTACCGACAACAGCACCTGGCGGTGACCTGCCTGAACCTGGGCTACCTGAACACCGAAGACCCGCTGAGCACACCACGTGCCGAGGCCGCGCAACGCGATGAAGGCCACTCGATTCCCGTGCACGATGTAGTGCAGGTGGTGCGTATGACCTTGAGTTTGTCTTCCGCCAGTTTCGTCAAGGACATCACCTTGCCAGCCATCCTTGACGAGCGCTTTTGAACCAGGAGAACGCAGCATGACCCGAGCCGAACTCGCCGACTTTTACCAAGGCTACATCGACTGCCTCAACCGCCAGGACTGGGAGCACCTGGGCCACTTCGTCCACCCGCAGGTGACCTACAACGCCACCACCGTCGGCCTGGCAGGCTACCGCGCGATGCTGGAACGCGACTTTCGTGAGATCCCGGACCTGGTGTTTCGCATCCAGCTGCTGGTAGCCGACCCGCCTACCATCGCCAGCCGGTTGAATTTCAACGTCAGCCCCAGAGGCGAGTTCTTCGGGCTGCCGATCAACGGCAGGACCGTGGCCTTCGATGAAAACGTATTCTACGAGTGCTGCGACGGGAAAATTGCGCAGGTCTGGTCGGTCATCGACAAAGCCGCGATAGCCCAACAGCTGACACCCGATAAACCTTGCTCGACCGTCTAGACTCTCTACACCCAACCACCCCGTGGAGACCCAAGATGAACAAAAACACCCTCTGCCTCTGGTACAACGGCACCGCCCTGGAGGCGGCCACTTTCTACGCCCGGACGTTTCCGAACAGCGCTGTGACGGCCGTGCATCACGCCCCTGGCGACTTTCCGGCGGGCAAGCAAGGCGATGTGTTAACCGTCGACTTCAGCGTGCTGGGCATTCCCTGCCTGGGCCTGAATGGTGGCCCGGCGTTCCCGCACAGCGAGGCGTTTTCGTTTCAGGTGGCGACGGACGACCAGGCCGAAACCGACCGCTATTGGAATGCCATTATCGACAACGGCGGCCAGGCCAGCGCTTGCGGCTGGTGCAAGGACAAATGGGGCGTGTCCTGGCAGATCACCCCGCGCGTCTTGTCTGCGGCGGTGACGCATGCCGACCCGGCCATCGCCAAGCGTGCGTTCGATGCGATGATGACCATGACCAAGATCGACGTGGCCGCCATCGAAGCTGCGATAGCTGGGCGTTGAACGCAACACAGACCCGTGTGGGAGCGGGCTTGCTCGCGAATGCAATCTTTCAGACAGGCAGATATTGACTGACCCACCGCTTTCGCGAGCAAGCCCGCTCCCACACCCGCCCGCAGTCTGGCATTCTTGCGGCCTCAGTCGTCGAACACGAGTCTCAGGCCCATGAACCATGGCGTAAAACTTGAACCGCGCACCATCCCGGTCCCAAGCTCGATCAGCGCCCCAGCCCAGGCGACACTCCAGCGCCTGGTCGGGGCTGATGGCGTGCCGTTGAACGCACTGCACAGCATGCCCGAGCCGCACGACCACGATGGCTGGCGCCAGCTGCAAGCCGTCGTCGACCAGAACTACACCAGCGCCAATGCCGGACAGGCGGACGCCCTGCGCGCCAGCCTGCACACCATCACAGTAGAAAGCGCCACCGTGCACGTGGCCACACCGCCGGGCTACACGCCCTTTGCCTACATTGATCTGCACGGCGGCGCACTGGTGTTCGGTGGCGGCGAAAACTGCCGTATTGCTGCCGGCAAGCAGGCCGACCTGCACAACCTGATGTGCTACGGCATTGATTACCGCATGCCGCCTGATCACCCGTACCCGGCGGCGCTGGATGACTGCGTGGCCACCTACCGCCATGTACTCAAGCACCATGCGCCTGAGCACATCGTGATTGGCGGCCGTTCGGCAGGCGGTAACCTGGCGGCGGCAATGGTCTTGCGCGCCCGTGACGAAGGGTTGCCAATGCCAGCGGCGCTGGTGCTGCTCTCGCCGGAGGTCGACCTGACCGAATCCGGCGACAGTTTCCACGTCAACCGAGGCGTCGACGTGGTTCTGCCCATGCCGCTGATGAGCACCAACCTGCTGTATGCCAATGGCGCGGATTTGTCCCACCCGTACCTGTCGCCCCTGTTTGGTGATTTGGCCGGCTTCCCGCCGACCTTCCTGCAAAGCGGTACACGGGATCTGTTCCTGTCCAACACCGTGCGCATGCACCGCGCCTTGCGCCAGGCGCAGGTGCCGGCGCTGCTGCATGTGTTCGAGGCCATGCCCCATGGCGGCTTCATGGGCGCACCGGAAGATGCGGAACTGGCAGCCGAGGTCGCCGCATTTGTGCGCGAGCACCTTCGGCGGAGTTGACATATTCAGTCACATCCCCTGAAGATGCAGATCTTATTCAGGGTGTGCCAGCGCATGTCAGCAACGTCTTTCGTTAACCTTTGTGCCAGTGGCTTGATTGCCAAGGCGCAAGGTTGCGTGGCGCACGCCCTTAAATCGAAGAAACAGTCGCTCATGTGACCGGGGCGCGCTGTCCCGTCAGATGAGCTGACAGGACATTGAGCGCGGCGGCCCCCTCCTCCTTCTGCACAATCCCTCTGCCCTTCTGACGGTGACTTTAGCGGTCAACCATCAGGAGAAAGTGCATGTCATCGTTTCAAGGTATCTGGGTTCCCATAGTCACGCCGTTTCAGGATGGCGCCATCGACTTTATCGGCCTGCACCGGCTGGTCGGTCACCTGCTGGAAAAACACGTCGCCGGGATCATGGTCTGCACCACCACGGGCGAAGCCGCGTCGTTGAGCCGTCAGGAGCAGCTCGCCGTGCTCGATGCCGTGCTGCAATGGGTGCCCGCGCAGCAGGTGGTGATGGGCCTGGCGGGCAACAACCAGATAGAACTGCTGCACTTTCAAAGCGAAATTCTCCAGCGCCCGGTAGCCGGTCTGCTGGTGCCCGCGCCCAGCTATATCCGCCCTTCCCAGGCTGGCCTCCAGGCGTTTTTCCGCACGGTGGCGGATGCCTCCAGCGTGCCGATTGTGCTCTACGACATTCCCTACCGCACCGGCGTGACCTTTGAGCAGGCCACGTTGTTGAGCATCGTCAAACACCCGCGAATCAGCGCGATTAAAGATTGTGGCGGCAACCTGGCCAATACCCTGGCGTTGCTGGCCAGTGGTGACGTGAATGTGTTGTGCGGCGAAGACGTCCAGATTTTTAACGCGCTGTGCCTGGGCGCCAGTGGCGCGATTGCGGCCTCGGCGCATCTGCACACCGAGGCCTTTGTGGCGCTGTGCCAGCAAGTGCGCGATAACCAATTGGCCGAGGCCAGGGCGACGTTTTTCACGTTATTGCCGCTGATCAACACGATGTTCATAGAGCCCAACCCGGCGCCGGTGAAGGCTGGGTTGGCGTTGCAGGGCTTGATCGGCAGCGAACTGCGCGCGCCAATGCAAGCTGCCAGTGCGCGCGTACAGCAGGCGTTGGGCGAGCTGCTGTAAACGCCCTGTCGGGTTCATGCGCCAAAAAAAGACATCCAACGGACCGCCCGGTTGCGACCGGCGCGATCCCGGCCTATGTTCCAAGGCACGCCTTTACTTTGCTGCTCCACCTCTGTCTGCTCGCAACCAAGGTGAATTCATGCCCAGCCTCCCACGTCCCGCCGTGCTCGAACTGATCGGCAACACGCCGCTGGTCAAGGTCAGCCGTTTCGATACTGGCCCTTGCACGCTGTTTCTCAAGTTGGAATCGCAAAACCCCGGTGGCTCGATCAAGGACCGTATCGGCCTGGCCATGATCGACGCCGCCGAACGTGACGGCCGCCTGCAACCGGGCGGCACCATTATCGAAGCCACCGCCGGCAACACCGGCCTGGGCCTGGCGCTGGTCGGCCGGGCCAAAGGCTACCGTGTGGTGCTGGTGGTGCCCGACAAGATGTCGACTGAAAAGGTCTTGCACCTCAAGGCCATGGGCGCCGAAGTACACATCACCCGTTCCGATGTCGGCAAGGGCCATCCCGAGTACTACCAGGATGTGGCCGCTCGCCTGGCCAAAGACATTCCCGGTTCATTCTTCGCCGACCAGTTCAACAACCCCGCCAACCCGCTGGCCCACGAAACCAGCACCGCCCCGGAAATCTGGGCGCAAACCCAGCATGATCTGGACGCGATTGTGGTCGGTGTCGGCTCGGCCGGCACCCTCACCGGGCTTACGCGCTTCTTCAAACGCGTGCAGCCCGAACTGGAAATGGTGCTGGCCGACCCCGTGGGCTCGGTGATGGCCGAATACAGCCGCAGCGGGAAAATGGAAACGCCCGGCTCCTGGGCCGTGGAAGGCATCGGCGAAGACTTTATCCCCTCGATTGCCGACCTCTCCAGTGTGCGCCATGCCTACTCCATCAGCGATGAAGAAAGCTTCGACCACGCCCGTCAGTTACTCAAGGCCGAAGGCATCCTCGGCGGCTCATCCACCGGCACCCTGCTTGCCGCCGCACTGCGTTACTGCCGCGAACAAACCGAGCCAAAACGTGTGGTCACCTTCGTCTGCGACACCGGTACGCGCTACTTGTCCAAGGTCTACAACGACCAATGGATGAACGACGCGGGCCTGTTGCAATACAAACACTACGGCGACCTGCGCGACCTGATCGCGCGGCGCTTCGAAGACGGCCGGGTGATCAGCGTGAGCCCCGACGACAGCTTGCTCACCGCCTTCCAGCGCATGCGCCTGGCGGATGTCTCGCAGCTACCGGTGCTGGTGGACGGCCGTGAATTGGTCGGCGTCATCGACGAATCCGACATCCTGCTGGGCCTGCATCAGGACGCCACACACTTTTCCATGGTGGTGGCAGACGCCATGAGCAAAACCTTGCAAACCCTGGCCCCCAGCGCCAGCCTGGCCCAATTGCAGGCGGAACTGGATCGCGGCCTGGTCGCGATTATTGCCGACACATCCGGCTTCCATGGCCTGATCACCCGCGTCGACCTGCTTAACCACCTACGGAGATCCCTTGCATGAGCCTGCCCGATAAAAGCGCGTTTGCCACCCGTGTGATCCACGCCGGGCAATCCCCCGACCCAACCACGGGCGCGCTGATGCCGCCGATCTACGCCAACTCCACCTATTTGCAGGACAGCCCCGGCGTGCACAAGGGGTTTGATTACGGGCGCTCCCACAACCCCACGCGGTTTGCCCTGGAGCGTTGCGTGGCCGACCTGGAGGGCGGCAGTGCGGCGTTTGCGTTTGCTTCGGGGTTGGCGGCGATTTCCACTGTGCTGGAACTGCTGGATGCCGGTGCGCATATTGTCTCCGGCAACGACCTGTATGGCGGCACGTTCCGGCTGTTCGACAAGGTGCGTCAACGCAGTGCCGGGCACCGTTTCAGCTTTGTCGATTTAAGCGACCTGTCGGCCTTTGAAGCCTCACTGCAGAGCGACACACGCATGGTCTGGGTCGAGACCCCGAGCAACCCGCTGCTGAGCCTCACCGACCTCAGCGCCATTGCGCGTATCTGTCGCGATCGCGGCATCATCTGCGTGGCCGATAACACCTTCGCCAGCCCATGGATCCAGCGCCCACTGGAGCTGGGCTTCGACATCGTGGTGCACTCCACCACCAAATACCTCAACGGCCACTCCGACGTGATCGGCGGTATCGCCATCGTCGGCCACAACCCGGAACTCGCCGAGCGCCTGGGCTTTTTGCAAAACTCGGTCGGCGCGATTGCCGGCCCGTTCGATGCGTTCCTGACCCTGCGCGGGGTAAAAACCCTGGCACTGCGCATGGAGCGCCATTGCAGCAACGCACTGGACCTGGCCACCTGGCTGGAACAGCAGCCGCAAGTGTCGCGGGTGTACTACCCAGGCCTGGCCTCGCACCCGCAGCACGCACTGGCGCGCAAGCAGATGCGCGGGTTTGGCGGGATGATTTCGGTGGATTTGAACAGTGACCTGGCGGGTGCCACACGTTTTCTGGAAAACGTGAAAATTTTCGCGTTGGCCGAAAGCCTCGGCGGCGTGGAAAGCCTGATCGAACACCCGGCGATCATGACCCATGCAAGCATTCCTGCGGCGACGCGGGCGCAGTTGGGGATCGGCGATGGGTTGGTGCGGTTGTCGGTGGGGGTTGAGGATGTGGAAGATTTGAGAGCCGATCTGGCTCAGGCGCTGGCCCTGATCTAGACGCCTGTGGGAGCTGGCTTGCCTGCGATACAGACACCTCGGTGTATCAGTTGCACCGCGGTGATGCTATCGCAGGCAAGCCAGCTCCCACACAAGCCAGCTTTCACAAGGGGGATTGTGTCAGGCTGAAGTGACGTTGGCCCGCGCCGAGTGCAGTTTTTTATAGCTCTCGATCAAGCGCAAATGCCGATCCAGGCCTTCCAGCTTCATGCTGGTCGGGGTCAAGCCATAAAACCGCACACAGCCGTCCACCGAACCAATCACCGCATCCATCCGCTCGTTACCGAACATTCGGCGGAAGTTGGCCTCGTAATCGGCGAGGTCCAGGTCGTCGTCCAACTGCATCTCCAACACTGCGTTCACGGCCTGGTAGAACAGGCCGCGTTCAGCGGTGTTGTCGTTGTATTGCAGGAACATCTCCACGCACTCCTTGGCCTCCTCATATTGCTGCAAGGCCAGGAAGATCAGCAGTTTCAACTCCAGGATGGTCAACTGACCCCACGCCGTGTTGTCGTCGAACTCAATGCCGATCAAGGTGGTGATGTCGGTGTAATCGTCCAGCTCGCTTTCGATCAGTCGCTCGACCAACGCCTGCAGCGCCTCCTCGTCAAGGCTGTGCAGGTTGAGGATATCGGCGCGGAAAAACAGCGCCTTGTTGGTGTTGTCCCAGATCAGGTCGTCCACCGGGTAGATTTCCGAGTAGTCCGGCACCAGGATCCGGCAAGCCGTGGCGCCGAGGTGTTCGTACACCGCCATATAGGACTCTTTGCCCATGCCTTCGAGAATGCCGAACAGGGTGGCGGCTTCTTCGGCGTTGGAATTTTCACCTTCGCCCGAGAAGTCCCACTCGACGAACTCATAGTCCGACTGCGCACTGAAGAAGCGCCACGACACCACGCCGCTTGAGTCAATAAAGTGCTCGACAAAGTTGTTCGGCTCGGTCACCGCCTGGCCTTCAAAGGTCGGCTGCGGCAGGTCATTCAAACCTTCAAAACTGCGGCCCTGGAGCAGTTCGGTGAGGCTGCGTTCCAGCGCCACTTCCATGCTTGGGTGTGCGCCGAACGAGGCGAATACGCCGCCGGTGCGCGGGTTCATCAGGGTGACGCACATCACTGGGAACTCGCCGCCCAGGGATGCGTCCTTGACCAGCACCGGGAAGCCCTGGGCTTCCAGGCCTTCGATACCCGCGACAATGCCAGGGTATTTGGCCAGCACTTCTGCGGGCACGTCCGGCAAGGCGAACTCGCCTTCGATGATTTCGCGCTTCACGGCGCGCTCGAAGATCTCCGACAGGCACTGCACCTGGGCTTCAGCCAAGGTATTGCCCGCGCTCATGCCGTTGCTGAGGTAGAGGTTTTCGATCAGGTTGGACGGGAAATACACCACTTCGCCGTCGGACTGGCGCACGAACGGCAGCGCAACAATCCCGCGTTCTTCATTGCCCGAGTTGGTGTCGAACAGGTGCGAGCCACGCAGCTCGCCCTCACGGTTGTAGACCTTCAGGCAGTAGGCATCGAGAATTTCACTCGGCAGCTCGTCCTTGGGCCCAGGCTGGAACCAGCGTTCGTCCGGGTAATGCACGAACGGCGCATTGGCCAGCTCCTCACCCCAGAACTGGTCGTTGTAGAAGAAGTTGCAGTTCAGCCGCTCGATAAACTCGCCCAGGGCAGACGCCAATGCGCCTTCCTTGGTTGCGCCCTTGCCGTTGGTGAAACACATCGGCGAGTGTGCGTCGCGGATATGCAACGACCACACGTTGGGCACGATATTGCGCCACGAGGCGATTTCAATCTTCATGCCCAGGCCGGCGAGAATGCCGGACATGTTGGCGATGGTCTGCTCCAGCGGCAGGTCCTTGCCGGCGATGTAGGTGCCCGCCTCGGAGGTGGAATTGGGCATCAACAATGCCTGCGCATCCGCGTCGAGGTTTTCCACTTCCTCGATCACAAATTCCGGCCCGGCCTGCACGACTTTCTTCACGGTGCAGCGGTCGATGGAACGCAGGATGCCCTGGCGGTCCTTGTCGGAGATGTCCGCTGGCAACTCGACCTGGATCTTGAAGATCTGGTTGTAGCGGTTTTCCGGATCAACGATGTTGTTCTGTGACAGGCGAATATTCTCGGTGGGAATATTGCGTGTTGCGCAGTACAGCTTCACAAAGTACGCCGCGCACAACGCCGACGAAGCCAGGAAGTAATCGAACGGACCCGGGGCCGAACCGTCGCCTTTGTAGCGAATCGGCTGGTCGGCAATCACCGTGAAGTCATCGAACTTGGCTTCAAGCCGAAGGTTGTCGAGAAAGTTGACCTTAATTTCCATGCGGGCACACCAGAATAACGAGCTAAACAAATTGGCCGCCATTATGAAGATTTTCGCCGGGAAGTCTCAGGGTTTTGCGAATCGGCTGCCGATCGGTGCTAACGTCCACCCACCACACTTTGAGCCATCGGCCCATGTCCATTACCGATAACCTCCTCGCCTTTACCTTCGCCGCCACCCTGCTCACGCTCACGCCGGGGCTGGATACCGCGCTGGTGCTACGCACCGCCACAGTCGAAGGCAAACGCCAGGCGCTGCACGCCACCTTCGGCATCAACGCCGGTTGCTTGCTGTGGGGCGCGGCCGTGGCGTTTGGCCTGGGCGCTTTGATTGCAGTGTCGGAGCTGGCGTACAACCTGCTCAAATATTGCGGCGCGGCTTATCTCGCGTGGCTGGGCCTGAACATGTTGGTGCGCCCACGCCGCTCACTGTCACCCGCCAAAGCCGAGGGCAAACCGGGCGGCAACTGGTTCCTCAAGGGCATGCTGGGCAATGTGCTGAACCCCAAAGTGGGCATCTTCTACGTGTCCTTCCTGCCGCAATTCATCCCCCAAGGCCAGCCGCTGATTGCCTGGACCTTTGGCCTGGTCAGCATTCATGTGCTGCTGGGCCTGCTGTGGTCACTGCTGCTGATTGGCGCCACCCGGCCGCTGTCCGGTTTCCTGCGCAGGGAAAAGGTGATCCGGTGGATGGACCGCACCACCGGCATGATCTTCGTGTTGTTCGCCGCGCGCTTGGCATTGAGCAAGCGCTGAACCTTAGCCGAGGCGGATCGACAGTTCGATATCATCGGCAAACGGCACCGACAGATAGCCGTTCCCAGGTTCGCGCACGTGCGCCAGGTATTCAGGGCAGTAGTTGGTGTTGTCAGCCACCACCAGCGCGCCCGGCCGCAGGTGCTTCTCTAACAGGTTCAACACATCGCCATACAGCGACTTGGCGCCATCGAGCAGCAGCAGGTCGACCGTTTGCGGCAGGTTTGCAGCCAATGAGACCAGCGCGTCGCCTTCACGTACCTCGATCAGGTCGCTGACGCCGCCTTCGATGAAATGTTCGCGCGCCAGGGCAATCTTTGACGGTTCGAATTCGCTGCCGATCAACACGCCGCCGCCGTTGTCGCGCAGTGCGGCAGCCAGGAACAAGGTGGACAACCCGAACGAGGTGCCGAACTCGACAATAGCTTTTGCATGGCTGCTGCGGGCCAGCATATAGAGCAGGTTGCCGGTGTCACGCGAGACGGGCAGCCACAGATCCTTGAGCATCGTGTAAAGCTCAAGGTACTCGGTTTTGCTGTGCATCAGGCGGTTGCGCTCTCGCGGCGACACAGTATCGATGAGCGGGCTGGTCGCCGCATTGGCTTGGGCGTAGAGGCGTTCGATCAGGGCTGCAAGAGGCGCAGTGGTCAGGGTGGTCATGATTGATTTCCGTCGAATGGGGACTAAGATGCGAGTAATTCGTCGCATTAAAAGTATGCGAGTGATTCATCGCCTTCGCTATTCGCGTTCGCCCAGCGCTCGGAACCCCAAATGACCACCCGCCAGACGCCCCGTATTGCCTCGCGCAAACAGCCACAACAGGCACGCTCGACCGAGTTGGTGGCGGCGATTCTCGAAGCCGCTATTCAGGTTTTGGCCAAGGAAGGCGCTACGCGTTTCACCACCGCGCGGGTCGCGGAAAAAGCCGGCGTGAGTGTCGGCTCGGTCTACCAATACTTCCCCAACAAGGCCGCGATCCTGTTTCGATTGCAGAGCGATGAGTGGCAGCAGACCACCCAAATGCTGCGCGACATCCTCGAAAAAACCGCCGTAGCGCCGCTGACCCGCCTGCGCACACTGGTGCATGCATTTATCCATTCCGAGTGCGAAGAGGCGCTGATGCGCGGTGCGCTGCACGACGCGGCGCCGCTGTACCGCGATGCGCCGGAAGCGGAGCAAGTGCGCGCGGCCGGCCGGCAAGCCTTTGAGACATTCATGCATGAGTTGCTGCCCGAGGTGCCCGACGCAACCCGCGCACTGGCGTGTGACCTGATCCGCAGCACGCTGGGTTGCGTGGGCAAGGACTTTTCCTTCAGCCCGCGCACCGCTGCCGAAATCGAGGTGTATGCCGATGGCATGGCCGCTATGTTCAGTGCTTATGTGAATACACTCAATCGGCCCTGATTGCTTACGAAGCCGTAGCGGAAGGTTCACACGGCGATTGAAGGCACCAGCGCTCGATGGGAGTATCGGCGACTGTGGGAGCTGGCTTGCCTGCGATGGCGATGGGTCAGTCACCGATGTATGCACGGATAGACCGCTATCGCAGGCAAGCCAGCTCCCACTTTGGATCGATGTGCATCGTGCAAATGAGCTTCGAACAATAGACCTGTTTAAGCACGCCCAATCGCTGCTATGTTTCGCGCCTGATCCAGCCAAAGGATGTGCCATGGAACCGCTAGCCACAAACGCCGCGTTGTTGATCATCGACATGCAGCAAGGCATGAATGACCCCACGCTGGGGCGCCGCAATAACCCCGACGCCGAGGTGCAGATACAGCACCTGCAGCGTGCATGGCGGCAGTCCAATCGCCCCGTGGTGCATGTGCGGCACATGTCCCGCAGCGAAGGCTCGGTGTTTTGGCCGGGCCAACCGGGCTGTGAGTTCCAGCCGGCACTGGCACCGCTCAAGCATGAGCATGTGGTGGAAAAAAACGTCCCGGATGCGTTCGCCGCCACCGGCCTGGAGCGTTGGCTGCATGTGCGTGGGATCCGGCAATTGGTGATCGTTGGGGTGATCACCAACAACTCTGTCGAGTCTACGGCGCGCTCCGGCGGCAACCTGGGTTTTGAGGTAACAGTGGCGGCGGACGCCTGCTACACCTTTGATCAAGCCGATTTATCGGGCCGCCTCTGGCCTGCCGAGGATGTGCATGCACTGTCGCTCAGCAACCTGGCGATGGATTACGCCAGGGTCACAGCCACTGCCGATATCCTGGCCATGCTTTAAAAAACGCCTGCCTGCGCGAGCATGTCGATAAGCCCTTCTGGCCATACCGTGTCTGCCGTCGAATGCAGCGCCTCGGTGGACCACCAATGGTGATCCGCCATGACTTGGGCTTCTTGCACAGTCCATTCGTCTCGCGACAGGTGCTCGTTTTGCGCCTGCACAACAAAGTACTGCTCAATGGCCAACACCGTTTCACCACTGGGTAGCATCAGCTCAAATCGGCGATCTGCTACCGGCGCTTGTACGTCACTGACCACAATGCCGGTCTCTTCACGCAGCTCACGGATCGCAGCGGTGGGAAAGGTTTCCCCGGCTTCAACACCGCCGCCGGGCGTCGCCCAGTAATTCCTGCCGGCCAGTGCCCCGTCCTTGTGGACGAACCGGAACAGCAGCACTTTTCGAGCCGGGCTGATCACCAAAAGGCGTGCCGCCTTGCGCTCACGCATTGTCTCTCTTCCTTTCACCAAGCCGCTCTACCAGTCTTACCAGATAACCATCCGGGTCCTGTACCAGAAACTCGCGCTGCCCAACCTCGACCTCGCCTGCCCGGTACCACACGTCTTTGCAGGCCTTGAACACGGGATAGGCCGCCCTCTCCAGCCGTTGAATAACCGGATGTACCGCCACGACATCAATTTGCAGGTTCATGCCGCGCCCGAACGGCCGTTCCAACGCCCCCGTGAGCCATTGACTGGCGAGTGGGTCGACTTGTTCAAGCATCACCTGGGCTCCGTCCAGGTCAAGATACGCGAAGCCGTCTTCCAGGCGCTGATAAGCCACCGTGAACCCCAGACAACCGACCCAGAACTCAAGGCTGCGGTTCAGGTCGGTCACCATCAATTCCGGGACCAGATTATTTCTATGCATCGCCCATCACCGCCCAACCTGAGGCCATGCGGCAGATGACTTTATCGTTGGCACCGCTGCGGGCCAGTGCGACACGTTCCGTGATCAGTGGCATGCATCATCCTTAATGAAAAAATATCGATGGCATCTTAACGGTGAAAACACCTCGGGGCTCAACACTTTCAACCTGGCGGGCCCCATGCTTCGGCATGGTTAAATTTTCAGGACAAAAACATTTTTTGTTGTACACAAAATAAAGCTAAAGATTTATAACCCTCGGGCCGAGACAGTCAGTGATATCAAATCGCCTCTTCGCCCAGTGGTCGTCTCGATGAAAATAAAAAACAAGCTCGTTCTCGCGTTCGTCTCTGTCGCCTTTATCCCGGTTAGCCTGGTTGCAGTTATCTCCGTCATGAACACGCGGACTCAGGCGGTCGATCAGTTTATTGATGGCAGCACCCGCGAAATACGTCAGATCGATGGCAATATCCGGCAATTCTTCGACGGCACCTTGCAGAACGTCGATCAAATGTCCGCTGATCCTGTATACACTTCAGTGAACACTCTAAAAGATTATCAGCCTGCAAACGCCGCGAGTCAGCCAATGCCCGCCCAGGCGCAGCAGGTAATCGACCAGTTTGCCCGTTTTGGCGCCACCCACCCTTCCGCTGCGATTCTGTCCATTGGCCTCGAAGACGGCACCTACGCCAAATGGCCCGATGACCCACAACTGGCCAAATACGACCCGCGCACCCGTCCCTGGTACAAGGCTGCCATGGCCAGCCCCAACAAGACCGTGCGCACACCCGCTTACTACTATGACAAGGATGATGTGGCGCTGGTGGGCACCGCACGTGCTCTGCTCGACAGCAGCGGCAAGGCCAAGGGGGTGTTCGTGGTCAGCGTGTCGCTGAAGAACCTCACCGAATTGCTCAAAAGCATCAAGCTGGGTGAAAGCGGCTACGTGATGTTGATCGAAGACGGCGTGGTGCTGGTCGACCCGCGCAACGCCGCGCACAACTTCAAGCCGCTCAAGGACCTCGGCGCGCCGTATGCGCACTTGGCCGAGACGCCCCAGGGCTCAACCGAGGTGGTCATCGACGGCGTGCGCTACATGGCCAACGTGTGGACCTCACCGGGCCTGGGCTGGCGGTATGTGGGGCTGATCGAATACAACGAAGTCATGGCGGCGGCGACGCGCATGACCTACCTGACCACGGCAATCGTGGCCGTGCTGGTGCTGATCTTCGGGCTGATCGCCGCGGCGTTTTCCAAGGTGATCGTCAAACCGATCGGCCAGGTCAGCACCGGCTTGCAGTCCATCGCCCAGGGTGAAGGCGATTTGCGCCATGAGCTGCAAGTACAGGGCAAGGATGAAACTGCCGAGCTGGCGGGCTGGTTCAATAAATTCCTCGCCGCAATCCGTCAACTGATCCAGCATATTGGCGCGGCCTCCACCAATCTTCAGGACGCGTCACGGGTCAACAGTGAAGTGGCACATAACATGAACGAAGCCGCCGGGCGCCAGCGTGAAGCGGTGGAATTGGTGTCTACCGCGTTCAATGAAATGGTCGCCACCGCCAACGAAGTCGCACGCTCGTGCAGCGGCGCGGCGGAGTCGGCCGAGAACGGCCATCGCCGTGTGGCCGAAGGCAAACAGCAGATCGAAGTCACCACCGATAACGTCAACCGCCTGGGCCGCCGCCTGACCGAGTCATCCCAGGCCATGGTCGAGCTGGAAGCCGGCAGCCGCAGCATCAACCAGATCCTCGGCACTATTCGCGCCATCGCCGAGCAGACCAACCTGCTGGCCCTCAACGCCGCCATCGAAGCCGCCCGCGCCGGTGATCAGGGCCGTGGTTTTGCCGTGGTGGCCGATGAAGTGCGCGCGCTGGCCAAGCGCACCTCCGACTCCACCGGCGAGATCGAGCAGTTGCTCGGCACCCTCGGCAGCAAGACCGAAGAAGTCACCCAGAAGATGAGCAGTTGCCTGGACCTGTCCCGCGCCAGCGTGTCGTCCATCGAAAACGCGCGGGACAGTTTCGAGGGCATCCAGTTGTCGGTAAACGAGATCCGCGACCAGAACCTGCAGATTTCCGCCGCCGCCGAGGAACAACACAGCGTGGCCGAAGAAATCAACCGCCATATCCAGCAGATCTATGACGAGGCAAGGTTGGTGGAGAGCCTGGCCAATGCTGCGCAGGATGATTCGGGGCGGTTATCGAGCCTGTCGCAGGAGCTGAATGGCTTGGTCGGGCGTTTTAAATCCTGATGTGCGCAGCGTAGGTAAAGTGAGCCTGAGTGCCAAATTACCTATCTATACCTGCTGTCTATACCTGCTGTGAAACCATCCAGTCGATAAAGGTTTGCAGTCGCACGCTGAAGGGCTCGCCCACGGCACTCGGGTTTCGCGCCTCGAACAGGAAATACGCGATCTGGATGCGCATCGCGGGGTGATGCTGTACGAACAAGGCAACGTGCTCTTCGAGGGTGTACGGCCAGGGCGCGTCGGGGCCGCGCAATATGTTGGTCGCTCGAATCAGCTTGCGAGCCGCTTCGCGTTGCAGCCGCAGGCGCTCGGTTGGGGTATTGGCCTGATGGATGAGGTTGAGATAGCCGCTCAACACGGATTCAAAATCACCATTCAACGCCAGGGCGATTTCGCGCGAAGGCTGGAAGCGTTCAAAGCGCAGCGAAAGATCCTCGCCCCACACACAACGGCAATGATGCTTGAGCCAGAAACCCCATTTATTTGCGTTTTCGGGCGCCAGTACTTCGGCGCGGTGGCCGATATCGAAGTCAATCTTGGTGACCACCGGGTGGCGTTGCTCCAGCGCCTGGCGCAGCGTTTCCAAGTGTGCCAATACCTGTGCATCCGGCGGTTCGAGCAGAATCAGGCTAAGGTCCAGGTCCGATTCGCCTGGGCTTGCTTCGCCCCTGGCGACACTGCCATACACATAAATGCCGTCCAGCCCGGACTGGGAGAGGCTGGCGATGACATCCGCCAGCAGCGGCTCAAACTCAGGCTGGAAGGCGGCATTGCCCAGCGTCAGCACACAGCCCTGGGCATCCACACCGGTCACCGTACTCATGGGTGATGCACCTCGATCACCAGGCCTTCCGCCTCACTCGGCACACAGAAATGGCGGGTGATCAGGTCAAACTCGGCGTCGGTGGCGGCGAAATCATGCTCGCCCTGGGCATTGCGCGCCTGTAAACGGCTGCGGCAGGTGGCGTCATCCAGCTCCAGATAGTGCAGGCAGTGCGGCGCTTGCGCAGCCTGAGCCAAGCTCAGCAGCCACTCGCGATTAGCCAGCGTATTGGCTGGGAAGTCCAACACCACGTTGATGCCCGATTGCAGCACGTTGATCACCAACGGCCCGAGCACACCTCGAATACGCTGGGCGCAGCTCACGTAATCGGCAATCGAGAGGACTTCGCCTGGGTAAAGTGTGGCGAGCCAATGGTCTTCGCTCAACAGGATGGCGGCGTGTTCAGCGGCCAAAGTGTTGGCCAGGGTGGATTTGCCGGAGGCGATCTTGCCGCACAGCAGGTGCAGGGTTGGCATGGACAGGGTTCCTTTTGTCAGGCCCTGAAGCATGCCAGTTTTCAGGGTTCTGCATAATGAGAACCTATTCTGTAACAGTGAATGGGCACCCTGGTTTCGACAAATTAACGACAAGGGATGGTTATGATTCGCGATGCATTGCCCAAGGACGCCAAGCACATCGCTCAGGTGCATGTGAGCAGTTGGCAACAGGCTTATGTAGACCTGATGCCAGCAGATTTTCTGGCCTCGCTGAGCACAACACTGCCGCAGAAAGAGGCTAACTGGGCGCGCTTGATTGAAAGCCAAGACGCTGGCGTATTAGTCGCCGAAGTGGATGGCAACGTTATCGGCTGGCTGTCGCTGGGCCTTTGCCGGGATACGGACACGCCTGAGGTCGCATCGGGAGAGGTCATGGCTATCTACGTGTTGGCGGACTACTGGGGTCACGGCATCGGCGCGCAATTGTGGCAGGCGGGTTTCCAACGTTTGGTTGAACAGGGTTATAAACGCATTTCCTTATGGGTTTTAGCCGCCAACCAAAGAGCCGTACGTTTCTATACACGCTTTGGCGGCACTGAAGACCCGGGTAGCCGTCGCACGCTGGTGCGCGGTGGCGTGACGCTGGAAGAGGTGCGCTATGTGTGGACCCGTTGAGGCGCTGTCAAACCCTGAAATAATATTTCGACACGAATTGCGCTGAACTATCCGCCAGGCTCTACGCTCCTTCCCTATGCGCTGCCCCGCCCCGGGGCGTTGGATAAAACAAGGAGCCGCGACCCCATGACCACCCTTCCCGCCTACCCACTCGTCAGGCCTGGCCCGCTGCACTCGACCCTGTTGGCCGGCACCGTGCCGTTGTTTCTGGGCACGTTGCTCAGTGACATCGCCTACGGCCAGACCTATCAGATCCAATGGGCCAACTTCGCGTCCTGGCTGATCGCCGGTGCCTTAGTGTTTTGTGGCTTTGCATTGTTGTTCGCGCTGGTCAACCTGGTGCGCGCCGAGCATAAAGGCGGACGCCCCGCCGCGTACTTCCTGCTGTTACTGATCACCTGGGGACTCGGGCTGGTCAACGCCTTCCAACATGCCAAGGACGCCTACGCCATGATGCCTGTTGGCCTGGTACTGTCGGTGATCGTGACGGTTCTGGCGATTGTTGCCACATGGGTCGGCCTGACCAACCTGCGCTCGGGAGCTGCCAAATGAACCCACTCAATACGCTGACCTTGCTGAGCGCAGCGCTGTTGCTGAGCGCGTGTGGCGACGCCGGCGACAAAACCCAGGCACGCGGTCCCGATCCCAAACTGCCCGAGCAACAAAGCAGCCTGCTGCCGAGCATGAAGATTGCCGAGCCGACACCCTGGGGCGAGCAAAAACCCACGGTGCCGCAAGGCTACAGCGTCACGGCCATCGCCACCGACCTGGCCATTCCTCGGCAAACCCTGGTGCTGCCCAATGGCGATATCATCGTCGCCGAAGGCCGTGGCGGCAGTGCGGCCAAGCTCAAGCCCAAGGATGTAATCGCCAGCGTGATCAAGGCCCAGGGCAACACCAAGGTCAAGGGTGGTAACCGCCTCACGTTGCTGCGCGATGCCGACGGTGACGGCAACTACGAGCTCAAGACCGTGTTTGCCGACAACCTCAACGCGCCCTATGGCCTGGCTTTCGCCGACGGCAAGCTGTACGTGGCCAACCAGGATGCCCTGGTGCGCTTCGACTATACCGACGGCCAGACCAAAGCCAGCGGCGCGCCAACCAAAATCATCGACCTGCCGGCGCAGATCAACCATCACTGGACCAAATCCCTGGCCATCAGCGAAGACGGGCGCCAGCTCTATGTGGGCATTGGCTCCAACAGCAACATCACCGAGCGCGGCATGGAAGTGGAGATCGACCGCGCCATGGTCTGGCAGATCGACGCAGCCAGCGGCGCGCACAAGCCCTACGCCACCGGCCTGCGCAACCCGACCGCACTGACCATTCAGCCGGGCTCGGGGCAATTGTGGACGGTGGTCAACGAACGCGATGAACTCGGCCCCGACCTGGTGCCGGACTACCTCACCTCAGTGCGCGAAGGCGCCTTCTACGGCTGGCCCTACAGCTACTGGGGCCAGAACGTCGACCCCCGCGCGCAACCGCAGAACCCACTGAAAGTGGCGGCCGCGATCAAGCCGGATTACAGCCTGGGCTCGCACGTTGCGGCACTGGGCGTGGATTTTTCGATACCGGCCATGGGTGAACAATTCGCCGACGGCGTGTTTGTCGGCGAACACGGCAGCTGGAACCGCGACAACCCGGTGGGCTACAAGGTGATCTTCGTACCGTTCAGCAACGGCAAGCCGGCTGGCGAACCGATTGATTTCGCCACCGGTTTCCGTGGCGACGACGGCAAGACCCGTGGCCGCCCGGTGGGCGTGACGGTCGACCCCAAAGGGGCGCTGATCATTGCTGACGACTTGGCCAACACCGTTTGGCGGGTGACGCGCAATCGGTAACCGCCGTTGAACCTTGCCACTGTGGCGAGGGAGCTTGCTCCCGCTGGGCTGCGAAGCGGCCCCTGCTCTTTGCTTCAAGAGCATGGGACTGCTACGCAGTCCAACGGGAGCAAGCGCCCTCGCCACAGGGGACGGGTTTACAGGTCAGTGATTTCCTTATGCCGCGGCACCAGCGCTTTCATCACGCTCCACGCCACGAGGTAGGCCAGGGCACAGATCGCAAACATGATCATATAGCCGGTGTGAATGTCGTTGATGGACTTGTAGTAGTCGAACACCCAGCCACCGATCTTGGTCATCACTACACCGCCCAGGCCCCCCGCCATACCGCCGATGCCGACCACCGATGCCACGGTTTTTTGCGGGAACATATCCGACACGGTAGTGAAAATGTTGCACGACCACGCCTGGTGCGCCGAGGCGCCCACGCCGATCAACAACACCGGCACCCAGAAGCTCAGGTAACCGAACGGTTGCGCCAACAGCACCACCAGAGGGAACAGCGCGATCACCAGCATGGCTTTCATGCGGCCGTCATACGGGGCATCACCGCGCGCCATAAAGTAGCTGGGGAACCAGCCGCCGCCGATACTGCCGACCATGGTCATGCTGTACAGCACGGCCAACGGCATCACGATATCCGCGCCTTTCATGTTGTATTGCGCCGACAGGTACGTGGGCAGCCAGAACAGGAAAAACCACCACACGCCGTCGGTCATGAACTTGCCGAAGGCGAACGCCCAGGTCTGGCGGTAGGTCAGCAGCTTGAACCACGAGACTTTTTTCGGCGTCGCCCCCACAGGCTCAGGCGCGAAAGGCTGTACGGTCTGGTCACTGCGGATGTAGGCCAGTTCTTCGGCGGACAAGCGCTTTTGCTGCTCCGGTTTCTCATAGAGCATCGACCACACCGCCACCCACACAAACCCGAGCATGCCGATCACGATAAACGCGGCTTCCCAGCCCCACATGCCGGCAATCAGCGGCACACAGATCGGCGCGAGGATTGCACCCACGTTGGCGCCGGAGTTGAAGATGCCGGTGGCCAGGGAGCGTTCTTTTTTCGGGAAATATTCCGCAGTAGCCTTGATCGCGATGGGGAAGTTGCCCGCCTCGCCAATCGCCAGCACGGCGCGGGAGAGCATAAAGCCAGCAATCGATACCGGAATCACCGCCAGGCCGATGGCGGCGCTGAGCGAGGCAATCCCCGCGCCCATCGGCACCGAGAACGCATGCATGATCGCGCCGGTGGACCAGATGGCAATCGCCACCACATAGGCCGCCTTGGTGCCGATCTTGTCGACAAACCGCCCGGCAAACAGCATGGCAATCGCATAAACGAACTGGAACACCGCAGCGATGTTGGCGTAATCGGTGTTGCTCCAGCCAAATTGCGTCGACAGTTGCGGCGCCAAGAGGCTGAGCACCTGGCGGTCGAGGTAATTGACGGTGGTGGCAAAGAACAACATCGCGCAGATGGTCCAGCGATAGTTGCCGACTGCCTGGCCGACGCGGTGGGCGTTGATGGGCTCATTCAAATTCATGGCATCACTTTTTATTTTTGTTAGATAGGACATATGTAACGTCATATGTCGTCGTACAACTGCGACTTTTATAGCCGGGCGCCTTGGCGGTGTCAATCTGAAAGATTGCCGTTTCTTCAGGTATTACTTGGGCGTATAAACAATCAGTTCAAAGCGGTTGTAGGATGACAAACGCGAAACACCCGGCTAGGCGCCTTGCCCGGTACATCGTCGAGCAGGCCGTAGGGCTGCATGCCTAGCTTTTCCAACACACGGATCGAAGCCGCATGATCGGGTCGCACCAGACCGAAAACCTCCGGCAGATTCAGTGTTTGGAAGGCCAGCGCCAGCGCATCCCGACCCAGCTCGGTGGCGTAGCCCTGCCCCCACGCCTCCACGGCGAAGCGATAACCCAGGTTGATGCGCCGCTCGGTCAGGTAATTAAGCGGCGCTATGCCGCCAAAGCCAATGAGGTGCCCAGGCTGCTCCTTACGGGCGATCGCCCACCAGCCATAACCCTGGGCGGCCCACTGTTCGAGCCAATGGTTGAGCACACGCTGGGCGTGCTCCAGGCTGGCCATCGGCCCTGCAGGGTTGAACATATTTGTCTGCGGGTCACCGAAGATCGCGAACAATCGCTGCACATCGTTGGCTTCGGGCTTGCGGTAGATCAGCCGTGAGAGGGTGTCAGGCATGCGCATAATTCCTTGTTGATGCCATGAAGTTCAACGCATCAGCAAAAAAACGCAAATAGAGGTGAATTATTTCATGTCGGCTTGTATCTGAACTGACAGAGCGGTGCCATCGCAACGATGGCACCTCCCCTGTTCAGTTTTAGAGTGACCCGCATGAAATTACGTAAGAAAAGCGTCAAACCCATCGGTTTGAAAGACATCACCATCGTCGACGATACCAAGGTGCGCAAGGCGATCACCGCCGCCGCACTGGGTAACGCCATGGAGTGGTTCGACTTTGGTGTCTACGGGTTCGTCGCCTATGTGCTCGGCAAGGTGTTCTTCCCCGACGCCTCGCCCAGCGTACAAATGATCGCTGCCTTGGGTACCTTCTCCGTGCCCTTCCTGATTCGCCCGCTGGGCGGCCTGTTCTTCGGTGCCCTGGGTGACAAATACGGGCGGCAGAAAGTATTGGCCGCCACCATCGTGATCATGTCCCTGAGCACCTTCGCCATCGGCCTGATCCCCGGCTACGCCTCGATAGGCATCTGGGCGCCGATCCTGCTGCTGTTGTGCAAAATGGCCCAGGGCTTCTCGGTGGGCGGTGAATACACCGGCGCCTCGATCTTTGTCGCCGAATATGCGCCGGACCGTAAACGCGGGTTCCTTGGCAGTTGGCTGGACTTCGGCTCCATCGCCGGTTTTGTGCTCGGTGCCGGCGTCGTGGTACTGATCTCGACGATCCTCGGTGAAGCTGACTTCGAGGCCTGGGGCTGGCGCCTGCCGTTCTTCCTCGCCCTGCCCCTGGGCATCATCGGCCTGTACCTGCGTCACGCGCTGGAAGAAACCCCGGCCTTCCAGCAGCACATGGACAAGCTCGAACAAGGCGACCGCCAGGGCCTGACCCACGGCCCCAAAGTCTCGTTCAAGGAAGTCGCGACCCAGCATTGGCGCAGCCTGCTGACCTGCATCGGTATCGTCGCGGCCACCAACGTGACGTACTACATGCTGCTCACGTATATGCCCAGCTACCTGTCGCACAACCTGCATTACAAAGAAAACAGCGGCGTACTGATCATCATCGCGATCATGGTCGGCATGCTGTTCGTGCAGCCATTTATCGGCTTTGTCAGTGACAAGATCGGCCGAAAACCCTTCATCATCGCCGGCAGCGTGGGCCTGCTGTTCCTGTCCATTCCGGCGTTCATGCTGATCACCAGCGGCAAGATCGGCCTGATCTTCGCCGGCCTGCTGATCCTGGCGGTGGTCCTCAACTTCTTTATCGGCGTGATGGCCTCGACCCTGCCGGCGATGTTCCCCACGCACCTGCGCTACAGCGCGCTGGCCAGTGCGTTCAACGTCTCGGTATTGATCGCCGGTGTCACCCCCACCGCCGTGGCGTGGCTGGTGGAAAGCACCAACGACCTGTTCATGCCCGCCTACTACCTGATGGTGTTTGCCGTGGTCGGCTTGATCACGGGCCTGACCATGAAGGAAACCGCCAACAAGCCACTGCGCGGCGCCGCGCCTGCGGCCTCGGACATGGCAGAAGCCAAGGAAATACTGCAAGAGCACCACGACAATATCGAGCAGAAGATCGAAGACATCGACACTCAGATTGCCGAACTGGAAGCCAAGCGCCAGAACCTGGTGCAGCAGCACCCACGCATCAACTGACTACTGACCTGGTGTGGCGGCCCCTGCCGCCATGCCTTTGGAGTGCCTGAACATGGTTCCAAGCGTCACCGCAGCACACTCGCTACTCAGCGCCGACGAACGCGCTGCCATCGCCGAAATAGAAGCCACTACCAGCATCCTGCAACTGGTTACCCGCCTGACCGGCATGCGCTTTGCCGGCATCGCCAAATTCACTGACCTTGAGTGGGTCGTCTGCTCGGTGCACGACACGGCCGACATGGGCATTCATGTCGACGACGTGCTCGACCTCGAAACCACACTGTGCAGTGAGTTCTGCATCAACCCGCAGACCCTGTTCATCCCGCAGATCAGCCACAACGGCCGCTTCGCCGCGCGCCCGGTGGTCAAGCAGTTCGCCATCGAAAGCTACGCCGGTGCGCCGATCTTCCTGCCTGATGGGCGCCTGTTCGGCGCATTGTGCGCGCTGGATTCGCGCGCGATGCTGTTTGAAGACCCCAACCTGCCGGAAACCCTGAGCCTGTTTGCGCGGCTGATTGGCTGTATTTTTTTCGCTAACTTGAGCTCGGTTGATCAGTGAGCTTGCCGCGCAAGGCGGCCATGTCGCGCTTGGGCGGCACACCGAACAGCCGGCTGTACTCGCGACTGAACTGTGACGGGCTTTCATAACCCACCTTGAACGCCGCACTGGACACGTCTTGATGTTCGTTGAGCATCAAGCGCCGCGCTTCATTCAAGCGCAGCCATTTCTGATACTGCAAAGGGCTCATCGCGGTCAGGTGACGAAAGTGATGATGAAAGGTGGCAGCGCTCATCTGCACCCGCGCCGCCAACTCCTCCACCCGCAACGGTGCGGTGTAGTTGAGCTTCAGCCAATCGATCGCCTTGGCGATCCGATAGCCCTGCCCGTCAACGGCGCAGATCCTGCGCAGGCGCCCGGCCTGGTCGGTGTTTAACAGCCGGTAGTGGATTTCACGCTGAATCAACGGCGCGAGTACCGGGATCGCCTCGGGTTCGTCCAGCAAAGCGACCAAGCGTGCGAACGCTGCCAGCATGCCTTCGGTGACCGTGCCGATTCCCACCCCTTTCATCACTGCCCGCTCCCGAGTGGGCGGCAACTCACTCTGGGCGATCAGCTCGGCGAGGATGCGCAGGTCCAGTTTGTAGGTCAGGCCCAGGCAGGGCCGGGCCGGGCTGGCAACCAGCACTTCGGAGTTGGCCGGGATATCCAAAGACGTCAGCAGAAACCGCGTCGGGTCATAGGGGTAGCCTTCACCGCCGACCCACAGTTGTTTTTCACCCTGGGCGACCAGCACGACGCACGGCTCGACCATGCACACCACCGGCGCTGCCGGCTGCTCACGCCGATAAAAGCCCAGGCCCGGGACTGGCATGGGGTAATCGCCGGGCGCCGTGACCTGCGCGTTGATCGCCTGGATCAAGGCGTCCAGGGGCAATGGATTAATCGTCATAAAAGGCTCTTTTAAGGCGTGACCGAACTGTACCGCGCACACCAAGCAAGTGTCACCGACAACCCACAAGACTCAGAGGATCAGGCAAGTAATCCACTGGAACGCACTACAGAACGCCGGTCCATGCCGGGAAAATGCGCGGACCAACCTTATCCGGGATCACGCCATGAAAAGCCTTTTGCTCGCCCTGAGCGTGCTGCTGACGTCTTTTTCTTCATTGGGAGCCGATATGTCCAACGGTGCTGACAACTTCTACAAAAGCGACAAAGTGACGGTGCAAAACGTCACCTTCAACAACCAGTACGGCATGGCGGTGGCGGGCCATTTGTTCATGCCGAAAAACCTCGCCCCCGGCGCAAAAAACCCAGCCCTTGTGGTTGGGCACCCGATGGGCGCCGTCAAAGAGCAGAGCGCAGATCTCTACGCCACCAAAATGGCCGAACAAGGCTTCGTCACCTTGTCTCTGGACTTGTCATTCTGGGGCGATAGCGCAGGCTCACCACGCAATGCGGTGCTGCCCGACCTCTACGTCGAGGACTTCAGCGCTGCCGTGGATTTCCTCGGTACCCGCCCGCAAGTTGATCGCGAGCGCATCGGTGTGATCGGTATTTGCGGCAGTGGCAGCTTCGCCATTGCCGCCGCGAAGATTGACCCACGCTTTAAGGCAATCGCTACCGTGAGCATGTACGACATGGGTGCGGCCAACCGCAATGGCCTCAAACATAGCGTGACGCTGGCGCAACGTCAGCAACTGCTGCGCCAGGCCGCCAACCAGCGCTATGTGGAATTCCAGGGCGGCGAGACCGTCTACACCGGCGGCACGCCAGCCACCCTCACCGGCGATGCGGTGGGTGATGAGTTTTACGATTTCTACCGTACGGCGCGCGGCGAATTCACACCCGTCGGCGGCTCACCGCAAACCACCACGCGGCCGACCCTGACCAGTAATGTGAAGTTCCTGAACTTCTACCCCTTCAACGATATCGAGACGCTATCCCCTCGCCCGCTGTTATTGATCGCCGGCGCCGACGCGCACTCACGTGAATTCAGTGAAGACGCCTACCAACGCGCGGCCGAGCCCAAGGAACTGCTGATTATCCCGGGCGCAGGCCATGTCGATCTTTACGACCGGGTCGATCTGATCCCTTTCGACAGACTCGCCACTTTCTTCAAAGGCCACTTGAAATAATGCCCGATAAATCACAGATGCATAGCTGGGCTGCGGTGTTTGCGATGTCGTTGGCGGCGTTCGCACTGGTGGCCTCTGAGTTCATGCCGGTAAGCCTGCTGACGCCGTTGGCCGCCGACCTGCAGATTTCCGAAGGCCAGGCCGGCCAAGGCATCTCGGTGTCCGGTCTGCTCGCCTTGCTCACCAGCCTGGTCATCGCTGCCGTCGCTGCGCGGGTTGAGCGCAAGCGTCTGCTGTTGGCGTTGACCGTCCTGATGATCCTGTCTGGAACCGTGGTGGCGCTGGCGCCGAACTACCTGACGTTCATGCTCGGTCGCGCGCTGATCGGCGTGGCCATCGGCGGTTTCTGGTCGCTGTCGGCGGCGACCGCCATGCGCCTGGTGCCCACGGCCCAAGTACCGCGCGCGTTGGCGATCGTGAATGGCGGCAACGCACTGGCGACGGTGATCGCGGCGCCCTTGGGCAGTTTTCTCGGCGCACTGATCGGTTGGCGTGGCGCATTTTTCTGCGTCGTGCCGGTGGCGGTAGCGGCTGGCCTATGGCTGCTGTTCAGCTTGCCCGCGATCAAGGTGCAAGGCCAGGCCAAGACTGGCAACGTGCTGCGCTTGTTCAAACAGACGCCTGTGGCCCTGGGCATGCTCGCCATCAGCGGCTTTTTCATGGGCCAGTTCATGCTGTTCACTTACCTGCGTCCGTTTCTGGAAAGCGCCACGCGGGTCAGCACCTCCACACTCTCGTTGCTGTTGTTGGTGCTCGGCCTGGCCGGGCTGGCGGGCACTGTGCTGATAGAGCGCGTGCTGAAAAACCGCCTGTATCCTGTGCTGATTGCCATTCCATTGATCATGGCGTTGATCGCCGTGGCCCTGGTGGCCTTCGGCGGCTCGCCGATCACCACAGCCGTGTTACTCGGTTGCTGGGGTTTCGTGGCTACCGCCGCGCCGGTGGGTTGGTGGACCTGGCTGGCGCACGTGTTGCCGGACGATGCCGAGGCCGGCGGTGGATTAATGGTGGCAATCATTCAATTGGCGATTACTGCCGGTGCCACTGTCGGTGGCGTGGCGTTCGACCACAGCGGTTATCAGGCCACCTTTGAACTGAGCGCAGCCACGCTGGGGGTAGCTGCGCTGCTGGCAGGCCTGGCCGCGCGGCACTCAGCGCCAGGGTTGATGGCCAGCCGCCCTACCTGAAAAACTGACTCGGCGTCTTGCCAAACTGTTTCTTGAACATGCTGGTAAAGGCGCTCGGGCTCTCGTAGCCCAGTTCGATGGCAACATCGATAATCTTCTGCCCCACCGCAATCCGCTCCAGCGCCAGCAGCAAGCGCGCCTGCTGGCGCCATTGGCCAAAGGTCAACCCGGTTTCCTTGCGAAACAGACGCTGGATGGTCTTCTGGTCCAGCTCAAGGCGCCCACTCCAATCCTCCACCGTCGACGCATCCCCGGGATCCTGCTGCAGCGCCAGGCAAATCCGGTTGATACGCGGGTCGCCGGGCTGCGGCAGCGACAGCGGCAAGGCCGGCAGAATCGCCAGCTCATCGAGGATCAGGTGCATGATCCGCGCATCGCGTGAGTCCTCGGCATACGGCGGTTTCAAACTCACCGACGCCTTGATCAGCTCACTGAGCAACGGTGAAACGCTCACCGCCTTGGTCTCGGTCGGCAGGTTCGGGAACGCATCGGGGCGCACAAACACACTGCGCATTTTCAACGGGCCGACACAGCGCAGCGAGTGGACTTGCCCGCAAGGCATCCAGAAGCCACGATTGGACGGCACCGTCCATTGGTTGTGCGCCGAGTGCACCACCATCACGCCCTCGATGGCGTAGAGTAACTGGTGCTTTTCGTGGCTATGCTCGGGGATCACCCAGTTTTCGGGGTAATCGGTGGCGGAACTGATGACAGCCCAGTCGCCTGCGTCGATTTCCTGCAAAAATTCATTCAGTGGTTTGATCATTTCGCCCTTTTTGCGACAGTTGCCTCCCGAATTTCGTGAGACAGGCATTGGCACCGAATTTAGCATAACCGCCGAAACAATTAGAAATGGGTGCCGGGCTCAAGTACTCGCCACCTCAGTTTGCTGCCCTGTATGGAATGCCTGCATGACGACCGTTACCGCGTCACCCGCCGCTGCAACCACTACGCCCCAAGTGAGCCCCTTGGTTATGCGCGTCCTCGGCGCCTGCGCCTTGGCCCACCTGATCAATGACCTGATCCAGGCCGTGCTGCCCTCGATCTACCCGATGCTCAAGGCCAACTACGGGCTGAGTTTCACCCAAGTGGGCCTGATCACCCTGACCTTCCAATTGACCGCCTCGCTGCTGCAACCCTGGATCGGCTACCACACCGACCGCCACCCCAAGCCCTGGCTGTTGCCGGCCGGCATGGTGTGCACCTTGATCGGCATTCTGATGCTGGCGTTTGTCGGCACCTTCCCGGCGATTTTGCTGGCGGCGGCCCTGGTGGGCGTCGGCTCGTCGACCTTTCACCCGGAAACCTCGCGCGTCGCACGCCTGGCCTCCGGTGGGCGTTATGGCCTGGCGCAATCGACCTTCCAGGTCGGCGGCAACACCGGCAGTGCCTTCGGCCCGTTGCTGGCGGCGGCGATCATCATTCCTTACGGCCAGAGCCATATCGCCTGGTTCGGGCTGTTCGCCGTGTTTGCGATTCTGGTGCTGTACGGCCTGAGCCGCTGGTACCGCAACCACCTCAACCTGTTCAAGCTCAAGCAAGGCGGCAAGGCCACTCATGGCCTGTCCAAAGGCCGCGTGACCTTTGCCCTGGTGGTGCTGGCGCTGCTGGTGTTCTCCAAATACTTCTACATGACCAGCCTGACCAGTTACTTCACGTTCTACCTGATCGAGAAGTTCCAGCTGTCGGTGGCCAGTTCGCAGATGTACCTGTTCCTGTTCCTTGGCGCGGTGGCCGTGGGCACCTTCGCCGGTGGCCCGATTGGCGACAAGATCGGGCGCAAGAAAGTCATCTGGTTCTCGATCCTCGGCGCGGCGCCCTTCACCCTGGCCCTGCCCTACGTCGACCTGTTCTGGACCGCCGTACTCAGCGTGGTCATCGGCTTTATCATCGCCTCGGCCTTCTCGGCCATCGTGGTCTTCGCCCAGGAACTGGTGCCGGGCAATGTGGGCATGATCGCCGGTATCTTCTTCGGCCTGATGTTCGGCTTCAGCGGCATTGGTGCTGCGCTGCTGGGCTTGCTCGCTGACAACCATGGCATTGAGTACGTGTATAAGATCTGCTCGTTCCTGCCACTGGCGGGCATCCTCACGATATTGCTGCCTTCGACCAAAGGCGTCTGACCCGCCGATTATCGGCTGGCCGTGTGCTATTAGCCGGAATGCTCTGAAAAACCTGCGTGTGCGCTTACAATCCCGATTTTCAAGCGCACACCCAGGCAGCCCGGCACGACATGACGCTCGACCCTCCTACGATTCTGATTCTGACCATCGCGCTGGCCGCCGCTGCCGCGTTGTATCTGGCCATTGAATGGCGCAGCGTACGCGAGGCTTCCCTGCTGTTCTGGGCCGCAGGTTTTGCGACCATCAGCGTCGGCTCCACCCTGGCGTTGCTGCGCGGCAGTGGCCTGTTAATGATCGGCATCTGGTTCGCCAACGGCTTGCTGGTGACTGCGCACTTTCTGTTCCTGCTCGGCGTGGCGCGTTTTACCCAGGCGCGCCTTTCACCGCTATGGCTGTTGATGCTGCTGGTGTGGCTGGGAATGCTGATGCTTCCAGCCGAGCTCCCATGGTCCAAAGCCATGCTGGCGGTGCAGTCGCTGCTGGTGGCAGCGCCGACTCTGCGCGCCAGCTTTTTGCTGCGCCCGCACGGCAAATCACTCAGCATCGGCGCGGTGCAGTTGCGCTATGTGCTGCTGATCCATGGCGCGTTTTATGTAGCCAAAGCGTTGTCAGTGATGATCCCCGGCACACTGATTGACCTGGCTGCCTTCAAGGGCGAAATCATCCAGGTGTCCCTGGTGGAAGGTGCGATGGCGATCATGTTGATCGCGCTGTCGATGACCGGCTCCGAACGCTACCGCCGCGAGCAGCACATCGCGCGGCTGGCGGCCCGCGACCCACTCACTGCGCTCTTCAACCGCCGCGCCCTTGACCTGCAAGCGCCCCGCCTGTTGGCGCAAGTCTCGTCGGCCCAGCCAGGCGCCGTGCTGTTGATCGATATCGACAACTTCAAAGGGGTCAACGACCTCTACGGCCATACCGCCGGCGACCGTTTGCTCATCGCCCTCAGCGAGATGATCCGCAGCGTCGTACCCCAAAGTGCGTTAGCTGCGCGCCTGGGTGGGGACGAGTTTTTGATTCTACTGAACAACACCTCGACCCAGCAGATTGTCGAGCTGGGCAGCCGCTTGCGTGAACAGTTCCAGCAAGTCGCCGCTGAAACCTTTACCACGCCGGCGCCGGTGACCTTGAGCATCGGCGCCAACCTGTTCGACCAACCACCGGCAAGCCTGGCCGCGCTGATCGAACAAGGCGACACCACGCTCTACGAAACCAAGCGTGGCGGGCGCGACAGCATTCGTCTGGTGGACCAGACCGGCACGTTCGGCTAAAGGTCGTAATGCACCGCTACGCTGCGCCCGGTCTTCACCGACTCCAATGCACTATCGGCCAGGTGCAAGGCATACAGGCCATCACGCACGCTGGTCGGTAGCTCTCGGCCAGCGTTCAGCGCGTCAATAAACTGTGTTAGCTCATTGCGATAAGCATCCGCGTAACGCTCGAGGAAAAAGTGCTGCAACGGCTCCAGCGCTTCGGTGTGGTCGGCACTCCAATGGCGCAACGTGCTGGGGCGGTGGTTGTCGGTGAGCAGCACGCCCGTGGCGCCGGACACTTCCACGCGCTGGTCATAGCCGTACACCGCCTGGCGACAGCAGTTGATGTGGCATTGCTTGCCGGAGGCCGTGCGCAGCAGCACCATCACACTGTCGTAGTCGTCGATGTCGGCCAGGCTCGGGTCCACCAAGCGGCTGGCGAAGGCACTGACTTGCACCGGCTCCTCGCCGAGCAGGTGGCGGGCGGTGTCGAAGTCATGGATGGTCATGTCGCGCAGGATGCCACCGGAGTGTTCCAGGTAGTCACGCGGCGCCAGGCCGGGGTCGCGGCTGGTGATGATCACCTGGCGCACGGCGCCGATCTGGCCGGCGTCCAGCGCTTGGCGCAGGCGCAGCATGTCGGGGTCAAAACGTCGGTTGAAACCGAGCATCACCTTGCCGCCCAGGCGTTCGACGGCCTGGGCGGCGCTGCGAGCCTTGGCGATATCCAGGTCGATGGGCTTTTCGCACAGTACCGCCTTGCCTGCGGCCACCGCTGCCAGCAGCAAGTCGATATGGGTGTCGGTGGGCGTGCCGATCACCACGGCATCAATGTCTTGGCGGGCAAGCACGGCGGCGCAGTCATAGGCCGCTTCGCAGCCCAATTGTGTGCTGAGCGCATCGACACCTTCGCGCCAGGGGTCGGCCACCAGCACCAGCGTGGCGTTGGGGTGAGCGGCGACGTTGGCGGCGTGGATCCTGGCGATGCGCCCGGCACCTAAAACGGCAATACGTAGCATGGTCGAACTCCTGGCGTTGTTATTGAGGGAGCTTCAGTCCGGCAGGTTGAACGGTGTCACGATCTGCACCTGTGACGGCGCAATCGGCCCGGTTTTCCATAGCCGGTGGTGTTGCAGGATGTGCAAAAACACGCTGCGGGCATCGATCTGCAGGTTGTGGTCGATGATCGCGGCGACTTTTTCTTCCAGCAGCAGCTGGCGATTTTCTTCGTCCAGGTCATGGCCGATAAACACTTCCAGCGGGCGCTCGAGCGCGGTGAAGGCATCGACAATCGCGCGGTTACCGCCGCCGACGCTGTACACCGCCTTGAGTTCGGGGTGTTGCTTGAGGGCCTGGGTGACGCGCTCAAACGTGCGGTCGTACACGCCATAGCCGCCGCTGATATCCAGCACCCGCAGGTGCGGGGCACGCCCACGCAGCCAGGCGCGAAAGCCCATCTCGCGCTCTTCTTCGCCACGGAACAGTTCGCTGCCGATCACCACCGCTACGTCCTGGGGTTGCGCCGGCAGCCAGCGCGACATCAGGTAGGCCGCGGTTTGGCCGGCGGTGCGGTTGTCCATGCCTACATAACCGATGCGCTCGCTTTGCGGCAGGTCGGTGACCAGGGTTACCACGGGAATGCCGGCCGCGATCAGCTGCTTGACGGCCTGATTCACCGCCGGCTCATCCGCCGCTTTAAGCACCACGCCCTGGCTGCCGGTGTCGAGGCAGCGCAGTAATTGGTCATGCATGGCCTGGGGTTCGATTTCTTCAAACAGGTGAAAACGCGGCGCGATGCGAAACGGCGCCAAGCTGCCCAATTGCGCGGTGATCGCCGCCTGCACCGCCGCGCTGAAGCGCTGGGGGGTGTGCATGATCACATCGACGTGAAACGTGCGCCCCACCGCCAGACCGTTTTTTTCCTGGGCCTCCAACTCATCCAGCGCCTGCTCGATGCGCCGGGTGGTCTGCGCATGCACGCTGCCGCGCTGGTGCAACACGCGGTCGACCGTGGCTTTGCTCACGCCGGCCTGGGTCGCGAGCTGCTTGATGGAGAAGTGTTTTGCGCGTTCGAGCATGCGGTTCGTCTGAGGTGTTTTTGAGGTCTTTTTTGGGCGTTACTGAGGTTTTGCAATGCTAGTCTCAGTTTTGCCCGGCGTCGAGCCGGGTCGATAAAACAACAACAATTTCAGGAGAACCGCATGCCTCACACCGATCTCGCCAGCGCATTCAACGGCCAATATTTTGTTGTCACCGGCAGCACTCAGGGGCTGGGCGCTGCCGTGGCACATACCCTGGCTCAGCGTGGCGCTGCCGGGCTGATCGTCTGCGGGCGCCGCCGCGCCGAGGGCGAAGAGCAGGTCCGGCAACTGGCACAGCTCGATTGCCAGGCATTTTTTGTCGAGGCCGACCTGGAAAACGTCGAGGATTGCCGTGCGATCATCGACGCAGCACGCACCCACTTCGGCACCTTGCACGGGCTGGTGAACTGCGCCGGCATGTCGGATCGCGGCACTATTCTCGACACCTCGCCCGAGCTGTTTGACCGGCTGTTTGCGGTGAACGTGCGGGCGCCGTTTTTTCTGATGCAGGAAGCACTCAAGCTGATGATCAGCACCGGCGTGGAAGGCGCGGTGGTGAATATCCAGAGCATCACCGGGCATGGCGGGCAATCGTTTTTGAGCGCCTATGCGGCGTCCAAGGGCGCGCTGGCGATTTTGACCAAGAACGTGGCGTTCAGCGCATTGCGTAATCGCATCCGCGTGAATGGCCTGAATATCGGCTGGATGGACACGCCTCACGAGGATCAGATCCAGCGCCAATACCACGGCGCGCAGGACGGCTGGCTGGCCGAGGCCGAGCGCGCGCAGCCGTTCGGGCGGCTGCTCAAGCCCGAAGAAGTGGCGCAAAGCGTGGCGTTTTTGCTCTCGCGTGAAGCCGGGATGATGACCGGCTCGGTGATCGACCTGGAGCAAGGCGTGGTCGGCTGCACCGACAGCGGCAGCCCGCAACCGCACCAGGCACTGAGCCTGCCGGGAGGTGTGTGATGTCGGCGTTCGTGACCGGCGCGGCGGTGCGCCTGGCGGATTTCAGCCGTATTTGCGCCCAACGGACCAACGCCGAGGACTACCCGCTGTGTGCCGAGGTGGTGAGCAATGTGCCGATCTATCAGGCCGGCACTTTACGCAACAGCGAGCGCTTGCGCGTCATGGATGAGCTGCATCACCTGTTCCGCGACGGGCCTGGGGTGATGGTGGTGCGCCAGGCCTATGAAGACCTGGCGGTGGTCGATCGCCATAGCCAGGTATTCGAGGCGATCTTTGCCCATGAGGCTGCGCAAGGCGTGGCCGCCGACCATTTTGCCCAGGCCGGCAGCAACGGGCGCATCTGGAATTCGCTGCAGAAAGCCGCGCTGCAGTCGCCGGAATCGTTTGCCGAGTACTACGCCAACCCGCTGCTCGGTTTGATCGCCGAAGCGTGGCTGGGGCCGAGCTTTCAGATGACCGCGCAAGTGAACGTGGTCCACCCTGGCGGGCAGGCGCAACAGCCGCACCGTGACTATCACCTGGGCTTTCAGACCACTGAGGTGGTTGAACGCTTTCCGCTGCCGCTGCATCTGTTGTCGCAATACCTGACGCTGCAAGGCGCGGTGGCCCATTCGGATATGCCGCTGGAAAGCGGGCCGACCCAACTGCTGCCCTTCTCCCAGCAATACCCGCTGGGTTACCTGGCCTGGCGCTGCGCAGAGTTTATCGACTACTTCCAGCAGCACGCCGTGCAATTGCCGCTGAACAAGGGCGACCTGCTGTTCTTCAACCCGGCGCTGTTCCACGCGGCGGGTACCAACCGCACGACCCACCACCGGCGTATGGCCAACCTGCTGCAAATCTCGTCGGCGTTCGGCAAGCCCATGGAAGCCCTCGACCGCGACCGCATGATGCTCGCGGTGTACCCGGTGTTGCTGGCCAACCCTGCGTTGAATGCCGAAGCGGTGATCGCCTGTACGGCCGACGGTTATGCCTTCCCCACCAACCTCGACACCGACCCGCCCTTGCACGGGCTCGCCCCGCAAACCGGGCAGCAATTAATGCAACAAGCCCTTGACGAACGCTGGCCCTATTCAGACTTCGCCGCTGCCGTGGCGCAACTGCGGGCCAAGCGCCAGGCGTGAATCCCACTGCTTTTACAACAACAAAAAGAACGGAGCATAACCATGAAGAAGCAACTCCTCGCAGCACTGCTGACCCTCGCTGTTACGCCCTGGGCCTGGGCGGATATACGTATCGGCGTGAGCATCGCCCAGGTCGACGATGTGTTCCTCGCACAGATGCGTGACTACATGGCGGCCCACGCCAAGGAGCTACCCGGCGTGACCCTGCAATTTGAAGACGCCCAGGGCGATGTGGTGCGCCAACTCAATCAGGTGCAGAACTTTACCGCCCAGGGCATGGACGCGATTATCGTCAACGCGGTGGACACGGCGGCCACGCAGAAAATGACCGTCAATGCCCAGCAGGCCAAGATCCCGCTGGTGTACGTCAACCGCCGCCCGGAGTTCCAGGACGTGCCGCCGGGCGTGGGTTATGTTGGCTCGGATGAGATCAAGGCCGGGGAAATCCAGATGCGCTACCTGGCAGAGAAAATGGGCGGCAAGGGCAACCTAGCGATCATGCTCGGGCTGTTGTCCAACAACGCCACGCACAACCGCACGCTGGGGGTGAAGACGGTGCTCAAGGATTACCCGGACATCAAGATTGTCGAGGAGCAAAGCGCCGAATGGCAGCGCGGCAAGGCGATTGACCTGATGAGCAACTGGATTGTGTCCGGACGCAAAATCGATGCCGTGGCGGCGAATGCCGATGAAATGGCGATTGGCGCCGCCATGGCGATCAGCCAGGCGGGCATGCAACCGGGCAAGGATATCTTGGTGGCCGGCAGCGATGGCGGCGCAGCGGGGCTGGACGCGGTGAAGAAGGGCCAGTTGCTGGTGACGGTGTATCAGGACAACAAAGGCCAGGCCGTCGGCTCGATTGATCTGGCGGTGAAGATGGTCAAGAAGGAACCCTATGTGGCTGAGCTGACCATTCCTTATCAGCAGATCACCAAAGACAATTACCAGGCGTTTCTGAACCCTTAATCCCTTGCCTATGGCCAGGTTTTCTTGTGGCGAGCGTGCTTGTTGTGGCGAGCGGGCTTGCCACAATAAGTTTGCTCAGCCAGGGGGGATTTCATCTCAGCCTCAAGACCACCAGGGCACCGAGCCCGAAGAGGCAGGCCACGCCCACTGCATAGGCCAGCGTGCGCCAGGGTTGCAGCCCTGCCAGATACGTCACCGTGTGCGCCAATCGGGCCAGGGTAAACAGGCCAAAGAGCCAACCCGTGACACCCTGGGAACTCCCCAGCGCCACACATAATCCGCCCAACACAAAAAACAGCGGGATGTTTTCCAGGTCATTGGCCCACGCCCTTTGCGCCCTCACGACGTGCGGCAATTCTTGTGGCTGCGCCATACGGCTGAAGAACGCCGCATCTTCAAGGTTGGTGAACGCCCGCCGCCGAATCCGCCAAAAACCCTGATAGCAGGAAATCGCAAACATTTTCAGGCACAGCACCAGCACACAGCCTGCGTAGATAGCCAGCAGGTCATTCATCGCGCAACCCATTGACGACGATATAAAGCAACGGCCCCACCGAAACAAACACCGCCGTCAGCGCAAAATACGGCAGCACAGACACGACTGACCGCCCGCGCCCGCGCGCATCCCGATACATCCACACACACGCCAGCACCGCCATCAGGTACAGGTCGATCACCACCTGCGCGGTGTCCGGCCGCGACATCAATTGCCGCCCGAAAGCCAGCAGCGATTGCTCGGCGGTGAGCATCGTCACCAGTGTATAGAGTGAAAATCCAACTAACCCGACCAGGGCAATAGAGGGTCTGTGCATGGTCTCGTCCTTGAAGTGAATGAAGCTCACGATAGTGATAAGGTCTTGGCCCTCGCAATGACCTCACAGGTTATGAACCCGCCATGGACACTACTGCCGGCGACCAACTGCGCCAACTGCGTCGCCACGCCAAGCTGAGCCAGCTGGACCTGGCGCTGATCACCGGCGTTTCGCAACGCCACCTCAGTTACATCGAAACCGGTCGCGCCAAGCCGAGCCCGGGCACGTTGCACAATTTACTGACCGCGCTGGATGTGCCGCTTGAGCAGTGCAATCGAGTGTTCCTCGCCGCCGGCTACGCGCCACGCTACACCGCCACCCCGCTCGCCTCACCGGCCATGGCCGCGATTCGCGAAGCCGTCAGCCATGTGTTGCACGCCAATAACCCGGCCCCGGCGATTCTGCTCGGCAGCCAATGGCAAGTGCTGGCGGCGAATGCGAGTACCGGCGTCCTGTTTGAATTGTTGGGGCTTGAACCGGATGCGGCAGACGGGCTGAACCTGCTGACCACGCTGCTGCAAACCGGCGGCTTTGGCGACCACCTGATCAACGCCGAAGAGATCCGCACGCTTGCCTGGCAACGCGCCAGCCGGGAGGCGTTGGGCAATCCTGAATTGGCGGTTTTATTAGCCAGCCTGCCGACGCCCACCCACACCGAACCACCCGGCCACATGCCGCCCTTGGCGCTGACGCGCATCCGCTCACCCCAGGGCGAGCTGAGCTTTCTGTCGACCTTCACCACGTTCGGCATGCCCCAGGACATCACCCTCACGTCGCTGCGTATCGAGCATCTGATTCCGGCTGACGAGCCGACGTGGCAAGTCATGCGCGCCGCCTATGCGGAGCATGCCGCGCTGGTTTTGTGAAATATCTGTCCGTAGACTGCCGCCATACCTCCCACTTGAAGGCGGCGAAAAAAACGTGATGCAAGTTACCGAAGTCTCCATTGCCCAACTGCGCGCGGCGCTTGAAACCGGCCAGACCACTGCCGTTGAACTGGTAAACGCCTACCTGGCGCGGATCGATGCCTATGACGGCCCGCAGACCGCCACCGCGCTGAACGCCGTGGTGGTGCGCAACCCTGAAGCCCTCAAAGAAGCCGAGGCGTCCGATGCGCGCCGGGCCAGGGGTGAAACGTTGGGGCCATTGGACGGCATTCCCTATACCGCCAAGGACAGCTACCTGGTCAAGGGCCTGACGGCCGCATCCGGCAGCCCGGCCTTTGCCAAGCTGGTTGCGCAGCGCGACGCCTTCACCATCGAACGCCTGCGAGCGGGCGGCGCCATCTGCCTGGGCAAGACCAATATGCCGCCGATGGCCAATGGAGGGATGCAGCGGGGTGTGTATGGCCGTGCCGAAAGCCCTTACAACGCCGACTACCTGACTGCACCGTTTGCCTCCGGTTCGTCCAACGGGGCGGGTACCGCCACGGCGGCAAGCTTCGCCGCCTTTGGTGTGGCTGAAGAAACCTGGTCGAGCGGGCGTGGCCCGGCGTCCAACAATGGTTTGTGCGCCTACACACCGTCCCGTGGGGTGATTTCGGTACGCGGCAACTGGCCGCTCACGCCGACCATGGACGTGGTGGTGCCCTATGCACGCACCATGGCCGACCTGCTGGAAGTGCTGGATGTGGTGGTCGCCGAAGACTCCGACACCCGTGGCGACCTGTGGCGCCTGCAGCCCTGGGTGCCGATCCCGAGCGTGGCGTCGGTGCGCCCCGCGTCTTACGCCGACTTGGCGGTAAGCAGCGAAGCCCTCGCCGGTAAACGTTTCGGCGTGCCGCGCATGTACATCAATGCCGACCCCGAGGCGGGCACCAGCGAAAAGCCCGGCATTGGTGGGCCGACCGGGCAAAAGATCAACACCCGCGCCAGCGTGATCGACCTGTGGGAAGCTGCACGCAAGGCGCTGCAAGCCGCCGGTGCCGAAGTGATCGAGGTGGATTTCCCGCTGGTGTCCAACTGCGAAGGCGATCGCCCTGGCGCGCCAACCGTGTTTACCCGTGGCTTGGTTTCCAAGGAATTCCTGCACGACGAATTGTGGGAACTGTCGGCTTGGGCCTTCGATGACTTCCTGCGCGCCAACAACGACCCGGCGCTTAACCGCCTGGCGGATGTCGACGGGCCGAAAATCTTCCCGCACGACCCGGGCACCCTGCCCAACCGTGAAGATGACCTGGCCGCCGGCATGGACGAATACGTGCGCATGGCCGAGCGCGGCATCACGCCGTGGAACGAGATCAGCACGGTGCCGGACGGTTTGCGCGGCCTGGAGCAAACCCGGCGCATCGATCTGGAAGACTGGATGGACACGCTTGGGCTGGATGCGGTGCTGTTCCCGACCGTGGCCGATGTAGGCCCGGCAGATGCCGACGTGAACGAAGCCAGTGCCGACATCGCCTGGAGCAATGGCGTGTGGGTCGCTAACGGCAACCTCGCCATCCGCCACCTCGGCGTGCCCACCGTCACCGTGCCGATGGGCGTGATGGCCGACATCGGCATGCCGGTCGGCCTGACCTTTGCCGGTCGTGCTTACGATGATTCGGCGCTGCTGAGCTTTGCCAGCGCGTATGAAGCCACCGGCAGCAAACGCCTGATCCCGCCGCGCACACCGCCGCTGTAAAAATTGTGGGATCACTGATCGTTCCCACGCTCCGCGTGGGAACGCATTCTGTGACGCTCCGCGTCACGACTTCAAGAGCGGACGCAGAGCGTCCAGGGTTGCATTCCCACGCGGAGCGTGGGAACGATCAGGGCGATCAGGGTTGTGTTTAATATCAGGCCATGTAGGGCACGGCGATCAGCAGGATGGCGGTGCCGTGGGCGAGTGCGGCGGGCAGTACGCCGTAACGCATGCGCACCAGCGCACAGGCCAACCCTTCAAGCAGGGTGAACAGCAACACCGGCCAGCCCAGTTGGGTAACGCTTAAGGCCAGGAACCCATGGCAGGCTGCAAAGGCCACGCCGCTGATCAACGCAGCGCGCAATGGCGAAACCTGTTGCTCCAGGTAACCCTGCAAAAAGCCGCGGAACAGCACTTCCTCCAACGCATTGGCGCCATAGGCCAATACCACCATGCCCGGCAACCACACCCAGTAGCCGTGGAACTGGCTTGCATCAATGCCTTGGTAAACCCGCAGTGGCACGCCGATCAAACAGCCGACCACAACCCCCACCGCCATGCCAACCAACGGGTTGCCAATGGACCAACGCATCAACCGCCACAACTCGGGTGCCAGGCGTGAGAGCAGCATGATCAGCAGCACCGACAGCCCGCCGAGCGCCGCCAGTACGAAGGCATTGCCACTGAATGCGATCTGCACATCGCGACTCACCGCCCACATACCCAGCGGTGTCATCACATCGCGCATCAGCACAAACGCCGCCAGCAGAATCAGGATGCGCATCGCCACCTGCGCTCTCGGTGTCAACGCGAACCACGCACCAAACAGCAGCAGACCCGGCGCCAAGTGCACGGCGTAGTCGATCAGTACCTCAAGCCCTTGGGTAATCATCGGTCACTCAACCGTGTGCGACAGCAATCATGTCGATCTCGACCGCCGCCGACTTGGGCAACTGCATCACCCCCACCGACGTGCGCGTGTGCACACCGGCAGCGCCGAGGATTTCGTGGAACAGGTCCGACGCGGCGTTGGCCACTTCACTTTGCTGATCAAAGTCTTCTGCGCTGCGCACATACACGGTGATACGCACGAGGGTCTTGACCTGATCCAGCGAACCCAGCGCTTGCTTGAGCAACCCCAGGCAACGCAACGCGCTGATACTGGCGGCGATTTGCGCCTGGGCCAGGGTCAGGCTTTCACCGACCTTGCCCGGCAGCATGAGGGTGTCACCGACACGCGGAATCTGGCCGCTGATGTACAGTTGGTTGCCATCGCGCACCAACGGCGTGTAGTTGCCGCCGATTTTGAATTCCTCCAGCAGGTAGCCGATGCGTTCCTGGGCAGCCTGGTATTTTTCGTCGCGTGTCATGGGCGTGCGTCCTCGTTGCGGCGTTTCCACTCATCCACCACATCGCCCAAGGTTTTGGGCATGTCGTTGCGGATCCAGGCCATGAACGGCCGGTCGAACTTGAACGTCGGGCCGCAGTGTTCGAGCATGAAACGGCGAACGTTCTGGGTATTTTTGTAGTGTGGGGTCACGGGAGTGGCGCGGGTGATGGCGTCGCTGTGCCAGTCAAAATCCATGTTGTCTCTCGGGCGGCTTGTTATTTGCGCAGTAGCATAGCGACCGGCTTGTTGGGCTGGAAGCGACAAGGCGTGCCGCCCACACTTATTTGATGTGTTGGGACGTCGTACAAGAACTGGAATTCTTTATAACGTCATCAAGCCTAATCTTTTCGAGATATTTCAAAATTTCACTTTCCTTGACCCTCGAAAATATTGCATGGTTGTACGACGACTTAAGTTGTCGTGTTCACCCCAACAACAATAAGGAAACACCCATGCCAAACGTCAAAGTGCTGATCGGTTTTCTGTGCCTGTTCACCGGCTACGTCGCAGCTGCGCCTGCCCCGGCCGAAAAGGATGTGGCTCAAGCGGTCGACCAACTGACCCAAGCCATGCTGCACCTGGACCTCAAGGCGCTGCACGCGCTGACGTCCGACAAGCTCACCTATGGCCACTCCAGCGGCAAGGTGCAGAGCAAAGCGCAATTTATCGCTGACCTGGAAACCCACACCAGCGCGTTCAAAACCCTCGAAATGCAAAACCAGACCATCACCCTGGACGGCGACACCGCGCTGGTACGCAACCACTTTCACGCCCTGGCCGTGAACAGCGGCGTCGAAGTGCCGACCGATATCGACAACTTCCAGGTCTGGCAGAAGCAAAAAGGCAAATGGCTGCTGATCGGGCGTCAGGCTTACAAATACTGACGCCAAGCGGTGCGGCTCACCACCGCACCGCTTCCCGGACCTTCAGCAGCGCCTCACCCAGCGCGGCCATGCTCACCGAACCCAGCGCCAGGCGCAGCGCGTGCGGCACCGTGGCCGAGACCGCAAACGGCTCGGCGGTGGACACGGAAATCTGCTCGCGCTGCAAGGCCATGGACACCTGATCGGCCCGCGCCTCGTCCCCCAGCGGCAACCACAAAAAATACGAAGACGGATGGCTGATGTAAGGCACGCCTTTGAGCACCTGCGCAGCCAAGGCTTGGCGTGCACGTGCGTCCTGGCGCTTTTGTGCTTCGAGCTGCGCGACGGTGCCGTCCTCGATCCAGCCCACCGCAATCGCGCTCATCACACCGGGCACGTTCCAGGTGGTGGCCATGATCGTGCGCTCCAGTTTTTTCACCCACTCCAACGGCGCGGCGATACACCCGACGCGCAAACCCGTGGCAACGCTTTTGGATAACCCGCCCACGTACACCGTGCACTCAGGCGCCAATGTGGCCAGCGGCGGTGGCGCGTCTTCGGCCAGAAACGCATAGGCCGCGTCCTCAATGAGCATCAGATGGTGCTCACGCGCGATGGCAATCAGTTGCACGCGTTGCGCAAGGCTCATCACCCACCCCAACGGGTTATGCAGGGTTGGAATGCTGTACACCGCACGCACCGGGCGCCTGCGGCACAGCGCGTGCAGGAACGCCAGATCCGGGCCGCTGGCGGTCACCGGAATGGCGACGATTTCCAGGTGCAGGGTTTCGGCCAACACCTTGAAGCCTGAATAGGTCAGCGCATCCACGGCAATTACATCCCCAGGCTTGAGCAACGCCATCATCGTCACCGCCAGGCCGTGCTGGGCGCCGCTGACCATCAGCACCTGCTCCGCCTCAACCGCCAGGCCTCGGCTCAATAGATGCCGTGCCACGGCAGCGCGCTCATGCAGACGACCGGCATGCGGCTGGTAACGCAACAGCGCTTCCAGGTCGCCCGACAGCGCCAATTGGCGCAGAGCGGTGCGCAGCAGGTCTGCCTGACCGGGCAGTGAGGGGTAATTGAAATTCAGGTCGAGCATGCCGGTGGCCACATTCATCTGCCCACTGCCCTGCCCTGGCGGCAACGCGATTTCCCGCACAAAGGTGCCGCGCCCGGTTTCGCCGCTGACCAGGCCCATGGCTTCAAGCTCGGTGTACACCCGGCTCGCGGTGACCAACGCCAGGCCATGTTCAGCCGCCAATTGCCGGTGCGTGGGCAGACGTGTACCGGGCGCCAGTGCGCCGCTGCGGATGTCTTGGGCAAAGGTGTCGACCAGCGACTTGTAGCGGGCGCGCGGCATAGGCGGTGTATCCATGACAATTTTTTGATTGTCTTAATCCTGGCCCCTAGGATGGTGTTTACGCAACCACCTAGTTCGAGCCCTCATCATGGAACGCACCTCAAGCCTCACTGCGCCGCACACCAGCACCCAAGGCTGGATCAACGGGTTTATCGGCGTGGTGATCTTCAGCGGTTCACTGCCAGCCACGCGCCTGGCGGTGATGGAGTTCAACCCGGTGTTTCTGACCATGATCCGCGCCGCCATCGCCGCCGTGCTCGGCGTGCTGTTGTTGTGGTTGTTCAGGGAAAAACGCCCTGCACGCCACCAATGGGGGCCGCTGGTGATCGTCGCCCTGGGTGTGGTGATCGGTTTTCCACTGCTCACGGCACTGGCGCTGCAATACGTGACCTCGGCGCACTCCATCGTGTTCATTGGCCTGCTGCCGCTGGCCACTGCAGTGTTTGGTGTACTGCGTGGCGGCGAGCGGCCGCGCCCGGTGTTCTGGGTGTTTTCGATTCTCGGCAGCCTGCTGGTGATGGGCTACGCCGTTGCCCAAGGCTTGAGCGCCGCGCCGGCCGGTGACCTGCTGATGCTGTTGGCCGTATTGGTGTGCGGCCTGGGATACGCCGAAGGCGCCACGTTGTCGCGCAGCCTGGGCGGCTGGCAGGTGATCTGCTGGGCGCTGGTGGTGTCGTTGCCGGTGGTGGCGCCGTTGAGCGTGATGCTGGCGCCGGCAACCCTCACGGGCATCAGCCTGCCGGCGTGGCTGAGCCTGGGCTATGTGTCGCTGTTCAGCATGCTGATCGGCTTTGTGTTCTGGTATCGCGGCCTGGCCCAGGGGGGCATCGCTGCGGTCGGCCAGTTGCAGTTGCTGCAACCGTTTTTCGGCCTGGCGCTGGCGGCGAGCCTGCTGCATGAGCAGGTCAGCCTGGGCATGGTGCTGGTGACGGTTGCGGTGATCGGCTGTGTGGCCGGGGCCAAGAAGTTTGCCCGTTAGCGCTGCGGCGCAACCATCTTGAATTTGATGTTGATGTCATTGGACACCACGCTGTTGCCCGCCCATTCACCCTCACCAATCTTGAAGTCGCTGCGCTTGAGGATGAACGCCCCGTCAAACACGCCGATGCCGCTTTGCTCCTTGAGCTGCACCTCAATATCCACCGGCCGCGTGATGCCCCTGATCGTCAGGTTACCGGTGATCTTGTAGCGGTTATCGCCCAGCGCCGTGGCGCCATTGGACTCATACACGCCCACAGGATAGGTCGCGGTGTCGAACCACGCCGGTTGCTGCAATTGGGTATTGGCGTCCTGGCTGCCGGCGTCGATGCTGGCGAGCTGGATCTTGAGCAACGCATGCGCCGCCTCAGGCTTTTGCGTGTCGAAGGTCAGAGTGCCTTCAAAGTCACTGAAGGTGCCATACACCCGCTGCCCGAATTGCTGGAAGGTAAAACTGATCTGGCTGGCGGTGCGGTTGACGTCTTTGTATTCCACGGCCTGCGCGTTGCCGAGAAACACACCAAGGAGCACCGCCAGGCTTACAAACAGGGGCATTCGACACTTCATGCAACACTCCGCAAGATAAATGAACAGATGTGCTGAGCTAACACGCCATGCCATGGTTTTATTCCCTTTCGCAGCGTGCCCTGCTAAACAGAGTAGTCGCCAAAAGAAACAATAAGGACTTTGCATGCACACCCCTTCCCTGCAGGACATCACCGCGCCCGAAGGCATCTGCTACGGCTGCGGCGGCAGCAACCCCCATGGCCTGCACATCAAAAGCCGTTGGGATGCCGATGGTATCCATGTGATCGCCGAGCACCTGCCCGAAGCTCAATACAGCGGCTGGCCGGACCTGGTCTACGGCGGCCTGATCGCCATGCTGGTCGACTGCCACTCCAACTGGACGGCCATGGCCTACCACTACCGCAACGAACTGCGCGAGCCCGGCAGCCTGCCGCGCATCGACTGCGTGACCGGTAACCTGGGGATCAAATTCATCAAGCCCACACCCATGGGCGTCACGCTGACCCTGCGCGCGCGGGTTGAAGGCGACGTGGGGCGTAAAAGCCGCGTGGTCTGCGAGGTGTACGCCGGTGACGTGCTCACCGCCCTCGGCGACTCGGTGTTCGTGCGCATCGATACCCGGCAACTGTCGGATTCCGCCCATGGCCGCGAACGTTGATCCTGGTCTACAGTGATGACCACCGCTAATCGAGGACTGCTCCGATGACTCGTCTCACCGCGAAAGACTTCGCCCCCGAACTGCTGGAACTCTACGACGGCTACGCCCACGGCAAGCTCAACCGCCGCGAATTTCTCGACCGCGCCGCGCTGTTCACCTTCGGCGGCCTCACCGCCTCGGCCCTGCTGGCAGCCCTGAGCCCCAACTACGCGCTGGCCGAACAAGTCAAATTCACTGACCCAGACATCGTCGCCGACTACATCACCTACCCCTCGCCCAAAGGCAACGGCACCGTACGCGGCTACCTCGTACGCCCGGCCAAGGCCAGCGGCAAACTGCCCGCCGTGGTGGTGGTGCACGAAAACCGAGGCCTTAACCCCTACATCGAAGACGTCGCCCGGCGCCTGGCCAAAGCCGGCTTCATCGCCCTGGCACCCGACGGCCTCACCTCCGTGGGCGGCTACCCCGGCAACGATGAAAAAGGCGTGGAACTGCAACAAAAAGTCGACCCCACCAAACTCATGAACGACTTCTTCGCCGCCATCGAATGGCTGATGCACCACGACAGCAGCACCGGCAAAGTCGGGATTACCGGCTTCTGTTATGGCGGCGGCGTGACCAATGCGGCGGCGGTGGCTTATCCAGAACTCGGCGCAGCGGTGTCGTTTTACGGCAGGCAGCCAGAAGCGAAGGACGTGCCACGCATCAAGGCGCCGATCATGCTGCACTATGGCGAGTTGGACACGCGAATCAACGAGGGTTGGCCGGCGTATGAACAGGCGTTGAAGGCCGCAGGCACCACCTATGAGGCGTTTATTTATAAGGGCGCCAATCATGGCTTTCATAATGATTCGACGCCGAGATATGACGAGGCAGCGGCGAATCTGGCGTGGGAGCGCACGTTGGGCTGGTTCCGCAAATACCTGGTCTGAACACGTTCAGAACTGTGGCAGCTAACTTCTTGTGGCGAGCGGGCTTGCCCCGCGCTGGGGCGCGAAGCGGCCCTGACACCTCACGACGCGATACATCTGGAAAACCGCGTTGACTCCCCTGGGGCTGCTGCGCAGCCCAACGCGGGGCAAGCCCGCTCGCCACAACACCCCGCCTCTCAGCTTTGATCGGTGTTGCCTGATCGACATGCAGTGTTAAAGGCCAGCAATCCATATCCCTTAACCTTGCAGGAAGCTTCCTAAGCAGCCCTTCGGCCTTGCGCCTGCGCATGCCACTGGCTAGCCTGTGCTCTGTCGCTGCCTATCAGCGAACAGGTGTGGAAACCTGAAACAAGTAGGCCCCTTATCAGGAGCTTATGCATGAGCAATACAACGCGCTTCACCCCCAGCCGCGAAATATTTGAACGCGCCCTGAGTCACTACCTGCAACCCACCTCACCGCAGCCCTTTACAGTGCATCACGACCTCAGCTTCGAAGACGCCCTCGCCCAACTCTGCGACCTGCTGCGCTGCGCAGCCGCCACCGCTGCCGACACCACCCAAGGCCTGACAGGCGATCAACGCCACATGGCCGGTGCCACCGAACACCTGATCGACAGGGCCCAAACCCTGGCCGACCGTGCGCTGGAGTGCCTGCAACCCAAAACCTGCTGACACACCACAAACCAACTGTGGGAGCTGGCTTGCCTGCGAAGGCGGTGTGTCAGTGGCGAGTTAATTGGCTGACACACCGTTATCAAATAAAAAAGAATAGAAAAATAGGCGGCGCACCACGTTTAATGCTGAGCAATAGCCGAGTTTTATTAACGCCATAAACAGCCACACCGCTCATGCGCCGCTTCTAGTGCTCCAACGCATACCGCCGACAATGGTTGAGATACCCCTGCTCATGGCTGCCCACCAACTGCACCACGCTGGTCCATAACCACGACGGCGCATCCAGCTGTTTGGAGCGGTTTTCCTGCAACACCGCCATCCACTCCTTGCGCGTATCGCGGTCCATCTGGCGGGCATGGGCGATGCCGACCACGCGGGCCAGGTAACCGGCGGCGTGCATGGCGTCGATCTCGCTCAGCTCATCGAGTTCCAGTTTCATGTCTTGAGGCAGCAGTTCCCGGATGAAGAAACCGTGATCGAGAAAACGTGTGGCCAGCATGCGCTCGCCCAGGCCCGGTGACAGCTGGCGGGCGCCTTCCACCACACGCCGGCCATTGTCGCGTGGCATTTTCGCGCGTGCCGCCCGGGGCGCGGCGGCGCCGACGGCTTCCTTGATGTCGATCAGGCAATATTCCTGGTCGTCCTTGTCGCCCACGCCCAACAAGGCTGCATAACGCAGCAAGCCGAGGGAGCTGCAGCCTTTGACCCAATAGGCCGAATCAAGCAATTGGACCTTGGCGTCTTTGGGCCGGCCTTTGAGCGAGGTCACCAACTGGTGGATTTCATCCGAGGCGCAAACACTTTGCAGCGCGCTCTTTTCCGCCCGTGACAATGACCAGAAGTGCTTGCCCAACGGAATAGTAGGCCGGGCATTTTCAATGCGTTCACGCGCCAGGTTTTTCCAGGTGCGTTCCACCGCGCTGCGCATGCCAGCCTTGACTTGGGAAGGACGCGGCGGCGCTTCATCGGGCTTGTCTTTGAAGGCTTGTTCGTAGCCCACCATCATTTCTTCCAGCATGCGTGCGGTGGTCACGCCCGGCAGGTCCGAGCCGCGTGCGGCGGTGGCTAACGACAGCGCCAGGCGCACCAGGTCATGGGCCGGGTTGCCGATCACGGTTTGGTCGAGGTCGCGGATATGCATGTCGATACGGCCCTTGGTATCACCCGTGGGGCCGAGGTTGCCCGCGTGGCAATCGCCGCAGATCCAGATCGCCGGGCCATGGGGCAAGCGGCGGCCGGGCTGGCTGTGCAGCCACTCGTAAAACTGCACCGTGCTGCCGCGCACATAAGCATGGGCCGAGCGCGCCATCTTCAGGTTGCGCAGTTGGATGAGGTGGGGCATGCGGGCAGAGGGGCGCGGAATTTTCATGGAAGCACTCGGTACGGGGTACGGTAGAGGCTGGCCCGTCACGAATGTTTCATTTTGTTTCAAGAATAAAAACTTCAAGCCTGGGCGCTGTGCGCTTTCAACCAGCCTTTGAACGCGGCCATGGCCGAGGTTTCTGCCCGCGATTGCAAGCGCGTCAGCCAATAACTGCCGGTGCTGATGCCCACGCTGAACGGCTGGCGAATAAGATCACTCTCCAGTTGCCGTGAGAACATCATCGCCGGCGCCAAGGCCACGCCGATGCCCTGCTGCGCGGCCTCCATCATCGCCAGGGACGAGTCGAACACGATGCTGCGCGGCACCGGCGTGTCGGCCGGCAGCCCGGCGGCCTGGAACCACAGGTTCCATTCATCGGCGCGGTAAGAGCGCAATAAGGTGTGCTTGAGCACGTCGTCCGGCGTGTGCAATTGCTCGGCAATCTGCGGCACGCACAGCACGGTCAACGGCGCGTCAAGCAACTGGCAGGCGTCGGTGCCATGCCAGGCGCCAGCGCCGAAGCGGATCGCGTAGTCGAGACCCTCGGCGGCAACGTCAACACGGTTGTTGTGGGTCGACAGGCGCAGGTCGATAAACGGGTAGCGGCTTTGAAAGTCCGGCAAACGCGGCAGCAACCAGCCGACGGCGAAGGTGCCCACCGCCCCGACGGTGAGCACTTCACGGTAATGGCCACCTTCGAACTGGCCTAAGGTAAGGGCAATCCGGTCGAAAGAGTCGCGCACGACCGGCAGCAGTGTTTCGCCTTCGCGGGTCAGCATCAGGCCGCGTGGCAGGCGCTTGAACAAGGTGACGTTCAACTGCGCCTCCAGGCTTTTGACCTGATGACTGACTGCCGCCTGGGTCACGCACAGCTCGATGGCTGCTCGGGTGAAGCTCAAATGCCGGGCGGAAGCTTCGAATGCGCGCAACGCATTGAGCGGTAAATGGGAGCGCAGCATGCATGACCCTAAATTAACTAATGGCTGATGCGAGATATCATCGTTTGCCCGCCGAACAAAATCCACCTAGATTTGCCCCGCCTGCGCAGGCCTTGATCGTCAGCACATCTTTTACATGGAAGCGAACCCGCATGAATCACACCTTACAAAAAATTCTGTTCAGCGCCCTGTTAATAGGCTCCGGTAGCTGCATGGCCGCCACCGACCTGCGCACGGTAGTCGATGCCAGCGTTGCGCCGCTGATGCAGCAACAAGGGATCCCAGGCCTGTCGGTCGCGGTGGTTAACCAAGGCAAGGTTCAATACTTTAACTACGGTGTTGCATCAAGGGAAACCAAACAGGCCGTTAACCAAGACACCCTGTTTGAAATCGGATCGATCAGCAAAACCTTTACCGCCACCCTCGGCGGCTACGCGCAGGCCACCGGTAAGCTCGAGCTCTCGGATACCGCCAGCCAGCACCTGCCAGCCCTGGCCGGTGGCGTATTCGATCACATCAGCCTGCTGCAACTGGCGACCTACACACCGGGTGGCCTGCCGTTGCAGTTTCCCGACGCGGCCGACAACGCCGGTGCCATGCTCGGTTATTTCCAGCACTGGAAACCCGCGTATGCGCCGGGCGAACAGCGTTTGTATTCCAACCCCAGCATCGGCTTGTTCGGCTACCTCGCGGCGCAAAGCCTGGGGCAGCCTTTTAACGTTGCCATGGAGAAAACCTTGCTGCCCAAGCTGGGCCTGACCAACACCCACGTCAGCGTGCCGGCGAGCAAAACCGCTCAATATGCGCAAGGCTATGACAAAAATCTGAAACCCATTCGCGTCAGCCCCGGCGCCCTGGACAGCGAAGCCTACGGTATCAAGACCAGCACCCAGGACCTCGCGCGCTATGTGATTGCCAACCTGCACCCCGAGACCCTGGAAAAACCGCTGCAACAAGCGATCTCCACCACTCACGCGGGTTACTACACCGTCAATGGCATGACCCAGGGCCTGGGCTGGGAACGCTACCCCTACCCGATCAAGCTGCAGGCCTTGCTGGAGGGCAACTCGACCGAAATGGCGATGCAGCCGCACAAGGTCAATTGGCTGACGCCGGCGCAGGCACAACCGGCCAACGTGCTGTACAACAAAACCGGCTCCACAGGCGGTTTTGGCGCGTATGTGGCTTACGTACCGAGCAAGGACATGGGTGTGGTGATTCTGGCTAACCGCAATTACCCGAATGCCGAGCGGGTTAAATTGGCTTATGCGATCTTGAATGCGATGGACAACTAAGGCCTGACAAGAATCAAAGGTGGGAGCTGGCTTGCCTGCGATGGCGGTATATCAGTCACCGAATTGGCTGACTGAACCACCGCTATCTCAGCATAGGTATCTACACAACTGCCGGTTAAAACAAAGCCTGCTCGCCACAGGGGAACGGGGTGCCTTCGAACGTATGGCTATCGCAGGCAAGCCAGCTCCCACATTTTCAGACCGTGTTACATGCCCAGCCAGTGCGGCAGCGCCAGCGAGATAAACGGCAAGTACGTGACCATTATCAAAAACACCAGCAGGATCATCAGCCACGGCAATGCCGCGCGAATCGTCTGCCCGAGGGTCAACCCGGTCACCGCCGAGGTCACAAACAGGTTCAACCCTACCGGTGGGTGTACCAGGCCGATTTCCATGTTGACCACCATCACAATCCCCAGGTGAATCGGGTCAATCCCCAGCTTCATGGCAATCGGGAAGAAGATCGGCGCCAGGATCAGCACAATCGCGGAAGGCTCCATAAAGCTGCCGGCCACCAGCAACACCACGTTGACCATGATCAAAAAGCCAATCGGCGTCAGGCCTTCGGAGATCACCCAGGCGGTGATTTCCTGCGGGATCTGTTCGGTGGTCAGTACATGGGCAAAGAGCATGGCGTTGGCGATGATAAACATCAGCATGATCGCCAGGCGCCCGGATTCCAGCAGCACCTTGGGGCAATCGCGCAGCTTCATGTCCTTGTACACAAACAGCGCGACAAACGCCGAATACACCGCCGCCACGGCCGCCGCTTCCGTCGGCGTGAACATGCCGCTGTAGATGCCGCCGAGGATGATCACCAGCAACAGCAAGCCCCAGAACGCGCGACGTGCGCAGGTCAGCCACTCGCGGAAGGTCGCACGGGGCTGCGCCGGCAGCTTCTTGATGCGCGCGACGATGTAGATCGCGACCATCAGCATCAGGCCCAGCAGCAATCCTGGAATCACACCGGCCATGAACAGCTTGCCCACCGAGGTTTCGGTGGCTGCCGAGTACACCACCATCACAATCGACGGCGGGATCAGGATGCCCAGGGTGCCGGCGTTGCAGATGATCCCGGCGCCGAACTCCTTCGGGTAACCCGAGCGCACCATCCCCGCCACGGCAATCGAGCCCACTGCCGCCACCGTCGCCGGCGATGACCCGGACAGCGCCGCAAACAGCATGCACGCCAGCACCGCCGCAATCGCCAGGCCGCCTCGGATATGCCCGACACAGGCGTTGGCGAAGTCGATCAGCCGTTGCGCCACACCGCCAGTGGTCATGAACGCACCGGACAGCAGGAAGAATGGAATCGCCAGGAAGGTGTAGGCGTCGGAGGTTTCAAACAGCTTGATCGCCAGCGAACTCACCGAGTCCTGGCTGAACATCAGGATCGACACCGCGCCGGACAGCCCCAGGGAAATCGCGATCGGCACGCCGAGGAACATGAACACGAACAACAGCAAAAACAGACAGAGCACGGCCATCAGTGACGCTCCTCATGGCTGCCGGCCAGCTTACTGGCCTCCCCGGCCTCGTCGGCCAGCCCCAACCCGACCTGACGGTGGGTAAAGATGCGGTAGAAAATTTCCAGGTAGCGGATAAACACCAGGGCAAAACCGATGGGCACGATGATCACGATATCGCCCACGTCCACGCCGTATTGGTCGAGGTCTTCGGCGCCGATCTGCGCGGTCATCACCGCACTCACCCACTTGTAGCTGGCGACCATGAACAGCCCGGCGTAGGCCAGGCAACACAGGCACGCGAGCATGCCGAGCAGGCGTTGCACCGGGCGTTTGGTCAGCTTGACCAGCGCATCTACGCCAAGGTGGCCCGCGGTGCGCACGCCGTAGGAGATGCCGAAGAAAATCAGCCAGCCGAACATGGCCTTGGTCAGCGCCACGCTCCAGGTCATGTCCTGGGCCCAGGTCATGGTGTGGTCGCCCAAGGCACCGAAAAAGCTGCTGCTCCATGCCCACTTGTCAGACAGAGCAAAAAACAGGGTGTAGATGTTGTTGAGCATGACGTAGACGAATGTCACCAGGGTCATGGCGGCCAGCAGGAAGGCGATAAACCCTTCCTCCAGGTGCTCCCAGACGCGCCTTAGCGTTTGCATGGCAAAACCTCGCGAAGCGGGAATGATGTCGGGGTGGAAAGCGGAACAAACTGTGGAAGCGGACCTCTGTGGGAGCCGGGCTTGCCCGCGATGGGATCAACTCGGCGCTACAGATACACCGAGTTGCCTGCATCGCAGGCAAGCCAGCTCCCACATAAAGCCCTTTCCACAGTAGTTTTGGGTGGTCGCCCAATCACTGGTTGGACGCATCCGCCGCCTTGATCAGGTCGGCGCCGATCTCACCTTCGAACTTCTGCCACACCGGGCGCATGGCTTCGCGCCACAGCTGGCGTTGCTGCGGGGTCAGTTCGATGATTTCGCTGGTCTTGGCGTCGATGATCTTCTGCTTGGCCGACTGGTTCAGCGCTTCGGCCTGCTTGTTCACCTCGACGGTGACTTCGACCATGATCTGGTCCAGGGTGGTGCGCACATCCGGCGGCAGGCCGTTCCAGAACTTGGCGTTGGTGATCACCATGTAGTCGATCAGGCCATGGTTGGACTCGGTGAAGTACTTCTGCACCTCGTTGACCTTCTGGCTTTCATAATTGGACCAGGTGTTCTCGGTGCCATTCACGGTGCCGGTCTGCAGGCCTTGATATACCTCGGCAAAGCTCATCTTGCGCGGGTTGGCGCGGATCGCCTTGAACTGCTCTTCAAGTACGCTGGAAGCCTGCACACGGAACTTCAGGCCACGGGCGTCCTTGGGTTCACGCAGTGCTTTGTTGGCAGAAAGCTGCTTGAGGCCGTTGTGCCAATAGGCCAGGCCGAGGATGTTCTTATCCTGCATAGAGGTCAGCAATGCCTTGCCCTGAGCAGCCTGGAAACGGTCGACGGCGGCCAGGTCGTTGAACAGGAACGGCAGGTCGTAGATCTGCACTTGCTTGGTGTACTGCTCGAACTTGGCCAGGGACGGCGCCAGCATCTGCACATCGCCCAACAACAACGCTTCCATCTCCTTGCCATCGCCGAACAGCGAGGAGTTGGGGTACACCTCGACCTTCACACGGCCCGGCAGCCGTTCTTCGGCGAGCTTCTTGAAGAGCAGCGCGCCCTGGCCTTTAGGCGTGTTTTCGGCAACCACGTGGGCGAACTTGATCACAATCGGGTCTGCCGCCTGGGCCAGGCCCGCGGCAAACAGAGTGGCGGCGCACAACAGCGCCCGAGAAAGCTTGAGCATGGGGAATCACCTTCTTATTGTTGTGTTATAGGGCAAGGTGCCTGATGTGGTGCGTGTAGTGAATTTCGAATTTTAGATACCTGCGTTCGGCCAGGCCGAACGCCATACTTCAGAACAATGAAGATCCAGTGTGGGAGCTGGCTTGCCTGCGATGGCGGTGTGTCAGGCAGTCGATTCATGGGCGGGTCCACCGCTATCGCAGGCAAGCCAGCTCCCACATTTTGCTCCAGGTTGTGTCAGTCAGAGTTGGCCGGCCAGGAGCCTTTGTGCGCGCAGCAACACCGGCGCATCCACCATCTGCCCATCCATCTGATAAGCCCCGGCCCCATGGGCACCCGCCTCTACCACGCGCTTGGCCCAGGCCAGGTCTTCAGCGCTGGGCGCCAGTGCGGCATGAATCACTGCCACCTGCTTGGGATGGATGCACAGCGCGCCGGCAAAGCCCATTTCATAGGCATGCCGGATCGAACGGCGCAGGCCTTCAGGGTCGTCGATGGCCGGGTGCACGCCGTCCAGTGGCGCCACCAAGCCAGCAGCACGGGAATGCACAATCAGCGCCAGGCGTGCCTGATCCAACGCAAACTGCGCAGCCGCAGAACCGCTGCACAGGTTCAAGTCCAGCGCCAGGTCCAGGCCGCCAAACGACAGGCGCTCGACCTGCGGCGCGTGGGCAATCTCAGCCACCGCCAGCAAGCCCTTGGCGCTTTCGATAATCGGCCATATCACCTTGCCAGCAGCCGCCACCACGGCCACCTGGGCGGCGCTCTCTACCTTGGGCAGCAGCACACCCGTCACATTGGCATGGGCTTTACAGAACGCAACATCCTCAAAATGCTCGGCATGCTCCGGCGCGTTGATGCGCACCCACACCTGAGCCTCTGGATGCGCTTGCAAGAACACCCCGAGGTTATCCCGCGCCTGGCGCTTGAGGGGTTCTTCAACCGCGTCTTCAAAATCCACAATCACCGCGTCGGCGCCACTGGCCAGCGCTTTGGAAAACCGCTCCGGGCGGCTGCCGGGCACAAACAAGGCCGAACGAACTATAGGCTTTGGCATCACTTGAATTCCTTATTAGATAACGCCGCGTGCGCGCAGGCCGTCGATGGTTTGCGCCGAAAACCCAAGCTGATCGAGGATGCCCTGGCTGTGCTGGCCCAAGGCGGGAACGCCGTCCATGCGCGGGGTAAACGCAGCATTACGCGCCGGCGGCAACAACGACGGCAGCGGCCCGGCCGGGCTCTGGACTTCACGCCAGCTGTCTCGCGCCTTGAGCTGCGGGTGGTCCCACACGCCTTGCATGTCGTTGACCCTGGCGCTGGCGATCTGCGCGTTTTCCAGGCGTTGGATCACGGCTTCAGCGTCCAACTGCGCGAAGCTGTCAACGATGATCTGGCGTAGCACGTCACGGTTGGCCGAGCGCTTGAAGTTGGCCGAGAAACGTTCATCGGTAGCCAGCTCAGGCGTGAGCAGCACTTTGTCGCAGAACGCCGCCCATTCGCGTTCGTTTTGCAAGCCGAGCATCACCGTGCCGCCGTCGCCGGTGGGAAACGGCCCATACGGGTAGATCGTCGAATGCGCCGCCCCGGCCCGTGGTGGCTGGGGCGCGCCGTCGAAGGCGTAATACATCGGGTAGCCCATCCACTCCACCAAGCTTTCGAGCATGCTCACATCGATGCGGCTGCCCTGCCCCGTCTTGCCGCGCAACAGCAGGGCCGAGAGGATGCCGCTGTAGGCGTACATGCCGGCGGAAATATCGGCGATCGAGCAACCGGCCTTGGCCATCTGATCTTCACCCGGGCCACCGGTTACCGATAAAAAACCGCCCTCGCTTTGGATCAGCAGGTCATAAGCTTTCTTTTTCTCGTAAGGCCCGCCTTCGCCATAGCCGGAAATATCGCAGACGATGAGCCGTGGAAAGCGCTCATGCAGCGCTTCAAACGACAGGCCCATGCGCGCCGCCGCGCCGGGTGCAAGGTTCTGCACCAGCACGTCGGCATCGGCCAGCAGGCGTTGGAGGATGTCGCCGGCCTCGTCCTGTTTGAGATCCAGGGTCAGGCTTTCCTTGGAGCGGTTGGTCCACACAAAGTGCGAGGCCAGGCCGCGCACGCGCTCGTCATAGCCACGGGCAAAGTCACCGGCGCCGGGGCGTTCGATCTTGATCACACGGGCGCCGAGGTCCGCCAACTGGCGGGTGCAGAATGGCGCAGCAATCGCGTGTTCAAGGCTGATCACGGTGATGCCGTCCAGCGGTCGTTGATTAGTCATGACGCTTCCTCAAAGCCAGTGGGCCATGGACGCTGCACTGCGCAGGTTCCAGACCTTCTCGATCAGTGCATTGGCCTGCGCGGGTGTGCGCGCGCCGCTGAATTGGGTAAGGCGCCGGAATTTATCCGCCAGCTCCACCCGACTCAGGGTGTTACCAGGGTCGCCCTTGGGTTCATCGATGGCGCCCTGCAGCGTGCGGCCATCGAGCGTGGTGACGGTGACGCGGCCCAGCCAGCGCTGCGGGTAGGCGCCGTCAACTTCTGCGTCGGGGGTCATGCTGACCTTGTCGCGGAAAGCCGAGACGGCGGGGTCGGTCAGCGCTCGTTCGTGGAACTCGGTGAGCCCGGCTTTACCGTGCACGGCGATCAGGCCGAGCACGGTGCCCATGGAGAATTTGGCCTGGTGCACAGTGGCAGGCGTGGTCACGCGGCCCAGCACGTCGATGGCACCTTGATGGACACGCGTTTCAACCGTGGCGATATCTGCAGCGCACAGCCCTTCGCGCTGCATCAGATCCAGCAGCGCATCGGCGGCCGGATGGGTGTGACGGCACGAGGCGTGGAACTTGAAGGAGGTTTCCAGCAGCGCCCAGCGGCTGCCAAGGTCGGCCGATAACTTGCGAGGCTCGGCATCACTGGACATGCCTGCTGCCAAGCCTTGATCGCCTTCCAGAATATTGCGTGCGCCGGTGAGCCCGTCCGCCGTCAAATACGCCGCGAGCAAGCCATCCGCCGCCGCCTTGGCGGTGTGCAGTTGCTTGGAGTCGGCGGCATCGCGCAAAAACTCCCACAGCCCGGCGGCCTGGGTGCCGGCGCTGCCGAGCAGGTTGATGAACTGTTCCTGGTTAAAGTCCAGCAGTTTGCCCACGGCAACCGCCGCCGCCAGGGTGCCGACGGTGGCTGTGGTGTGGAAGATGCGGTAGTGGGACCGGCCCATGAATTCGCCGATGCGAATTCCGGCTTCATAACCGGCCACCGAGGCCAGCAGCAATTCACGGCCGGATTTGCCGAGGTCCTGGGCGGCAGCCAGCGCGGCCGGAAACACCACGGTCGCGGGGTGCAGCACCGAGCTGTTGTGCAGGTCATCCTGCTCCACCAAGTGTGAGGATGCGGCGTTCACCAGCGCCGCAAAATACGCGCTGGTGGTGCTGCCATTGACGATCACCTGGGCGGGACCGCTGTGGGGTCCCATTTTTTGTGCATAGCGTTCAAACAACGGGATCGGGTGCGCGCCCTTGCTTGCCAGCGCCGAGGCCAACCAGTCCAGATACAGGTCTTCGGTGCGTGCCAGTACCTTTTCCGGCAATTGTTCGTAGTTCAGGTCCGCAAGGAACCGGCACAGCGTTTGGGTATGGCTCATGCTCAGGCCCTCAGAAGCTGCGTGGCAGTTCGAGCAGGTGCTCGGCCACGTAGGACAGGATCAGGTTGGTGGAGATCGGCGCCACCTGGTACAGGCGTGTTTCGCGGAATTTGCGCTCTACGTCGTACTCACAGGCAAAGCCGAAACCGCCGTGGGTTTGCAGGCAGGCGTTGGCCGCTTCCCAGGACGCCTTGGCAGCCAGGTACTTGGCCATGTTGGCGCTGGCCCCGGCATTCTTGCCGCTGTCGTATTCTTCGCAGGCACGCCAGCGCATCAGGTCCGCCGCTTCGATTTCGATATGCGCCTCGGCAATCGGGAACTGCACACCCTGGTTCTGCCCGATCGGGCGGCCAAACACCACGCGGTCGCGGGCGTAGGCACTGGCCTTTTCGATAAACCAGCGACCGTCGCCGATGCACTCGGCGGCGATCAGGGTGCGTTCGGCGTTGAGGCCGTCGAGGATGTATTTAAAGCCTTTGCCCTCCTCGCCGATCAGGCTGTCGAGGGGTAGCTCCAGGTTGTCGAAAAACAGTTCGTTGGTTTCGTGGTTGACCATATTGGCGATGGGCTGCACGGTCAGGCCGTTGCCGATGGCTTCGCGCAGGTCGACCAGGAAGATCGACATGCCTTCAGACTTCTTCTTCACCTCGGCCAGCGGCGTGGTGCGCGCCAGCAGAATCATCAAGTCGGAATGCTGGATGCGCGAGATCCAGACCTTCTGGCCATTGATCACATATTTGTCACCACGCTTGATCGCCGTGGTCTTGATTTTGGTGGTGTCGGTGCCGGTGGTGGGCTCGGTCACACCCATCGATTGCAGGCGCAATTCGCCGCTGGCGAGCTTGGGCAGGTAGAAGCTTTTTTGCGCTTCGCTGCCGTGGCGCAGCAAGGTGAACATGTTGTACATCTGGCCGTGCACGGTGCCGGAGTTACCACCGCAACGGTTGACTTCTTCGAGGATCACCGAGGCTTCGGCCAGGCCCAGGCCAGAGCCGCCGTATTCTTCAGGGATCATCGCCGACAGCCAGCCGGCGTCGGTCAGGGCTTTGACAAAGGTTTCGGGGAAGCCTTTTTGTTCGTCGATCCTGCGCCAGTACGCCGCGTCGAACTCGGCGCACAAGGCGCGCACGCCTTCACGGATGGCATTGAGTTCTTCGTTGTCATTGGGGTTCATTAACGGCTCTCCGCCTGTTGTTCTTGGATTATTCGAAGTGGACCTGAGCGGTCTGCGCCAGGCCACCGGCGTTGCCCGCCCACAACTGCGCCACACCGGTTTCGGTCACGCGCCCACCGACCACAAATGGCTGCGGTGCAATCAGTGGGCGAACACCGCGATAGGCAAAACGGCGCAGGGTCGCGTCGGGTTGGGCGCGGCAAAACGCGCGCAGGCTCAAGGTAGCGATCAGCGGGCCGTGCACCACCAGGCCTGAATAGCCTTCGGTGTCGGTGACATACGGGTAGTCGTAGTGGATGCGGTGGCCGTTGAAGGTCACGGCGCTGTAACGAAACAGCAGGGTTGGCGTGGGGCTGATCGATGCCTGCCATTCGCCTTCGGGCAAGGCGTCGCCACTGCCCTGTTTGGGCGGCGTCGGTTCGCGGTAAACGATGTCCTGTTCTTCTCGGATCGCCAGGCGACCGTCCTGGGAATAGTCATGACGCACGGTGACAAACAACAGCGAGCCGGTTCGCCCGGTCTTTTCTTCGACCTGGGTGATGGTCGACACGCGGGTCGCCGCCTCACCCGCGCGCAAGGCATGCACGAATTCGATGCGCCCACCGGCCCACATGCGATTGCGGTTATCAGCGGGCGGCAGGAACCCGCCACGGGCCGGGTGGCCGTCGGTGCTCAAGGCCGATTCCGGCAGCGGGTCCTGGAAAAAACACCACTGCCACAGCGGCGGCAAATCGGCGCCCTGTTCCGGCACAGCTTCGCCAAAAGTAGCAGCAATGCGTTTGAGCAGGTTAAGGCTCAGGTGGTCGTGGGCAGTCTCGCTTCGGCCGATCCAGTCAGTGGCGCTCATCGGGTGCAGGTCCTCGGGCAGTGAGTGTCTGCCCCGGATCATGCAAGCGCCTGCCCGTTCTGAGAATTTGCATTTCAATAAACCAGCGTTCGGTTATGCTGAACGCTAGCCATGAGTACCACTCCATCCCCTGTGGGAGCTGGCTTGTTGTGGCGAGGGAGCTTGCTCCCGTTGACTGCGCAGCAGTCTCCGGCTTTTTGGGGGCGCTTCGCACCCCAGCGCAAGCAAGCTTGCTCGCCACAACAAGCCAGCTCCCACACTTGAACCTCACCGCTGCCAAAATAGGGGTTTGCATGCATTTCGATCTCGCCGACCTGCGCCTGTTTATCCACATCGCCGAATCCCCCAGCCTCACCCAGGGCGCCAAGCGTGCGTTCCTCTCGCCGGCCGCCGCCAGTGCGCGGATCAAGGCGCTGGAAGGCCAGTTGGATACGCGCCTGCTGTACCGCGACAGCCGTGGCGTGGAGATCACCCCGGCGGGCGAGCGGCTGCTGCACCATGCGCGGCTGATCATGCGCCAGGTGGATTACCTTAAAAGCGAGTTCACCCAATACGGCGTGGATTCGGCCGGGCATATCCGCATCTTCGCCAACACCACGGCGGTGACCGAGTTTCTGCCGGAGGTGCTGGCGGGTTTTCTGTCCCAGCGCCCGGGCGTGACCGTCGACCTGCAAGAGCGTTTATCCCGCGACATCGTACGTGGCGTGCTTGATGGCACCAGCGACATGGGCATCATTGCCGGGCCGGTAGAAGCGGCAGGTTTGCAGGTGTTGCACTTCAGCACCGATGAATTGGTCTTGATGGTGCCCGTGGGCCACCCATTGGCCGACCAGTCTTCGGTGACGCTGGAGCAAACCCTGGCCTACCAGCACATCGGCCTGCATGAAGGCAGCACGTTATTGAGTTTTTTGCGTGAACACGTCGATCGCCTGGGCAAGCAGTTGTCGCTGCGCATTCAGGTGTCGAGCTTCGAAGCGATCTGCCGAATGGTCGAGGCCGGCGTGGGCATTGGCATCATTCCCGAATCCGCCGCCGTGCGGCACAGCCGGACCATGCAGTTGGTGACGGTGAAGCTCGATGAGCCATGGGCGATTCGCGAACGCAGTATTCTGGTACGCGAGCTTGAGGCATTGCCCGGCACCATTCGGGCGTTGATCGCCACCTTGATGCCGGACACACTCAGTGCAGGCTGATGTTGCGCTGGCTGGCGTTATCAATATTGATATGGCTCAGCCGGCCCTGCCCATCGAACAGCAACAGATCAGACCCGAGGCGGCGAAGCTGGGCCGGCGATTGCGGCCAGTGCAACGTGACGCAAAGCCGATCGCTGGCACGGTGGATCACGTGCCAGCAGGTGTCGTGCTCCTCAACCCGATAACTGATCAGCAACCAGTCCTCAAATAGAAACGGGCTGACGGACTCATCCCATTCTTCTTCCGGTAAGTTGCCAGGCAGCCGGTAGCGCTTTCGAACCCCGTGCTGCTTCAGTATCAGCGTGGGTGTTCCATAGTCGTGCTTGATCCGATACTGCGCCGATTCAGCCGTGGCACTGGGAACCTGGAAGTCCGTCGCGACGATGTCAAACGCGCTTTCGCGACTGACCAGGCGCCGCTCCGGCAGACGATAATGCCACAGCATCAGGCACCCGCCCGGCGCCGACAGCCACAGGTATTCATTGTGTTCATCCACCTTGATGGCACGCACCGACTCCGGTAGATCACTCACATGCCAGAGCGTTTCAAAGCCACGGTCAACATCCACCACGCGCAACTGCGGGCCTTTGCCGATGGTCCAGTTGCTGCCATCAAACGCGTGTGCAAAGACATCCATGGCCAGCATACCGAGGTCTTTGGCGACACGATTGACCAGGTCCAGTTTGCTCACGCGCCATACATTCCCCCGCCAGATCAGCACCAACGCAACCTGTCGGCTATGGGCAATCACGATTTTCTGCGCCGGTACAGCAAAGTGAAACAACGTTGTGCCCGCCGCATCCACCACCATCACACCCGACTCGCCCAGCGCCACCAGGTAATGCTGGTCTTCCAGCGGCGCCGCGTCGAAAATCGGCCGGCTGCCAGCCGCCGGCGCAGCCCACTCGCGGGTGTCGCCCAAGTGCTCCAGTGAGACCACGGGCGTACGCTTCAGGGCTTGGCCCGGCAAGTCCGCCTGAAGCGCTTTATCGCGACTCATCTTGACCAGCGCTTGTAACTGGTTATGAGTCAGTTGGCCTTGATCGCTGAATTGATCGGCCAGAATCGCGTGCACAGTGGCACCTGCCAGCCAGGCCAAGGCGGTGGTGTGTGCCTTGTGTTGCAACAACGCCTGCGCCAGGGCGGCGCGTTCCCCGGCGCGCGCGGGGTCGTCACGCAATTGCTCGACCCACGGCCCGTAAGCGTGCAGCGTTTCGGGCAACAGGACCGCGCGTTTAACCAGCGCCTCAATGCCCAAGCGCCCGCCGGCAGCCTCGGCGTTGAGCAGCCATTGCGCGGCGCGTGGGCGCTCTGCGGGCAGGCTCCAAATAACATCGACGGCTTGCAACCACAGGCCTTTGGCGATCAACGACTCGGCCCATTCCAGGCGCAAGCGGTCGGCGGCTTCCGGCGACTTGGCCTGGAGCATCACCACGGCGTCAGCAAACGCATTGTCGCGCCGCGCCACCAGCACGGCGCGCTGCCACTGCTCGGCCAGGCACAGCAAGCGCACGATCACCGCAGGCGGCATGTCCCACGCCAGGGCCAGGTCAGCGGCCTGCTGATAGCGCGCGTGTTTCTCCAGGTAATCGAGAGCTTGATGATGCTCCTTGAGCAATTCGGCAAGGACAAACACCGCTTCCTCGATACGACCGGCACGGTCCAGGCGTTCAAAAGTCTGGCGATACACCTGGCGCAAATGCTCGGTCAAGTCGTCTTCAAACAGCATCGAGCGCGCGGGGCCAGCCTTTTGGCTGAGGCTCAAATCCTCGCGGCGCTGTGGCGTACCAAAGCTCTGTTCACCGCTGGAGGCAGCGCTGTTCAAGGGGATCGCGTGGCGCAAGGCTTCTTCGAAATTGCCGTCTTCGAACATCTCCAACATGCGCTGCATGTAGGCGGCCTGGCGTTTGCCATACAGTTTGGACAGCTGGGAATGCTGGGTCAGCCGGGTCAACAAACGGCGCCACGCGGCAGGTTTATAACTGCGCGGGGTGGCACGCGCAGCGATGCCTGGGTTAGCGGGTGCGCGAGCCACCGGCCGGGGCGCCGCTTGGGCGGGGGCAGACGCGCCACGGTGCAGGAAGCGGTTCAACCCGTACAACAACGCGGTGATCACCACCATCCAGATCACGGCGCCCAGGAGCATGCCGCCGAAGGACTGTGTGTGCTCGGCCAACAGCGCGGCGGGCTCGCTCTGGCCGAAGAGGCGGACCAGCCCACCCAGCAGTACCAGGCCGATCACGATTTTCAGCACCGGGGAAGAGACTTCGCGGGCGCTGTTTGCGTTGTTTTGCGCAGACGCCGCGCTGGCGCCAGGCCCTTTACTCGACGTGTGACGCGGGCGCTCCAGCAGTGCTTGCATGATTGCTTCGCGCTCCGGGCTGACGGGCTCCAGTGGCCCACCGAGGATTTCACGCAGGTCGGTGACCACCGCCTCCGGCAGCGTTGCCGGCAACGGGGTATGGCAGTCAAAGGTGTCGAGCAGCGTGTAGGTACTGATGTCGAGCCACAGCCCAGGCGTCAGCACGTGTGCATCGCGCAACTGCAATGCATGGATCTGGCTGCCGCGCACCAGCCACAAGTCGGCAACGGGCAGCCCGCGCAATTCCTCAGGGTGCAGCGCGGCAGACGACAAGCCCAGGCCCTGGCGGGTCAGCGGCCAGCCGTGCAGGCTTTCGCAGTGTACCGGGCAAGGTGTGTGGAACTGCAGCAAGTCGCCGTCGGCAAAACGGTAGGCACGCGCGTCGACTTGCCAATACTTGAGGATCAGGCGCCTGCGCTCGCTCTCATCAAAACGCTCGGCGGCAAACCATAGGCCGTCAATCTGTTGGTGCCCGGTGAGTACCGGGCGGCGAATCAGCATCCGTTCTGGCTCATGCATTGGCAGCTTCCTGGGTGAGCTGCGGTGCCTGGTTGCACATCACTTGCAAACGCATGGAGCGCTCGCCAACCGAGTAAACCAGTAATTCGCGGTCAGTGGTCAGTACGGCGATCAAGCCGCTCATGGGGCAAAAGCTCGCGCGGGCAATTGGCGCCGAGGTGGTGAACAACGTGCGCTGTTGCCCCTCGGCGTACAGCCCGACGCTGTGCTGGTTCGGCCCCAGCAGCACCAGTGAGTAAGCCGGCCGTTGGGCGTACGTATAGTGCAGGCCGATGGCTTTCCAACCGGGCGCCAAGTCGATCTGTTCGTGTTTCGCCGGAAAGCTTTCATGGGTCACCAGGCGCCAACTCTGGTAGCCGTCCTCGGTGGTCAGCAGCGCGCAACCACCGCAGTACTGGCGCCAGTAAAAGTTGGCAGCCAACAATACCTGGCTGACGCCCGCTGCCGAGCCGACCGCATGACCATTGGCGCGTAAACCGTCAGCAGACCCGGAATACGCGACAATCTGCCCGCCTTCTCTGCGCGCATAAGCGATGGTCAAGGGGTCGACCTGCACCAGGCTCATCACGTCATCCGCCACCTGGCAAAGTTGACGCGACTTCCAATAGGCAAGCCGCCCCTGGCTGTCGAGCAAGTACACACGCACGGCGTTCTGACTGTGCAGCCAGACACTCGGCAGGAACGTCGCGGTGCCCGGTGGCAGTTGCAGCTGTTCACGGGCGGGCTTGTCGACGGTGGGCATACCGGGAATGTTCCAGAACGTCAGGCTGTCGTTGTCGCTCAACACGGCACCGAGGCTGCGGTGGTGAAAGGTGGTGCTCAATACGCGCTGATGCTTGCCCCACAGACGGCGTCGAACCTCCAGCGACTTTTTCTGGTTTTTGTGCGGCAGCTTGATCACCACCATGCCCGTCTCATCGAGCAGGCGCAGCGCCACATAGTTACCGGCGCTGGAGATTACCGGCGGCAAGGTCAAGGCTACGCGTGGCACCGCACGTGCGAGATTCGGCGGCGGCGCCTGGACTTCATCGTCGAACTGGCCTTTGAGCAGTTGCACCGCGTGCGCCTCATCCGGCATAGGCAGCAGCACGCGCCGCACAGAACCGGCTTGCAACTCGAATGACAGGCTGTGCCCATCCAGACTGCGCTGCACCTGCACCCGGTGCGTACAGGTCTTGGTCGTGTCCTTGGGCAAGCGTTGCCCGACTGTCCAGCACTCACCCAACGTCTCACCCTGCGTGGCCAGCCATTCCTGCCAGGCTTGCCAGTGCGCCGGGGCGACACTTTCATAGGTGCGCGCCCTGAGCAGTTGCTTGAGCTGCCCCGCGCTATCGAACTCATGCAGCAGCGGCGCGCCTTGCAGGATCCCCCAACGCAACTGCGCCCCTGCCTCCTCGGCACGCCGGGCCAGCAGCATCAGCAAGGCGATATGCACCAGCCGCGCGGCGCCCCATTGCAACGGGCCGGCGTCGAACAGCACGACAATCAGGCGGTTGGCTTCACGGGCGCGGTACTGCGGCGCCAGGAACATATGCTCGCCGCCGACAGCCCTGCGCATAAACTCATCCGGCACTTCATCGGCCAGCAGCCATTCGCTGGAAAGCAGGCGCTCGTAAGGCCCACGGCGTTGCAGATCGCCCACGCCATCCGGCTCAGGCACCCCGCCTTGCTGCCTACCGCGCAGTGGCCCCAGCACCGGGTTAAGCCGCCCAAGCAAGTCGGCGAACAGCGGCAGATGCTGCGGCGCAAACCACTCCAGCCACTGGCGCCAGGGTTGCAAGGCTTCAGGCAGTTGCATGGCGGGTGCCCCAATTCGTCGCGATGCGCTGAAGGTGTTCAACCGTCACCGGCAACAGGCGATCCAACGGCACTACAACTTGCGGTTCGCGCCACAACAGCAAGGGCGAGCGCTTGAAACGTGCCGACAGCGTCTGGCCGAGCAAGTCTACCGGCACTGTCGGCTCCCAACTGGTGGGCAGCCATACGCCAGGCGCGCCGGGGTGTACTGCGGCGTATTCGACACCGTCGACCCACGGCAAATCCGCCACCGCCCCAGTGACGACCAATACATCGCCATTGGCGGTAGCGTGCAAGCGGGCAGCCTGTTCATCTGCGAGCAGCAGCAAGCGCGCAAGCAAGCGGCGCGCGGCGTCGCCCCATCCGACGGCTGCTTGTGGCTCGGCAGGCACCGGCCTTGGGCGCCAGGTCCAGGCGTAGTGGTCTGCACTCATGGCGTCAGCATTCGGGACAGTTGCCCGCGTACCTGCTGCAAGGTTTCCGGCATTGTCTCGCTATTGAAGTTGGCGTCGATCTCGCGCAGCAGCCCTTCGAGGGCCGTGCTGTCCGGCGGCTCGCTGCGGGCCAGGTAGTCTTGCGCAGTTTCCAGCAAGCGATTCAAGCGCGACATCGGTTGCAAGGTGGCCTCTTCGACCGCACTGAACAAATGGCTGTTGCTGGACGCGGCAAACAGGTCGCGCAGCACCTCGCGGCCATGCTGCTGAGTCTCTTTAGTGGGCAGCACATACAGCAGGGGCCATAGATCCGCGTCGCTGGCTTCCAGCCGCCCGCCCAGCAACGCGGCGGCCGCGATCAGCCGTTGAGACTTGACGATACGGCGGTCCGATAACGCTATGCCGGCTTCGCGCAGGCGCCGAATCGCCTGGGCCAGGGCTGGACGCACCGCGCCCAGGTCGACGTTTTTCAGGGCTTGGCTCAGCGTATCCAACTGGGCCAGACCCAGTAACTGTTGCACCGGGCGCTGCTCCGACTGCCAACCGCCCGCCAGCATGGCTTCCAGTTGATTGTCCGGCACCGAATCGACGAACAGGTGCAACAGGAAGCGGTCGCCAAACGCCGCCAGTGCCTCATCGTCCGGCAAACCGTTGGCCGCGCCGACACACACACGCAGCGGACATTGAATTTGAGTATGACCCCGGCGAAAGCGACGCTCGTTGAGCACGCCCAGCAAGGTATTGAGAATGGCGGTCGAGCCCAGGAAGACTTCATCGAGAAACACGATATCGGCCTCTGGCAGCATGCCGCTGACGTCGGTTTCCACCGTGCCTTCACGCAATTTCTTCAGGTCTACGGCACCAAAAAGCTCCGACGGCTCAGTGAAGCGCCCCAGCAAGTATTCGAAGTAACGCCCACCCATGGACTGCGCCACACGGCGTACCACGGCGCTCTTGGCCGTGCCAGGCGGGCCGATCACCAGAATGTGCTCTTGGGCGACCGCCGCCAGCACAATCAGCTCGGCCAATTGCTCGCGCCCGATCAATCCTTCGGTCGCCTTGCGCACAGCGTGGCGGATTTGCGTGGCAGCGCTTTGCAACTGAGCAATCATGGGTGTCTTCCCTGAAACCAAAGCAGAGAATCTTGCCTGAGGCTAAGGTATTAGCAAAGTGTTGTTACACACTCTTAGAGGAGCCAGCCCATGCAACTCGAAGGATCCTGCCATTGCGGCGCCGTAACATTCAGCCTGAACAGCCAGCATCCCTACCCGTACCAGCGTTGCTATTGCTCGATCTGCCGCAAGACCCAAGGCGGCGGCGGTTATGCGATCAACCTGGGCGGCGACGCCAAGAGTTTGAAGGTACGCGGGCGCAAGCTGATCTCGGTCTACCACGCCAGGCTCAAGCCCGAAGGCGCCAGCCGCGCGCATGCGAGCACTGCCGAACGGCATTTTTGCTCGCAATGCGGCAGCGCCTTGTGGCTGTTCAGCCCCGAATGGCCAGAGCTGATTCACCCGTTTGCTTCAGCCATCGACACGCCGTTGCCGGTGCCGCCTGAGCACACGCACCTGATGCTCGGCTCGAAGGTGCCGTGGGTCGAAGTCAGTGTGCACAAGGGCGATTTGCAGTTCGACGAGTACCCCGAAGAATCCATCGCCCAGTGGCATGAGCGTTTGGGGCTCGCGCGTTAACACTCTTTGACAGTTTCTCGACAAAGCTCTCAAAGATTGTTGGCCAGCATCGCCTTAGCATTCGAGCATCCAAACCACCATTCGGGTGCTCTTCATGTTTCGCACATTGCGCGGTATTCCGTTATGGGGTTGCCTGCTCGGCACGCTCGGCTGCCACGTGCAGCCGCCTGCCCCGCCCGCGATTCCCAAGGGCGATTACGGCGCGATCATCCGTTACCTGCAAGCGCGCATCCCCAAGGACCTGGCCCGCGAGAATGTGCCCGGTTTGTCGATTGCGCTGGTCAATGGCCAGGAGCTGATCTGGGCGCGCGGCTTTGGCCTGGCCGACAAGGCCCAGGGTGTGCCGGTGACCGCCAACACGGCGTTTCGCGCCGGCGGCATTTCCAAACTACTGACAGCCACAGCGGCCATGCAGTTGGTCGACCAACAGCGCCTGGCCCTCGACGCGCCGATCCAGCAGACCTTGCGCGAATTCTACGTGCGCTCGCGCTTTCATACTGACCAGGCCGCCGCCGACCGCGACATCACCCTGCGCCGCCTGCTCAGCCATCAATCCGGCTTGCCCAGCGAGCACCTGCGCGACGTGCGCAGCACTTACGCCATGGGCCAGATGCCGATGCGGGTGTCGGGTGTATGGCTGAGCAGCCCGCCGGGCTCGCAGGTGGCCTATTCCAACCTCGGTTATTCGCTGGTCGGTGCGGCCATCGAGCGCAGCAGCGGCAAGAGTTTTGAAGCCCAACTGCAAAGCCGCCTGCTCAAGCCCCTGGAGATGAACCAGTCGAGTTTTGTCGGCACCGGCACGCAATTGAGCTTTCGCGCCCTGGGCTACGAAGACGGCGTGGCAAGTACCGATGCACAGGTGCGTGACCTTGCCGCCGGCGGCTTGTGGGCCAGCCCCAAAGACCTTAGCCATTATGTGCAGATGCTGTTTGCCCACGGCCTCTATAAGGGCAACCGTGTGCTTGAGAGCCCGTCGATTGATCAGATGTTCACCCAGCAAAACACCGGCAATGCCCTGGACTTCGATTGCCAGATGGGCCTGGGCTGGTTCCTGGCGCCCTGCGGCGATGAACCCGTCGCCCCCGGCGTGCGCACTTACCAGCACAGTGGCGGCGGCGATGATTTTGCCGCGCAGCTGAGCGTACTGCCAGACCAGCAGTTGGCGGTGATCATCATGGCCAATGACAGCAACGCCGAAGAACTGGTCGCGCGCCTGGCCACCGAGACCCTGCGCCTGATGTTCCAGGCGCAAACCGGGCAGTCCGTGTGCGCCGACGACTGCCAGGCGCCCAGCCATGGGCTCAAGTTGCGCCAGGTGCCCGCCGCCGTCGACCGCAAGCGCCTGGCCGGGTTTTATGCCACGGCCTGGGGCGTATTCCGGGTCAAGGATGAGGGCGATCGACTGAGCGGTGAGCTGGCCGGGTTTGACTTCGAGTTGTTGCGCGACGAACACGGCTGGCTGCGCGCGCAGAAAAAAGTCCTTGGCTTTTGGCTCAAGGACCTGGGTGAACTGGGCCGCGTGCAGCTGGACGTGGTCACGGTGCAGGGCCGCCAAGTACTCACGGCCCGCAGCCATGGCCAACGCCTGGCCATCGGCGAGCGCATCGACCCGCCGCCGCTGCCGCTGGCGTGGGCCAACACCATCGGCACCTACCAGGTGCTTAACACCCACGAACCCGACGCGCCGTTGAGCGGTATCAGCGTGCGCCTGGAAGAAGGCTTTCTGGTGATTCGCGGCCAATTGCACAACGAGCCGCTCACCGACTACATCCTGCTTCCCGTCGACAACGCCCACGCGGTGCTGGCCGGCAACGGCTACGGCCTGGGCGACACGGTAAGCCGCCAGGTAAACGGACTCAGCGCTTCGGGTTACTCCTTCAAACGCACGCAATCGCGAGATAAACCCTTGAGTTTCTGAACCTGGGCTGAAGCAAAAGCCATCATTGCGCACCAATACAATTTACCAACAGAACTGAACACCCCCTGCCGCTACGTTGGTGCTCGAACGCTTCATTCAATATCAACCGATCAGTGACATCGTGCATTGGCGCGCCGACCAACGCGCCCATCGCATGAATACCGCAGTATCCGTATTTAACCGGGGAACGACCATCAAGCCTCTTAACCGATCGCATGCCTTTCGATCGCTATGCGCACTCTCGTTAGTGTCAATGGCGCTTGCAGGATGCTCAACTGCCCCCCTGCCCGTATTGAAACCGTCTACACCGGAGCAATGGCGCAACGTCCAACCTTCTCTTGCGCCGCCCCAACCCGATCTGAACCAATGGTGGCATGCATTCAACGACCCCCAGCTCAATGCGTTGGTGGATCGTGCACTGCAAAACAACCTGAACGTCGCCGTAGCGGTGGAGCGCTTGCGCGCCATCCGGATTATGAGCCAGCACGCGCAGTCCCCTTACCTGCCCTCGCTGAGTATAAAAACCAAGGATGCCGTCAGCCCTGATACCAGTACTTCTTATTTCCTGATCGGCTTCGATTCGGTCTGGGAGTTGCCATTGTTTGGCATGCAACAAAGTGCCGAGCGCCTCGCCCAAGGGAACCAGGCATTGGCGGATAACAACCTGCGCACCCTACAAGTTTCATTGGTGGCTGAAGTCAGCCGGCGCTGGATCGAATTGCGAGCAGCCCAACAAACGGAGCAGACCCTTGCAACCCTGCGCGAAGTTGGCCATGGAAAACTGGCACGGCTGCGCGCCCGGGAACAGCTCGCACTGGCCTCCTGCGCAGACGTTGCCGCTGCACAGGCTGAACTGGCCCTCGCTGAAATGGCACTGACGCGTGTGCACCAGCGGACAAACCGCAGCGCGCAGCAGTTGGCGTTATTGTTGGGCCAGATCGCGCCCGACCCTCTTTGGCTGCAACCGGGGCGGCTACCGACGCTCGGTGACTGGCAGCTCAATAGCGTTCCCACAGACCTGTTGCGCACCCGCCCGGAAATTGCCGGCGCCGAAGCCTCGGTGATTATCGCCGCCGGTGAGCTGGGCATGAGCCAGGCCGATATTTACCCGCACATCAGCTTCGGCACCTCACTGCAGTGGTCGCTCAATATCGCCAGCAACCGCAACAATACCCCCAATGGCAACAGCATCTTCTCGGCGGGCCCCGGCATCAGTATTCCCTTGTTCGACTGGGGCCTGCGCGTGGCGGCTGCGAAAGCCAAGGACCACCATCTGCAGGCCGCCGTCCTCGGGTATCGCCAAGCGGTGCTGGAGGGGGTTGCCGAAGTCGAAAACGCCTTGGGTGACCTGGAGCAATTACGTGCACGCGAACAATTGTCCCGTCAGGCCTATGCCGCCAGGCAAACCCAGCTTGGCGCACTGCAACAACGGGCAGCGTTGAAGCTCTTGAGTCCATTGGACCTGGTAGAAGCGCAGGTTCAGACACTGCATGCGCAGCAACAAGTCGACCGGGCCGGCACCGAGCGTGCCATTGCCTACGTCGCACTCTACAAGGCACTCGGCGGCGCACCGTTGCCCAGCGCTGCACCTCAGACAGCCACGCGCCATAAGGAGACTGACTGATGGTTGCGCTTGCACGCCTGACGCTGATCCATGAATGGCGGCGCTTCCTGCCAGCGATTATTGCAGTGGGCTTCGCAGGGCTGCTGCAACTGCTTCAGACCGCGTTGGTACTGGGTATCTTCAGCAGCGCCAGTGTGTACGTCACCGGCTCGCGCGCCGACCTTTGGGTGGGGTACCCCGGCACCCAAAGCGTCAACCTGGGTCGACCGATCGATGCCGGTGTAGAGATGCGTATACGCATGGACCCCGATGTCCTCAGGGTCGAGCCCTACCGCTGGGTGGATGCTGACTGGCGGGGTACCCGGGACACAGGTGGAGTCTCGGTATTTGTTTCCGGTATCGACGCAGACCCACAAGGTTTGATGTTCGCCCGCTTACTGCCCGGCTCGTTGCGGGCACGCCTGAATGAACCGGGAGCGGTCATCGTTGACCGCGCCGACCTCGACAGCCTGGGCCTTGATCCTGGAAACGCGGCCACTATCAACGGCCACCGGGTGCATGTAGTCGGCGTCATCAGCGGATTACGCGCACTGGGTGGGGTTAACGTGATTGCATCGTTAGCCACGGCCCGCCAGCTGGATACGAGCGCCGATACAGATCGCATGACCTACTGGGTGGCCAAGGTCCGAGACCCCAGTCAGGCGGACGCGGTTGCAGCACGCATCGACGGCAGCCCGGCATTCGGCAAATACGCGGTGTGGACCGCAGCGCAGTTCAGCTACCGCTCGCAGATGCATTGGATGTTCGACACCGGGGCCGGCGCGGGTGTGTTGTTTTTGGCAGTGATCGTGTTCCTGGTAGGGGCGGTGATTACCAGCCAGACCCTGGTGGCGGCCGTGATTGGATCGATCCGCGAATACGCAACCCTTAACGCCCTCGGCGTCGGCGTCACGTCTCTGCGCAAAGTCGTGATGGAACAAGCGTTCTGGGTGGGCGCCCTGGGCTTGCTGGGCAGCACTGGGCTGACCGGCCTGTTCTTCGCCCTGGCGCATTACTACAACGTTCCGATGACTCTTTCCCCCGTCGCAGCCCTGGCCTGCCTGCTCTTGAACATGACCCTGGCCCTGGTTTCCGGCCTGGCCGCGATGCACTCATTGCGTCATGCCGACCCAGCAAGCCTTTTGAGATAGAACCCACGATGACCACATCCTTCACCCTGCATGCCACTGGCATCGGCAAGGCATTTGTATCAGGCCAGGTTATGACCCCTGTACTGCACGACATCACCCTGGCAATAAGGCCCGCGGAACTGACCCTGATCGCGGGGCCATCCGGTTGCGGAAAAAGCACGCTGCTGGCGATTCTCAGCGGCTTGCAGCAACCCGACCAAGGCCGTGTGGAGGCCCTCGGGCAAAGCCTGGGAACGCTTGCCCCACGGGCGCTGGAGCATTTTCGACTGCATCACACGGGTTTCATATTCCAAGGCTTCAATCTGTTCCCGGCGCTGACGGCCTTGCAACAGGTCGAGTTGCCCCTGAGTTACCTCGGGCTCACTTCGCAGGAAGTGCGCAGGCGCGCGACTCAGGCTCTGGAAGATGTAGGCCTCGGTTCGCGCATGGCCTTGCGCCCGGCCGCGCTGTCCGGGGGAGAAAAACAACGGGTGGCTATCGCCCGCGCCGTGGCGAAGGCGCCCGAGTTGCTGTTCGCAGACGAACCCACCAGCGCCCTGGACGCGGCCAACGGCCAGATCGTGATCGATATCTTGCACCGTATCGCCCGTGAACGCGGCACTACGGTGCTGTGCGTCAGCCACGACCCGCGTTTGATCAGCCACACCGACCGTGTATTGGCCATTGAAGACGGCCGCATCATCAGCGACTCCCACCATCACCTGCGGCCCGCCAGCCCTGCCGCCCCCCAGGAACACTGTGTATGAATGTCCGCTCCCTCTCCCCTTGGCTGACCCTGTTCAGTGCCTGTTTGCTCCTGAACGGCTGTTCACGTGAGGATACGCCGGCTCAAGCCACGGCCTCGTCACCGACTTACCTGGCAGTGGCTCGCGGCCGCGTCGATGTCGAGGGTGGCCTGCTCAACCTGCAGTTTGCCCGCGATGGCGTGGTGGCCGAGATCAAAGCCAAAGAAGGTGACCCTGTAAAAAAAGGCCAACTGCTCGCCTCCCTGGACAGCGAACAGGCGCGCCTGGCCGTAAGTGCCGCGCTTGCCGACCAACAACAGGCTCAAGTGCACGCCAGGCACCTGCAAAGACAGTTCAACTTTGCCGACCAGAAAGCCACGCGCCTGTCAGAGGCGGCCGCGGCTGGAGCCGCAGATGGCCAGAGTGCCGATGATGCGCGCGAGGCCGCCGAGCAACTGCGCGACGCTATTGAAAAAAACCAAGGACACCTCGAAGCCGCCACAAGAACACTCACCGGTGCGCGCTACGAACTGACCCAGCGCAACCTCTATGCACCGGCGGACGCCGAAGTCGTGCGGCGCCTGACCCAACCTGGCGCTACCGTTTCATCGGAGTCAGGGCCTGCCTTCGTGTTGCTGCCGAACGAGGTACGCATCGTGCGAGCCGAGCTCAACGAGTCGTTTATTGCGCAGGTCCACGCCGGTATGAAAGCCGATATATCGACCGAAAACGGCAACGACCAACCGTCGCTGTCCGGTCATGTGGTGCGTATCAGCTCCGTGCTGGGTAACAGCACGCTTGAAGGCGACCCACAGGCACGAGCCAATATGCGTACCGTGGAATGCATAGTAGCGTTCGAACAACCTGCACCTGCGTCACTGCGTGTGGGCCAGCGCATGCTGGTACGGTTCGGGGCACCTTAAAGCCTTTGGCGGCTGCCCGCGACCGCCGGCAACCGCCTACTCGCCATACGCCCACGTCATCCGAAACGACGCCCCGCCCCACTCCGAGTCCAGCACTTCAACCTGCCCGCCATGCCACTGGCTGACGCGTTTGACCAACGCCAGGCCCAAGCCAAAGCCGCCGGTGCGGCGATCGCGGCTGGCGTCCAGGCGCAGGAAGGGTTCGAAGATTTTGGAACGGCCCTCCATCGGCACACCTGGGCCATCATCATTGACCCGCACTTCGTAACCATTGCCGAACTTGACCAGCGACACTTCTACACGGCGCTCGGCATAACGAATGGCATTGCGCAGCAGGTTGATCACTGCACGCGCCATAAAGCGCGGCTCGATCTGGATAAAGTCGACGTCACAGGTGCGCAACGAGAGCTGCACACCCGCGGCTTCAGCTTCCAGGGCCACACTGCCGATCACACTATCGAGCCAGCTATGCGCTTCGATATTTTCCCGGGTGACCTGTGTGGCGCCGCGCTCCAGGCTGGCATAGGTCAACAACTCAGACACCATTTCTTCCAGTTCGCCAAGGTCGGCGTACATATCGGCGATCAATTCGCGGCTCTGGCGTGGGTCGGCCTGTTGCTTGAGTTGGTCCAGCTCAAACGACAAGCGCGCAATCGGTGTGCGCAACTCATGGGACACCGCGTTGGTCAGTTCACGCTGGTTGGCGATCAGGCTTTCGATACGCTCGGCCATCTGGTTGAAGTGCCCGGCCAGCTCACGCACGGTGGAACGGCGCGGCAGCAGGATACGCGAGCCGAGGTCGTTATCGCCAAAACGCTGCGCGGCCAGGCGGATATGCTCCAGGTCGCGCCAATGCGGGCGTACCCAAAAATACAGGACGATGGCCAGGCTCACACCCAGGAAGCCATAGGCCCACAGGTACAACCATTTGGGCTCTTCCGGCAGTTTGATCTGCAACAATTGCGGGCCACCATCAATGGTGGTCAGGAACTCCATGAAGTCGCCGCGCACCACCAGTTGGCCGCCCGCCAACAGTTGCTGTTCGCGGTCATTGAGCGCCAGGGTGTCGCGCGGCACCAGCTTGAGGCGCAAACCATAATGGGGTTGCAGCTCAGCCAGGCGCGCATCGCGGGCCGCCCCCTGCACCGGGCGCAGTTGCTCGACCAGGCCATAGGCCGGCCCGCGCAAGGCTTCACGGTTATAAACCTCGTTGGCCTCGGGCAATAACTCGTCGAAGGTGTAGTTGACCAGCCAGATTGCCCCGGCCAACCCCAGCGCCAGGATCACATACAGGCGCAGAAACAGGCGCAGCATCTAAACCTCCCACGCAAACGGATTGAACAGATATCCCTTGCCCCAGATGGTCTTGATGCACACCGGTTCGCGCGGGTTGTCATTGAGCTTGCTGCGCAATTTGCTGATGTATACGTCGACACTGCGGTTCAGGCCGTCGAAGGCAATACCGCGCATGCGGTTGAGAATGTCGTCGCGCGAAAGGATAGTCCCAGAGTGACTGGCCAGCAGCCACAGCAACTCAAACTCCATGGTGGTGAGGTCGATGGCCTCACCGCCCAGGCTGACGCCCCGACAACTGCGATCAATCGACAAGCGGCCGAACTCCAGCGCACCGCGCACCGTGGGCTCCGGCACCTGGCGGCGCTGCAGCGCGCGCAGGCGGGCGAGCAATACCGGCGGCTTGATCGGTTTGATCACGTAGTCATCGGCGCCCGACTCCAGGCCCAGGATGTGGTCAAGGTCGTCTTCCTTGGCGGTGAGGATGACGATGGGCGTGTCGGACACGCTGCGAATTCCCCGGCACACGTGCAGCCCGCTCTGGCCCGGCAGCATCAGGTCGAGCACCACAATTTTCGGTTTGAAGTCGAGAAACGCCGCCAAGGCCTCATCGCCCCGGTGCACCACGCGCACCTCGAAACCGTGTTGCGACAGGAAGTGCGCGATCAGCCCTGCCAGCTTTTCATCGTCCTCAACGAGCAGGACCTTGCCCAGACCCAGGTTTTCCATAAGTTCTCAGTGTGGATGCGCGGATTGAAGTTGGAGCATTATAGGTGGCAAGCTGGCCTGAAAAGGTACTGGGCGCGGCAAAAAAAGCCTTTCTGTGGGGCTTTCGAACAACCTTCATGTTTTTAAAGGTTTTTAACATTTCACCCGGAGTTTTTAACGTATCAAATCGCGGCGTTCGCAGCCTTGCCCAAGAAAGATAGTGATTTTTCTGACAGCCATAACTCACGTCATTTTCGGAAGTTTCGACACTAACATTTATTGAGTAAACGCCTTAAATTGTCACGACGCAGTGACAAAACAGTGACGCGACCGTCGTTGACAGCCCAACAACGCCAATGAAACTATCCATGCACTTTTCAGCGACACCTGCCGGTGAAAGTCATGGAAGATAATTAAAATAAATATCAAAGGAGTTGATATTGTGCACCCGCAACTTTTATCGATTGCTACCCCTGGCGCTTACCTCAGCGCTTTATTCAAACACAGCCTTTATTTAATTTAGCGAACCGCTCTCACACAGCCGTTCTGTCTTTATTTAAGCGTGTTATTGAATACAGGTACACGCCATGCTTTTGTATCACGAGGTCATCGAACATAACGCCTCCCGCCACCCGCACAAGTGCGCTGTTGCGCTCGATGCCGTCCATTACAGCTATGGAATGCTTCAAGCAAGAACGACACAAATAGCCCGACTGCTGGTCGCCAGCGGTGTTCAACCAGGCGATCGCGTCGCCCTGTATTCACCGATCTGCATCGATCTCATTGCCGCTTATCTCGCCGTCCTGCGCGTGGGCGCAATTACGGCGGCAACGCACCCCACTTGACGCTTTGATCGATTGAAACGAGAGCACCATGCGCAAGGACTACCTGGCTTTTTTTATCTCGCTGTTCCTGTCGCGGCTGGCGGACCAGATTCTGTTATTTATCGTGCCGCTGATCGTATTCCAAACCACCAACAGTGTGTCGTGGGCTGGCTTGGCGTTTTTCGTCGAGTCACTGCCGCGTTACCTGGCGTTCCCGGTGTGCGGCGCATTGTGCGACAAGTTCTCGCCGGTGCGCATCCTGCATATCAGCCAGGTTTACCGCGCATTGGCGTGCGTGCTGGCGGTGGCGTTGTATGGCGTGTTCGACGGCATCTATTGGCTGGTCATCCTGTCGGCGCTGTGCGGCGTGTTGACGACCCAGGGCATCATGGCCCGCGAAGTGGTGATGCCGCATATCTTCAAGCATTACACCTATGCCAAGACCTTGTCCTACTCACAGATCGCCGACCAGAGCGGCCTGGTGCTGGGGCCACTGGTGGCGGCGCTGATGCTGGAGGTGTGGGCGTGGCCGTGGGTGGTGGCGGGCATTGCCGGGCTGTTTGTGCTGGCGGACCTGGCGATGCTGGTGTGGCAGCGCAACACCACGGTCAGCCTGGAAAGCTTTGAGCAGCATCAGGATATCTGGCTGCAACCACTGCGCATTGCCTTCGGGCATATCCGCAAACTGGCGGAATTGAAGCGGGTCATTGCCCTGGCGGTGGGCGTCAACTTGATCATCGGGGTAACGCTGGCCACGTCCGCGGCCATGGTCACTGGCCTGTTCGCCGCCGGCAAAGACGCCTATGCGTTGTTGCAGGCTGCCGGCGCGGTGGTGACCATCGTCATTCTGTTTTACCTGGCGCGTTCCAGCCTGCCGCTGAAGGTGCTGGGCGGGCTGTCTTATTCAATGATCGCGGCGGGGGCACTGGTCATGGCCGTCAGCCCTAACCTGTGGGCTTACACCCTGGGATTTTTACTGATCACCGGCTTCGACAAGATGTTCAACGTGTACATGCGCAGCACCCGCCAGCGGGTGATTCCGGTGCAGGACTTCGGCAAGACAGTGGGCGTGATCACCTTGCTCAACAACCTGGCGCAGCCGCTGGCGGGCCTGTTGATTGCCGTGCTGGCGGCGCCGTTGGGCACGCAAACGGTGATCCTGTTGTTGGCCGGGATCACCGCGCTGATCGGCGTGGCCGTCGCCTCAGGCTGGCACGCCACTGTGAAAGCGGAACTCGATGTCGGGTGACTCAATCAGTTCCTGCTCGGCGGCGCGCACCCGTTCTATCACCTGGGCGATGTCCTTGGCGTCGCCGTACTGGTAGGCAAGCTTCAGGTAACCCTGGAAGTGCCGGGCCTCGCTTTTGAGCAAACCGAAGTAGAACTTGCCGAGTTCTTCGTCCAAATGCGGCACCAGGGCTTCGAAACGCTCGCAACTGCGCGCCTCGATAAAGGCGCCGACCACCAGCGTGTCCACCAGCTTGACCGGCTCGTGGCTGCGCACAACCTTGCGCAAACCCGAGGCATAACGGCCGGCATGCAGTTGGCGCAGCTCGATCTTGCGCTTTTTGATCAGGCGCATGACCTGTTCGTGGTGCACCAGCTCTTCACGGGCCAGGCGCGACATCATGCTGATCAGGTCCACGTGGGCGTGGTACTTGGCGATCAGGCTGAGGGCGGTGCTCGCGGCTTTGAATTCGCAGTTCTTGTGGTCGATCAGCAGGGTGTGCTGATCGGCCAACGCGGCCTGGACCCAGGCGTCGGGGGTGCGGCAGCCGAGGAATTCGTGGATTTCGGGCAGGTTCATCGGGCTCACGGGCAAAAGGATCACAAAAGGCCGGCGATTATACCGACCCCGCCGCAGACCACCAGCTACTGGCCTTGATGTGCATCAACATGACGTCTCGCGGGCAGCAACTATAGTTGTTCCAGGCCCACCCTTTGGAGACCCCGACCATGCAAGCCATCCGCAGCATCCTGGTGGTTATCGAACCCGAGCATTCCGAAAGCCTCGCGCTCAAGCGCGCCAAGCTGATTGCCGGGGTCACCGGCGCGCACCTGCACTTGCTGGTGTGCGACAAAAAGCACGAGCATTCGGCGCTGCTCAGCCTGCTCAAGTCCGGCCTGCAGGAGGACGGCTACAGCGTGACCACCGAGCAGGCGTGGAATGACAGCCTGCATGAAACCATCATCGACGTGCAGCAGGCCGAAGGCTGTGGCCTGGTGATCAAGCAGCACTTCCCGGACAGCCCATTGAAAAAGGCCCTGCTGACGCCAGCAGACTGGAAACTGCTGCGCTACTGCCCTACGCCGGTGCTGCTGGTAAAAACCTCGACGCCCTGGGCCGGCAAGGTGGTGCTGGCGGCCATTGATGTGGGCAACACCGACAGCGAACACCAGGCACTGCACAACGCTATCGTCGACCATGGGTTCGATATTGCAAGCCTGGCCAAGGCCCAGTTGCATGTGATCAGCGCTCACCCGTCCCCCATGCTGTCAGCAGCAGACCCGACCTTCCAGCTCAAGGAAACTATCGAGGCGCGCTATCGCGAGCAATGCAAGGCGTTCCAGGCCGAGTTTGATATCGACGACACCCACTTGCACATCAACGAAGGCCCGGCGGATGTGTTGATCCCCTATGCCGCGCACACACTGCAAGCGGCGGTGACCATTATCGGCACAGTGGCGCGCACCGGGATTTCCGGCGCATTGATCGGCAATACGGCGGAGGTGGTGCTGGATGCGGTGGAAGGTGATGTGCTGGTACTTAAGCCGCAGGCGTTGATGGATCACCTGGAGGAGTTGGCCACCAAGGCCTGACATAGCCTCTTCAAACTATGGAGATCAAAGGTGGGAGCTGGCTTGCCTGCGATAGCGACCTTTGAGTCAAAACACCTTTGGCTGATCTGCCGCCATCGCAGGCAAGCCAGCTCCCACATTGACCTGCGCGGTCAGTGTCCCAGTGCGTCTCTCAGGAACCCCGGCGCGATATAGCGCTGGTAATGCGCCTCGGACAAGATAAAGAACTCACGATCGATGGCATCGCGCAGTTCCGGGAGTGCCCACTCACGAAACTCCGGCAGCAACACCATGCCATAGGCTTCAAGGTTGGAAATCACCCGCGCGCCTCGGGCGATCAACTGGTAGGCCCAGCAGTACTCGGACTGGTGCGGCACGAAGCGAATCTTGCGCAGCTCAAGCTGCCCGCGCAGCATCTTGGGGTCGAAGACTTCCAGTTTGCCGGCCATCACTTGCACCAACAGTTGCTCCAACCGCAGCCATACCGCACGTTTTTCTTCTTCGTTATAGCCATTCCACTGAATCACCTCATGGTGGAAGCGCTTGCAACCGCGGCAGACGAGATCGCCGTAAACCGTGGAGCACAGGCCGACGCAGGGGGTCTTGATGGCTTGGTTGGACATGGGCAATGCACACAAATCAGCGAAACAGTGCGCCATGTTAGCCCTTTGTCTAAGGTTGATCACCCAGCAAACTTGGCTAGGTAACTTACCTTTAGATTTTTTTTGCCGTAGAATCATCCGGCCTTGTAAGGCGCCAATAATCCGCTGGAAGCTGTTTTCAAAGCGTCACGAGCACAGTCGTTCCTTCAGAACGGTGTTGGCGCAGGTTCGACCCGGTAGGTCAGAGCCCGCGCCAACCCTCATCAGCTCCGTTCTGCAGGCGTAAAACTTTGAAAGCAGCTTCTGTGAGGAATGCCGGCAGCGCTGGCTTTGCGGCCCAAAAAGCCCCCGAGCGCATGCGTGCCGTTCATTTCTGGATGAGCGTCCCGTGGGACCACTGATGAGGGTAATAACTGTGCTTGAAGCCTACCGCAAACATATCGAAGAGCGTGCAGCACTGGGTATCGTTCCCCAGCCGCTTAACGCCGAACAAACCGCAGGCCTGGTCGAGCTGCTGAAGAATCCTCCGGCTGGCGAAGAAGAATTTCTCGTTGACCTGATCACCAACCGCATTCCACCAGGCGTTGACGAGGCTGCCTACGTCAAGGCCGGTTTCCTGTCCGCCCTGGCCAAGGGCGAAGTCACTTCTCCCCTGATCGACAAGAAACGCGCGGTTGAACTGCTTGGCACCATGCAAGGCGGCTACAACATCGTGACGTTGGTCGAGCTGCTGGACGACGCCGAGCTGGCCCCTGTCGCGGCCGCCCAACTCAAGCACACCCTGCTGATGTTCGATGCGTTCCACGACGTGGCCGAAAAAGCCAAGAACGGCAACGAGCACGCCAAAGGCGTGATCCAGTCCTGGGCTGACGGCGAGTGGTTCCGCAACCGCCCAACCCTGGCCGACAAGATCAGCCTGCGCGTCTTCAAGGTCACCGGCGAAACCAACACCGACGACCTGTCCCCTGCCCCGGACGCCTGGTCCCGCCCTGACATCCCGCTGCACGCTCTGGCCATGCTGAAAATGGCGCGCGAAGGCATCGTGCCGGACGAGCAAGGCAAAACCGGTCCGATGAAGCAGATCGAAGAAATGCGCGGCCAAGGTTTCCCGATCGCCTACGTCGGCGACGTGGTGGGTACCGGTTCGTCGCGTAAATCGGCAACCAACTCGGTACTGTGGTTCTTCGGCGACGACGTACCTTACGTGCCGAACAAGCGCGCCGGCGGCTTCTGCTTCGGCAGCAAGATCGCTCCTATCTTCTACAACACCATGGAAGATGCTGGCGCACTGCCAATCGAATTCGACGTCACCAACATGAACATGGGCGACGTGATCGACCTGTACCCGCATGCTGGCAAAGTCTGCAAACACGGCACCGACGAAGTCCTGACCACCTTCGAAATGAAGACCCCGGTTCTGTTGGACGAAGTTCGCGCCGGCGGCCGTATCCCGCTGATCATCGGTCGCGGCCTGACCGACAAGGCGCGTGCTGAACTGGGCCTTGGCCCTACCGACCTGTTCAAACTGCCTGAAGCACCTGTCGACACCGGCAAAGGCTTCACCCTGGCACAGAAAATGGTCGGCAAGGCCTGCGGTCTGCCAGAAGGCAAAGGCGTTCGTCCTGGCACCTACTGCGAACCGAAGATGACCACCGTAGGTTCCCAGGACACCACCGGTCCAATGACCCGTGATGAACTCAAGGACCTGGCGTGCCTGGGCTTCTCGACCGATCTGGTAATGCAGTCCTTCTGCCACACCGCGGCTTACCCTAAGCCGATCGACGTGACCACCCACCACACCCTGCCTGACTTCATCATGACCCGTGGCGGTGTTTCGCTGCGTCCAGGCGACGGCATCATCCACAGCTGGCTGAACCGTATGCTGCTGCCGGATACCGTCGGTACCGGTGGTGACTCCCACACCCGTTTCCCGATGGGCATCTCGTTCCCGGCCGGTTCCGGTCTGGTCGCGTTCGCCGCAGCCACTGGCGTAATGCCACTGGACATGCCGGAATCGATCCTGGTGCGCTTCAAAGGCAAAATGAAACCTGGTATCACGCTGCGTGACCTGGTTCATGCCATTCCTTACTACGCGATCCAGGCTGGCCTGCTGACCGTAGAGAAGAAAGGCAAGAAGAACGCCTTCTCCGGCCGCATCCTGGAAATCGAAGGCCTGAACGACCTGACGCTGGAACAAGCCTTTGAGCTGTCCGACGCCTCGGCTGAACGTTCGGCTGCCGGTTGCACCATCAAGCTGTCCAAGGACTCCGTCACCGAGTACCTGAACTCCAACATCACCCTGCTGCGCTGGATGATCGGCGAAGGCTACGGCGATGCACGCACCCTGGAACGTCGCGCCCAAGCGATGGAAGCCTGGGTTGCCAACCCGGAGCTGATGGAAGCCGATGCCGACGCCGAATACGCCGAAATCATCGAGATCGACCTGGCCGAAATCAACGAGCCGATCCTCTGCGCACCGAACGACCCGGACGACGCCCGTCTGTTGTCCAGTGTTGCCGGCGAGAAGATCGACGAAGTGTTCATCGGTTCGTGCATGACCAACATCGGTCACTTCCGCGCTGCCGGTAAGCTGCTGGAGCAGGTCAAGGGTCAGCTGCCAACCCGTCTGTGGCTGTCGCCGCCGACCAAGATGGACGCTCACCAACTGACCGAAGAAGGCTACTACGGCATCTACGGCAAGGCTGGCGCGCGCATGGAAATGCCGGGCTGCTCGCTGTGCATGGGTAACCAGGCACGTGTAGAGCCGAACTCGACTGTCGTATCGACTTCGACCCGTAACTTCCCGAACCGTCTGGGTGATGGCGCGAACGTCTACCTGGCTTCGGCAGAACTGGCGGCAGTTGCCTCCACGCTGGGTCGCCTGCCGACCGTCGAAGAGTACATGGGTTACGCAGCGAAACTGGACACCATGGCCAGCGACGTTTACCGCTACCTGAACTTCGACCAGATCGCCGAGTTCCGCAAAATCGCAGCAAGCGCCAACATCCCGGTGATTCAAGCCTAAGATGTTGTGATTTAAAAAACGCCGCGCATCGCAAGATGCGCGGCGTTTTTTTATGCCTGGAATAGGATATTCGTCACACTGATAAACAATTGTGGGGGCTGGCTTGACTGCTGTGGCGGGCTTTTTGTGTTGTTTTGTGTACATATCCGTTGCTGCGGTAACGGCTTCTATTGGTTCCGCTCTTACAGCGGGTCACTTTTGGCAAACGCCCTGTACGGACCGGACACATGGTTGACGGGTGTGCGGGGACATGGTGGACACTTCTCGGCGAAGCCAGCTTCGCCGGGA
>NZ_LJSB01000222.1:0-231 GCF_002742565.1 Pseudomonas sp. 2995-3 | reverse complement strand
TATCTGTATAGCTGTATGAAATACGTTCCACAGCATATTCGTCTTGATCTAGCTTAATCGTAAAAACTGAAGGATAAGTACCTTCTAGTAAACCAGAACGCCTAATCATCTTACGTCTGCCGCCATTCGCCTGAATCGTAATCCTCTTACCTACGTTCTCGTCTAACGACCGTTTAATCTCAATTAGTGTTTTAGCCATCCACCACACCTCACTTGTCCTAATTGTAGCAC
>NZ_LJSB01000221.1:0-18284 GCF_002742565.1 Pseudomonas sp. 2995-3 | reverse complement strand
GGGGAGCGGATTGTAGGGGCATGGGGGGATCTGAATCAGAGAGGCGAAGGTGCGCATTCTATCAGGGATGGATCTTTGGAGAGATGTGTGGTGCGCTTCTGATCACATTTCACGTAACGTTTCTCCGGATGGGATATGCCGAGGATATGAAGGCGGCCATTGCGCCAAATATTTTCTTGATTTATTTGTGTTGACAAGGTGTGCTTTCGCATATTTAAGTTTTTACTGGGATATGAGGATTCTATGTCACTCTTTCACTACACTGATGCTGCCGCTGTACTCTCAATTATCGGAAATAGAAAGCTTTGGCTTACTGATATACGCTTCATGAATGACTCGGATGAGGCGTTAGATGGTGCGAGATATATAGCTAGAGAAATTCAAGATCTAATTGGCGCTGGCGATGTTGTTACTGATCAAGCACTGTTTCATCTGCAGGATTTTACAGTTGATAGTGTAAGTGGGTGGCTTGCTGAACAGCATGCTTTTATCGGATCATTTAGCACGGTTGGAGATCATTTGGTTCAGTGGCGCTCATATGGGAGTTACGCTATAGAATTTCATGAGACGCTGAAAGCTGATCTCGCCCCGGTGCAAGCGTGTGTTTATGATATCGAAACTAAGATGCAATTGGCCAAGAAATTGGTAGTTGAGGCGCGTAAATCAATTACAGAGGAGCTGATGAAGTATGACGACGTGGATGGGTATGAGATTGCTAAAGTGCTCTGGAACTTAGGTGATGCCGTGAATTTATTCAAGCACCCAAGTTTTATAGAGGAGAATGAGATGCGGATTTGTCGAATGGAAACGGCACATTCGAAACTCATCAAGTATCGCGTCCGTAGTGGGATTGTTGTTCCATACTTAGAAGTTGATTTTGAACCTCGCCATATTAAGTCTATACAGGTGGGTCCGATGAAAAATCAAGATCTCGCTGTTGCGTCGATGCGATCATTTATTAATAATTTTGAGCTGGCGAACGAAAGTCGGGACTATTGGAATGATTTCAGGATTAAAGTTGTTCCATCTTCGATCCCGTATAGAGAGTTATGAGGACTAAAGTGAGTTATTGAGGGTAAAGATTTTTGTGCTGTTTTGTCGATGATGGCGAAGATGGCGTCCGAGAAGTCGTCAGCTGCCTTTGGATTTTCGAGAGTGATATAGTTTGCTTCGTCTTCCAGATTTTTTGAGCGCTTTTTCAAGCCACTCAACCCACATTCAGGCTCCAGCGCCTAGCGCGCATCGCTGCCACTTGGTCATCGGTGGCGAATTGGCCTTGGTCGGCTTCTTTTACTGCCAACTCGATCTGGGGGGGTAGTACTTTTTCGTGCTCAATATAGTCGCGAAGAACGTCCATCGCCGGGTCGGCGAGAGAGTTGGACATGTCCTCCGGCAGGTTTCGGGATATTCCAGTCATGGTGGCCTCGGTGATGGACAATTGTGGGCATATTACACCGTGGGGCATAGACTTGGATCAGCAGGTCTTCATGAGATGTATCCGGAAATGATTCATTTGCTTTCGCTGGAGGTATCATGGTTTGCCCCTATATCTATGTTGGCTTTTGCCTTTAAAGTTGATTGCGGGGGGATCCCTCAGGGGCTGCCCCCGATATCTTCGAGCCTTCAGGGAGGGTAAGTAATGAATATTGCATTTCTGCAATATTAAATATAGAAAACTACTGAGTATGGACTAGTTATCCTGAATTTTTGAACTATTTGACGAGGCCTGCAGTTTTCCCTCAATCAATTTTAATATCTCAGTTAAGTTTACTGGGTTTTTTATTCCATCCCTAGCATCTATTCGATCGCGAACAGCAACGATATACCAGTATGTTGCGACACGATAACGCTCAAACATTTCAAATGTAACATTGATGGTTTCGCCCTTCTTAAAATTAAGCCAGGGGCAAGCCTCCAATATCCTTCGGTCTGCTTTTCCACATTTATGTACAATAATGTTGCGGATCTGGCTTAGCTCATAAAGCGTTCTTCTAACGTCCTCTTGAATTTCGCCTCCTAAGCCTACCGGAGCCAGAAGCGCTTCAAACTTTCCAGCTCCCAACTTCAAAGGTGCATCCACTAACTGTTTCAGTGTTTCTGCAAGAAACTCAGCTTGCTCGTCGGGTGAGGCTGAGCGAAATTCTATGAGGGGGCCTTTCAGTTTAGCCAAAATTGAGTGATCGAAAAAAACCGAAGGAGTTAGCAATGAGCGAACAACCAACTCATCTACCATAGCTTCGGTAAGCGCCCAAAGTCGGACGGCGCAAAGACTATATAAGTATGGCAACCCATCCTTACGCTGACTTTCTGCGAACTCTGATATTTTTGCAGCGTGCTCCTTTGCAGCATCTAGCTGAGACTCAGATTCGTAATCTGGTTTTTCGTTGATTGCTTCCGCAATTCTACGCCGTAAATCAATATTTTCTACAGAGTGAGTTGCTTGGTTTAAAGCATTTCTGCATACGCCAGCAAATAGCTCTAGCTCTCGAAGCTCTTCACTTTTTTTGTGAATTATATGGGTAAGATTTAGCATTTCGCCTCCATGCTTTATATTCTTTGATAGGTTAAGCTTGCGTTTAGTAGGTCCAGCCCATCACCGAAATGGCTGGCACTTATCTCCGTTACGGTAAATGGCAGCCAAAAGTTTCAATCCAAATTATAAGATGTATTAGACAATATTCGATTAAGTAACTATATAAAATTATCCATCAAGTTTTATTCTGCCAGCTATTTTGTCTACCAAAATTTTGGGTGTTACTGGCTTGTCGCGTAGTCTAGACCAGCCTGCCGCGAAGGTTGAAACGAAAGAAATGGCGGCAGCTGATATGAAAATAGTCTTCCAAGTATTTGCAGTGAAAATAAAATCATTAAAGCTACTTGCGGTTAATGAAGCCAGAAGGCTGAGAAATATACCGAAATAGGTCACCCAATCTCTTGACCTTTTCAGTGCTTGGTGGTGATCCTTAATGATTCGATAGAGTTTATCCTCGGTTATATTGATTACATGTGTGTCAGTGTTGTGCGATATTCCTGTGTAGTTTATCCCGGTTGACTCGGGGATAATGATTTTTGGGGCGGAGGTATTATCAGTAGTTTTGTGATCCATGTCCTTGACCCTATACTACTTCGCGCCACCAAAGTTGAAGTGTTAGGTGATTAGTTCCCCCGATGCTGGAATTAACCATCAGCATCTCAACCACGCCTGCGTTGTTGACTTTGGCCAATTCGTAAGGAGTGTTTAACGCTGTTCCCAGAGAATTGCTCCAGTTGATGAGCGTCATCAAAGAGCGGCCATTCTCTGGTGTAAAGGTTACGTTCTGTGTTCCTCCGGATTGCTGAAAAAAAATTGTCAAAGGAAGGGTGGTTAAAGAACCGCCAAACTCTGCGCCCAGCTCAACATCTATCTCGCACCTCATCGAGTTTGGGATTATAAGGTTATATGTTGAAATCAGTTGCTTACCATTCAAACGGATTTTCTCATTCATGGTTCAGTATCCAATTCAGTTAGATTGTGTGTTTAATTAACATGATCCAAGAGAAAAGTCCAGAATGAAGTGGGCTATGCGTGTATTTGAAATGGAACCTCATGACAGTCATCTGTCTAATCCTTTGATATTGAAGACTGTGTTTCAGAGAGGATGAGTCAGTCGACTGAACTTCAGTAATACGTAAATGATACGAGCTAAAGTCGACCCCGCTTCAGGCGTCTGTTTTTATCGTCTCTAAAATTTAGTTACTCCAATTCATCACCGGTAAAACCGTTGAATTTAAGGCTGGCTGGAAGCAAACGGCCATCGTCAAAAAAACCTGCTACTAGCGACAACTTGTTTGATTTAATTATCTATATAAATTATTTGATCGCCTATTTTCGGGTGATTTAGATTAGCTAAATAGCCGTACTGATCACTAAGCGTATATGGCGAAACTCCCAATGTTTCTAAATTCCGAAATGTCTATCTCGGTATTTTGAATTGCCTCACGTACCGGATTGAATGGTTCTCCAAAAGACTTTATGTGCTCTTGTATTGATGCGTTTGACTTTTTGAGAATACTATAAGTTTCTCTAACTGCTTCAGCAGCGCTGAAGTCCTGTAAAAACTTAAGCAGAAGCACTCCTGAGATAAAAGCGTAAAGTGGCCGAATGGGCCATAGATGAGAAATAATAACTTGGTTTCCGTGAGCCAGGGCGGCTGATATTCCACTATTATAAGGGTTGAAGCTCAGTTCTGACGTCGCACCATCACAGATGTTAAGGTGGATAGTCCTTCTATGGTTTGCCCTATTGGTTGCTGATTTTAGGACTGCCAAGGGTATTTTTCGAGTATCTGAAAAATGGATGTGTGCTACTTCAGGAGCCCAGTGATCATAATTTCCGTGGGCTGAGATGTAGAAGTGAGTATTTGTTTGGTCCTTGAATAACTCTAGAAATTTTTTTATTTTTGGATCGATAACGATGTTCGCGTCATTGCCAAACTGTCCTTCGATGAAGGACCTTTCACTTTCAAAGGTGAATGTTGACGATGAAAGCATGAATACAAATTTTTTCTTTTCAGGCTCATCTAGAAGATTTTCCATACTGACCGAAATTATCGGTGGTGTGACATTCAGAGAGCATAGAGCACTTTGGACAGGATGATTGTGCGAAGGCATTAGCGTCATCAAGTTAAATTCTTGGTAGACGTCATCATCAAGCCCGTAGTGATCAATCACAGAGGTGCGCAGCTCATCCAGGCTATCCCCGATTATTGGACAACCAAACCGGTCTACTTCGATATCTGTAGTAAGATTGTCCTCGCCTAGTAATGATATAGATGTTGCGTTTAATCGATTTGCCGCGTTAATTAGTTTTAGATAGCTTTGCGCGTTGTCAGATTTAGGTAATGTAATTTTGTCAGAGTTTGATAGCGCCACGACAGCACTAGGCGTATTAGGAAAAAGGAATGCATGGCTGCACCAAAAATTCTCGAAGTCAAAGTTTGATTTGAGAATTCTCGTAAGTACTAGTAAGTCGATATAGTTGTTGTTGTTGATCAGCTTTAAAATAACTGGTTGAAGGAGGCCCATTTTGGTTTCGCGATACTTCAATAGTTCTTTCCAATTTAATATGGAGAGTATATCGTTTAGGGATTCGCGTGATGAGTTGACTTCGGCGTAATGATTGATGTGGGCCTGGAATCTTAAAAAAGGGGGGAGCATGTCGCTATTATAAAAAGCATATTCTACATTGTATATAAAATCGGGCTCGCCTTTATTTATTGCGCCAGACAAGAAAAGTGCCCTCATTACTCGATCATATTTATTGTGCAGGTGCATGTTTTTTATATGGTTTAACGATATATTTTTTTGTTCGAGGTCATAGAAGTTTGCCCAGCTAGCCATTTGTATTTTTGCGTTTAGGGTTCGTTCACCTAATGGGGCGCAATAATATAAAATATGCCAGCACGGCCACCATATCTGGCGCGCAAGCTGCGGGCATGCAGCCATTTCACGAAAGTATAAAAAAATTATCTCAATCCAATAGAGCAATATATCTGGCTCCCGATTTAGCTGACGGTGCACCCTAGAATCTAGAAGCATTTGAATGTGATCTGGATTTAGCTTGGCAGATTTAGCAGTTACCTCGCTTCCTGAGAAAAATGAAAATATTGGGTCGCTCAGTGCAGATATTCTTGATAATTCCCAAAGTTTGATTGTTTTTTTTATTTGTCTTACGTAAAAAGCTGGTGACGAATATGAAGTATCTATAGTGTCTTTGTTCTGTCTCTGCATTTCAGTCTTCACTTTTAATCCAACTCATTCCTAGTCAAGAATGAATTATGAGGATAGATCTCTATTATTGGTTTTGTGGGCAAACTGCCACTATTCGTGATTGTATCGATTTATCGAGGAGAAGAGAAGAAACAGTTACGAGATCGAATCGTGGTGGAAAAAAGCTATTGTTTGTACAAAAGTGGTGCGTGAAAATATTGAAGTGTCCATGGCCATTTGGAAAATGGGGCTTGAGGATTAGTTGGTCCTATCCATCGTCAAGATGACTCATGCAGCATAGAGTGATCTCGGCAAGGGGCTGAAATTCATGGGGAAATTTCCCACACTTTTCTCAGCTTGCCCCTCAGACCACCCCTCGCTAACCTCCCCAAACCGCTGGAAACCCAGCGGCCGGATGTGGAAGTCCGTACCAAGCTAAGACGCAATCGTCACAAACACCTACCGGCGTTTTTTTACGTCTGTATCATGTGTTTCGGCGGCTGTGCGCGGGGCACTTCGGTGCGCCGGGTCCTTAGCCCTGGTCTTCCACACCTGCGTACGGCTGCCACCCTCATGTGGAAGTGAGATTGGCAGTTCCTGAATAGTTAAGGAGCTTCGCCATGCACAAGGTCACACCGAATCCGCCTCATGCCTCAAACGCTGCACCCATTGATGCCAAGCTTCATGCTGCGGCTCAGCGCGCTATTCATCATTACTTGCCGCCATCATCTGACGACGACGCAATCTCTGAACCCGCGCCCGGCAATCTTTTCCTAGTCAGCCCCAACATCGACACCGAAACCCTCCTAGCCAACGCCGCCGAGCACCTCGACTCCGCCAACCAAATAACCGCCACCCTGGCCTTCGACCTCGAAGACCCGCACCGCGCCATCATCCTCGGCATCCAACAACTCATCGACCTAAGCGCTCTACTCGTCGCCCGAGCCCAAGAGCAAGTTGCACCCGCCGCCAACCCAGCCACCGCCTGACCCCCAACCCCGCCGCCTTACCCCAAGGCGGCAACCTGAACCCCTGCTGTCACCGCGCAAAATTTCATAATCCCCAGCGCCTTTGAGGTCTACGATCCTCTTCAAGAGAGGCTCCCCGCACCTCCAGCCCATAGGGAACTGAAAACATGATCTCGAACCTGGTTAAAGTCTCGCTGATTGCTGGCACGTTGCTGTTGGGCGCTTGTTCGACGGGGTCGTCGGGCGGGAGGGGTGACCCTTGTTTTACTGGCGGATGCCAGGCGTTCGGGGACCATAGCCCGAGCAAGGCGGCCAAGATGAGTTTTGGCGGGAGTGGGTTGGGGAGTAGTTATGGGGAGTATGGGTCGGGGTTGTTGCATGATGATTGATGGGTGGTGGGGCAGTCGTTGATTTGTTGACTGGCCCACCGCTATCGCGGGCAAGCCCGCTCCCACATTGGTGCAGGGCTCCCACATTGGAATAGGGGTGGCCTGAAATTTCAGTGGCCGCCTTTCATGCGGCGGGCGATGAGGTAGATGCCCAGACCGACCAGTGCTGTGGCGGCGCCGATGTAGCCGGTGCTGGTCCAGCCATATCCCGCTGTAATCGCCATCCCGCCGAACCACGGCCCTAGCGCGTTTGCCAGGTTGAACGCTGCGTGGTTGGAGGCTGCCGCCAAACTTGGGGCTTCGTGGGCAATGTCCATCAGGCGGATTTGCAGCGGCGCGGCCATGGCAATCATGGTGCCGACCAGGCCGATGCCCAGCAGTACGCTCCACAGCGAGCTGGCGGCGAAGGTGAAGAAGATCAGCACGGCCATCGACCACACCATGATCCAGCCCACGGCGCGAAATTGCATACGGTCGAACAGTTTGCCACCGGCGATGTTGCCGATGATGCCGCCCAAGCCAAACGCGGCGAGGCCGAAGGGGATCCACTGGGGCGAGACTTTGGTCACTTCGAGCATGGTCGGGGCGAGGTAGCTGAACACGCAGAACATGCCGGCAAAGCCAATCGCGCCGATGGACAGGGCCATCCACACTTGGGGTTTGGTGAAGGCGCGCAATTCTTTGCGCGGGTCGCTGCGCGGTTCGTCGTGGCGGTCGGGGACGAATTGCCAGACCAGGGCGATAGTGCACAGGGCGATGGCGCTGACCAGTGCGAACGCCGAGCGCCAGCCGAGGTGTTGGCCCAGGAAGGTGGCGATGGGGTTGCCGAGCAGCATGGCGAGGGTGAGGCCCATCATCACGCGGGCTACGGCGCCGGCGCGTTTGTCGTTGGGCACCATGCTGGAGGCGACGACGGCGGCGATGCCGAAGTAGGCGCCGTGGGGCAGGCCGCTGATAAAGCGGAAGGCCACCAGCGAGCCGAAGGTGGGGGTGAAGGCGGTGGCGAGGTTGCCCAGGGCGTAGAGGCCCATCAGCAGTAAGAGCATGTGTTTGCGCAGCAGTTTGGCGCCGAGGATGGCCAGCAGTGGCGCGCCGACCATCACGCCTAGGGCGTAGGCGCTGATGGCGTGGCCGACTTGCGGTTCGCTTAAGCCCAGGTTTTGGGCGATGTCGGGCATCAGGCCCATGATGGCGAATTCGCCGGTGCCGATCGCGAAGGCGCCCACGGCCATGGCAGCTTCCATTTTGGCGGCGCTGCGCGCGGGCAGTACGTGCCCGGGTGTTTGCTGGATAGTCATGGGTAACTCTGTAGGAAAAAAGTGCACGAAGGACAGTGGCGATGCTACGCAAGCCGCCACGAAGGTGTCTAGAACAGCGTTTTGCGCGAGCGTTCAGTTTGATTAAACGCCCTGTGACCCCAGGTCGCGGCTGGGATGCTTGACACGTGCGCGTTAAAAGCCGCGATTTAGAGCTGTCAATTGGCCAAACGGCGCATAAATGCGGTTCAGCGTGATATTCTGCGCGCCGTCTTGGTCTAGTCTTTCCCCGGTGCGTACACCCGTATACGTCCCGGCGGTCGGCTGTCGCCCAGGTAGCTGAAGCCAATAATGATAAGAAGTCAGCGCAGAAGGGACAAAAACAGTGAGGTCGCTACGTCGGCCTTGTGTGCCCACCCTACGGCCTGCAGAGTCAGGGGCAGTGGGGCGGATGGCGTTTTATCATAGGTGCTACTGATGTTTAAAAAAGTAAACACTGCCCTGCTGGGGCTGGCTTTGTCGATGGGGATCACGTCCGTTCACGCGGAAGAGGCAAAGAAAGTCGATGTGCTGCTGATCGGCGGCGGCATCATGAGTGCGACCCTGGGTGTTTGGCTCAATGAGCTGCAGCCGGACTGGTCGATGGAGATGGTCGAGCGCCTCGATGGCGTGGCCGAAGAAAGCTCCAACGGCTGGAACAACGCCGGTACCGGTCACTCGGCCCTGGCCGAGCTGAACTACACCCCGGAAAACAAGGACGGCACCGTTGAGATCCCGAAAGCGGTCGAGATCAACGAAGCGTTCCAGATTTCCCGTCAGTTCTGGTCCTGGCAGGTGCAGCAGGGCGTGCTGAAGAACCCGCGTTCGTTCATCAACTCCACACCGCACATGAGCTTTGTGTGGGGCGATGACAACATCAAGTTCCTGAAAAAACGCTACGAAGCCCTGCAAGCCAGCCCGCTGTTCGCCGGCATGCAGTACTCCGAAGACCCGGCGCAGATCGCCAAGTGGGTTCCATTGATGATGGAAGGCCGTGATCCGAAGCAGAAGATCGCCGCCACCTGGACCCCGATCGGCACCGACGTGAACTTCGGCGAGATCACCCGCCAGTTCGTCGCTCACCTGCAAACCACGCCGAAGTTTGATCTCAAACTGTCGAGCGAAGTGCAGGACATCACCAAGAACGCCGACGGTTCGTGGCGTGTGAGCTACAAAAACCTGAAAGACGGCACCAAGACCGAAACCGACGCCAAGTTCGTGTTCATCGGCGCGGGCGGCGGTGCACTGCACCTGCTGCAAAAGTCGGGCATTCCTGAAGCCAAGGAATACGCAGGCTTCCCGGTTGGCGGCTCGTTCCTGGTGACCGATAACCCGGCCATCGCCGAGCAGCACATGGCCAAGGCCTACGGTAAGGCTTCGGTTGGCGCGCCACCGATGTCGGTTCCGCACCTGGACACCCGCGTGCTGGATGGCAAGCGTGTGATTCTGTTTGGCCCATTCGCAACCTTCTCGACCAAGTTCCTCAAAGAAGGCTCGTACCTGGACCTGCTGACCAGCACCACCACCCACAACATCTGGCCTATGACCAAAGTCGGTATTCGTGAATACCCACTGGTCGAGTACCTCGCCGGCCAACTGATGCTGTCCGATGACGACCGCTTCAAGGCGCTGCAAGAGTACTTCCCGAACGCCAAGCAGTCCGACTGGCGCCTGTGGCAAGCCGGTCAGCGCGTGCAGATCATCAAGCGTGACGAAGAGCAGGGCGGCGTCCTGAAACTCGGCACCGAAGTGGTCAGCTCCGCCGACAACACCATCGCCGGCCTGTTGGGTGCATCGCCAGGCGCGTCCACCGCGGCTCCGATCATGCTGACCGTGCTGCAAAAAGTGTTCAAGGACAAGGTCGCGACGCCTGAGTGGCAGGCCAAACTGCACCAGATCGTACCGAGCTACGGCACCAAGCTGAACGACAGCCCGGAAGCGGTTGCCAAGGAATGGGCCTACACCGCCGGTATCCTGCAACTGACGCCTCCGCCTGCGATCCCGCAGTTGAGCGCACCAAAGGCAACCCAGGCCACCGAGGCTGCCAAGCCTGCGGCTGAGCCGAGCAAGCCGACGTCTGACCTGGCGCTGTAAGCCAAGCCTGATGTTAAAAAGCCCGCTGAACCGGTAACGGTCAGCGGGCTTTTTTGTGGGCGTGGGTTCAGGTGCGGGAGCGTTCGGCTGGCGGCAGTTCCACCGTGCGTTCGGCGGCGGCCAATGCGGCCTTTAAATCGGCTTTATCCAGCGGCACGCAGTACGCAGGCTTGGCCCGCTCAAAGCGCCAGCTTTCATCCAGCGTTCCCGCGTCCACGGCGTCGAAACCCAGCTCGTCGAGCAGCGTGATCACATGCGCCTTTGCCGTCGCATCATCGGCGGCCACCGGCAGGGCGCGACGGTCAGGCGCACCGTGGGGGCGTGCATCGCGATTGATGTCTGAGTCAAAGATCGCATTAAACACTTTGACGACCTTTGAGTCGGCAAAATGCTCGGCCAACAGGCGGCTGGTGGTGGTTTCAAAACGGTCCAGCACCGGGATATGCCCATCGCGGTCAGGGTAGTAATTGTTGGCGTCCAGCACCGTTTTGCCTGCCAGCCACTGCGCGGGCACGCTGCGGTAGTGTTCAAGCGGGATCGCCACCAGCACCACGTCGCCAAACTGGGCGGCATCCTGCGCGCTGCCCACTTGCACACCGGGTATGCCGCTGCGCACGCTGCTCATGGTCTGCGGGCCACGGGAGTTGCTCAGCATCACCGCGTGCCCGGCAGCCAGGGCCAGTTGGGCCACGGCGCGCCCGATAAAACCTGCTCCAATCACACCAATCTTCATGGCCTTGCTCCTGCGAAGTGGGGGAGTGGCTATGATGATTGGCAACCATTGGGTGATAAATGTGTGGTTTGGAGTCAGTGTAGTTACTAGGAGTAGTTAATCGTGGACCGTCTAACCAGCATGAGTGCGTTTGTAACGGCCGCCGAGCTGGGCTCTTATGCCCGCGCCGCCGAGCGCTTGAACCTGTCGCCGCAGATGGTGGCCAAGCATGTCACCGCGCTGGAGCAACACCTGGGCGCCCGCTTGCTCAACCGCACCACGCGCCGGCAAAGCCTGACGGAGTTGGGTAGCGCGTACTACGAGCGCTGTAAACATATCCTCACGGAAGCCGAGGCGGCCGATTCGCTGGCGCAGATCATGAATGACACCCCGCGCGGCAAGTTGAAGGTCACCGCCCCGGTGACGTTCGGCTCCTACAGCCTGATGCCGCTGATAACCGGGTTTTTGCGTGACAACCCGGATGTGGAAATCGACTTGCACCTGACCGACCGTTTTGTCGACCTGGTGGAGGAGGGTTATGAAGCGGCTTTTCGCATCGGCCCGCTTGCAACGACCGGCCTTACGGCTCGGCCGCTGGCACCTTATCGCCTGGTGGCCTGCGCTGCGCCTGCCTACCTGACCGCACGGGGCGTGCCTTTGGTGCCGGCAGACCTTGAGCATCACGAATGCTTGGGTTATGCGTTCTGGTCACGCCCGGCAGAGCGTGAATGGGTCTTTTACCAAGGCACCACTGCGCACAAGGTGCAGGTTGCCAGCCGTTTGCAGGTCAACGAAAGCCGGGCGTTGATGACGGCGGCACTGGATGGTTTCGGCATCGTGCTTGGCCCTGAAGACTTCTTGCGCACGGCACTGGCCAAGGGCGAGTTGGTGCGGGTGCTGCCAGGCTTCGAGGCGCCGAGCCGCTCGATGCACCTGGTCTACACGGCGAACCGCCAGCGCACGGCCAAGTTGCGGCGCTTTGTCGAGGCGGTGCTGGGGCGTTTCGGACCCGCTTGAGCGCTCAAATACCGGCCCTGTGGTGCGAATACCTCAGGTTCAGCAACCTGACAGACACCACCTGTTAAAAATAACCCAGAGCCAAGCAGGAGCGAGGCTGCAGCAAGGGGGCATTTTTTACCGGTGTATTCGTTGGGCGCTGGCGCCCGAGGGGTGTGTATGTTGCTACGTTATGCGGCATTGGCGGCGTTTGTCGTCGCGGCGTCCGGGTGTGTACAAGAGCGCGTGGTGCACGAGCGCGGGCCGGTGCAACGAGAGTATGTCGAGGTGGTGGCGCCGCAGCCGCCGCCGGTGCAGGTGATCGAAGTCGAGCCAGCGGCACGCTACGGTTATGTGTGGTCACGCGGCTACTGGCGTTGGGAAGGTGGGCGCTATGTGGCGGTGCACGGCCATTGGGAGCAGGTGCGCGAAGGTTATCGTTATGTGCATCCGCACTGGGTGCAGCGTAATGACGGTTATCACTGGCAGGGCGGTGGCTGGGTTCGCTGAACCTGGCACCTGACAAAACGGCTAGCTCGGCTTTTGGGTGCCTAACAGCTTGACCTCGCGCAGCAGCGCGGCACCGAGTTGATCGCTGCCCAACTCCTGATAGCCAACTATCTGGGTGTCGCCGTGTTCTTCGGCCTGGATGATGATCACCGGTGTTTCCTTGCCGGTGGCTTCATCCACATGCAGGGCGTACTGCGGCACATCCACCTTGATCGGTGAACCCGCGGGCTTGCCTTGCACATTCAGCGTAAACGCCGCGCAGCCGCTGTCGATATCCACGCTGGTCGCGGAGCGGCCGCTGACGAAGCAGGTTTGGGGCAGGTCGGGCCAGGTGATGGTCTCGGCCAGGGCGAGGGTGGGCGCCAGGGCCATGGCAACAAGAAGCAGCATGCGCACGTGGGGAGTTCTCTTGATCAAGGGCAGTGGCGTTTTTTACCAAAGCCCGGCATGCGTCGCAATGCGGCGGCTCAAGCCAGGCGCTTCATTCCCGTGGCTTTTGCCGCATCAAGGTCGAAGGTGGCGGTGTATTCACAGCCGGCTGCATGGGCGCAGCGTTCGATCAGGTAGTCGGCGAAGTCGGCTTTGCCGCCTGTGAATCGTCGCAGTGCCTGCCAGATAATCTCGGCGTGCTCGACGGTCAGTTCACGGGTGCGCAGCAGGGTTTCCAGCACGGTCACCACGTCGCTTTTGGCCGATTGGTAGCAGCTTTGCAGCACCCAGACCAATTCCACCACCGACACCAGGCTGACAAAGCCTGGTGACACGCTGGTGAGCGACTCGATCAGCGCCGAGGCCTTGGGCGATTGCACGGGGTCATCCTGGGTGACATAGCGCACCAGCACATTGGTATCGAGCCCGATCATCCGGCGTTTGCTCCTTGCGCGGCGATGGCGCGGTTCATGTCTTCGATCGACACGGCCTGCGCAGGCTTGCGGATCAGCCCCTTGAGGTCCTGCACGGTTTTGCTCGCGGCGATAATGGAAAACTTGCCGTCTTCCGTTTCGACAAATTCAACCCGGTCGCCTGTTTCCAGACCAAGCGCGGTGCGCACTTGCACGGGGATAGTGATTTGCCCTTTCGAGGTGAGTGTGGCGGTGGCCATAGTGAAAATCTCCATCGTGATATTCCTTACGTTAAGGTAAGGATTGATGAAGGACAAGATCCGTTGGTCCATAGGGTGCTCTGCTGGTGTGAGTGAGTGGGAACAGGTAAAACCCTAGCTCGAACTCTGCGCGCTCACACGCCCGCCTGCGACCCAAAGAGATACAAGCTATGACCGAACGTCAGCTCATCATTCCTGCCGCCATGCAACCCATTGTCGAGCGCGCCGGCTACGTGCCTGCGGTAAAAGTTGGCAACACTCTTTACTGCGCAGGCCAGGTCGGCCGTACACCGCAGCTGGCCGTGATCGAAGACCCCGAGGCGCAATTTATCGCGGCCTGGGAAAACCTGAGGGAAGTATTGGAAGAGGGCGGTTGCAGCTTCGATGACGTGGTGGACATGACCACTTATCACGTGAACATGCGCCAGCACATGGCGGTTTTTCGGGAGGTGAAAAACCGCCTGTTCCCGCGCGGGCATTGCGCCTGGACCACGATCGGGGTGTCCGAACTGGCACACCCCGGCCTATTGGTGGAAATCAAATGCGTGGCGGTGCAGCGCTAGTTACTGCACCACGCGATAGCACGGCACATAGGCTGCGCCGCCCGGCAACTTCATGCGGTGCTGGGCGACAAATGCCTGCAACAGCTCGTCCAAGGGTTTCATGATCGCCGGGTCACCGTGAATCTCATACGGGCCATGCTGCTCAATCAGGCGAATACCCTTGTCCTTGACGTTACCGGCCACAATCCCCGAGAACGCGCGGCGCAGGTTGGCCGCCAGCTCATGGGGCGGCAGCGCGTGGCTCAGTTGCAGGCTGGCCATGTTTTCGTGGGTGGGGTCGAACGGGCGCTGGAAGCCTTCGTCGATCTTCAGCAGCCAGTTGAAGTGGAACGCGTCGTTGCGCTCGCGGCGGAATTGCTTCACGGCCTTGAGCCCGACGGTCATCTGGCGGGCCACTTCGGCCGGGTCGTCGATGATGATCTGGTAGTGCGCCTGCGCCGCTTCGCCGAGGGTGGCGCCGACGAACGCGTGCAGTTGTTGCAGGTACGGCGCGGCCTGTTTCGGCCCGGTGAGGATGACCGGGAACGGTACATCGCGGTTATCCGGGTGCATCAGGATGCCCAGCAGGTACAGGAACTCTTCGGCCGTGCCGGCGCCGCCCGGGAAGATGATGATGCCGTGGCCCACGCGCACAAAGGCTTCCAGGCGTTTTTCGATGTCCGGCAGAATCACCAGCTCGTTAACGATGGGGTTCGGTGCTTCGGCCGCGATGATGCCCGGCTCGGTCAGGCCCAGGTAACGGCCGTTGGTAATGCGTTGCTTGGCGTGGGAAATGGTCGCGCCTTTCATCGGGCCTTTCATCACGCCGGGGCCGCAGCCGGTGCACACGTCAAGGCTGCGCAGGCCCAGTTCGTGGCCGACTTTCTTGGTGTATTTGTATTCTTCGGTATTGATCGAGTGCCCGCCCCAGCACACCACGATTTTCGGTTCGACACCCGGGCGCAATGTACGGGCGTTGCGCAGCAGGTGGAACACGTAGTCGGTGATGCCCTGGGAGTTGCTCAGGTCGATGCGCTGGCTGTCCAGCTCGTTCTCGGTGTAGACGATATCGCGCAGGGCGCTGAAGAGCATTTCGCGGGTGCTGGCGATCATCTCGCCGTCGACGAAGGCATCGGCGGGGGCGTTCAACAGTTCCAGGCGCACGCCACGGTCTTGCTGGTGGATACGCACTTCAAAGTCTTTATAGGCGTCGAGGATGGTCTTGGCGTTGTCGATATGCGCGCCGGTGTTGAGGATGGCCAGGGCGCACTGGCGGAACAACGTGTAGATGCTGCCGGAACCGGCTTCACTCAGTTGCTGGACTTCACGTTGGGACAGGGTTTCGAGGCTGCCCTTGGGGCTGACGGAGGCATTGATGACTTGACGTTGGGGCATTCTGATTCCTTGAAAGCACAGCCATCGCAGCCGCCAGGGGCGGCGATGGCTGGAGAATGGTGAGCGCCGAACTCGGTCGCACTAGGCAGTTAGTTTGGCCGCCAGAAGGGCAGGGCGCAAACGCCGTCAACACCATCATGCCGCAGAACTTACTGAATCAGCTTCCAGTTTTTGTAGAAAACCCGACGCAGGGTAAACACCAACCCGGCAAAACCCGAAATCACGGCGTTGAGCACTGAGGGCAGCAAGGTCGGCCGCACGATGTCAATGAACAGGCAGTAACGCTTTGCGTCGTTTTTGTTGAAGGAGGCATGCATCAGCGTGTCATCGAAGATGAACAGCGGGTCATCGTGCCAGTAGTGCTTGTGCTTGCCCACCTGGATGTAAACACCGTCGTGATGCGGCGCCGGCGCCATGTTGTAGAGCACGCGGAACATCATGCGCAGCGGGCCGAAGTGGAAGGACGTGGAGCGGTTTTCGTTGAACACCGAGACGCCGATGGTCTTCACAAACGGCAGTTTCTTGCGCAGTTGTGGGATGTCCAGGGTGGTTTCGATCGGGCGACCGTACCATTGGAAGAACAACATGCCGCGCTTTTTCTCGGCCATGCGCTCGTCCAGGTAGCTGATGATTTCGTCCTTGTTGGCCATGGCGTCGTCGATGACTTGTTGCAGGTCTTCGCGCCAGGCGGGCGGCAGGTCGCGCATGGTGTAGACGTGGCGGTTGCGCAGGCTCAACAGGTCGAACAGGGTATTGAACGGCGCCAATATCCAGGTGTTGCGGCCGTTACCGACGAAGTATTTCTTGATGGTGTCGCGGTCGTACAGGCCGTTGCGCAGGAAATCATAAATGCCGCAGAACAGCACCAGCAGCAGAAACACCAGGCTGGTACGTGGGAAGCAATAGATGAACAGCAGAACGCCGAGTACCCAGGCGACTGAGACCAATTTTTTTTGCACAGCACTTTTACTCATGAAGCGAGGCTCCGGACCTGAAACAAAGCGAAACAATCCCGCCATGATAGTGGGTTATCACGGTGCCGGGCGTTTTAAATATTGCGAATTTGTGAACGTTGAACACAGTTTTTAACCAGGCGGTGCTGCGCGCCAGCTGTTTTGCCGATTGGATTTTGTAAACAGAAGATTTGCGTCTATCGTGACGCTTCGGTTTTTCGCGCGTCATAGACCGGTACGATTGAAGTTGAATGGCCACCACTGGCCGTCGACCCCTTGGAAGAGGCAGAAATTTTATGATCATCAAACCGCGGGTTCGTGGCTTTATCTGTGTGACCGCTCACCCTGTTGGCTGTGAAGCGAACGTCAAAGAGCAGATCGACTACGTAACCCAGCATGGCGCCATCGAAGGCGGCCCAAAAAAGGTGCTGGTCCTCGGCGCTTCCACCGGTTATGGCCTGGCCGCGCGCATCAGTGCTGCGTTTGGCTGCGGCGCCGACACCCTGGGCGTGTTTTTTGAGAAAGAAGGCGAAGAAGGCAAGCTGAGCTCCGCCGGCTGGTACAACAGCGCGGCGTTCGAGAAGTTTGCCGTGGAAAAAGGCCTGTACGCCAAGAGCATCAACGGCGACGCGTTCTCTGACGAGATCAAGCGCCTGACCATCGAAACCATCAAGAAAGACCTGGGCAAGATCGACCTGGTGGTTTACAGCCTGGCCGCGCCGCGCCGTACCGACCCGCAAGGCGTGGTGCACACCTCCACCCTCAAGCCGATCGGCAAGGCCGTGACCCTGCGCGGTATCAACACCGACAAAGGCGTTGTGGTCGATACCACCCTTGAGCCTGCAACCCAGGAAGAAATCGACGGCACCGTGAAAGTCATGGGCGGCGAAGACTGGCAGCTGTGGATCGACGCCCTGCGTGACGCCGACGTGTTGGCCGAAGGCGCCAAGACCACTGCGTTCACCTACCTCGGCGAGAAGCTGACCCAGGATATTTACTGGAACGGCTCCATCGGCGAAGCCAAGAAAGACCTCGACAAAAAAGTCCTGACCCTGCGCGACAACCTCGCTGCGCTGAAGGGCGACGCCCGTGTGTCGGTGCTCAAGGCCGTGGTTACCCAGGCAAGCTCCGCGATCCCGATCATGCCGCTGTACCTGTCGCTGCTGTTTAAAGTGATGAAAGAGCAGGGCACCCACGAAGGTTGCATCGAGCAGGTTTACGGCCTGTTCAAAGACAGCCTGTACGGCAGCGAGCCGAAGCTGGACGCCGACGGCCGCCTGCGCGCCGACCTGGCTGAGCTGGAGCCGAAGGTTCAGGACGCCGTGGCTGCACTGTGGAATCAGGTGACCGATGACAACGTCAACGAGATCAGCGATTTCGCCGGCTACAAGGCGGAGTTCCTGCGTTTGTTCGGGTTTGAAATCGACGGCGTGGACTATGAAGCTGATGTGAATCCGACTGTGAAGATCAAGGGCCTGATCCAGGCCTAAACACGGTCAAAAAAAATGTGGGAGCAACTGTCTTAACCCACCGTCCGTCAGCGCCATTCTGTACCGTCTCGCAGCATGGCATTTAGTCTG
>NZ_LJSB01000004.1:0-228 GCF_002742565.1 Pseudomonas sp. 2995-3 | reverse complement strand
ATTTTCATCCGTAAGAAGACTATCTTTTACCATATTCACTTGTTCAATCATATGACCAATGTTACCTTCGCCTGCATATAAAGACATATCAAAAAAGTCTTTATTCAACTCCGACCAGTATAATACATTTTCATCTCCTGAAACTTCCACATCTCTCTTCAATCTGCCAACATAAACTTCAACATAACAATTTTGTAAATAATATTTAATGTCCATTAAATGATGAAG
>NZ_LJSB01000220.1:0-386 GCF_002742565.1 Pseudomonas sp. 2995-3 | reverse complement strand
CAGTTGACTTAAACGTTCTTACTCCACACTTCTTTCTCTTTCACATCGAGAACAGTTGACTTAAACGTTCTTACTCCACTTTTCTTCATCTTTCACATGAGGAACAGTTGACTTAAACGTTCTTACTCCACACTTCTTCAGCTTTCACATCGGGAACTGTTGGCTTAAGTTAAGTAAGTAGTACTGAAATCTAGAAATAATAGTGAGTTCTGGTGTGACCAGGGGGAGGTAATGTCCGGAATTATGGGAAAGCGAAGAATTCGGTAAAGACCAAGCCAAAGTCATGTCCGAAATTCAGATGAAACAAGAAATTGGGATAAAATTCTACCCCAGTTTCACCTTAAGAATCCAATATATTTAGCTTAAAACAGTATGTTGCAAGACAG
>NZ_LJSB01000219.1:0-247 GCF_002742565.1 Pseudomonas sp. 2995-3 | reverse complement strand
CGTAAGATAAGCGCATAATCGAACGCGAAACCGAGAAGAAGGACCAAATTCGCGTAAGATAAGGGTATAATCGAGCGCGAAAAGGAGAAGCAGGGTCAAACTCGCGTAAGATAAGGGCATAATCGACCGCGAAATGGCGAAGCAGGATCAAACTCACGTAAGATAAGCGCATAATCGAACGCGAAACTGCGAATTAGGATTAAACTCACGTAAGATAAGGGTGTAATCTCACGCGAAACCGCGAAGA
>NZ_LJSB01000218.1:0-301449 GCF_002742565.1 Pseudomonas sp. 2995-3 | reverse complement strand
GTGATCTTGACCGTCTGGGTGCTCTTATCGATGAACACGTCATCGCCAGGCGCCGCAACAGTCACGGAGCCAACGGTGTCGCCAGCCTTGATGGTGATAGTCGAACCGTTATCCAACTTCAGCGTTACATCAGTGCCCGCTTTATTGGAAAGCGTAGCGGTATAGGTGATCTGACCACCCTCGTTCACTGCAGAGGGCGCCGTCAGCGTCACGGTAGTGGTGTTGTCGGTGTCCGGAGTGTCGGTGACAGTAGTGCTAACCGGCGTAGTACCTGGCACCAGGTTTTCGAAGTGCTCACCGCCAGTCACGTTAGTGATAGCGGTAGTAACGGTCTGGTCGCCCTTGTACACGTCATCTGGAGCGACAACGGTCACGCTGCCGTTCGATTGGTTCACACCGATGGTAATGGTCTGGCCATTGTCCAGAGTCACGGTCAACGGATTGGTGATGTTAGTCACCGCATTACCCGACTTGTCGACCAGCGACGCGGTGTAAACGATGTTGCCGCCTTCACCAACGGTGGTGGTGGCGGTCAGAACCACATCGACCTTGTCGATGGTGTCGTTGATGGTCGTAGTTGCACCATCACCAGCCACTTCCAACTTCTCGAAGTTGCCGCCAGCAGTGTCAGTGATCTTGACCGTCTGGGTGCTCTTATCGATGAACACGTCATCGCCAGGCGCCGCAACAGTCACGGAGCCAACGGTATCGCCAGCCTTGATGGTGATGGTCGAGCCGTTATCCAACTTCAGCGTTACATCAGTACCCGCTTTATTGGAAAGCGTAGCGGTGTACGTAATCTGACCACCTTCGTTCGCCTCGGACGGAGCCGTCAAGGTGACCGTCGTGGTGTCAATCGAGTCGGTAATCGTGGTGACCGCAGGCGTAGTGTTCGGCACCAGGTTTTCAAAGTTGCCGCCGGTCGCGCCAGTAATGGTGGTGCTCACCGTACTGCCATTCACGTAAACGTCGTTCGGTGGAGTGTCGACCACCACACTGCCGACAGATTCGCCAGCTTTGATAGTGATCACCGAGCCATCGCTCAAGGTGACAGTTACCGGGGTTTGCGCCGGGTTGGTCAGGGTGGCGGTGTAAGTGATCTGACCGCCTTCGGTCACGGTGTTACCCGCCGTCAGCGTGACGGTGGTGGTGTCGATCGAATCAGTGATCGTAGTAACCGCAGGCGTAGTGCTCGGTACCAGGTTTTCAAAGTTGCCGCCGGTTGCCCCGGTGATGGTGGTGCTGACGGTCGAACCGTTGTTGTAAACGTCGTTCGCCGGGGTATCCACGACGACGGTGCCAACCGACTCCCCAGCCTTGATGGTAATCACCGAGCCATTGCTCAAGGTGACAGTCACCGGCGTCTGCGCCGGGTTGGTCAAGGTGGCGGTGTAGGTAATCTGGCCGCCTTCAGTCACGGTACTGCCCGCCGTCAGTGTGACGGTGGTGGTATCGATCGAATCAGTAATCGTAGTAACCGCAGGCGTCGTGCTCGGTACCAGATTTTCAAAGTTGCCGCCGGTCGCACCGGTAATAGTAGTGCTGACAGTCGAACCATTGTTGTAGACGTCGTTCGCCGGAGTGTCCACGACGACGGTGCCAACCGACTCCCCAGCCTTGATGGTAATCACCGAGCCATTGCTCAAGGTGACAGTCACCGGCGTCTGCGCCGGGTTGGTCAAGGTGGCGGTGTAGGTAATCTGGCCGCCTTCAGTCACGGTACTGCCCGCCGTCAGTGTGACGGTGGTGGTATCGATCGAATCAGTAATCGTAGTAACCGCAGGCGTCGTGCTCGGTACCAGATTTTCAAAGTTGCCGCCGGTCGCACCGGTAATAGTAGTGCTGACAGTCGAACCATTGTTGTAGACGTCGTTCGCCGGAGTGTCCACGACGACGGTGCCAACCGACTCCCCAGCCTTGATGGTAATCACCGAGCCATTGCTCAAGGTGACAGTCACCGGCGTCTGCGCCGGATTGGTCAAGGTAGCGGTGTAAGTGATCTGACCGCCTTCGGTCACGGTGTTACCCGCCGTCAGCGTGACGGTGGTGGTGTCGATCGAATCAGTGATCGTAGTAACCGCAGGCGTAGTGCTCGGCACCAGGTTTTCGAAGTTGCCGCCGGTCGCACCGGTAATAGTAGTGCTGACAGTCGAGCCATTGTTGTAAACGTCGTTCGCCGGAGTATCGACAACAACAGTGCCAACCGACTCCCCAGCCTTGATCGTGATCACCGAGCCATTGCTCAAGGTGACAGTCACCGGGGTTTGCGCCGGGTTGGTCAGGGTGGCGGTATAGGTAATCTGACCGCCTTCAGTCACGGTATTGCCCGCCGTCAACGTGACGGTGGTGGTGTCGATGGTGTCGGTAATCTGCGTAACGGCCGGGTTCGGGTCAATCGTCAGCACCAGGTTGTTGCCGCCGGTGGTGCCGGTGACGTTCACGTTGATCTGGCTTGGGTCGATGTACGGGCTGTCATTCGGTGCCAGCGGCACGTTAACGGTGCCGGTCAGTTGGCCGGCGGTGATGGTGATCACGGCACCGTTGGACAGGGTGATGCTCAGGTCATTGATCGGCGGCTGCGTGACGGTGGCGGTGTAGGTCAGCACACCACCAGCTTCAGTGATGGTCGGCGTTGCGCTCAGCGTCAGGGTCGACGTCTGCAAGACCAGGTTGCCATTGCCACCGGCGCCCTGGGCGCCCGTGAGTTGGGTCGTTGTTGCGGCGCCCTGGCCCAGTGGGCCGGTCGGGAACCCGATCGTCGGGTCGACACGGCCAGCCGTCGCGTCCAGTACAACAAAGCTGTGGCCCCCGCCCGCAGCACCATTACCGGCAGCCGTCGCGCCGGCGGCGGTAGCATCCAGGTCGGTGGTCGGGTCGGCGCCCGCAACGATGGCTTGCTGCAGTTCAGCAACCGACGGCGCGGCGTTCTCGGCGGCAGCGGCCAAATCGAGGCTGGAGTCCGGCAGGTCGGCGCTCCACTGGGTTTCACGGCCCAGGTCCAGGGTGCGGCCGTCGGCCAACTCAAGGCTCACAGCGCCGGACATGCCGGTGTCGATCTGGTCGCCTGCGAACAGACGGTCACCTTCTACTAAAACACGACGCGTCCCTTCCGGAGAAATAACGAAAACTTGACCAACAATGCTTTTGACGATGGCAACTACACTGCTCATTAAAGATTTCTCCGGCGATCCGTTACTGATGAATTCCATGTGGCCGCTCGCGGGGGGGGGAGGGCCAAACAGGAGGGGTGTAGTATAAGTAGTTACTGGCGTCAAATAATTGGCTAGATTTATTCGTTATCTAGTTTATGCCAAAGTATTGACCTTATGGTCGCCATCCTAAACAATTGGCCCCGTAATGTCACATTGATATTTATGCGGCGAACCGTCCTACATGTGTGAAGCAGTTCCGCTTTTTGAACTTTCCGACGTACGGTCATTACGGTAGCCATTATCCGACGCAGCGGTATCAATCGCTGTGATTTGAGACAAGAAGTCCTGGGGAATTTTTAAATGCGTTTGAACCTGTTCAAGGCAATACCGTTCGTACTCGCCGCCGGTTTCGTACAAGCCCAAACATTGCCCCAGGCCATGCAGCAGGCGCTGGATGTGCACCCGGAAATCCAGGCCGGCGTGAACAGCCGTATCGCCGCCGATTACCAATTGCGCGCCGCTCAAGGTGGTTACTTGCCGCGCGTTGACCTGAACGCCGGTTACGGTCGCGAAGGCACCGATAACTCCACCACCCGCGCCGCCAACGGCCCAAACGGCAACCACTGGGACACGCTCAACCGCGGCGAGTCCAGCCTGCGCCTGCAACAGATGATTTTTGACGGTTTCGCCACGTCCAGCGAAGTTGGGCGTCAACAAGCCAACGTCAACTCCCGTGCTTATTCCTTGCTCGGCACCTCCGAGCGCACCGGTTTGACCGTGGCCCAGGTCTACCTGGACGTGTTGACCCGCCGCGAATTCGTGCGCCTGGCCGAAGAGAACCTGCGCAACCACGAACGCATCTACGACCAGATCAAATTGCGCACCCAGCGCGGTGTCGGCAACGGTGCCGACCAGGACCAGGCCGAAGCGCGTCTGGCCCAGGCTCGCAACAACCTGATCACCGAGCAGACCAACCTGGCCGACTCCCAGGTCAACTACCTCAGCGCCGTCGGCCAGATGCCCGACCAGCTTGAGCGCCCAGCGCCATTTATGGCCATGCTGCCGGCGGACCTGAATGAAGCCCGTCGCCAGATGCTCGATAACAGCCCGATCCTGCGCTCGGCCGAGTCGGATATCTCCGCCGCCGAGAGCCAGTACGAAGCTGCCAAGTCGACCTTCTACCCACGCTTTGATGCCGAGCTTGGCACCAACGCCGATAACAACGTAGCGGGCGACGCCAGCCATAACAACGGCTGGGAAGCCATGGTGCGCATGCGCTTCAACCTGTTCGCCGGTGGCAGCAACAAGGCTGACTTGCAGTCCAAGTCGTACCAGACCAGCCAAGCCCTGGATATCCGTAACAACGCCTTGCGCCAACTCAATGAAGAACTGGGCCTGGCCTGGAACGCCTTGAACAACGCCAATGCGCAGTTGCCGGTTGCCCAGCAATACGTCGACCACAGCACCCGCGTGCGTACTTCGTACCAGCAGCAGTTCAGCCTCGGCCAACGAACCCTGCTCGACTTGCTCGACAGCGAGAACGAATTGTTCACCGCTTCCCGTCGTCTGGAAGAGATCAAGAACATTCAGTTATTTACTCAGTATCGAATCAAGGCGACCATGGGTGAATTGCTCAAAAGCCAGGGAGTGGTCGCACCGATGGCGTCCGTCGTACAGAACGACGTGAAACCTAAAGTTCAACTGCCTGGGATGAATTGAGCCACCCCAATAGCCCCATCTGTTAGTCGAGAGTGCGCCGCGTGGAATCCGAAGTCAGTCGAGTTCATCTCAGTCATGATCCACGCACGCTCCACGACGACCCGTTACTGGACGGGTTGTTGGCGCTCTGTGCCCTGCATCAAAAACCTGCCAGCGCGGCCATGCTCACCACCGGTTTGCCGCTGCCGTCGCAGCGCCTGAGTGCCGAGTTGCTGCCGCGTGCAGCCGCGCGTGCCGGGCTGCAAGGTCGGGTGTTGCAGCGCAAGCTGGAGCAGATCCCGACGATTGCACTGCCGGCGCTGCTGTTGCTCAAGGACGGCCGCAGTACCGTGCTGGTGGGTTGGCAAGGTGAAGACGAAGCACGCATCCTGCTCAGCGAAAGCGACGGCGGTGAAGTACTGATCAAGCGTGAGCTGCTGGCCAATGACTACATCGGCAAAGTCTTCTTCGCCCAGCCTCAGCACAAATTCGACGTCAACCACGGCACCCTGATCCCTCGGGCGCGTTCGTGGTTTCGCGACACGCTCAAACGTTCGCGCTGGCTCTACACCGACGCCATCGCCGCGAGCTTCCTGATCAACATCATCGCCATGGCCGCGCCGCTGTTTGTGATGAACGTGTACGACCGTGTCGTGCCAAACCAGGCCACCGCGACCCTCTGGGTGCTGGCCGTGGGTATCTGCGGCGCCTACCTGTTCGACTTGGTTCTCAAAAGCCTGCGCAGTTTGTGCCTGGACCTGGCGGGCAAGAAAACCGACCTGATCATCTCGGCCACGCTGTTCGAGCGCATTGTCGGCATGTCCATGAAGTACCGCCCGGCACGGGTTGGCAGCTTCGCGCAGAATATCCATGAGTTTCAGAGCCTGCGTGATTTCCTCGCATCCTTGACCCTCACCAGCCTGATCGACCTGCCGTTTACCCTGCTGATTTTCCTGGTGATCGCCATCCTGGGCGGGCACCTGGTGTGGATCCCGGTATTGGCCTTCCCGCTGGCCCTGGGCATCGGATATGCCCTGCAAAAACCGCTGGTGGCGACTATGGAGCGGACCATGGCCCTGGCCGCCGAGCGCCAGTCCAGCCTGATCGAAACCCTCGCCGGGCTTGATGCGGTCAAGGTCAACAACGCCGAGAGCGAGCGCCAGTACGGCTGGGAGCAGACCATCGGCACCCTCAGCCGCCTCGAACTGCGCGTGAAGTTGCTGTCGGGCCTGTCGATGAACATGACCTTGCTCATCCAGCAACTGGCCGGCGTGATCATGATCGTGTTCGGCGTTTACCAGATCATCGACGGCAACCTCAGCATGGGCGGCCTGATTGCCTGCTACATGCTCAGTGGCCGCGCCCTGAGCCCGCTGGCCTCGCTGTCGGGCCTGCTGACCCGTTACCAGCAAGCCAAGGTCACCATGACCTCGGTGGACCAGATGATGGAACTGCCCCAGGAGCGCAATTTCGAAGAGCGGCCCATGAGCCGCCGCACCCTGCAAGGTGCCATTGAGTGCCGTGGCCTGAACTTCACGTATCCGAACCAGCAGAACGCCGCGCTGAGAAATATCAACCTGGTGATCAAGCCAGGCGAGAAAATCGGCATCATCGGCCGCAGTGGCTCGGGCAAAAGCTCCCTGGCCAAACTGATCGTCGGCCTGTACCAGCCCGACTCCGGCGCCTTGCTGGTGGACGGTGTGGACGTACGCCAGATCGACGTGAGCGAGTTGCGCCACAACATCGGCTACGTCGCTCAGGACATTCAATTGCTGGCCGGCACCCTGCGCGACAACCTGGTTTCCGGTGCGCGCTATGTAGAAGACGAAATGGTCCTGCAAGCCGCGGAATTGGCCGGCGTGCACGAATTCGCCCGCCTGCACCCACAAGGTTATGAACTGCAAGTGGGCGAGCGTGGGCAGAACCTGTCCGGCGGCCAGCGCCAGAACGTCGCCCTGGCACGCGCGCTGCTGCTCAACCCGCCCATCCTGCTGCTGGACGAACCCACCAGCGCCATGGACAACACCGGTGAAGAACGCTTGAAACAACGCCTGCAAGCCGTGGTGCAAAGCAAGACCGTGGTGCTGGTGACGCACCGTGCCTCACTGCTCTCGCTGGTGGACCGCCTGTTGGTGGTCGACCGTGGGCAGATCCTCGCAGACGGCCCGAAAGCCGTGGTTATGGAAGCGTTGAAAAAGGGGCAGATCAGTGTTGCTTAACTCCATCAAAAGCGCGGTCGGCCGCTACTTCAAAGGCACCGACTCGCTGCAGGGCCAGCCCCTGCCTGAAGTCAACAAAGCGCTGATCGAAGATGCGCCGAGGGTGATCCGCCTGACCATCTGGGCCATCATCGCGTTCTTCATATTCCTGGTGACCTGGGCCGGTTTTTCCAGCATCGACGAAGTCACCCGTGGCGACGGCAAGGCGATTCCGTCGTCCAAGCTGCAGAAAATCCAGAACCTGGAAGGCGGTATCGTCTCCGAGCTGTATGTGAAGGAAGGCCAGATCGTCGAAGCCGGTGCGCCGTTGATTCGCCTCGACGACACCCGGTTTGTCTCCAATGCCGGCGAAACCGAAGCCTTGCGCCTGGCCATGCAACTGCGCGTCGAGCGCCTGAGTGCGCAGGTGGATGACCGCCCGCTGAACATCCCGGATGACGTGCTCAAGGCCGCGCCCAGCCAAGCCGCCAACGAGCGCTCGCTGTATGAAAGCCGCCGTCAGCAATTAAAAGACGAAGTCGGTGGTTTGCAGGAGCAACTGGTGCAGCGCCAGCAGGAACTGCGCGAATTCAGCTCCAAGCAAGGCCAGTACCGCAGCCAGTTGTCCCTGCAACGCCAGGAAATCAACATGTCCGAGCCGTTGGTGGCCCAGGGCGCGGTATCGCCGGTGGAAGTATTGCGCCTCAAGCGCGCCGAGATGGAAACCCGCGGTCAATTGGACGCCACCACCCTGGCGATCCCTCGCGCCGAGTCGGCGATCAAGGAAGTGCAGCGCAAGATCGACGAAACCCGTGGCAAATTCCGCAGCGAAGCCCTGACCCAACTCAATGAAGCCCGCACCGAGCTGAACAAGGCCGAGTCCACCGGCCGTGCCCTCGAAGACCGCGTCAGCCGTACCTTGGTCACCTCGCCGGTGCGCGGCATCGTCAAGCAGCTGTTGGTCAACACCGTGGGCGGCGTGATCCAGCCGGGCAGCGACATGGTCGAAATCGTGCCGCTCAATGACACCCTGCTGGTGGAAGCCAAGATCCGCCCGCAAGACATCGCCTTCCTGCACCCTGGGCAAGAAGCGATCGTCAAATTCACCGCCTATGACTACACCATCTATGGCGGCCTCAAGGCCAAGCTTGAACGCATCGGTGCCGACACCATCACCGATGAAGACAAGAAAACCACCTACTACATGATCACCCTGCGCACTGATCGCAGCCACTTGGGCACCGACGAGAAGCCGTTGCTGATCATTCCTGGCATGGTGGCTTCGGTGGATATCATTACCGGCAAGAAAAGCATCCTCAGCTACCTGCTCAAGCCGATCATCAAGGCGCGGGCCGAGGCGTTGCACGAGCGCTGATCTTCGGCGCCTGTTGTGACCTCATCGCAGGCAAGCCAGCTCCCACATTTGAATGTGTTCACATATCAAAATGTGGGAGCTGGCTTGCCTGCGATGGCGGCACCCGCCCCACCGCAGATCCCAACCCTAAAGCATATCGATATTCGCTAACGGTATTTAAGCTTCCATTCTTATACCTATAAATTCACTCCCCTGTCCGACCGGGAGTGCCCTCATGTCCGCCACCTCTACTGTTCCAACAGCGACCCCAACCGCCCAATCCTTCGAGATTCGCCCACTGCCCGGCAGCGTCGGCGCCGAGATCGTTGGCCTGGACTTGTCCCGCCCGGTCAACGACACAGACTTCGCGCGCATCCACCGCGCGCATTTGGATCACCACGTCGTGGTGTTCCGCGACCAACGCATCACCCCCGAACAACAGATCGCCTTCAGCCGCCGCTTCGGCGTGCTGCAGATCCACGTGCTCAAACAGTTCCTGCTGGCCAACCACCCGGAAATCCTGATCGTCTCCAACATCATCGAGAACGGCCAATCCATCGGCCTGGGTGATGCGGGTAAATTCTGGCATTCGGACCTCTCCTATAAAGAGCTGCCCAGCCTGGGCTCGATGCTGCACGCTCAGGAGCTGCCCTCCGAAGGCGGCGACACCCTGTTCGCCGACATGCACAAAGCCTGGGACCAACTGCCCGAGCACCTGCGCAAAGCCGTGGAAGGCCGCAGCGCCGCGCACTCCTACACGGCGCGCTACAGCGAAACCAAATTCGAAGGCAATTGGCGCCCAACCCTCACGCCCGAGCAGCTCGCTCAGGTGGCGGAAGTGGTCCACCCGATTGTGCGCACCCACCCGGAAAACGGCCGCAAAGCCCTGTTCGTCAGCGAAGGTTTCACCACCCGCATCGTCGGCCTGCCGGAAGACGAAAGCCGCGACCTGCTGGCCCAGCTCTACGCTCACAGCGTGCTGCCGCAGAACATCTATCGCCACCAGTGGCAGCCCCACGACATGGTGTTCTGGGACAACCGCTCGCTGATCCACCTGGCTGCCGGTTGCCCGAGCCATCTGCGCCGCAAACTGTTTCGCACCACCATCCAGGGCGATGCGCCTTTCTGATTCCCGGCAAGAGAGTTGACATGAACGCGCCCCTGCAAGGCCACGCGGCCAGCACCCTGAGTACCGCCAAACCGCTGTTGGCGGTGGACAACGTCAGCCTCGAATACCGCACGCCCGAGCGTGTGGTGCGGGCCACGCACCAGGTCAGTTTCGAAATCGACCCGGCCGACCGTTACGTGCTGCTCGGCCCTTCGGGGTGCGGCAAATCCACCTTGCTCAAGTCCATCGCCGGGTTTATCAAACCCTGCGAAGGCGAGATTCGCCTGCTGGGGCAAAAGGTCGACGAACCCGGGCCGGATCGCATTGTGGTGTTCCAGGAATTCGACCAGCTGCCACCGTGGAAAACCGTCAAACAGAACGTGATGTTCCCGCTGCTGGCCTCCAAGACCCTCAAGCGCCGCGAAGCCGAAGAACGCGCGCTGCACTACCTGGAAAAAGTCGGCCTCAGTGCCTTTGCCGACGCCTACCCGCACACCCTGTCCGGCGGCATGAAAGCCCGGGTGGCCATCGCCCGCGCCCTGGCCATGCAACCGAAAATCCTGCTGATGGACGAACCCTTCGCCGCCCTCGATGCCCTGACCCGGCGCAAGATGCAGGAAGAACTGCTGCTGCTGTGGGAAGAAGTGCGCTTCACCCTGTTGTTCGTCACCCATTCCATCGAAGAAGCGCTGGTGGTGGGCAACCGCATCCTGTTGTTATCGCCGCATCCCGGGCGCGTGCGGGCAGAAATCCACAGCCATCAATACGACCTGCACAGCCTCGGCGGTGTGGAATTCCAGGCGTCGGCGCGGCGCATTCATCGCCTGCTGTTCGATGAAGCGCCCGAAGCCGAACGTGAGTTGGGTTTCGCCGATATCCGCATTGCTTACTAAGGGGCCGAACCATGCGCCAGGAATTTGAAGTCACCCTCGAACCACTGCTCAGCGTCCCTGTCGAGCGCGAACTGCCCCTGCGCCAACGCCTGTGGCAGCAAGGCTGGCTGCGCAAGGGCTTGATCCTGATCGTGCTTGCGATTCTCTGGGAGGCGGTCGCCCGCTACCAGAACAACGACCTGCTGCTGCCGAGCTTTTTGCAGACCTCCCAAGCACTGTTCGACGGCTTGCTCAGCGGTGAGCTGTTGAGCAAGGTCTGGATCTCGCTGGCGGTGCTGATCAAGGGCTACCTGATCGGCATCGTGCTGGCGTTTGCCCTCACCACGCTGGCGGTCTCGACCCAACTGGGCCGCGACCTGCTCAGTACCCTGACCTCAATGTTCAACCCGCTGCCGGCGATTGCCCTGCTGCCGCTGGCGCTGCTGTGGTTTGGCCTGGGGCAGAACAGCCTGATCTTTGTGCTCGTGCATTCGGTGCTGTGGGCCTTGGCGCTAAACACCTATTCGGGGTTTCTCGGCGTGTCCGAAACCCTGCGCATGGCCGGTCGCAACTACGGCCTCAAGGGCATGCGTTTTGTGTTGTTCATCCTGATTCCGGCGGCGCTGCCGTCGATCCTGGCCGGCCTGAGAATTGGCTGGGCCTTTGCCTGGCGCACACTGATCGCCGCTGAACTGGTGTTCGGCGCCACCAGCGGCAAAGGCGGGCTGGGTTGGTACATCTTCCAGAACCGCAACGAGCTGTACACCGACAAAGTGTTTGCCGGCTTGGCCGTGGTGATCCTGATCGGCCTGCTGGTGGAAAACCTGGTGTTTGATACTTTCGAGCGGCTCACCGTAAAGCGCTGGGGCATGCAGCGCTGAGCCACTGATCCCTGCTAGGATTGCGTGCAATTCACTCCCCACTGCTCACGAGTGCTTGGCATGCAACTACCGGACATGAACCTGCTGGTCGCCCTCGACGCCTTGCTCGACGAGGGCAGTGTGGTCGGCGCGGCGCGGCGGATGAACCTCAGCCCGGCGGCCATGAGCCGCACGCTCACGCGGATTCGCGAGGCGGTGGGCGACCCGATCCTGGTGCGGGCCGGTCGCGGCCTGGTGCCGACGCCCAAGGCTTTGCAGCTGCAAGGCCAGGTGCGCAACGTGGTGGAACAGGCGGCGTTGCTGTTTCGCTCCGCGGACCAGGTAGACCTCAGCACCTTGCGCCGCCGCTTCAGCGTGAGGGCCAACGACTTTTTTGTCGGCGTGTACGGCGGTCGGTTGTTCGACACCATGGAGCGCATGGCGCCGCTGTGCGAGCTGTGCTTTGTGCCCGAAGGTGATACCGACGACGACGCGCTGCGCGAAGGGCGCCTGGACCTGCGCGTGAGCAATACGCTGCCGGCCAGCCCGGAGGTGAAGGTACAGAATTTGTTTTCCACCACCTTTGTTGGCCTGGCGCGGCAAGATCACCCGCTGTTCGACGAAGAAATCACCGCCGCACGGTTTGCCAGCTATTCCCATATCAGCATTTCGCGACGCGGCATCGCCCGTGGCCCGATTGACACTGCGCTGAATGCCCAAGGCCTGGAGCGCCGCGTGGCAATGATCGCCCCAGGCTTTCACGGCGCGATGTTCATGCTGCCCGACTCTGATCTACTGCTGCCGGTGCCAAAGGAAGCCTTGCTGAGCGCCAACCGCCTGAACCTGCCATTGCGCGCCTTCCCGTTGCCTATCTCCTTGCCGACGTTGGTATTGGCCCAATCCTGGCACCCACGCTTCGACAAAGACCCGGCCCATAAATGGCTGCGCGAAACCATGCGCGAGAGCTGCCATGCCACCTGGCTCGAAGCCCAGCCCAGCAGCTGAGATGCACTCGATCAATGTGGGAGCTGGCTTGCCTGCGATGGCGGTCTGACTGTGTAGGGATTCATTGCCTGACCCACCGCTTACACAACTTTTAAAGGCAGCCAATTACCCTTGTGGCGAGCAGGCTTGTCGAATCGTCGCACCGCCTGCGTTGGGCTGCGAAGCGGCCCCAAACCCAGACGCTGAGTACTTTCAGGAAAAACTGCAGTGCCTTTACTGGGGCTGCTTCGCAGCCCAACGCAGGGCAAGCCTGCTCGCCACAACAGGGCAGTTGCCCCTAACCCCATGAGGATTGCGTCTGGCGCACTTATAAGCTTCCAACAAGTAACTTTTTTGTCATGTATGCGCCCTATTAAACTGCTCGGGTATTTCTAATTCCGAGTTGCGCGTTCATGACATCCCTCGCTGCCCCCGCTCTCCAGGCTGCAGCCAAACCTACCGCCCTGAGCCCACCTGTGTTCGGCCCGCGCATCATCATCGGCCTGGTCGGTGTGTTGTTGGCGGTGCTGGTCTCTGGTCTCAACGAGATGGTCACCAAGGTAGCCCTCGCCGATATTCGCGGTGCACTGTTCATTGGTTTTGACGAAGGCACCTGGCTGGTTGCGGCCTACACGGCCACCTCCGTGGCGGCCATGGCCTTTGCGCCGTGGTGTTCGGTGACGTTTTCGCTGCGCCGCTTCACCCTGTGCGCCATCGGCCTGTTTACCTTGCTGGGCATCCTGTGCCCGTTTGCGCCGAACTACGAAAGCCTGCTGGTGCTGCGAACCGTGCAAGGCCTGGCCGGCGGCGCATTGCCGCCGATGCTGATGACGGTGGCGCTGCGTTTCCTGCCGGCCCACGTCAAGCTCTACGGCCTGGCCGGTTACGCACTCACCGCCACCTTCGGCCCGAGCCTGGGCACGCCGCTGGCGGCGTTGTGGACCGAATACGTCGGCTGGCAATGGGCGTTCTGGCAAATCGTCGGGCCGTGCCTGCTGGCGATGGCCGCGGTGGCTTACGGCTTGCCGCAAGACCCGCTGCGCCTGGAGCGCTTCAAGCAGTTCAACTGGCGCGGCCTGCTGCTGGGTTTTCCGGCGATCTGCATGCTGGTGATCGGCCTGTTGCAGGGCAATCGCCTGGACTGGTTCGAATCCGGCCTGATCACCTTTTTGCTGATCGGCGGCGGCGTATTGCTGGTGCTGTTCATGCTCAATGAATGGTCGCACCCCGTGCCGTTTTTCAAGTTGCAGATGCTCGGCCTGCGCAACCTGGCGTTCGCCCTGATCGTACTGGCGGGCGTGCTGATGGTACTGACTTCGGTGATCATCATCCCCTCGAGTTTTCTCGCCCAGGTGCAGGGTTACCGGCCACTGCAAACCGCGCCGGTGATGCTGTTGATGGCGTTGCCGCAATTGATTGCGCTGCCGCTGGTGGCGGCGCTGTGCAACCTGCGTTGGGTCGACTGCCGCTGGGTGCTGGGCATTGGTTTGAGCATGCTGGTGCTGTGCTGCATCGGCAGCTCGCACCTCACCTCGGCGTGGATACGCGACGATTTTTATGGCTGGTACCTGCTGCAGATTTTCGGGCAACCCATGGCCGTATTGCCGTTGCTGATGCTCTCTACCGGCAGCATCCAGCCGATGGACGGGCCGTTCGCCTCGGCCTGGTTCAACACCGTCAAAGGCCTCGCTGCGGTCATCGCCACGGCCGTGCTGGACACGCTGACCACCCAGCGTGAGCACTTCCATTCGACCATGCTGGTGGACCACCTGGGCAACTCGCCCCTGGCCGACGGCGACGCGCCGGGCCTTGCCCAGCGCCTGCACCAGCAGGCCGTGGTGCTGACTTCTTCGGACCTCTATTACGTCATGGCCGGTGTCGCGGTGGCGTTAATCCTGCTGATTTTCTGGATGCCCACGCGGATCTTTCCGCCTCGCGCACCGACCTAGCCTCAGGACTTCTCATGAAACGCAAAGACAAAATTGCCGTCTCCGTTATCGCTGTGTTTGCCGTCGGCGTCCTGGTTTATCTGGTTGCGCCGGGCGTGCTGGGCAACAAGCGCCAGACCACCAACGACGCCTTCGTCGCCGCCGACTTCACGCTGGTGGCGCCGCGCGTGGCCGGTTTTATCAAGGAAGTGCTGGTGGAAGACAACCAGCGGGTCAAGGCCGGCCAGCTATTGGCGTTGATCGACGACCGCGATTTTCGTGCTGCCGCCCAGGCCGCCGACGCCGACACCTTGGTCGCCCAGGCCCAGCTGAAGAACGCCACTGCGACCCTGGAGCGCCAAAGCTCGGTGATCGCCCAGGCTCAGGCCACCGTCGCGGCCGACCGTGCCGAAGTGGCGTTCGCCGAGCACGAACTGAACCGCTACAACCACCTCGCCGGCGTGGGCGCAGGCACGGTGCAGAACGCCCAGCAAGCCAAGACGCGCATCGACCAGGCAACGGCAAACCTGGCCAAGGCCACGGCCGTACTGGCGGCCGAACGCAAGCAAGTGGAAATCCTCACCGCCCAGCGAGACGCAGCGGAAGGTGGGCTAAAACGCGCCCAGGCAGCGTTGGAAATGGCCAGTTATCAGCTGTCCTACACGCGCATTGTCGCGCCAGTGGACGGCATGGTCGGTGAACGTGCCGTGCGGGTCGGCGCCTATGTGACGCCGGGCAGCAAGATCCTCGCGGTCGTGCCGTTGGCCCAGGCCTATGTGGTGGCCAATTACCAGGAGACGCAACTGTCGCATATGCATGCCGGCCAAGCCGTAGAACTCAGCGTCGACAGCCTCGACGGCGAGTTGCTCAAGGGCCATCTGGAGAGCCTGGCGCCTGCCACCGGCGTGACCTTTGCGTCGGTCAGGCCGGACAACGCCACCGGCAACTTCACCAAGGTGGTACAGCGCATTCCGGTGAAGATCATCCTGGAGCCGAACCAGCCCCATATTGAACGCCTGCGCGTGGGCATGTCGGTGCAAGCCACAGTCGACACCCGGCCCGTCGCGCAGTCGCGTGAGGTGGCCCAGCAATGAAGCGATTTGCCTGGCTCACCTTGAGCCTGATCAGCCTGAACGCCTGCACGGTCGGCCCGGATTTCCAGCGGCCCCAAGGCCAGCAAGTCACCCAATGGCGCGAACCCCAGGGCCGTCAGGCGGCCAGCCACGCGGTGACCGACCCTTTGCAAGAGCGTTGGTGGGACGTGTTCCACGATGCAGAGCTCTCGGCCCTCACGCGTCGTGCGCTCACTGATAACCTCGACCTGAAACTGGCCAGCAGCCGTCTGCAACAAAGCCGCGCCATGCGTCAGGTGACCACAGCCGAGCGTTATCCCAACGTCAACGCCAGCGGGGATTACGTGCGCCAGCGCAACAGCGGCAAAGGCTTGAGCGACCCGTCCAAAAACAACGGTCAATCTGCTTACAACCAATGGGACATGGGCTTCTCCGCCGCCTGGGAGCTGGACTTCTGGGGCCGCGTCAAACGCGAAACCGAAGCCGCCGACGCCACCCTGCAAGTCGCCGAAGACGACCGCCGCGCCGTGTTGTTGTCGGTACTCGCCGAAACCGCCCAGGACTACATCCAGCTGCGCGGCGTGCAGAATACGCGCGCTGTCACCGAGCAAAACCTCGAGGTCGCTCGCCACAGCCTCAAACTCTCGCAACTGCGCCTGGCCGACGGCGTGGCCACCGACCTGGATGTGGCCGAAGCTGCCGCCCAGGTCGCCGCCATCGAAGCGCGTTTGCCCGACTTGCAGCAGCGTCAGGATCAACTGATCAATGCCCTGAGCCTGCTGATGGGCGAGCCGCCGCAAGCGCTGCATGCGCAATTGTCCAAGGACGCCGCCGTGCCGCAAACCCCGCGCCAGGTCGCCATCGGCTTGCCCTCGGAGCTGGCCGAACGCCGGCCCGATATTCGCCAGGCGCAAGCGCGCCTGCATGCGGCCACCGCCAGTATCGGCGTGGCAAAAGGTGATTTTTACCCGCGTATCACCTTGTCCGGCAGCCTGGGCTCCCAGGCCCTGCAACTCTCGGATTTCGGCTCCTGGGGCTCGCGCGCGTTTGCCTTCGGCCCGCAGTTCAGCCTGCCGCTGTTCAATGGCGGGCGCCTGCAAGGCATGTTGAATTTGCGTGAAGCCCAGCAACAGGAAGCGGCGCTGGCGTACCAGCAAACCGTACTGCGTGCCTGGCATGAGATCGATGACCAACTGACCCGCTACAACGCCAGCCAACTGCGCCGCGACAGCCTCGCTGAAGCGGTGCGCCAGAACCAGATCGCGTTGAGCACCGCACAACAGCAGTACGTCGAAGGCGTGGTGGATTTCGTCAACGTGCTCACCGTGCAAAGCGCGCTGCTGGCCACGCAGGAGCAGTGGGTAGAAAGCTCCACCGGCGTGTCGCTGGCGATGGTGGGGCTGTACAAGGCGTTGGGCGGTGGCTGGGAGTCGGTCTACCCCGCGACAGCCTCCATTCCCGCAGGCTGAACATAACCCACTGTGGGAGCGGGCTTGCCCGCGATAGCGGTAGTTCAGCCAACGTTATGTTGACTGACGCACCCTCATCGCGGGCAAGCCCGCTCCCACATGGAATATTGTGTGATTTAAGGGTTCTGCAAAAACACCACATACCCTCTAAACCATTCACTCCCCTTCAAATACCCCGGCTCTTCCCATACGCCACCCTGAATCAGCCCCACCTTGAACGGCAGCCCCAGCCGGTTCATGCGTGGCAAATACGCTGCGTAATCCGGGATGCTGTGGCGCCCTTGGTAGGTCTGTACCACCACTTCATCCACCACGCCTTTGAGCTGGGCGATGGCGTGCGGGTCGGCGTTGCTGCTCCAGTCCATCAGGCCGGTAATGCTCAGCCGCAGGTCAGCAGGCAGGCGTTGGCGCAGGTCGCGCAGGAAGCCTGTGTATTCGTGCAGGTACTGGGTGCGGGCGTCGAAATCGATCTGGATGCCGACCACCGGGTTGCCCGCGTCGCGCCAGCGTTGCACCTGGCCGAGCAGTTGGGTGTAGACGCGCTCGGGCCAGTGCAGGGTGTGGGCGCGGTACACCACCCAGACTTCGCCTTGGGTGATGCGCGGTACGCTGATGCCTTGGGCGATAAACTGCACACCCAATTGCGGCGCACGGCGCGTGGAGTTGATCTGGCCCTGGAGGATGTACAGGGTTTTCGCCTGTTTGAGCACCGGCTGCGGCGTGACCCCGCTCCACAGCCAGAAGGCATCGTAGTCGCGGGCGTCAACGCCGGCAAAGGCCGGGCTTGCCAGGAGCAGCAAGCCTAGCCACAGGTGTTTCACCAGTAGTACTTCAGCGACTGCGCCCACTCGGTGTCGGCAAACCCGGTTTTGAGCTGGCGGAACCAGCCTTTACGCACGGATTTATCCACGTCTACACCGCCGCAGCCGTTATAGCCGGCCCGCGCATAGCAGTTGATCGCACGGAACAACGCGTAGGCCTTGTCGTTGTGTGGCGCCTTGGGGTTGGCGATGACCTGGCGGTAACCGTCGAGCCGCGAGAAGGTCTCGCCCTTGAACAGCGAGGCGGTGCTGCCCAGGCTGCCGGCGGCGCGCACTTGGTCCAGTGGCATGCCATCGAGGTTATTGCGCAGGATGAACTCACCCAGGCAGTTCAAGCCCTTGGGGTTTTTACCATCTGCCTGCAGGGTGCTGGCGATTTGCGCAATGCTCGGGCAGGCGTAGCCGGACTCCGCCTTATCACCGTTCCACTGGAACAACTGCAGCGAGCGGCCATCGCCATAGACATAACCCAGGCTGGTGCCAAGCTTGTCGGCGGGCGCCGATGCCGGCAGTTGCTTGAGGTCGTCGGCGAAGGTGGCGTACTGGCCGCGCATCAGGTCTTTGTACAGCAACACAAACTGGGCGGTGGCACGTTCGATCGGGTCGCTGGCCTGGCTGATCTGTTGGCGTAGCAGTTCCTGGCCTGCGATGTTGCGCAGCAAGATGTAGCGCACCTGCTTGGCGCTGATCGGCGAATCGCTGGCGAACACGCTAGCCAGTTGGTCGTTGCGCTCGTAGTTCATCGCCAGCGCCAGTTCCAACTGGTCGCGCTGCAAGGGTTGCTTGGCCAGGGGCAGCAGCTTCAGCCACAGCGCTTGCGCGCCTTGCCAATCCTTCTTGGCTTCCAGGGCAAGGCCGCGCAGGGTTTGCTGGCTGAAGGCGAAGTAGTCGAGGCTGGCGGGCACGTCCTGAGGCAGCAACTTCAAAGTGTTATCGGGCTGATGTTCGACGTACAAGGCAAACGCCGCTTGCACGTAGTCGTACAGCGCCGGCTCCTGGGCAAACACCGGCTTTTGCGCGTCCAGGGCCGCGCGGCTCAGCTGCGGCGGGTTGCCGGCGCGCATCCACATCAAGTCGTTGACGGCCAGCATCAGTGGGTTGGCCGAAGGTTTTTGGGTGGCACTGAGCAGCTTGTTGTCGGCTTCCTGCACCAGGTCGTCCAGCGACACATTGCGCTGTTTGGCGCTCAACTGCGCGGCCAGGTCGTTGGCCAGCTTGTCGGTATCGCCCGCCAGCCAATGCACCCGGCGCAGCAGGCCCTGGGCAGAGACAGCGTATTCGCCCTGTGGATAAGTTTTCAGGTACAGGTTGAAGCTGGTGTCGGCATTTGCCAGCACCGATTTATCCACATGCTCCAATTGCGGCATGCCGTATTCGTCGAAGGCGTTTTCCTGGGCCTGGTTCAACTCGGTGCGGGCGATCATGTAGGACGCCGTTTCCTTGACCCACGGCAGGCTGCCGGTGGCGGCGGCAACAAAACCGCGCTGCGCATCAGCGAAACGGCCACTGTAGAAGTCACCGGCGGCTTGCAGGTAAGTGCGCAGCTCGCGGCCTGCGGTGGACTGGATCTGCTCCGGGTCGCCCAGGCTTGCGCCGTCCCAGGTGCAGGCTCCGAGCATCTGTACACGTCCCTTGGCCAGCAGCTGGCGCTCCGCGTCGGGCACGTCGGCTTTAACCACTTGGCTGATAAACGCCGTGGCACTGCTTTCATCATTGCTGCGGCAACGGCTGCCTTCGCCGGTCAGGAAGGCGTCACCCGCCGCCTTGTCGCCTTCACGCTGAATGCCCAACGGCGCAAGCAGCTCATCGAGTTTGCTGGGCGTAGGTGCCACGTCGGCTTTTTCATCGGCGGCGTCGGCTACCGGGGTCAGGCGGTACACCGGGAACGGCACCGGGCCGAAGCCCTCTTCCAGGTCCGTCTCGCCCAATGCGTTGGGCGTCAGCGGTGCCACCTGTTTATCCGCCAGCAACAGGCGCAGGTTGACCCGGCTGTCATTGCCCGGGCTCAAGAAGGGCAGGTTGCTGCAGCCTTCAAGGCTGTCGCGTGAGACCCGCCAGTCGGGGTAGCACGAGTCATCGCCGCTGGCCTGGGCCTGGAAGGAAAGGCTGGCGAGCAATGCCAGGGTCAGTGGTGACAGAAAACCGATGCGCATGACGTGTCCTTGATCCTGAGTCCTTTGAAGGACGCAATAATAGCGTGATCTGACAAATGCTTCGGTGAAGGTCTACACAAATCGCTGATTTGTCCGATTCCAGCAGCGAATAAAGGGTTTTTGTCCTAGAGTGGCGGTCATTCACGCGCAGGGCTTTTTGGCCGGCCGGAAAAGGCGATGGTAGGGGAATCGAGGTGCGACGGTCTGTGGTGGAGCAAGATGAAAAGGTGGCGGCATTGTCCGCATTTGATCGCGTCGCGAGTAGCTGGCACGTTGCCGGCTGGATGAGCCGTCTGTGGTGGGTACCGATCCTGGTACTGGCCGTCGCTCTGCGTTTTTACAACCTGACGTCCGCCGCAATCTGGGGTGACGAAGGCTCCAGCCTGCTGCTCAGCGAATACGCTGCCGGTGACCTGTGGTTTCACGCCGCCCATGATGTGCACCCACCGTTGTACTTTTTCATGCTGCGTGGCTGGATCGAGCTGTTCGGTGACAGTATCTGGTCGATTCGCAGCATGAGTGCGATTCCCGGTGCGATTGCAGTGGGCCTGGGCATCTGGTTGACGCGGCAATTGGCTACCCGGCGTGCCGCCGTGCTCGCCGGGATCCTGCTTGCGCTGCTGCCCACGGCGGTGCGTTATAGCCAGGAAGTGCGCATGTATTCGCTGTTGGCCGTATGGCTGCTGGGCGCCACGCTGGCGCTGGTGTATTGGGTGCGCCAGCCCGAGCGCACGCGCTATCTGGCGGCGTATATCGTGCTGATGAGCGCCGGTTTCTACACCCATTATTTCACTGCTCTGTGTGTGCTGGTGCATTGGGCCTACCTGGCCTTGTTGAGCTCGGCCCAGGCGCCCGCCCAGTCTCTGCTCAGGCGCCCGGCGTGGTGGGTGGCCAACGCCGCGATCGTCGTGGCGTACCTGCCGTGGTTACCCAATGTGTTGGGCCTGGTGCAACACGTTGAGCAACTGAAGGTGGGCGGGGACATCGGCTGGGAAGACCCGGTCAACCTGTTTTCACTGCCGTCGATGATCTGGCAATTCATTGTCCAGGACGAGGGCACCGGCTTTTGGCCGCCGTTGTTCTGGTTGGTCCCATTGTTGCTGATTGCTGTGGTGAGCATCACCGCCTGGCAGGATCGCGAACGCCATCGCCCGGCCAGCCTGCTGGCGCTGTTTTTCCTGCTGCCGCTGCTGCTGGTGTACGCGGTTTCGTTCGTTTCGCCGGTGTTTATCGAGCGTTACCTTACGGTGTACGCCTTGGGTTTGCCCATCCTGTTGGCGCTGGCCATTGATCGCCTGCCGGCGCGCTGGTCATGGCTGGGCGTAGCGTTGTTCGCGCTGTTTGTCGGTGTCGAGTTGATGGGGCTCAAAAACAACTTCACCGTCGATGAACATGACCAGTTCAACGTGCCCGTGGAATTCGTCAATCGTAATTACCAGGAAGACGACCGCATCGTTCTCAGCGACATGCTGTGGTACCTCAGCTACGTGTATTACGACCAGACCGACGCCCAATTGCAGCTCTATACGCCGCCCAAACCCGACGGCACGCCGACCCGCCCGAACGCCTACGGTTTCGGCACATTGGTCGACCAGGACGGCGGGCGCATTTACCTCGACCGCCTGTCGGCATTGCCTGCCGATACCCACCGCGTCTGGCTGATCAGCAGCAACGAAGCGCCGGATGATTTCGCGCCCTTACCTGAAGGCTGGCGTGAGTTGAGCCGTCAGGATGGCGGTGGTGCGAGGGCGCGACTGTTCGTGCTGTGCAACGGGGCGCAGCCGCAACCTGAAGGTTGCCGCTAGACTCAGTTAAGTCTTCTTGACCTGGAGTTCGCCATGGAATCGCCTGTGCACAGCTTGCCATCACTGTTCAAACAGCTCGGGCTGCCGGATGACCCGGCCAGTATTGAGAAGTTTGTGGCAGTGCATTCGCCGCTAAAGCCGGAATTACATCTCGCGGATGCGTTCTTTTGGACGCCCGGCCAGAAGGCGTTTTTACGCGAAGAAATTCTCGACGATGCGGATTGGGCTGAAGTGGTGGATGAGCTGAATCTGTTACTGCGGGAAGGGCGCGGCGTGTAAAAAATGTGGGAGCTGGCTTGCCTGCGATGGCGGTGGTTCAGTCAACATCGACCTCGACTGATCTACCGCTATCGCAGGCAAGCCAGCTCCCACAGGTGTTTTGTCTGATTGTTCCCATGCTCCTCGTGAGAAGTGGGACAGCTTGGGAAGTTTCCTATTGGTTAAACAGAAGCGGACGATAGTCGCCAGAATGAGGAGCCCGCTATTTACAGACGCTGATTTCCTTTTATGGCCACGTCATGCAGCGTCTGATCCCTCACAAAGAAATTGAAAACTATGATCTCACCAAAATCGAAACCCCCTACTTTGCTGGTATCAAGGTAAGGGAGTTCTTTCGCGCGCCTTATGCATTGCAGGGGCTGTGCGAGCTGCTAGCCGAGTGCAATGTTTCTCCTGTTCGGTGTTCAGGGGATAACGATCAGCGCCGAGTTTTGGACAAGTTGGCGTCCGGTGATTGGCTGTTCGTAATGGACAGGCCTTTTCTTCCTTTAAGTCGAGAATGCCGTGTTAAGTATGGGCATTTGATGGGGCGCCGACTTTATGTCGGGCCTGGTAAATGGGAAAAGGTAAGTATCGATTACGATGGGGTTAAAAATACTGCAATCCTGGCCGCAAACCGGCTGGCATCTATGGGTGACGAAGGACGAATGTTCTTATCCGACGGGAAAGATCTTGCGAACACCACCAGGGTCATGACGCAGCGCTGGGTCCGCTTGGATAGTCGTGATGACCAGCTCACCCACAGATCGGTTGAGCGCCGATACGGGGAGCTGCGGCAAATCAAGCAACGCTATCTGGAGGGAGATGACAATTGGCAACAGGGTGGGAAATCCTGGCATTGGCAGCCTGTGACACCGGACACAGCGTATGAATACAAGGATGCCAAACAGTGACGCGCAAGCAGGTCTTTTGGTTTTGGGGAGCGATGGATGCCATCTATCTGGTTCGCTATTGGGTCACCAGTGCGGTGGAGGGGCGAGTTCCTTACTTGAGCGATATCGAGAGCGCATTATGGGTTTTGCGTGACCACAGCGTGCTGCAGATTTACACCTTTGGCTTTGTCATGTTGCTGCAGATCTCGATAGTAGCGTCCTGTTTTTTATTTCTTCTCAGTAGTCAAAAGGTCCGCTGGCTTGTTTACCTTCAAACCCCGTTACGGTTAGTTTTTTTCATCCCTTCAGTTGCTCTTCTGCTTATAGGCGCTCAGTTAGTCCCAGGCTACAGCGTGGTGGTGATGGCGGTGCTAGTCGTCGCGTCCGAGGCCATGAAGGTTTGGAGCGTCTGGCGATGGGGCAAGAAATCTGACGTTTCCAGCAGTCGGCGTTAGTCGATAAGCCAGTTGCACAGCTTCAACCATCCCCCCTATAGTTCGCCCCGTCGCCGCACATCGGCGATCGGATTTGGCGATCCGCATTCTATGACGCGTTACAGCGCTCTAACTCCGTGTTCTCCGCTTGGCGGATACATGAGTTCTATGGCGGCTGTGCGCGGGAGATCTTCGGATCTGCCGGGTTTCATAGATAACCGGTTCGCCAACCTGCGTACAGCTGCCACCCATACTCGTTTGGCGACGGGGACGGGTGGTCAAAATCTTATCTATGAGGCTTTATCGATGGACCAATACAAACCGCTTCAAACCAATCCCACCGGCGTTCCCGTTCTGGCATTCAACACGTTTGCGCCCTCGCACCTGCTCCATGAAACAGCCCGCAGCCGCGTGCGTATCGGCACCGAGCTGTTGGAAACGCTCAGCGCCAAAACGGACAGCAAGAACCTTCATCACCTCGTCACCGCAGCACTGGTTTCGTTGCGCGATGGCTTGGACATGATGGGCGAAATCCAGCGCCGCTTGGATGCTCAGGCCGAACAGCCAGTCTGAGGCCAACACGGGTCCAAAATGTGGGAGCTGGCTTGCCTGCGATGGCGGTGGTTCAGTCAACATCGACCTCGACTGATCTACCGCTATCGCAGGCAAGCCAGCTCCCACAAGTGTTTTGTTCTGCCGCAAATCTAACGTTCTCGCTCAAACGCGCTTTACTTACCCACAAACCCACCATCCATCACAAAAGTGTTTCAAAACTTGACGGCTTTGGATCCATCCACCATATTGATAGTTAGCAAACTAACTGTATGCGAACAATCCAGTGTCCCAAACCCTCGAACAGCTCCATATGAACCTCAGCAGCAGCATGGTGGTGGGCGCCCGTAACTGGCGCAAAATCTGCCAGACCACGCTGGTGAGCTATGGTATTTCCGAAGCCTGCGCCGTGCCGCTGTTGATGATCGGCCGCTTGGGCGACGGTGTGCACCAGGTGAAAGTAGCCCAGGCATCCGGCATGGAAAGCCCGTCGTTGGTGCGCCTGCTTGATCGTCTGTGCCATGACGGTTACGTGTGCCGTACCGAAGACGTCCATGACCGTCGCGCCAAGGCCTTGAGCCTCACCGAGCGCGGCCGCGAGTTGGTGCAGGCGGTGGAAGTGCAACTGGTGCGCCTGCGCCAGGAAGTGCTGGCGGACATCGCCCACGGCGACCTTGAAGCGGCGTTGCGTGTACTGCAGGCCTTCGAGGCGGCTGAGGCGACCTCTTGAACGGATTTTTTACCGGCATGCCGCCGGCCCGCGACTGGTTCTACGGCGTGCGCACCTTCGCCGCTTCGATGATCGCCCTGTACATCGCCATGCTTATGCAAATGCCGCGTCCGTATTGGGCGATGGCCACGGTGTATATCGTCTCCAGCCCGTTTGTCGGCCCTACCAGCTCCAAAGCGTTGTACCGCGCCATCGGCACCTTCATGGGCGCGGCGGCGGCGGTGTTTTTTGTGCCGATGTTTATTCAGATGCCGTACCTGCTGGTGGTGATCATTGCGCTGTGGACCGGCACCTTGTTGTTTTTGTCTTTGCACCTGCGTACCGCCAACAGCTACGCGCTGATGTTGGCCGGCTACACCTTGCCGCTGATCGCCTTGCCGGTAGTGGATAACCCGCTGGCGGTGTGGGATGTGGCCGAAGCGCGTACCGAAGAGATTTTCCTCGGCATTGCTGTGGCCGCCGTAGTAGGCGCAATGTTCTGGCCGCGGCGCCTGATGCCGGTGTTTGATGGCTCGGTGGCCAAGTGGTTTGCCGACGCCCAGGTCTATAGCCAGCGCTTTCTGACCCGTAACGTTGCGCCCGAAGAAATCAGCACCTTGCGCGGCGGCATGGTCGCCACCTTCAACACCCTGGAACTGATGATCGGCCAGTTGCCCCACGAAGGCGCTCGGCCACAGACGGTGCGCAACACCAAGGAACTGCGCGGGCGCATGATTCACCTGCTGCCGGTGATCGACGCGCTGGACGATGCGGTCTACGCGATCGAACACCGCGCCCCCGAGTTTCTCGACCGGTTCACGCCGTTGCTGCAAGACGCCAACGCCTGGCTGGAGAGCACCACCGAGCAAGCACCGCTGGAACGCTGGCGCGTGTTGCGCGACAAGATCGACGCCGCGCAGCCACAGGGCGAAGCACTGGACGACCGCCACACGCTGCTGTTCTCCAACGCCCTGTATCGCCTCGGCGAATGGGTCGACCTGTGGCAAGACTGCCGCAGCCTGCAGGCCGCCATCCAGTGCGAAAGCCAGGACACCTGGCGCGCCGTCTACCGCCATTGGCGCCTGGGCCGGCTCACGCCGTTCCTCGACCGTGGCCTGATGTTCTACTCGGCGTTTTCCACCGTTACCGCGATCATTGTCGCCTCGGTGCTGTGGATTCTCCTGGGCTGGACCGACGGCGGCAGCGCAGTGATTCTGGCTGCCGTGGCCTGCAGCTTTTTTGCCTCCATGGACGACCCGGCGCCGCAGATCTACCGGTTCTTTTTCTGGACTGCCATGTCGGTGCTGTTTGCCAGCCTGTATCTGTTTCTGGTGCTGCCCAACCTGCATGATTTCCCCATGCTGGTGTTGGCGTTTGCCGTGCCGTTTATCTGCATCGGCACGCTCACGGTGCAGCCGCGTTTTTACCTGGGCATGCTGCTGACGCTGGTGAACACCTCCTCGTTTATCAGCATCCAGGGCGCCTACGACGCGGACTTCCTCAACTTCGCCAACGTCAACCTGGCCGGGCCGGTGGGCTTGCTGTTCGCCTTTGTGTGGACGCTGGTCGCACGGCCGTTCGGCGCCGAACTGGCGGCCAAGCGCCTGACGCGTTTCAGCTGGCGCGACATCGTAACGCTCACCGAGCCTGCAACCCTGGCCGAACACCGCCACATGGCTGTGCAAATGCTCGACCGCCTGATGCAGCACCTGCCGCGCCTGGGCCTGATCGGCCAGGACACCGGCAGCGCCCTGCGCGATTTGCGCGTGGCGCTGAACCTGCTTGACCTGTTGGCCTACGCGCCACGCATCTACGGCGTGCCACGGGTGCTGCTCAACCAAGTGGTGGAAGGCGTGGGCGGTTACTTCAAGGCCTGCCTTAAAGCCGGTGAACGCTTGCCCGCGCCCAGCGGTCTGCTGATGACCCTCGACCGCACGCGCCGCGCCCTCAACGGGCAAGGCCTGCAAGACGAAGATGACACCCGCCTGCATCTGCTGCACGCACTGGCCGGCCTGCGCCTGTCGTTGCTGCCCGGCGTGGAATTTATTGGCGGCACCGAAATGCAAGCGCCGCTGCCTGATGGAGCGCCTTTATGATCGGTGATCTGGATATCAGCGGGGTGTTCCTGCCCACGCTGCTGGTGCTGATGGGCATTACGTATGTGTTGTTTCTGGTGGTGCACGGGTTGTTGACGCGCATTCACTTCTATCGCCTGGTCTGGCACCGGGCATTGTTCAATGTGGGGCTCTACGCGCTGTTACTGGGCGCCGTGGACTCACTCAGTCGATACCTCATGACATGAAAAAACCTTTTTTGACCATCGGCCGTGTCGTCCTGACGTTATTGATAGTGACCTTCGCTGTCGTCGTTGTGTGGCGCATGGTCATGTACTACATGTTTGCGCCCTGGACCCGTGACGGGCATATCCGTGCCGACATCGTGCAGATCGCCCCGGACGTGTCCGGGCTGATCCAGCAAGTCGACGTGCGCGACAACCAGTTGGTGACCAAGGGCCAGGTGCTGTTCGCCGTCGACCAGGACCGCTTTAAGCTGGCGCTGCGTCAAGCCCAGGCCGCCGTGGCCGACCGCCAGGAAACCCTGGCCCAGGCCAACCGCGAGTACAAGCGCAACCGTGGTTTGGGCAACCTGGTGCCGAGCGAACAACTGGAAGAAAGCCAGTCGCGCGTGGCCCGTGCCCAATCGGCCCTGGCCGAGGCGCAAGTGGCCGTGGACGCCGCCCAGCTCAACCTTGACCGCTCGGTGATCCGCAGCCCCGTGGACGGTTACGTCAACGACCGTGCACCGCGCAACCAGGAATTCGTCACCGCCGGGCGCCCGGTGCTGTCGGTGGTGGACAGCAACTCCTTCCACATCGACGGTTATTTCGAAGAGACCAAGCTCGACGGTATCCACGTCGGCATGGCCGTGGATATCCGCGTGATCGGCGACAACGCCCGTCTGCGTGGCCATGTGCAGAGCATCGTCGCCGGTATCGAAGACCGCGACCGCACCAGCGGCTCCAACCTGCTGCCTAACGTCAACCCGGCGTTCAGCTGGGTGCGCCTGGCCCAGCGGATTCCGGTGCGTATTGCCTTTGATGATGTGCCGGCGGACTTTCGTATGATCGCCGGACGCACGGCCACGGTGTCGATCATCGGCGATAAGGTCAAAGACGGAGAAAAACCATGAAGCAGCTGCTGGCAACCGCTGCGCTGGGTTTGCTGCTGTCGGCCTGCCAAGTGGTAGGCCCGGATTACAAGCTGCCGGACACGTCCGCCATCAACCGTGGCGACCTGCAAGGGCAGCTCGCGGGCGAGGGCAACAACGTGGTGTCGGCGCCGGTGCCGGCCGATTGGTGGAAGCTGTACAACGACCCGCGCCTGGATGAGCTGGTGCGCCAGGCCATGGCCTCCAACACCGATTTGCGCGTGGCTGCCGCCAACCTGCAACGCGCGCGTTTCCAGACCCAAGAGGCTGAATCCGCAGGCGGTTGGAGTGCTGGCGCCAAGGCGGAAGCCCAGCGCCTGCAGGAATCGGGCGAAGCGTTTTTGCTGACGGAAAAAGTCCCGGTGGCCAACATCGGCAGCGCCAGCATCAGCACGTCCTACCAGTTTGACCTGTTCGGCACCTTGCAGCGTGGCATCGAGAGTGCCCAGGCCAGCACCGACGCGGCCCAGGCCGCCGCCGATATTGCGCGCATCACCCTGGTGGCAGATGTGGTGCGCTCCTACACCCAGGTGTGTGCGGCCAATGAAGAGCTGGCGATTGCCAATGAGTCCCTCGACCTGCAAGGCCAGAGCACCAAGCTCACCCAGCGCCTGCGCGACGCCGGGCGCGGTGACGAAACCCAGGTGACCCGCTCGCAGACCCAATACAAATCCTTGCGCGCCGAGATCCCGCGCTATCAAGCATCGCGTCAGGCGGGTTTGTTCCGCTTGTCGATGCTGCTGGCCAAACCGGTGGACCAACTGCCCGCAGGCACCGGCACCTGCGCCGAGCTGCCGCATATCGCCCAATTGCTGCCCGTGGGCGACGGCGCAGCACTGCTCAAGCGCCGCCCCGACGTGCGCCAGGCCGAACGCCAACTGGCGGCTGCCACCGCCCGTATCGGCGTGGCCACCGGCGCGTTGTACCCGGACATCAGCATCGGCGCCACGGTGGGCACGGTCGGCATTCTTGACGACCTCGGCACACCAGCGACCAATCGCTGGGGCTTTGGCCCGCTGATCAGCTGGACTGTACCGACCAACGGCGCGCGTGCACGTATCCACGAAGCCGAAGCCGCGACCCAGGGCGCCCTGGCGCACTTTGATGGCGTGGTGCTCAATGCCATCCGCGAAACCCAGACCGGCCTTGCGCAATACACCGCGCAACTGCAACGCCGCGACGCCCTGGCCGACGCCGGTGCGTCCGCCAAGGAAGCCTCGGAGCAGACGCACCGCTTCTTCCAGGCCGGCCGTGCCTCGTTCCTGGCCGACCTGCAGGCCACTCGCACCTACACCGATGTACGTGCACAGCTGGCAGCGGCCAACACGCAAGTTGCCATGAGCCAGATCGATCTGTTCCTGGCCTTGGGCGGCGGTTGGGAAAGCGGACGAACGCAGGCGTCACAACCCGGCAAACCCTGAGCGAAAAGCTATGCTTTGACAGGCGGGCCACCGTGAGGCCCGTCTGACAAAGTTCGCGTTTGCTCATGGGGATTCCAATAATGAAAAACCCTTATGCTCCCGCTTTCTGGTGCGTGCTTTTCGCACTGGTGTTGCTATCGGCTGCCTATTTCTACGGCGTCATGCTTGCCCACCAACTCGACAAGGCCATGGTGTTTCTCGATAGCGCCTGTCTGGTGATCGGCACGTTGTCCATCGGCGTGGTGGCCTGGGCGTCCTATCAAAATCAACGGGTGAAAAAAAAGCTGCTTCAACAAGGCAAGACCCGCGTGGCGATCTGGGACACCAAGGTTGCTCTGCGCCGCGTCGAAACCGTGTTCGACCGCTATTTCTGGGGCAGCTACTGGCAGCCCGGGCGTACTTTCCAGGAAGTCATGGGCGAGCTCACCGGCACGCCGCTGGAAAAAAGCCTCGAGGCCCTGAAAAAACAATGTGTGCTGCTCGACCAACAGGTCGCCGACGGTAGGCATTGGCTCAATAACGCCCGGGAATTGTCCGACGTGGCTACGCAAATGGCGCGGGAACGCTACCAGCTGGACTTCTGCGACCCCAAGGCCGATACCCCCAGCAACACAGTGATACACCGCGAGTTTGAGGTGTTGGTGTACACCTGGACCGCACGCTTGAAGAGTTTCGATCACCAACTCGATGAGGTTGAATTGGAATACTCGTGAACCAACCGCTGACCTGACCCCTCTGAAAAGCTGGGCCGTTATCGGCCGCCAGTGCTAATCTTCCCCCGTTTTCGGCGGGCTTGAGCCAACCCCTTCGGGGTTCAAGGAAGACAGCCCACTTCTCACAGGATTTGATCAGGTCACTTCATGAATAAGCCAGCAGTTGTTTTCTTGGGTTTCGTTGTCGCCGTCGGCGCCATTAGTGCAGGCGGCGCCTGGTACACCGGTAAGCAACTGGAGCCGGTGCTGCAAACCGCCATCCAGAACGCCAACAAAGAACTGCAGACCTCTATGGCCGGCGTCGATGGCACGGTGAACCTGGAGCTGGTGTCCCTGGATCGTGGCCTGTTCAGCAGCACCGCGCACTACCGCCTCAAAGGCCAAGGCAGCGTGTTCGGTGAAGAAAACCCGAACCCTGAGCTGTTGTTCGTCGACCATATCGAACACGGCCCGCTGCCGTTCTCGCGCCTGGTGACGCTGAAGTGGCTGCCGGTCATGGCCACCAGTCACTATGCGCTGGAAAAGAACGCCACCACCGAAAAATGGTTCGCCGCCAGCAAAGACGTGTCGCCGCTCAAGGGCGTGGCCAATATCGGCTACAACCGCTCGGTCGACGGCAACGTCGAATTGCTGCCGCTGGACATCAAGGACGACAAGTCTTCGGTGAGCTTCTCGGGCGCCAACCTGGACTTCGACAGCAGCGCCGAAGGCCAGAAGGTCAAGGCCAGCGGCTACATGAACAGCCTCAAGGTTGCCGTGATCGACGCCAATGGCCAGCCGCTTGAAGCCGAACTGTCCGGCCTGACCGTGGCCAGCAACCTGGAAAAATCCACCTTCGGTTTCTACACCGGGCAAAACACCGTTGAGCTGACCGACACAAAAGTCACCTTCGGCCCGCAGAAAGCCGTGCTGACCCTCAAGGGCTTCGAGCAAAAAGACACCAGCGAAACCAAGGACAACAACCTGGCAGGCCGCGTTGACTACAAGATCGACGAAATCGGCTACCAGGGTAAACCTGTAGGTTCGGCCGCCATGGCCCTGAGCATGAAGAACATCGACATCCCGGCGATGCTGGTGCTGACCAAGCTCTACCAGGACAAGATGCAGCCGGTGCAAGCCGCCGCGGCTGCCGGCCAACCGGTGCCTGAGCTGCAACTGACCGAAGCCGAGCAGACCCTGGCCGAGGCCAACGTCAACCAGGTGCTGGCCGCCAAGCCGCAAGTGGCAGTGGAAAACCTGTCGCTGAAAACCACCCACGGTGAAAGCAAATTCAACCTGGTGGTAGACCTGACCAAACCCACCTCGATGGAATTGCCACCGGTTGAGCTGGGCAAGCAGGTTATCGCGCTGCTGGATGCCAACCTGACCCTGTCCAAGCCGATGATCGGCGACGTCGCTGCCCTGCAAGCGGAAGTGGGCGGTGTGACCGACCCTAAAGCCATCGAACAGCAATCACAGATGGCGGCCGAGATGGTCAGTGGCATGGCCGTTGGTACTCAGTTGGCAACCCTGGTGGGTACTGACGTGGTTTCCAAGCTGCACTACGCCAACAACGAAGTGACGTTTAATGGCCAGAAGATGACCGTGGAGCAATTCATTGGCTTTGTGATGGCCAAAGCGGGTGCGGTCAGCGGCGCGCAGTAAGATTTCTTACATCGGTAAGAAATAAATATTGGAGGCGTGGGTTTACCTGAAGCGGCAGTCAAACAACCGGCATACAGGCCGGCTGTGGCTGCTTAGCTCAGGCAAGCCTTGGCCTCCATTGGTTTTTCTGCGGTTGGATAATTCTGAACAATTGTTCTGATTTGGGCATTTCCCTACTTTCCTAAGAGATAGTTCCTACAGGAAAGCTAGGCCGGGTCACGAGACGCCGGCACCCTGATGCGTTTTGCTCAGGACCACCTATCGTTATAGCTTTCCGTGTGTAAGGAAGCTCACGATATGCTGCGAACACTACCCACCAGTGCTTCAGGCCGGTTGCGCCTGCTCGTTGGGGCCGCCTTATGCAGCCAATTGCTGACGCCCAGCCTTGCCTTCGCCGACCCAGCCTATGACGCGCTGATTATCCAGGCGCGTAACGGCAACTTCACTCCCGCGCTGACCCAATTGCGCCAACTGCCGCCTGAACGCCAGACACCTGGCCAGATCAGCGATCACCTGGTGATTGCCGGTTGGGCAGGGCAAGACGCCGAAGTGTTGAAGGTCTACGAGGCCCAAGGCAAAAATCGTAACCTCACCACCCAGGCGCTGGCCACGGTGGCGCGCACTTATCGCAACCAAAAGCAGTGGCCGCAGGCTCTGGCGGTTTATCAGCAAGCGCTGGTGCGTGAGCCGGGCAATGTCGACCTGCAGCTGGGCCAGGCGCTGACCCAGGCCGACGGCGGCCAGGCCACGACGGCCGTGCAGCGCTTGCGCGCACTGGTGGCGGCGCAACCCAATGACCCCAACCGCCGCATGGCCCTGGGTTATGCGCTGACCCGCGCAGGCTTGAACTACGACGCCTTGTTCGAGTTCGACCAAGCCTTTACTCGCGCCGGTGACAAGCCTGAAGTGGTCCGCGAATACATCGTCGCCCTGCAAAAGGCCCGCCTGCCGGAGCCGGCGCTGCGCCTGTCGGCCAAACATCCGGGCCTGCTCGACGCGGTGACCCAGCGTCGCCTCGAAGGTGACCTCGCCGCCGAGCGCGTACGCATGGCCGAGTTCGCCACCCGCACCGAAAAAGAACGCTACGTGGTTGCCGACCGCGCCCTCAATGACTACGACAAACTGCTCGCGCGCTGGACCCCGGACCCAAGTGCCCATGATGATGTGGTGCGCTGGCGCATCGACCGCCTGGGTGCCCTCAAGGCGCGGGCACGCACCGCCGATGTGATCCGCGACTACGAAACCCTCAAGGGCGAAGGCGTGCAATTGCCGACCTATGCCCTGCGTTGGGTCGCCGCGTCTTACCTCGACCAGCGCTTGCCGGAAAAAGCCGAGCCGTTGTACCGCGAGGTGATCAGCGCTGCCGATGCCGAACCCGATGATCGGGTCGAAGACACCACGGCCTTGTTCTACACCTTGCAGGAAAGCGACAAAGGCGCCGATGCGCGCGAAGTCGCCAACAGCCTCGCCACCAGCCAGAAACCTCGAGTCGAACTCAAGGGCTTGCCCATTGGTAACCCCAACGACGCCTGGATGGACGCGCAACAGCTGTCGGCCCAGGCCGGCGTCTACGGCGGTGACCTGCCGGGCAGCGAAGCCGGCCTGGACGCGTTGGTGGCCAAAGCTCCCGGCAATGTCGGCTTGCGCCTGGCCCAGGCCGACATGTACCGCGCCCGCGACCTGCCACGCCGCGCCGAGGGCATCCTCAAGGAAACCGAAGCCCAGACCCCGCGGGATATCGGCCTGGAAGTCAGCCAGGCCTACACTGCCATGGACCTGCAGGAATGGCGGCAAATGGACGTGCTCACCGATGACGTGCTGGCCCGCAACCCGGACAGCCGCCAAGTGCAGCGCCTGAGCCGTCTGCGGGATGTACACGACATGGCCGAGCTGCGCGTGGAGGCCTACACCGGAAAAAGCTACGGCGGCGGCAATAACAACAACGCCGGCGCAGTGGCCGGCAGCCGTGACTGGGGCATCGAAAGCGTGCTCTACACGCCGCCTATCGATGAAGACTGGCGCCTGTTCGCCGGTGCCGGCTACGCCACCGCCGATTTCAGTGAAGGCACCGGCCAACACCGTTGGCAGCGCGTCGGTGTGGAGCGTCGCACCCGCGACATGACCCTGGAAGCCGAAGTGTCCAACCACTCCTACGGCTATGGCTCCAAGCAGGGTGCGGCCGTGTCGATTGCCCGCGACATCAACGACAACTGGCAGTACGGCGGCAGCCTCGGCTACCTGCTGACTACCACGCCGCTGCGAGCGTTGAATGCCGATGTCACCGCCAACGGCGGCAGTGGCTTTATTCGCTGGCGCGCGAATGAAAGCCGCGAGTGGAAACTGGCCCTGAGCCCGTCCCACTTCAGCGATGGCAACAACCGCTTCGAAGCCGTACTGACTGGCCGCGAGGGCATCTACAGCGCGCCCGGCGTGCAGGTAGACCTGGGCCTGGAAGTCGGCACCAGCCACAACACCAAAGAAGACACGGTGTACTTCAACCCCAAATCCGACTTCACCGTGTTGCCCACGGTCACGGTCAATCATGTGCTCTATCACCGCTACGAGACTCAGTGGAGTCAGCAGTTCCAGCTCGGTGCAGGTACGTACAGCCAACGGGATTATTCCACCGGTGGCGTCGGTTTGATCGGCTATGGCCAACGTTTTCGCTGGAACGATGTACTGGACGTGGGCGCCAACCTGAGCCTGATCAGCCGACCTTATGACGGTGATCGCGAACGCGATCTGCGCTTGCTCGTCGACCTCACTTACCGTTTCTAAAAGAGCCTGACCATGACCGTCCTTTGCCGTTGCTTGTTGGTCCTGGGTGTAATGCTGGCCAGTGCCTGTGCCCAGCAACCCGCGCCTTTCACTCCACCCGCCGAGCGGCCGATACTGGCCAACGAAGCGCCGTGGCCGAAAAACCATTTCCTGGGCATTGCCTACCACGATGTCGAGGATCGCGACCCCGACCAGGCGGTGGTGGCGGTGCGCACCGAGCGTTTGATCGAACAACTGGCGTGGTTGCGCGAGAACGGCTACCAGGCGGTCAGCGTCGACCAGATCCTGGCGGCACGCAACGGCGGCCCCGAGTTGCCGCCCAAAGCCATCATGCTCAGTTTCGATGACGGCTATTCCAGCTTCTACACCCGCGTGATGCCGATTCTGCGCGCCTATCACTGGCCAGCCTTGCTGGCGCCGGTGGGGTATTGGATCGATACGCCGCTCAATCAACCGGTCGACTTCGCCGGCTCGCCGCGCCCGCGTGGGGAGTTCCTCACCTGGCAGCAGATTCGTGAAGTGTCGCAGTCGGGCCTGGTGGAAATCGCCGCGCACACCGACAACAACCACAAAGGGATTTTGGCCAACCCCCAGGGCAACCTCGAGCCGGCGGCGACCAGCCTGCGCTTTGATCCGGCCACCGGTCGTTATGAAGACCAGGCCAAATTCGATGCGCGCATGCGGGCTGATGTCGCGGCGATCACTAACAAGATCCGCAGCGTGACCGGCAAGGCGCCTCGGGTGTGGGTGTGGCCTTACGGCGCCGCCAAAGGCACCTCACTGGCGATTGTCGGCGAGCAGGGCTACCAGATGGCGCTGACCCTGGAAGACGGCCTCGACAGCCTCGGCAACCTGATGAACAGCCCGCGCTTCCTGGTGGCTTCGGACCCGGACGGCGAGCATTTCGCCAATAGCATGGTGGCGGTGCAAACCCAGGCACCGCTGCGGGTGCTGCACGTGGACCTCGACAACGTTTACGACCCCGACCCGGCCCAACAAGCGCGCAACCTCGACCAGCTTGTACAGCGTGTGGTGGACATGGGCGCGGGCACTGTATTCCTGCAAGCCTTCGCCGACCCCAAAGGCGACGGCCTGGTGCACTCGCTGTACTTCCCTAACCGCCACTTGCCGGTGCGCGCCGACCTGTTCAACCGCGTCTCCTGGCAGTTGCACACCCGTGCCCACGCGGCTGTGTATGCCTGGATGCCGGTGCTGAGTTTCGCCCTCGACCCCAAGCTGCCGCGTGTGACCCGCTGGGACCCGCAAACCGGCCAGGTCGGCACCGACCCGGACCAATACAAACGTTTGTCGCCGTTCGACCCGCAGGTGCGCAAGATCATCGGCGAGATCTATGAAGACCTGGCGCGCAACAATGCCATCGACGGTGTGCTGTACCACGACGACGCCGTGCTTTCCGACTTCGAAGACGCCAGCCCCGCTGCGCTCAAGGCTTATGCCGCCAACGGCCTGCCGGGCAGCATTGCCGCGCTGCGTGCAGACCCTGCAGTGATGCAACGCTGGACGCGCTTCAAGAGCCGCTACCTGATCGACTTCACCCACGAGCTGACCGCCAAGGTTCGCGCCATCGGTGGTCCACAAGTGGCGACCGCACGCAATATCTTTGCCGAGCCGATGCTCAACCCGGCCAGCGAAGCCTGGTTCGCGCAGAACCTCGACGACTTCCTCCAGGCCTACGACTGGACTGCGCCCATGGCCATGCCATTGATGGAAGGCCAGGAGCTGAAAACCTCCAACGCCTGGCTGGAAAAACTCGTCGCCACGGTCAAGGCGCGCCCCGGCGCGCTGGAAAAAACCGTGTTCGAGCTGCAAGCCAAAGACTGGCGGACCAAAGAAGCGCCGGATATCAAGGGCGCGCAGATGGCCGAATGGATGGGCGTGCTCAAACGCCAGGGGGTCAAGAGCTTTGGCTACTACCCGGATAACTTCCTGGAAAATTCGCCGGACCTGAAGACAGTTCGTCCGGCCCTTTCCAACCAGTGGAACCCTTGATCATGTTCGACAGAATCCTGGCTTTATTCGTGTTGGCGTTGGTGTTGGGTGTGCCCCTGGGCCTGATCTTCCTGGTCACCGGGCAGTTCCTGATGGACTTCGTGTTTTTCTACCCGCTGTTCATGTCGGCGCTGTGGATCGCCGGCGGGCTGTACTTCTGGCTGCACTGGGAGCGGCATTGGCCGTGGAAGGAAGACACGCCGGCGCCGACCCTGGCCGGCAACCCGCTGATCTCGATCATCATCCCTTGCTACAACGAGGGCGATAACGCCGCCGACACCATTCATGCGGCCCTGAACCAGCTGTACCCGAATATCGAAGTCATCGCCGTCAACGACGGTTCCAAAGACAACACCGCTGCCGTGCTCGACGCCCTGGCCTTGCAACACCCACGCCTGCGTGTGCTGCACCTGGCGCAAAACCAGGGCAAGGCCGTGGCCTTGCGCATGGGCGCCGTGGCGGCGCGCAGTGAGTACCTGGTGTGCATCGACGGCGATGCCTTGCTCGACAAAAACGCAGCGGCCTACATGGTCGCGCCGATGCTCGACAACCCGCGCCTGGGCGCCGTGACCGGCAACCCACGCATCCGCACGCGTTCAACCTTGATCGGCCGGGTGCAGGTGGGCGAGTTCTCCTCGATTATCGGCTTGATCAAGCGCACCCAGCGCGTGTTCGGGCGGATCTTCACGGTGTCGGGTGTGGTGGTGGCGTTTCGCAAGAAGGCGCTGGACCGCATCGACTACTGGTCCACCGACATGATCACCGAAGACATCGACGTGAGTTGGAAGCTGCAACTGGACCACTGGGCGATCTTCTACGAGCCCCGTGCCCTGTGCTGGATCCTCATGCCCGAAACCGTAGGCGGCCTGTGGAAACAGCGCCTGCGTTGGGCCCAGGGCGGCGCCGAGGTGCTGTTCAAGAACATCCGAGGCATCTGGCAATGGCGCCATCGCTACCTGTGGCCACTGCTGTTCGAGTACTGCCTGTCCACCGGCTGGGCCTTCACCTTCCTGCTCTCGGTGATCTTCTGGGGCGTGGGCAAGTTCGTGGTACTGCCGCAGGCGATTGCCGTGGATTCCCTGGTGCCACCGGCCTTTACCGGGCTGGTGCTGGCGATGGTGTGCCTGCTGCAGTTCGCGGTGAGTATCCTGATCGACCGGCGCTATGAAAAGGACCTGTGGAAAACCCTGTTCTGGACCGTGTGGTACCCGATGGTGTTCTGGCTGGTCAGCCTGCTCACCACCCTGGTCAGCTTTCCCAAGGTGCTGTTCAACCAGCACCAGAAACGCGCGCGCTGGGTCAGCCCGGACCGCGGCATCAAACCCAGTGAAGAGGAGGCGTGACCATGAAGCTGGTCAGAACTCGCCAAAACACCGTGATGTGGATCATCGACGTGCTGCTGACGCTGCTGGCGTGGGGCGGCCTGATCTGGCTGCTCGCGCGTGGTATCGGCGCCATGCTGGAAACCCACGGCGGCCCACGTATTGAGGCGCCGATTTTCGCCGCGCTCAACACCTTGCAGATCTACCTGTGGATCGCCTTGTTCAACGCGGTGATCCTGATCAGTTGGGCGCGCTATCAGCAACGCCGTGGGCGCAAGTTCGCCCAGCGCCGCGCCGAAGCCAATGCGCTGAGCGACAAAAACCTGAGTGAGAGTTTCAATTTGGGCGACGGCCACCTGGAGCAGTTTCGCAAGCCGGGCGTGCTGGTGATCCACAACGACGAAGACGGCGGTGTCGAGGATGTGAAGTCCCACGTGTCCCGCGACGTGGAGCGCCCCGGCCTGACCCTGGTGCCCGGCGCGGAAAAAGGCAAAGACGCCGGCTAGAAAATCCAAAGACCCCAAAGACCCCTGTGGGAGCTGGCTTGCCTGCGATAGCGGTGGGCCAGCAACCAATCAATACCTGACACGCCGCCATCGCAGGCAAGCCAGCTCCCACATTCCATCTGCGTCGCTTGGAATTCCGATAAATGGGATCCAATTCACAAAAACACCGCGAACTTTTCGCTATTTCCCTGCACTAACCTAACTCGGCAAGTAGTTGATGGCTAAATAATGGCATTTGCTAAATTGTTTGCCGAATTAATATCAAAAGAGTTGCCGCTGGTCGGAATAAAACTTCTAACGGCCGCCATTATCTCTTTGTGATAACTCTTTATTGTTAACAATCAATGTGTTGCGGATGTAATAAGCACGAATGTGCAACTGTCCCGGTTTCTTGGGCCAGCGCTAGTTCGATGGTAGTTTGCCGCCCCTTGATTTTCGATGGATCGAACATGTCTTTTTTATCGCCACGGACTCGGTACTTGCTGTGCACTTTCATGCTCACCTGCCTGAGCCTGAATACGGCCATCGCCGCCCCTACGCCAGGGGATCAAGACCTGATCCGCGATCGGCAGAACCGCCTGCTGGAAGAGCAAAGCCGGCGCCTGCAAGAGCTTCAGGACCTGCCCGGCAAAGAAGCCAAGCCACAGGCACCGGCTACGCCTGCCGACACCCGCTGCTTCCCGATCAAAGACATCGAACTCAAAGGCGCCGACAGCCTGCCTGCCGGCGACCGCACGCTGCTGCTCAAACCCTATGTAGGCCAATGCCTGGGCGTCTCGCAGCTCAATGAGCTGCTCAAGGTCATCACCGACTATTACATCGCCAAAGGCCGCGTCACCAGCCGCGCCTACTTGCCGCAACAAGACCTCTCCAGCGGCCATCTGCAGGTGTTGGTGGTCGAAGGCAAACTTGAAGCGGTGCGCAGCGCCGAAGGCAGCAACGTCACCGAGCGTGAACTGGCCATGGCGTTTCCCGGCAAGGTCGGTGAGGCGCTGAACCTGCGCGAGGTCGAGCAACTGGTGGACCAGCTCAACCGTTTGCCGTCCAAACAGGCGCAAATGGAACTGACCCCCGGCAAGCAAGTGGGCGGCAGCGACGTGGTGGTCAAGAACACCCCGCAAAAGCCCTGGCGCGCCAGCCTGTCGCGCAACAACGACGGGCAACGCAGCACCGGCGAACAGCAATGGGGCGCGGGCCTGGAGTGGGACAGCCCGCTCGGCCTGGCTGACCAACTGGTGCTGCGCGGTGGCCACGACGCCATCAGCGACCACCAGAAAACCTCGAAAAACACCCTGCTCTATTACAACGTGCCGTGGGGCTGGTGGAACTTCACCTACACCTACAGCGAGAGCGATTACCGCGCGCTGGGTTACACCGACACCTTCAAGTTCAAGCAGTCGGGCGACAGCCAGAACCACCAACTGCGCGCAGAGCGCGTGATTCACCGCGATGACGTGAGCAAAACCTCGGTCAACGTGGGTGTGGCTCACCTGCGCACCAACAACTACGTCAACGACGCCCAGCTCGAAATCAGCAGCAACCGCCTCAGTGAGTTGCAGTTTGGTATCAACCACGGCCGGCGCATCGGCAATGCTTTCGTCAACATCGACCTCGGCGTACAGAACGGCATCGGCGCCTTTGACGCCCAGCGCGACGACCAGCACCGCGACCAGTTCGGCAACCTCACGCCCACCCCGGATTACCGCAAATACACCGCCACCGTCAGCTATTTGCAGCCGTTTCGCCTGTGGGGTGAGTCGTTCAGCTTCACCAGCCTGGCCACCGGGCAACGCAGTGAAGACGTGCTGTTCTCGCCGCAGCGCATCAGCCTCGGCGGCTCGTCGTCGGTGCGCGGTTTGAAGGACCAGCAACTGTCCGGCGACAGCGGCGGCTACTGGCGCAACGAAGTGCGCTGGGCGCGCCCGGTCACCCTCGAATGGCTGCGCCCGGCCTTCGCCGAATACGGCACCAGCCTCGGTTACGACCAGGGCGTGATCCGCAACGACCGTTACAACGGCGACAACCACGGCCGCGTTTCAAGCAACTCCGTGGAACTGTTCGCCCGGGGCAAATACGTCAGCACCAGCGTGACGTTTGCCCACTCGTTAGAAAGACCTGGAGTGGTGACGGAGCGTGAAGCGCCGATCTACTTCCGCATGGATTTCTTCCTGTAATTCAACGCCCCGCTGCAACGAGAATTTGACCATGGATGTTCGCCACTTTGCCTTTCTGGCCCGCCAACCTTCTGCTGCCTTGAAGCGCCGCGACGCGTTCTTCGGCCTGCCCAAGCGCGGCCTGGTGCTGATCCTGGTCAACGCGCTGTTCTGGCAGCCGTTGCTGGCCCAGGCCGAAGGCATTATGGTGAGCAACCCGGCCACCAGCGTCGGCCAGGCCGGCAATGGCGTGCCGGTGGTGAACATCGCCACCCCCAATGGCAGTGGCTTGTCCCACAACCAGTTCAAGGACTACAACGTCGGCCCCAACGGCGTGATCCTCAACAACGCCACTGGCGCGCTGCAGAACACCCAGCTGGGCGGTTACATCGTCGGCAACCCCAACCTCAAGGGCGGCGCGGCCAACGTTATCCTCAACGAAGTCAACGGCGGCAGCCCGAGCCAGCTGCGTGGTTACACCGAAGTAGCGGGGCAGTCGGCCAAAGTCATCGTCGCCAACCCTTACGGCATCACGTGCAGCGGCTGCGGGTTTATCAACACGCCCAACGTGACCCTGACCACCGGCAAACCGGTGATGGACAACGTCGGTCGTCTGGACCATTACCAGGTGGACGGCGGCGCCGTGACGATCGACGGCGAAGGCCTGAACGCCAGCAACGTCGACCGCTTCGAAATCATTACCCGCTCGGCCAAGATCAACGCGCAGATCAACGCCCGTGAACTGGCCGTGGTCGCCGGGCGCAACGACGTCGACGCCAAAAGCCTGAAAGCCACCGCCCGTGCCGACGACGGCAGCACCAAACCCGAGCTGGCCATCGACTCCAGTGCCTTGGGCGGCATGTACGCCGGTGCGATCAAACTGGTGGGCACCGAAGCCGGTGTGGGCGTGAAGCTCGACGGCACGTTGGCGGCCAGTGGTGGTGATATCCAGCTCGATGCCAATGGGCATTTGAGCATGGCGCAAACCGCCGCCAGCGGCGCGGTCAACATCAACGCCGCAAGCCTGGACGCCAAAGGGCCGGTGTATGCCGGTACAGCCCTTAACGTGAACACCCAGGGCGACCTCACTAACCGCCAGAGCCTGGCCGCCCGTGACCGCATTGCGCTGTCCAGCGGCGGCACGCTGACCAATGGCGACATCATCGAAGCCGGCGTCAACGCCGACAACACTCGCAACGCCACAGGCGATGTGAGCCTGCGCGGCAAGGCCGTCACCAACACCGGCGCCAGTGTGATTGCCAGCCGCGCGTTGAGCGTGGATGCCCAAGCGTTGAACAACCAGGGCGGCACACTGGGTGCCAAACAACACACCCAAATTACCGCTGCCACAGTCGACAACCAGAACAAAGGCCGCATTCTCAGCAACGGCGGCCTGGCCATCACCGCTGATCGCCTGCAGAACACCCAAGCTGGGTTGGTCACCAGCAACGGGCCGCTGACCGTCGTCGTCGGTGAGCTGCATAACCAGGGCGGTGAGCTCTCAAGCCTCGACACTGCAGCGCTGACGGTCGCGACCCTCGATAACGTCGCGGGCCTTATCACAGCGGGCAATACGCTCAGCCTCAACGTCGGCAGCCTCAATAACCAAGCCGGGCTGGTCACCAGCCAAGGCACGGTAAGCGTGGCCGGTAATAGCCTCGACAACCGCCAAAAAGGCTTGGTCGCAGGCGTGGGTGGTGTGCAGGTCAATGTCGCCAACATCGACAATCGCAACGGCGAGCTGTCCAGCCGTGCGGGCGTGCAGGTAACCGCTACGCAACTGGATAACAGCGACGGCGGGCTGCTGATTGCCGGCGGCGGCGCAGGTTTGAATGTCGACCAACTGCTCAACCGCAACCAGGGTTTGATCAGCAGCGAAGGGCTGCTGAGCATCACCGCGCGCACGCTGGCCAACGGCGGCGGCACGCTCTCCAGCGCCGGCCCGCTGACCCTCAGCGCACTCGGCGCGGTGGACAACCGAGGCGGGCGGCTGGTCACCGATGGCAGCCTGATACTCAACGCCGCAAGCGTCGACAACAGCCAGAACGGCACCCTCAGCGCGCGCCAGGCCCTGTCCCTTGGCACTGCCGACCTCAACAACCAGCAAGGCGGCCAGATCACCAGCGCCGAGGCGCTGACGCTGGACCTGCACCGTGGCGAGTTCAATAACCAGGGCGGGCTGATCAACGCGCCGCTGTTGATGCTCAACAACCTCAAGAACGTGCATAACCAGGGCGGCGAAATCTCCGGCAGCCAGGCGTTCACACTCACCGCCGACAACCTCGACAACAGCAGCGGCAAACTGCTGAGCAACGCCGCGCTGACCCTGCGCATCGGCCAGGCCCTGGCCAACGTCAAAGGCATGATTGCCGCCGCCTCGGTTGACGCCCACGCCACCGACCTCGACAACAGCGGCGGCACCCTCACCAGCCGTGGCGACACGCTGCTCAACGTGGCTGGCCGCCTCACCAACCGCGACCAGGGCCTGCTCAACGCCAGCAATACGCTGACGCTCAACAGCGCCGCGCTGGACAACCAGAACGGCTCGCTGCTGGGCAGCGCGATTGCCCTGGACTTCGGCACCGCCACTGGCGACCTGAACAACGCGGGTGGCCTGATCACCACCGCCGGCAACCTCTCCATCAACCACCTGCGTGACCTCAGCAACCAGGGTGGCGAACTCTCCAGCGCGCAAACCCTGAACCTCAACGGCCGCACGTTGAACAACAGCAACGGCAAGCTGATCAGCAATAACCTGCTGGTGCTCAATGCCGAAAACCTGATCAATCAGAATGGCCTGATGTCCGGCTGGCAGGGCCTCACCGTCAGCGGTGCGAACCTCGACAACCGCAACGGCGGCACCTTGTCCAGCCGATACGGCGACCTTAACGCCACGCTGACCGCCAACCTGCTCAACAGCGCAGGCGGGGCACTGGTGAGCCAGAAAGCGCTGACCGTTAATGCCGGCGAACTGGATAACAGCAACAAAGGCGTACTCTCCAGCGCGGCCGGGCAGACGCTGACCGTCGGCGGCTTGCTGAACAACGCCCAGGGCGGCGTGATCGACAGCGGCGCGGCCCTGAGCCTGGCTACGCAAAACCTGGACAACAGCGCCGGCAGCATCAGTGGCGGCACCGCCACCACCCTTGACCTGCTCGCGACCCTGACCAACACCAACGGCAAACTGGCCAGCGGCGGCCCGCTGCTGATCAGCCGCGCGGCGCAGATCAACAACCAGGGCGGCCAGATCGCCAGCCAAGGTTTGTTGACCCTGCTGACTGTCGGCCTGGATAACCGCAACCGTGGCACCCTGGCTGCCAACGACCGCTTGAGCCTCACCGCCAGCGGCCTGGTGCAGAACGGCAACGACGGCTTGATCTACAGTCAGAACGCCGACCTCCTGCTCACCGCCAACCGCTTGGACAATGGCCAAGGCACCGTGCAAAGCCAGGGCGGCATGACCGCCAACGTGGCCGACACGCTGGATAACCAGAGCGGCAAACTGATCGCCCAGGCCGGTGACCTCAGCGTCAACGCCGCCAGCCTCGACAACCGTGGCGGCACCCTCGCCAGCCTCAAGGCCGCGCTGCAAACCCAAGTGGTCGGCGTGCTGCGCAACGGTTACGACCTCAACAACAACCGCCAGGGCGGCGTGATGCAGGGGCAAAGCCTCAACCTGCAAGCCGGCAGCGTAGACAACTATGGCGGGCGCATCGCGGCGCAGGGCGGCAACGCACTGGTCACCACCGGCAATTTCGACAACCGCAACGGCGGGCTGTATGCCAAAGGCCTGATGCGCGTGGTCGGGCATGACTTCGATAACAGCGGCGACAACGACGGCCAGATTGCTGGCCAACAGATCGACCTGGACCTCAGCGGCGCGCTCAACAACCGCCTGGGCATCATCGAAAGCGAAAGCACCCTCAAGGTGCGTGCCGCGAGCCTCGATAACCAGACCGGGCGCCTGCGTGCGCTGGGCACGGCGGGCACCACCGAATTCGCCATCGGTGGCCTGTTCGACAACCGCAACGGCGTGCTGGAAACCGCCAACAACGACCTGACCCTCAACGCCGGTAGCTTCCAGAACCTGGGCGGCAACGTACTGCACGTGGGCACCGGCAACTTCGGCATTGCCCCGGCCAACCTCAACGACGTGGGCGGCAGCCTGGTCACCCGTGGCGACCTGACCATCACCCAGGGCAACTGGACCAACAGCAGCGTGATCCAGGCCGGGCAACTCACCGTTAACGTCGACAGCCTCGACCAGACCGCCACCGGCCAACTGCTCGGCGCGCGACGCTTTATCGGCAATGGCGCCAACTGGACCACCCACGGCCTGATCGCCAGCGACGGCGCGCTCGACCTGACCTTGAGCGGCGCGCTCAACAGCAGCGGGCGCATCAGCAGCCTGGGCAACCTCAACCTCAATGCCGCACAAGCCAGCCTGAGCGACACGGCCAGCATTGCCGGCGGCGGCGTCACCACCGCCAACATCGCCGGCACGCTCAACAACCGCGGGCGCCTCACCGCCGCTACCGACCTGGTGGTCAACGCGGGCACACTCAACAACTACGCGACCCTGGGCAGCGGCCAGCGACTGGTCGCCACCACCGGCGCCTTGCTCAATGACCACGGCCTGATCTTCAGCGGCGGCGACATGAGCCTGCGTGTGGACGCGTTGAACAACAGCTACGCCGACGTCTACAGCCTGGGCAACCTCAGCGTCGACCGCGACGGCAAGGGCGGCCTGGCAAGCAGCATCCTCAACAGCTCATCCACGATCCAGAGTGACGGCAACCTCAGCTTGTCCGCCAACTCGATCAAAAACGAACGGGCGGTACTCGACGTCAACGATGCGGGTGTCTACACAGCCTCGGCCACCCAAGGCACGTGCATCGAGTACGTCAACGCCGGTGACTGCCACGCCGGTGGCACACCGCGCAACTACGTGTGGGAACTGGTGACACGCGACAAACTGGAAGTGACCGCCGCCAGTGCCGGTTCGAGCATCACCTCGGGCGGTAACATGACCCTGGCGGGCGGCGACCTGCTCAACAGCAGCAGCTCGATCGCGGCCGGCGGTAACTTCACCGCGCGCCTGAACAACCTGGTCAACACCGGCATCGAAACCGGCGAGACCGAGACCTATCGTCTTTTCACGTCAAAGCGCACCAAGCACCCTGAAGGCTGGTTCAGTGCCGCCGCCGCACTCACCAACAAATACTGGTACAAAAGCGCCGGTTACAATCCCAATGACCTCGGCGGCCTTGAAGCTACCGTGGCCAACTTCATCGGCATGATGGAGATCGAGCGCACCCAGTTCGGCAAAGTCACCAAAATTGCCAGCGATGACCAACGTTACGCCGCCGTGATTCAGGCAGGCGGCGCGGTAGACGTCAAAGCGCAAGCCGGCATCGACAACAGCGTGGTACGCCTGGGCTATAGCTACATCGGCGCAGGTGCCAAAACCACCACCGACGCCACCGGTGCCAGTGGCGCAGCCGGTTACTCCACCCGCGTGACCCTCAACCAGCAACTGCCGCCGGACCTGGCCCAACAGCAGATCAACCCGCTGAGCCTGCCCGGCTTCACCTTGCCCACCGGCCAGGGCGGGCTGTTCCGCCTCAGTGGCCAGAGCGCCAGCGCGCCTGCCAGCACCGGCCCGCAAGGCTGGACCTTGGGCGGCGGCAGCGTCGACCGCACGCCGGTTACCGGCCCGGTCGTGCCCGGCAGCGGCACCTCGGCCGACGGCGTGGTGATTAACCGCGTGCAAGGCCTGCCAGACAGCCAGTTCGTCTCCAACCCACAGAAATACCTGATCGAAACCAACCCGCTGCTGACCAACCTCAGCCAGTTCTTAAGCTCCGATTACATGCTGTCCAAACTGGGCTACGACCCGGACCAGGCACAAAAGCGCCTGGGTGATGGCCTGTATGAACAGCGCCTGATCCAGCAAGCCGTGATCGCCCGTACCGGCCAGCGCTTCATCGATGGCCAGACCAGCGACACAGCGATGTTCAAGTACCTGATGGACAACGCCATCGGCACCAAACAGGCGCTAAACCTGGCCGTAGGCGTGAGCCTCACCGCCGAGCAAGTCGCGGCCCTGACCCACGACATCGTGTGGATGGAAAACGCCACCGTCGCCGGCCAGCAAGTGCTGGTGCCCGTGCTCTACCTGGCCCAGGCCAACAACCGCCTGGCGCCCAACGGCGCACTCATCACCGGCAGCGACCTGAACCTGGTCAGCGGCACCGACCTCAACAACGTCGGCACCCTGCGCGCCACCAACAACCTCGCCGCCAGCGCCGGGCGCAACATGGTCAACAGCGGCCTCGTGCAAGCGGGCAACCGCCTCGACCTGCTCGCCGGCAACACCCTCACCAACCGCGCCGGCGGCATCATCGCCGGGCGCGACGTCAGCGTGAGCGCAGTAAATGGCGATGTGCTCAACGAACGCACCGTCACCAGCCACCAAAGCAGCAGCGGCTACCGCACCGAACGCACCGACTTCGTCGACAACGCCGCCCGCATCGAAGCCGCCAACACCCTCACCCTGCAAGCCGGGCGCGACGTCAACAGCACCGGCGGCGCCTTCAAAAGCGGCGCCGACCTGGGCGTTCAAGCCGGGCGCGATGTAAACCTGGCCACCGCCGAACAACGCAACGCCAATGCCGTCAGCACCTACATGCGCAGCAGCAGCGCAAACCAGTACGGCACCGTGATCGAGGCCGGTCGCGACTTCCAGGTGGTGGCTGCGCGGGACATCAGCGCCATCGGCAGCCAGTTGAATGCCACGCGTGATCTGGCGCTGGTGGCCAAGGGCAATGTGAACCTGGCGTCGGCGGCGAATGAACAGCATTCGGCGTTTAATTCCAAGAAGGTCACCAGTGTTGAAGACCATGTTCAGCAGGTATCGACCGTGCTCAAGGCTGGCGGTGACGCCACCCTGAGCGCCGGGCAGAACCTGCAACTGGTGGCCAGCCAAGTGGATGCGGGCAAAGAAGCGTACCTGGTTGCGGGTAACGACCTTGCCCTCAAGGCGGCCGAAAATCAGGACTACAGCTTCTACAGCAAAACCAAGAAGACCTCGTCCGGGAAGAAATTCCGTCTGGATGAGACATCCGCCATCAACAATGTCGGCAGCCTGGTCAGCGCGGGCACCAACAGCACCGTCGTGGCGGGTGCAAACCTGTTGCTGGCCGGCAGCGCCGTCACTGCCGACAAAGGCGCTGCGCAACTGGTCGCAGGCCAGGACGTCAGCATTCTTGCGGTCACTAACTCCGACAGCGCCCGTCACGAACGCAAAGAAAGCAAAAGCAGTTGGGGCGGGTTCAAGTCGAGCAAGGTTGAAGACAAAGTCGACGAGAAACGCACTACCGCCGTGGGCAGTATGGTGTCCGGCGATACGGTCACCGTCGCTGCCAAGCGTGACGCCACAGTTACGGGGTCGTCCCTGGTAAGCACTGGCAACCTTGCCGTAGAGGCCGGGCGCGACTTGACCATTGATGCGGCGAAGAACACCTTTTCCCGTGTCGATATGCACAAGGAAAAGAGCCGCGACCTCACCGGCGTGCTCACCGGCAACAAGCTGGGGCTCGATGACATCACCGGCAACCAACACCTTTCCATTGGCAGCCAGAAACACAACGGTACTGCCGATGAGATGACCTTGACCGGCAGCACGGTGGGTTCGAGTGCGGGCAATGTGTCACTGACGGCTGGCCGAGAGTTGACGGTGGTGGCGAGTGATTTGGTGAGTACCAAGAGCATGGCGCTCACGGGGGCCAACGTCACTATCACCTCCGGCATGGAAACGTCGAACCAGACCAGCAAGGACAGCTCCAAAAGCCTGGCGGTTGGCCGTGTGATCGGTGGCACGCTGGTCGATACGGTCAACAGCATTCGCGACGATGTCCGGGCTGCAAAAAATGCCGATGACAGCCGGTTGAAAGCGGTCAAAGGCGCTCAAGCGTTGCTGTCGGCTTATAACGCCATGGGTGGCGATGACAGCGCTGCCAACGAGTCAGACGGCAAACCCGCGAATAGCTCGGGTTCGGTCATCAAAATCGGCACCGAGTTAGCCTCGACTCGCAAGAAAAGCACCAGTGAATACCATGCTGAAACTGCCAAGCAATCCACGCTTAACAGCGGCGGCGGCTTGTCGATCATTGCTACAGGGGACGCGGCTAATACTGAAGGCAACCTCCATGTCATTGGCAGCAGTATCAAAGCTGGCGACACGCTGTTGTTGGCGAAAAACAACATCACGCTGGAGAGCGCGCAGGACCGAAAAAACTGGGATAACAAGAACAGCAATAACAAAACCAGCATCGGCGCCAGTTTCAACATTGGTGACCAGAACGGTTTCACCCTCGACCTTGGCGCAAAAATGGCCAAGGGCATGGGTACCGGGCATGAGTTGACCCAGGTCAACACGACGCTCGACACCGGTTCGTTGGTGCTCAAAAGCGGGCAGGACACTACGCTGGCCGGCGCCCAGGTACGGGCCGATGTCATCAATGCCAACATCGGTGGCAACCTGAATATCGCCTCTCGACAGGACGAGGCAAGCCAGAAAAACAAGCAGACCAGCGCCGGTGTGGGCGCCAGTATTTGCGTACCGCCCTTCTGCTGGGGCTCGATGGTAACCGCCTCCGGCACGATCGGCGGCAGCAAGATGAACAGCGATTACAACGCTGTGACTGATCAGACCGGGCTGTTTGCCGGCAGCGGTGGCTACGACATCTATGTCGGCAAAAACACCACACTGCAAGGTGCCGTAATTGCCAGCGAAGCCAGTGCGGATAAAAACATCCTCAGCACTGAGCGGCTGCTGGTCAGCGATATCAAAAACAAAAGTGATATCAAGAGCCAGGCCGCCAGCCTGAGCTTGTCCTACACCAGCACCAAAGGGGACAAGCCGGGTAGCCCGGTCACGCCACCCGAGGAGCGCAAGTGGGCACACACCGACACCGGCGGGGCGATACCGCTGCTGCTCAAAGAGTCCGACAGCAGCAAAACCCGAAGTGCGGTCAGCCCTGGCACCATCATCGTTCGCGATGCCGCAGGGGCCTATGACGTCGTCGGGCTCAATCGTGATACCGCAAACGCCAACCAGCATCTGGACCGTCCGGATGAAAAGGCCATGCAGGAGCGGATCGACCTGATCCAAAGCTCGGCGCAATTGGCCAGCAGCGTGATCAACACGGTCGCCAAAGCGAAGTCTGACGCGGCCAAGGCTCAAGCGAAGAAAGCTGAAGGTGGTACCCCTGAGCAGGTAGCCGCCGCCAACCTGGCCTTGGACGATGCAGCCAGTTGGCGTGTGGGTGGCGATAAACGGATCATGGCGGACATCGCTACAGGCTTGATCGCAGCTGGCTTGGGCGGTGCGGGTGCAGGCACCACCGTCGGCATTGTTGCGAATACGACGGCCAGCGATACGTTCTACAAGATTGGTGATTACGCCAACCAAAGAGAGGTTGCAGCCACTAGCCCTTCGGAAAAGGCGGCCTGGGCCGAGGGGGGCGCTGCGCGAGTCTTGCTTCACACCCTGGCAGGCGCTGCTATAGGGCTGTCGAGTGGTAGCGTGCAGAGTTCTGCGCTTGGCGCGGGCGCTTCTGCCGCCTTGATGCCTATCGTCGAGAATGCACTGAAAAACAGCGTTAACGACCCCCACAATCTGGACGCCATCTCCGCGCTGATCGCAACAGGCGTGGGCGCGGGTGTTGGCTCCGCTACCGGCGTGGCCGGAGCTGTGGCCGGTGGGAAAAGTGCGGCGAACGTCGATATGTTCAACCGTCAGATGCACCCTGCGGAAGTCATGGCGCTGAAACAGCAAGTCAGCGCATTGGCGGCCGAGGCCAAGATCACCACGGCCGAGGCCGAGAAGCGTCTGGCCAGGGGGCTCGTTTACTACGTTGATGCTGACTGGAACAAGTTGGTAGGTGCGCATCAGGACCAGCCGGATGCACTGACACTTAAATACCTGGGTATTGCGCTAGCACCTTTGGGGGACAACTACACCCGTCGCGCTGAGATGGGCGATATACCGGTTATTGCTGACGCCGGAAGGACTTATACACCCGACGAAACTATTCGCTTGCTTCAGGACTATCGACTCAATCTTCCTAGCGAATACAACAATCGGAGCATCAACGAGGAGTACCTGATCGGGAAATTGGATCCTGTTGGGAGTCAACACGATTTCTACCGGAACAACCTCTATTATGGTGCGTCGCTGGGAGAGACGATAGAAGGCGTAGGGACGGGAATTCCCCTGGGATTGGCTGACGGGGCTGTCAGTACTGGCCAGGGTATCTGGGCACTCGGCAAAGGCTTGGCCACCGATTTCCCAGGTGTAAGCTCGCAGATGGCGAATGGAGTGGTTGCGCTGCTATCAGGGCGTGGGCAGGAGCCAGATACCGAGCAACAAGCGCAGAGTTTTCTGTACTTTTTGCAAGGGAACGAAATTGCCAGTGTCCGGCTGGCAGCCAAGAGTGCTACTGAGTTCGCGTTGGCGATGATTCCTGCGGGCCGAGCGGGTGCGGTGGCCAAAGTAGGGGAGATTGCGGCGGGGGGAGGAGCTGCGGCGGGGTTACTGTCTGGCGGTGCAAAAGGGCCAGGTTCTGCTGGTACGGGCACGATGGCGGGTAGTAGTGTTGCAAGTACAACGCCTAAAGCTGATATTTTTTGGAATAAAACAACAGTTCTAGATAGGACTGTTTATCAACGTAACGACCTCTTTGACCCAGAGGCCCTATCGACCTGGAGAGTACGAGGTAAAACTGTTGAAGGCTCAAACCTTGAGAGGATGGCCTCGGGTCGAGCACCAATTGGGTATGATGGGAAATCAGTTGAGTTACATCATCTCTCGCAAACTGAAATTAATGGATTCGCTGGTACTCGTGGTTCACTTGCAGAAGTTGGTTCTGTTTTCCATAGCCAGAATAGCAGTGTTCTTCATGTCCCATCCAATGCCGCTCAAAGCTTTAGGTATACTCGTTACAAAGACTCTGCAGAATACAGAAACCCTACGACTGATTATGTTTCAGTTCCTACGGATTTGAATGCAAAAACATTGACAAAGCAGGCTAAAGAGTTTAATTCTTATCAGTCGGAATATTGGAAGTTGCGGGCTCGGAGCGGGGAGTAATTAGGCGTGGATTATTCGAGAATCATTAATCTTATTAAAGAGTCGGATTTCGTTGAGTTTGCTGAATATGGTGACGGGATTGCTGATGAGTGGATTTATAAAGCTGAAGCTCGTCTTGGGTTGAAGTTGCCTGATAGCTATAAATGGTGGCTGAAGTGTTATTCTGGCGGGGAAATATCTGGGGAGGAGATTTATAGTATCTACGAAATGGATTTTGATAGTGTAAGGGGGGGGGATATCGTTTATATGTCAATCGTTAACGGTCGAAATGGGTTGTGTGGGAAGGAGAGGCTATTTATCTGCGAACCGCCGGGTGCAGGGGAATCATTTTATTTTGCCACGGACGATGGTCTTAATGATGGGGAGTATCCTGTTTATAGGCTTGAACTTTCTGATAAAACTTCTAGTTTGTATGCGAAGAACTTTATCGATTTCTTAGAAAAAAGAATAATTTCTTTCAGTTGAATAATGATTCTGCGTTTAAATAAAGGTTGAGAAAGGCTAGGTCCAAAAGCTACTGCTCCGAAAGTAACGGCGGAAGGTAAGATTGGTGGTCAGGCGTTCACTGATGTTAACCAGACGGCGAGGCCCGGCTCTCAAGCAAAAGCTGATCAGCCGACACTCATAGCTGATCGTGTAAATACAAAAATAGAGTCATCTGGTAAACCTTTGCCAAATGCAAATATGGCAACTGCACATGCTGAAGTTGGAGTTATACAGCAAGCTTATAATACTGGAAAAACCCAAGGGGCGGCTATGACTCTCAAAGTTGAGGGGCGGGCTGTTTGCGGTTATTGGAAAAAGGGGACAGATTTATTTAATTTTTCGAGTGCTTTTTTACTTAAATAAATCTGTCCCCTTTTTGCTTTAAGAGGGTTGGATTAATGTCTTTCAATGAGCTTTCTGAAAAGTATGCGGCTCGTTTTGGTTCGTCAGGTATGAATAGCGTCGGGCTAGAGGAGTTTGTTCAAATACTAGAGTTGGTGGCGATGAAGAATAAGGGTTTTTTCATCTTTAAGGTTGATGGTGAAAGAGAACGTAACATTTATACTTTTATTTTAAACATGTCCACAGGTAACAATGTCGTAATAAGAAAAGACACAGACAGCATTCGGGAAGGTATGGAGTATTTTTTCGCTGAACTTGAGCGGGGCGGCATATATCCATAACGTGACATTTACGAAGAGTGGTGGTGTCAGAAAAGGAAAAGAAAAGAGGCAGCAGGAAAGAGGGAATAGGGGTCAGACCCGAATGGCACTTCCTTAACGGCTAACCAGCTGATATGACTACAGAAAAATGAAAAAAGGCCGTCCTTGGTCTACGGTGATAGTTGCGAACACACACCACTCAGACAAGGACAGCCCGCGTGAATCGTAGACGTCAAATCATCAGGCATCAACAGCAGCGCATTCAGCAGCACGCCAAAAACAGCAACGCCCATGCATTCTTTAAGCTGTTAGCCGATCCGGCGCTGCTACAGCGTGCCGAGTCAGTGATTCCCAAGCATCGTCAACGCTTGTTCCCGCCGACTGAAACACTGTCGATGTTTCTGGCTCAGGCCATGAATGCCGACCGTTCTTGTCAGAAGGCCGGAATAAGGGGACAGATTTATTTGATTTTCCGAGTCCGTTGTTAAGGAAATAAATCTGTCCCCTTTTCAATGATTCCCAATGGCGTTGGAGCTGGTGGACGTGTTTACGTAACAACTCCGGGTGCGGCTAAGCCAGGCGGGACAGGTCCTATTCGCATAGACTTTGCCGTTCCAGAAAAGGCTATCAGTCAGGGTGGGAAGCCGGAGTGGGGGCAAATTTTTCAGCCAAATCAGAGTTCACCTATTTATAACGTTAAGATTAATGTGCCTGATGGCATAAAAACTCCAGGGGTGACACCATGAATTTTATTAATATTGTTGAATATGGGATCGTTATTCGTCGGCAAGCGTTGTTATCTAAATTTATAGATATTGATAGGCTGTCAGCGGTGCTTGAGTTTGATGCGCCACTTGATATGAGTGCTGATTTGGTTTCCTTTGGGCCCTGTTTTGGAGGAGAGGCGACGGATGAACTTACTCGGCGCTTAGAGGCGGTAGGCTTGCAATACGTTGATGATTTTTTTGTGTTTTCTGGCGAGTTTCCAATGTGGTGTAAATTTAAAGTAGCCATAAATACTGATTAGGTGCAAAAACAACTGGTGGCGCTGTCGGAAAAGTAGATGATCTAGCGACTGGTGGCTTAAGTTCAGCGCCAAACCTTCCAAGTGGAACAGGTCTTGGTGGTTTCAAGGTCGGCTTAAGTGTAGACGACATTACTGCTATAAATTCACAGTTTGGCGGTTCAGTTTCATTCAGAGAAGTCGATACGGCCATTGCAAATGCTGCCAATTATGATGGTTTTTATAATAAGGCTGGATCAATGATCAGGGATATTGCAGGCGGGCATCTGTTTGATAATGGGAACAAGCGGACTGCTGTTGAGGTGGTTGAGCAGTTGATTATAAAATAACGGCCGGAATAAGGGGGCAGATTTATTTGATTTTCCGAGTCCGTTGTTAAGGAAATAAATCTGTCCCCTTTTCAATGGTAAGTGACTATGAAAAATTCAGTAGAAATTCGAAAGTTTATAGACGAAATAACATCCGCTGAGCTTTTTGAGGGGGATTATGGTGACTGTATTTCTAATGTTGATGCCATATTAAGTGGTGTTGAAGAATCGGATCGAAACAGTGTGCCTGCGGATTATCTTGAATTTCTTGCGGATTTTGGATTCGGTGAGCTAGACGCTGCATTTTATGTTGATGATGGTCCGGAAAAATATTCAACTATATGCGGTCGGCAAATTGAAGGTTATGAAGGGATTTACATAATTGGCGGGAATTCGAGTGATGTGCTATATGGTTTTGACGCAAAGAATAATTGGCAGGTCGTAGCGGTTAGTTCGGAGCTGGATGGGTTCGAGGTGTTAGCATCAAACTTTTCTGACTTTATCTTAGAGCAGCTTAAATATATAAAATCTATGGTTGAGCGACGTGCGGAACGCTAATGTTTATTTAGCGGTTTAAGAGGTACAAAAGGCGGTCCTTCAGAAGCTGTCGCTTACTTCAGGGTTGAGGGGGCGGATCTGGTACTAAGGGAAAAAGGGGACAGATTTATTTAATTTTTCGAGTGCTTTTTTACTTAAATAAATCTGTCCACTTTTCCGCCCTTTTCATTCGCGTCGAAGAGTTATTCGAGTATGGAACCAAAAAAGCGGGGTTATGGTTGTGAGCAACTCAGCATCAATTATATCGGATGTGGCAATTGACGAAGACACTTTCGCTGATTTTCTCCACGCTGTAGGTGGAATCGTCAGCGCGGGTAAACGTAGTCGTGGAGTATTGAGCTGGGATGAGGCCACTTTGTATGTGTCATTACTTACCTCCGAAAAGCTCATAGGTTTTTATGATGCGCAAGATATTCTCGATTGGGAATCTTGGTTGGGTGCCACGCCGAGGACAATGATTGAAATACAGTTGGGACACTCAAAAGGGTCGATAGAGATGTATTTATGGTTGGCGTACGAGTTTGGTAAAAAATGGAATTGTGTTGTTGATGATGTTAATTCTGTGACCATTAAGTACTCTGAAATCTGTGACAGGTATATAAGATCGAGCGTGAAATAGGGGCAGGCCATTTTCTGTTTGATGGTGTAAAGGAGTAGTGACAAGCCACCTTTAATATTCAAGTGTAGTTTGCCCCTACTCACTGCCTCACCGTTAACAGGGCAACTCGTCAGCCGCCCTGTCGCGGTCAGTTGACGCTGTTAAGCCTGCGAATAATGACATCCAGCAAATCACACCCATCCCGCAGCGGTATAGCCAGTAGTTGGGCGAAGTCTTGAAGCACCACAGCATCGCTGCTGAGCTGTTCGCGGAAGGCCAGGTTTTCCAACAGTTGCGTGACGGCGCGAATCCGGTACGCGGCGGCGTCGTGGAGTACGTCGAGGGGTGCGCTGGTGTCGATAAGCAGAGCGGGGACGGTGCAGTCGTGGCCCGTTAGGGGCATGTATTGGTTCATTTTCAGTACTCTGTTGGTGGATTAAGCCACCACGCATTCGTCGCCAAACGAATGGGTGGCAGCTGTACGCAGGTTGGCGAACCGGAACAGAGTAACCGGCAGACCCGAGGGTCTCCCGCGCACAGCCGCCATAACATGCACAGCTTTGCGGGTGCAAAAACACCTGCATAGAAGCGGGTTGCTTTTGCACTCTGTTGTCAGGTCGCCAAACCTGATCGCCATATGGGCGACGGGCCGGACTATAAGCCCCCCACCCAAACCCACGCAAGGCACCAACGCCCTGACTCAACCCTCTTTTGTCTATCCCCAACCCCACCACCCCCAACGCATTCCGCCGTCCGCTCACGGATATCAGGCAAATCCTCGGTAGTTTGGGGAAGCGTCCTACCGCAAAAGGAACCATTTCCCTCAAGTCCGGGTCTTTACCCCGCCCACCCGCAACCGGTCGGGCTGCATGGACTGCAGCGTTTTTAAAACGACATTAAGGATTAATGTGAACTTCGCCTCCCCAATCCCTTGTCTGCCACCACCGGCTGCGGTGCGATTGCTCGCGCCTGGGGTTCAGCAGGGCGCCTTGGGGGAATACATTCGGATCATCTGATCCCTCGCTCAGCACACCTACAGCCGCCGGGCGTATTGGCGGCTTTGACTGTAGTTCATGGAGTTTGAAATGAAGCGCAAGCCGTTCCAGAAAACCCTGCTGGCCCTGATGGTCAGCGCAGGCGCCGCGCATGTTGCTGCGGTGGAATTCGACGTGAGCAGCGGCCAGAACAAGTGGAAAGGCCAGGTGTTCAACGAGCCTGTCACCTTGGTCGGGTCGCGCAATGTGGTGGCCACCCAGCGTAATGTCGATGGGGCCAGTGTTGCCGAGACCAATGTTCAGGGTTCGCTGATCAACCGCGCCGACTACAACATCGATGGCAGTGGCCTCAACATCCGTGGTTTTGTGGTGGATGGCGCACTGGACTCTGATCTGCGTGCCCGTGGCGGCACGATCACCGGTGATGTCATCCAGGCCGGTACGATCAGGCTCACCAACCAGACCTGGGCCGAAGGTTTTGAGGTGGGCGCCGCGAACATCGGCGGCAGCGTGGTCAACTCCGGAACTATCGTCACCGTTGACGTGCCGGGGTCGGACAGTGACGGCGAGGGCATGTACCTCAATGGCACGACCGTCGGTGGTGACGTGATCAACTCCGGCCTGATTGATGTCACTTCCATCTACGGCTACGGCCTGATCCTGGACACCCATAACAACATGCCGGTGACCGTCGGCGGCAAAATCCTCAACTCCGGCACCATCCGCGTCACGGGTGAAGAGGCGTTGGGCATTGAAGTTGAAACCGACACCAGTGACCTGCGTATAGAAAACAGCGGTGTGGTGACGGTCAACGGTGGTATGGCCAGGGCCGTACAGTTCAACTCCGGCACCTTCGATTACTTGCTCAACACCGGCACGATTGAAGCCAACGGCGCCAATGCGGTGGCTGTGCATCTGACTGGGGCGACCTTTACCCAGAACCCGCAGTCGGGCGCGCGCGGCGTTATCAACCGTGGCCTGATCAGTGCCGACAGCACCGCGATCCTGGTCAATGCCCGCGACCAGACTTCGCCCTTCGAGATCAACCAGCAAGCAGGCGAGATCCGTAGCAAATCCGGCACGGCCATCGACGCTGCCAACCTTGCCACGCTGAACTGGACGGGCGGCAAAATCACCGGTGACTTGCTCAACCTGAGTGCGGTTAATGTCGCCGGCCAAGCAGATTTCGGCGGCCAGCACATCATCGCGCCGGTCTCGATTAATTCCGGCTCGTTGAACCTGGCCGCGCCCGGTACCACGATCAGCGGCAACCTTAACGTCGCCAGCGGTGCGGGCATTGATATGCACCTGGCCGACAGCGTGGTGCCGACCACGCCGTATCTGTCGGTCAACGGTACGGCTAATTTCGCCCAGGCGTCGAAGCTCACGGTGAGTGCGCAGCCAGGCGACTTTGCGCGCACCAATAACGGCACTCAATACACCCTGTTGCAGGCCACCAGTGTGCAGAACAACGGCCTGTCGGTTGCCAGTTCGTCATCGCTGCTCAACGTGCTGAGCTACTCGGCGGATGCGCAAACGGTCAAGGCTGTCGTCGCGGTTAAAGACAACCAGCAAGTGCAGCAGGAACTTGCCGGTGCAGGTGCCAGCGCCGCAGCGGCCACGGCGGTGAATACGTTCAAGAACGATGTGCTCGGCGGGCTCAACCAGAACGACCCAGTGTTCCAGTCCCTCGCCAACGCCGGGACTGCGCAACAGCTTGCTCAAGTGAGCGAGCAGCTCAAGCCGGACGTCAACCGTGGCGCGCTGGATGTGGCGTTGTCGGGGCAGACTGTTATCAATGGCGCAATCTTCAACCGCCTTACCGACCAGCGCGAAGGCCATCAAACCGGCGGCGTGTGGGTGCAGGGTTTGAGCAGCAACATGGACCAGGATGGGCGCGGCGGTAACAACGGTTACTCGGCCAACAGCAGCGGCATGGCCGTGGGTGTGGACGGGCGTTTGAACGACACCACCACCCTGGGCGTGGCTTACAGCTACCTTAATTCCAACATCCATTCGGACCTGGGCAACAAGACCGATGTGGAGGGCCACGCGCTGTCGCTGTATGGCAACTGGGCGCTGCAAAACTGGTTTGTGGATGGCAGCCTCAGCTACGGTCATAACGACAACGACAGCAAGCGCCATGTGGCGGGCACCACGGCCAAGGGCAGTTACGACAGCAACGTGTTGGCAGCCAGCGTAATCGGCGGCTACAGCTTCAAGCCATCGCAGGCGGTGGTGATCGAACCGCGTGTGGCGGCGCGTTATGCCAACGTGCGCATGGACGGCTACGACGAGAAGGGTTCTTCGGCGGCGCTGAGCACGCGTTCGCAGCGTTATGAAGTGGGTGAGTTGGGTGCCGGTGTGCGTTTGGCCGGCAACTTGCCGATGGGCGCAGGCAGCCTGCAACCGGAAGCGACCTTGATGGCGTATCACGACCTGATGGGTGATCGCGTCGCGCAAACCTCCAACTTTGTGGCGGGTGGTGCGGCGTTCACCACCACCGGCGCGTCGGTGGCGCGTGACAGCTACGAGGCGAGTGTGGGCGTGAATTACCAGGTGTCGGACTTCACCGTGGGCGCCAGCTACACCCGCCAAGCGCGCAGTGGCTTCGACGCCGATGGCGTGATACTCAAAGCGCGTTACGCGTTCTAAGCCCCAGCGCTGATCGTTCCCACGCTCTGCGTGGGAATGCCGCCCTGGACGCTCTGCGTCTGCTTTTGAGGCCGTGACGCAGAGCGTCACCGGATGCATTCCCACGCGGAGCGTGGGAACGATCGGTAACACCACCAAACCCCTGTGGGAGCGGGCTTGCCCGCGATGGCGGTGGGTCAGTGAATAAATCCAGTGACTGACACACTGCTATCGCGGGCAAGCCCGCTCCCACATTTGGTGTTGTGTTTGTCAGAACAACTTGCGCTGCACAGCTTCATCCAGCGTGCTGCGGGTCAGTGCTTCAACCACTTCTCCAGTATTGGCCTGGAACGGGATGCCTACGATCAGCACCAGGTGCATCCACGTGCGCACCGATTCGCTTTTCTTGACCCGGCCCAACTCTTTGCCGTCCTTGTCCTTGAACACGGTTTCCAGGGTGAAGGTGTTCTTCGCGGTGGACGGGATGATGAAGAACGTAACGCCAGTGATGATCGCCGAGGCCATGCTGAACTGTTCGTTGTTGTACAGCGTGGCGTCGGCGTAGATGTCCGAGTCGACCTTGTCGGTGCTCACCCGTGCAAAGCGGTTGGACTGGCGGAACCCATCGGCCACGGTTTTTTCCCACAGCGCCGCCGGTGCGCCGGCCGTGGTATTGCCGGGGCCGCCGTTGACTTGGCTCAGCGCCGTGGTGCGCACGTAGGCGGTGGGTTTCTGTGCCGGTGTGCTGGCGGTCGGCGGCCAGGTTTGCACGGCCGGCAATTCGTGTTGCGAGTAGGACACGCAACCGGTCAACAAGACGGCGGCGAGGACCAGGCTGTGTTTGATCAACCCTTTCATGTGTTGCTCCCTGAAATTACGGTTTGGCCAGTTTGGCAGTGGCGGTATCGAGCAGTTGCGCGACCAGTTCGTTCAACTGTTTGGCGCCCATGGTCGGGGCCCAGTATTCGCGGCCGTAGAGGCCCACGTTGCGTTCAAACTTGACCTCTTGCTTGGCGCTCGCCAGTTCCTTGCCGTCGCGGTCGACAATCACCAGGTCGCCGGCCACGTCGAAGGTGTCGACGAAAATCGGGCCGTTGACCCAGATCCAGATCGTCAGCGTCAACAGCGCGCCAGGCACGTAGGCGGGGTGAACGCCACGGTGGCCTTTGAGGGAGGTCATATTGAATTTCAGCGCGACATCGTTTTCGCCAAGGCGCACCGGGTACTCAGTGACCTGCTTGAAGTAACCCGCCGTGCGCACGTACTGGTTGAGTTGGGCCGTGAGCGAACGGCTGATCGCAGTTTTATTGGCGTCGTTGACGTCGGCGGCGCTCACTGTCACATCAGCGACTTGCGCACTGCGCGGGCTGCTGACGGGTGCCGGGTGGAGCGGGGCGCCGATGGGGCCGGTGACGGTGTAAGAGACGCAGCCGGTCATCGACAGCGTCGCGAGCAGGGCCGCAGCCCCAAGGAGGGTTTTCAACACGCAATATCCCTATTTAATGAACAAGCCAAGCCAATGTCTCGACCGATGGCTGTGTAACTTGAGGCGGGCGCGCAGCGTAACAGAATGCCGTTGAGCGGCGAACGCCCCCGCAGCAGCGAAACCGCTTGAGTACACAGGGCAACCCCGTAAAATGCCGCGCACTGGATACAAGGCATTTTTCAAGGATGAATCAAGCAATGCGCCTCTCTGCTTTTCTCCCTGCCACCCGCCTCACCGCGGGCCGCACGTTTCAACCGCACTGCTGCGAGGCAGTCACCCTTCCTGATACCGCTATTGGCGGGCTCGACACTTTCCATGTTGAGGCTGCGTGCAAACGCGCGCGCGTTTTCAGCAAAATCTGATTGCCGCGACTTCGTTGATAACTTACATAACAGCCCTTTGCGCTGGTTTCACCTCTAGGAGCACTCTGTGAAAACACTGTCCAAAATCCTGCTGTCGGGCCTCACCGCCGCAGCGCTGCTGAGCGTGGCCGGTTGCGCCACCGAGAGCAACCGAGCGATGCCGGTGGTGCAAGTTGCCAGCGCCAGCGTGGCCTATTCCGGCGTACGTGTACCGATTGCCGTAGGCAAGTTCGATAACCGCTCCAGCTACATGCGCGGGATCTTCTCCGATGGCGTTGACCGCCTTGGCGGCCAGGCCAAGACCATCCTGATCACCCACCTGCAGCAGACCAACCGCTTCAGTGTGCTGGACCGCGACAACATGGGCGAAATCTCCCAGGAAGCCGCGATCAAAGGCACCGTGCAAAAGCTTAAAGGTGCTGACTACGTGGTGACGGGCGACGTGACCGAGTTCGGCCGCAAAGAGACCGGCGACCGCCAGTTGTTCGGCATTCTCGGCCGTGGCAAAACCCAAGTGGCTTACGCCAAAGTTGCGCTGAATATCGTCAACATCAGCACCTCCGAAGTGGTGTATTCCACCCAGGGCGCTGGTGAGTACGCGCTCTCCAACCGTGAAGTCATCGGTTTTGGCGGCACTGCCAGCTACGACTCCACGCTCAATGGCAAGGTTCTGGACCTGGCCATGCGCGAAGCGATCAACCGCCTGGTAGACGGCATCAACGCCGGCGCCTGGAACCCGCGCAACTAATCACAACAACGCCAAGGAGCACTACACGGATGAGCAAGGCAGTTAAGTTGGCGCTGATGCTGACAGCAATCGCGACGGTCGCCGGGTGCCACACGGCGCCCCAACCCCTGTATCAATGGGAAAGCTACCAGCCGCAGGTTTACGAGTACTTCAAGGGCGAGCCCAAGGAAGCGCAGGTGGAAGCCCTGGAACGCGATCTGCAAAAGATCAACGCCAGCGGCCGCAAGGCCCCGCCGGGTTACCACGCGCACCTGGGCATGCTGTACCTGAGCATGGGCAAGGATGACCAGATGGTGCAGGAGTTCCGCACCGAGAAGGCATTGTTCCCTGAGTCCGCTGCGTACATGGACTTTTTGCTGAAAAACGCCAAGGCTGGAGTTGCCACTAAATGAACCTGTTAAAACTCACCGGCGCCTTGCTGGCCCTGGCATTGCTCGGCGGCTGCGCGGCGCCCAAGACCATTGATTACACAGCGTTCAAACAGGCTCGGCCGAAGTCGATCCTGGTACTGCCACCCATCAATGAGTCGCCGGAAGTGCAGGCCTCCTACAGCCTGGTTTCGCAGGTCACCTACCCGTTGGCCGAAGCCGGTTACTACGTGTTGCCGATTGCCCTGGTGGACGAAACTTTCCGCCAGAACGGCCTGACCACCGCCAACGATATCCAGGGCGTGGCGCCGGGCAAGCTGCATGACATTTTTGGTGCGGACGCGGCGCTGTACATCACCATCAGCGACTACGGCACCAAGTACATGCTGATCTCCAGCGACACCTCCGTGACGGCCTCGGCCAAGCTGGTGGACCTGCGCACCGGCACCACGTTGTGGACCGGCTCGGCACGCGCTTCCAGCGAGGAAGGCAACAACAATGGCGGCGGCCTGGTGGGCATGCTGGTCTCGGCAGCGGTCAAGCAGGTGATCAACAGCTCCACCGATGCGGCGCACCCGATTGCCGGTATTGCCAGTGTCCGCCTGCTGTCGGCCGGGCAGCGCACCGGCATTTTGTATGGCCCGCGTAACCCGAAATACGGCACCGACTAAGTGCCTGTTCAACCGTGAACAGCCTTTGCTGACCGCTCGGGTCTGCAAAGGCTTCGCGGGTTGGGTGTCACGCGTTGTCGTCAGTTTACAAGCACATCCGGTGGCCTGATCACTTGCGTACTGGTCACCACGAAGTCTGCTGTGCGGTTGCCGGTCAAGTCGATGGCGATGAAGTGGCGCTGGGTCTGCGGGTTGAAGCCCACGATCGCGTCGCCGATACGCCCGCTGAACGCCTGGACGGGCTTGAATCGCGTGTTGGACCTTCGCTCCAGCCCGCGCAGGTCAATCTTGTCGGTGCCGCTGGTGAAATCCATGATGACATCGGGGTTTGCAGGCGTGGAGTCGCTGGCGTGGTTATAGACGAAACTGTCGGCGCCGCCGCCGCCGCGCATGCGGTCCGCACCCGCCCCACCGGTGAGCCGGTTATCGGCGGCGTTGCCGATCAGCACATCGTGGCCTGAGCCACCGATAGCGTTTTCGATGAGGCAGTTGCGGGCGATAGAGACGTTGCCCTGATAACCACCTACGTCGGAAAACGAGCCATCTCTCAGATTGATCGTTTGGTTATTGCCGTAACCCGAGAAGTCCAGCGTGTCATTGCCGGCGCCATCCCATACGCAAAAAATAGCGGCGTCCTGATGGCTTTTCAGGGAGTAGTGGTCCCTGCCGGTGTTGGAGTTGAAACCGTAGATGTTGTTTTCTCGGCGGGTTTGATAGTTGGCGCCGTACTGGTGCTGGATAGCGCTGATGTCATCCATCATGGGAGCCAGCGGCCTGCCCTCGAAGTGTTTGCCACTGCTTTGGGCAGGGTAATAGCTCATGACGGTATGGGCTTTAGAGTCTTGGGCATAAAACCGTTTGGCGTCGTCTTTTTGGCCGTTGTAAGTACCGGGGTGATTCAGGCCGAGCGTGTGACCGATTTCGTGGGTTACGGTGGGGCGTGTCACAAAGCCCGGTTGATAGCGGGTATCGCCAGCGATGCCGTTTTTGTCGTTGCTATAGGGGTAGTAGCCGTCGGCAACTATCACATTACTGGAAATACGGAAGGCCAGCCGTCCTTCTGCCGGGCCGCCGTTTTCAGTGAACGTCAGGTTCGCCACATCGCCCCAGGACTGGATGGCGCGCCGTGCTTCTTGTTTCTCGTAGTCGTTGAATCCAAGACCCTGTTCATAAGTGAAGTTGTAGGAAATCTCGGTCCTGTTGTTTTGGTTTCGGTCCTGCCATTTCAACCTGCCCCCCGTCAGTTGCTCAACGGCCTGACGCTGATTAAATGACGGCCTGTCAGCTCTACTTGTGTAGGGATCATCCGAGCGTTGAGTCGGGTCATAGTTGCCCCCATGGCCGCTGAGAGAACGGGCTACCGGGGCGTCCCAGCGGCGGTGTGCAGGGCTTTGGGCTGACTGAGCGCTGCTCGAATAAGGCTTGTACATCGGCGTTACAGGATTAATTCTCAAGGTCGTTATTCTCACGGGGTATTGGCACTTTTCCTTCTTGGTGAGGCAGGCAGGTTCCCTTTTGCTAAGTGTGAAGTTGCCAGTGTTGGCGTCACTTTCCAAAGCCCGATGTGTGTCCGAGTAAGTCGTTTTTCTTGCAGGTAAAGTGTTCCTACACAGGGTTAAGCCAATGCCCAGTCCAGGGCTGAATTTTCGCCCTGCATCAGAAAAAACGGCCACCGCGAATGACCGTTTTTCACACGTGTTCAGGGACGACTTTGAACCCTGGTGCGACAGTGCGTTTATCCGAAGATAGGCCGTGAGGTCATCAGCCCACTGATATCCTGGGGCCTTATCAACCGCGTGCTTTTCAGCAGGAAGTCCGTCTGGCCGTTTCCGGTCAGGTCAATGGCGACAAAGTACCGATTACTGTAGGCGTTGAACCTCACCATCGTGTCGCCCGCGCGGCCGGAGTAGGTGTGGACCAGTCGCAGCTGAGTGCGGGTGCTCTGGCTCAGCCCGGTAAGGTCGATCCTGTCTCGGCCGCTGACAAAATCGGTGATCAGGTCAGCACCCGCAGCGGTTGAATCGCTGGCCTTGTCGTAGACAAAAACATCCGCGCCGCCGCCGCCCCTCAACGTGTCTGCGCCGCCCCCGCCCTTGAGGCGGTTGTTGGCGTTGTTGCCGATCAACGTATCGTCATGGCTGCCGCCAATGGCATTTTCCACGGTCACGCCCTTGGCAATGGAAACGTTGCCTTTCATACCGCCCACATCAGAGAAGGCTTCGGCGTTCAAGTTGATGGTTTGTTTCTGATTGAAACCGGAACAGTCCAACGTATCGTTGCCACCACCATCCCATATGCAAAAAACCGGTGCGTCCCGCGCGGACTTCAGGCTGAAATAATCACGCTCGGTATTGGAGTTGAAACCGTAAACGGTATCGCCGCGACGGGTCTGGTAGTTGGCGCCGTAGGCGGCCTGTATAGCTGCAATGTCATGCATCAGGGGCGCCACCGAGTAATGGGTCCACTGTGCGTTTTTTGAGAAGTTCTGACCACTTCTGATCTCGGGGTTGTAACTCATCACGCTGTAGGCTTGAGTGTCCTCCAAGTAGTCGCGCGTGGCGGGTTGCTGGGTATAGTCACCGGTATGGTCAAGGCCCAGGGTATGCCCAATTTCGTGAGCCATGACATGTTGGTCGTAACGGTCAGTCCTGGGTTGTGCATGCCCTGAGTCCAGCCATGCCTCGCCTCCTTTTTTGAAGCTCTTGGGAAAGGGCAGGGTCGCATAGGATTCCTCGTTACCCTCGTAAAGACCCAGGGTCAGTCGCCCCTCGGTACTCGCGCCTTTATGTGAGAACTTTATACGGGTGACATCCGCCCAGGCTTGCATCGATATAAGCGCCCGTTTCTTTTGTTGTTCATTTAATTCATTGGCACCCTTGGGTACATGACTGACCCGGTGTGGCTCATCCGGCGTGAAGAACTCGTAGGCAATATCAATGACGCCGTCGCGGTTATGGTCTTGCCACTTCAATCCCATTTCCCGGCTGGTGCGCAGCAGGTGCCTGGCGGCGCGGTCGGTGGTGTAGGAGGCCAATGGCTGGTCCTTTACAGCACCCGGTTGTTGATGGGCAGGCTCAAATAATGCAAGCGCCGTATAAGGCTTGTTATCAACAGAGAGCATCTACTTGAATCCTTTTAATAGGCGAGCGGAGGTGTGAACGTTAACGCTCATGGGAAAACACGATGGTGTCAGGGGTTGATAGGGTTAAACCTTCGAGGTGACTACCTGCGAGAAAATACCCTGGCTTGGCTTTGGAAGTTTGCAGTCAAACCCATAATGTCCTCGGGTTTTATTAGTTGAGTGCTTTTGACCAGAAAGTCGGTCTGGCGATTACCCGTAAAGTCCACGCCCACAAAATATCGGCCACTGCGGGAGTTGAGCTTAACCACGGTATCGCCAATGCGGCCTGTATAGGCATCGACAAGCCGCAGCGGTGTGCCGGTGTTCTTTACCAGGTCGGTGAGGTTGATCTTGTCTTTGCCGCTGACAAAGTCTTCGATTAAGTCGGCGTTGTGATAGCTCGAATCACTGGCCTTTTCGTAAGTGTGTGTGACTGAACGATGGGATTGGCGGGGTGGCGTGATTGCGGATCGAGTGGTTGGGGCGTCAGGCGGTTGATGGTGGGATGGGGTGTTTTTTGAGGCGACAATGTCTTCTGCTGTGACGCGTCCATAGGTGCGGATCAGCAAGTCGGCTTTGCCGTCGCCCGTCAGGTCAATCGCCACGTTGCCCTTGCCGCTTTGTTCATCGTAGGTGAGCACCGTCTCACCTGCCTTGCCTGTCATCTCGCTGACGAAGGCCAGGGCGGCGACATTGGCGTTTTTCATGGCCACGGCTACATTGATTTTGTCGGTGCCGCTGACAAAATCCATAATTGTATCGGGGTTGTCGGGCGTGGAGTCACTGGCACTGTTGTAGTCAAACGTATCCGCGCCGCCGCCTCCGCGCAGCCGGTCGCCACCCGCGCCGCCGGTGAGCCGGTTATCGGCATCGTTGCCGATCAGCGCGTCATCGCCTGAGCCGCCGATGGCGTTTTCCATGACCACACCGCGAGCGATGGAAACATTGCCCCTGAGCCCGCCGACATCGGAGTACGAGCCGGCCTTGAGATTAATGGTCTGGTTGGAACGGTAGCCGGAAACGTCCAGGGTATCGTTGCCACCGCCGTCCCATATGCAGAACACGGCAGTGTCCCGGTTGGAATTGAGGGTGTAGTAGTCGCGCTGGCTATTGGAGTTGAACCCGTAGGTGGTGTTGTCCTGACGGATCTGGCGGTTGACGCCATAGAGCGCCTGGATGGCGGAAATATCATCCATCATGGCTGACGCTGGTTGGGCGCCGCCATGGCTTTTGCCGCTGAGTGCCGCCCCGAAATAGCTCATGACGCTATGAGCCTGGGAATCCTGTACGTGACTCCTTCGGTTCTCGTCATAGCCGCCATCGTAGTTGCCGGTATGCGACAACCCCAGGGCGTGACCCGTTTCATGAATCAAGTCGTGGCGCGTGACCCTGGTGGGGTTATACAGGGTGTTGCCTCCTTGGTAATGGTTGCTTGGGTAATAGCCTACGGCGGTGCCGACGGCGTTCGATATGCCAAATGACATTTTGCCCTCTGTGCGTGGCCCATTCTCTTCAAAGGAGAGATTGGACACATCGCTCCATGACTGCATGGCACGTCGTGCCATTTCTCTCTGGCGACCATCGAATTGCCAGGCGGCGCTGTTGAACGAGTAGGAAACAGAGACCTTGCCGTCGGCATTTTTGTCATGCCACTTAAGGTTTTCCCGAGTGAGATTGTTGGTTGCCTGGCGCTCATCGAAAGAGCGCACATTGAGGTTAGCCGCGTAGGGGTCGTTGGCGCGCAGAGTTGGATCTTTGCCGTCCCAGTAGCGTTTGGTGGCGGTGTCGAATGTCGTCGGGTTGGTTGTTGTGGTTGGATTAAATGGCCGCCGAGTGGGTGGCTGAGTAAAGGGCTGTACGAACTTACGCACGAAGGGGTGTTTGAGAAATGGCTGCACGAAAGGTCTGAAGACCGGGTGGTTGAGATAGGGTTGGGCAAAAGGCTGAATAAGCGGGCGCAGAAAATGTTGGCTGTAGTTGGGTTGCTGGAAAACAGACGGGCGCAAGTCGATTCTCATAAGAGTAATCCATGTTCTTGTTGTTGGCCTATTCCTTGTGTAGGGAAGTGCATGTCCGTGTGCTGGAAATACCTTCGCACCCTATAAGTTAATTTCCAATAGAGTATTTATTTCTAGTGTGTGTCAACAGGCCGGTATGACATGGTTTGCAACGGCTCTTATGTTTATTCGGTTTTTAAATTTCGTGTCAAAGAGTCGGGTTCCCCAAGCATTACGCGTCTTGTTGAAAGCTGATATGTCGTTTGTGTTTAACGTGTTTTTTTTGGAAATATAGAATTGCTTACAGTGTGAGTATTTTCGTTAAGAGCATTCTGGAGTTTCTCTGTAATCGTAAGTTGTTTCGGGCTCGGCATCGTTGAGTGACCTACAGGGCTCGATGCTTCCAGCTGACGCCCGATGGCTTGGTACTCTGTAGGGTAAGCGTGTTGTATGCGTAAATTCCGGGATTTAACCCGAACCCGAAGTGTTTTGCGTCTGAGCCTATGAACGGATTATTTACTGTTGAGGTTCTGCGCCATGTCACATGCTCGTTTAGTGCTGCGTCCCCTTGTCTGCAGCGTTGCGGTTGCCGTACTGGCTTCGCTGGCCGGCTGTGGGCTTTCATCGTCCAGAGAGGTGGCCAAGCCTCCCGCGCCCGCCGAGCCTCAGGCTGAGGGTGCCTTGAGCAAGCAGGCAGCGATGCCTGTGCTGATGGCCGCGCCAATGGCCATGCGCGACGCCGCGGCCTTGGCCTATCGGGCCGAGCCTCACGAACGCTACCAGAACCTGCCCGACAACCCGGTCTACAGCGTTGCACAAACCCCGGTCTCGACCTTCAGCGCCGACGTCGACACCGGCAGTTACGCCAACGTGAGACGTTTCCTCAACCAAGGGCGGCTGCCACCTGACGGCGCCGTTCGACTGGAGGAAATGCTCAATTATTTCCCCTATGGCTACGCGCTGCCCACTGATGGCTCGCCCTTTGGCGTGACCACCGAAGTCGCCGCCACACCGTGGAACCCGCACACGCGATTGCTGCGCATCGGCATCAAAGCGTCCGACCGTGCGGTGGCAGACCTTGCGCCGGCCAACCTGGTGTTTCTGGTGGATGTGTCGGGCTCCATGGACCGCCGTGAAGGCTTGCCGCTGGTGAAAAGCACGCTGAAATTGCTGGTGGACCAGTTGCGTGATCAAGACCGTGTGTCGCTGGTGGTCTACGCCGGTGAGTCGCGTGTGGTGCTTGAACCCACCAGCGGGCGCGACAAAACCAGGATCCGCAACGCCATCGACCAACTCACCGCCGGCGGCTCAACGGCAGGCGCCTCCGGCATCGAGCTGGCTTACCAGATGGCCCGTGCCGGCTTTATAGAGAAGGGCATCAACCGCATCCTGCTGGCCACCGACGGTGACTTCAATGTGGGCATCAGCGACTTCGACAGCCTCAAGCAGATGGCCGTCGACCAGCGCAAAAGCGGCGTGTCCTTGACCACCCTGGGTTTCGGTGTGGACAACTACAACGAGCACCTGATGGAGCAGCTTGCCGACGCCGGCGACGGCAACTACGCCTACATCGACAACCTGCGCGAAGCCCGCAAAGTGCTGGTAGACCAGCTCAGCTCGACCCTGGCGGTGGTGGCGCGGGATGTAAAGTTGCAGGTGGAATTCAACCCCGCCCAGGTCAGCGAATACCGCTTGTTGGGTTATGAAAACCGTGCACTCAAACGTGAGGATTTCAACAACGACAAGGTCGACGCCGGTGAAATTGGCGCCGGGCACACCGTGACCGCGCTGTACGAAATTGTGCCCAAAGGCGAGAAGGGCTGGTTGGAGCCGTTGCGTTACGCCACTGCACCTGTGGCTCAGAGCACATCCGCTGAGTTGGCCATGCTGCGCGTACGCTACAAACCGGCGGCGGGCGGTGCCAGCCAACTGATTGAACGGCCCATCCGCAACGAAACCACCCCAGCCAGCGCCGACCTGCGCTTCGCGGCAGCGGTGGCCGCCTTCGCCCAACAGCTCAAGGGCGATGGCCGCTACACTGGCAGCATGAGCTTAAAAGACACCGCCGCACTGGCCCGCTCGGCTCGCGGCGATGACCCGTTCGGGTTGCGCAACGAGTTCGTGCAACTGGTGGAAATGGCGCAGAGCCTCAAACACTGATCCCGAACATGGCAACAACCAACAGTGGGAGCTGGCAAGCCAGCTCCCACAGTCAATGTGCATCGATCCATAAAAAGGAGTTCGCTACCTACATGGCCGTTCCCGATGACTCACCCAGCGACGAATCGCTGCTGGCCCGCTACCGAACCGGCGACGCTGCCGCGTTCGAAGTGTTGTACGCGCGGCACCGCCAAGGCCTTTACCGGTTTTTGGTGTCACTGAGCAACAAGGCCGAACTGGCCGAAGAGGTGTACCAGGAAACCTGGCTCAGCCTGATCCGCAGCACCACCCAGCCACAGGGCCGGGCGAGTTTTCGTACATGGCTGTTCCAGATTGCCCGCAACCGCCTGATCGACCACTGGCGCAAGCACGGCATCCACAACCCGCTGCACGACAGCTACGACGAACAACTGCACGCCCAGGCCGACGACAGCGCCGGCCCTGAGCAGCAACTGAGCCTGAGCCGCGACCAGGCGCGCCTCGACGCCGCTTTGCAAGACCTGCCCGAAGACCAGCGCGAAGTCTTCCTGCTACGCCTGCACGGCGACCTCGAAGTGCCGCAAATCGCCGCCCTCACCGGCGCCCCGCTGGAAACCGTAAAAAGCCGCCTGCGTTACGCCCAGCAGAAACTGCGCCGCCTGCTGGCCGAGGAGATACTCGTATGAACCACTCCCCACACACACCTGACGACGAGCTGATCCAGCATTTTCGTCAACACAGCACCGGCGAACCGCCAGCGTCCCTCGACGCCTTCATCCTCGCCACCGCCCGCCGCGAAGCCCCGGCGCCGCAACCCAGCCTGTGGCAACGCTGGCTGCAAGCCTGCCGCCAACCGCGCTGGCAAATGGCATTCGCCACCGTCGCCGGTGTAGCACTGATGATCGGCGTAGTGATGCGCGTGCCCATGTCGCAACCGGAGATATCCCCCGCGACATTTTCCGCGGCGCCAGCCCCACATATGTATGCCGCACCTGCGCCTGCGCCCATGGCGCGGATGGCAGCAGCGCCGAAAGTTGAGCATGCGCTGGTTCAGGCTGAAGCCCTCGGTGCGTTTGCCGATCAGCCGGCAGAAAAACTCAGTAAGCGCGCGCCGCTGGCGTTGCCTTCGTTGGAGGAAGGGCTGCAGGAGATTGTGAACCTGCGCATGGCGGGGCAAGCCAAAGCGGCGGATGAAAAGCTGTTGACGCTGCATGAGCGCTTCCCCGAGGAAGACTTGCCGGCGCGGTTGGAGGCCTTGCAGAAGCGATAAATGCCTTCAAAGAAAGCCCGCCACCGACTACTCGGTGGTGGGCTTTTTAATGGAATCTTGAAAGCAACTTGGCCAAAAATGTGGGAGCGGGCTTGCTCGCGAAGGCGGTGTATCAGTCATACATGTATTGGCTGACACCCCGTCTTTGCGAGCAAGCCCGCTCCTACATTTTGAGCATCGTTTGCCTGGAAAGGCGCTGGGGGAAATGGGCAGAGATTTATTTACACCGCAGGTCAATTATTTGGAGGTTGTGGATACTTGAAACGCGAGGCATGCAAAAAATTGCCTATAAAAAAGTCCTAGGTCTTTCGACCTGTGGCTTTTTTGTGTGTATCTGGTGCCCGGCGCCGTTTGAACCTGGAGATAATGTTCCCGTTTTCAAAGGGCTTGGTCTTCTTCGGCTTTCCAAGGGATACACCAGGGGATACACGGTGCTGCCTGCCGGGGGGTGTTTTCGGCCCGTTTCACGCTGGCTGAAAAAGCTGTCGAGGTTCGTTGCTCCATCCCCGACGAACGGTAACGCCATCTTGATAAACCCACCGCCGGTGCAAAGGAATGGTCATCACCACCATGCCTTTGAGCGATCAGTCCATAAGTGGCCCGATTATCTCGCTCCTCACTTTTGAGGAGCCGTCGTCACACTTTTGCGGCGATTGCGCTGGCGCCGCGTGGCGTTCCCCCACTCAGAGGCGTTCTTGCCATTCCCCCGCGGCAGCACCACCCCGGATCAGGGTAGTGGTGATTTTGGGTGAATTTCAGTTTCAGGCCTCAACTGTTCCATTCTCGGCGCAGGTTCTCCTGCGCGTCCTTTTCGGCACGCTCCTTGGCTACCAACTCATCGTGGAGAGGTGGGTAATATACCCAGTTTGTTTTCCATGCCGGAAACCACGCCCAGCGCAGAAGAGCTAACACGGCGAGCATTGCTGCAATACCGACGTTATCGTTGGTATGAGAAAGAAATACTTGGACCAGTGACCCAGTACTGTAATTCGTGCCTAGACTCCAATCGAGTATGCACAGTACGGTCATGCCGAAAAAAAGCATCCCGATCTGCTCCCGTTGCTCTCGGGCCTCTTCTATCTCCGCTGACCGTTTTTCATACAGCTTCATTAAGAATTCGCTGTTCTGTCTCAAAGCGTGTTTATGGAGCTGGTGGAGCGATACACATCCATTTGGCCGCTGGTAGGGCTCCGCCCGAATTTCAAAAAGGCCGTAAGGAATAGCCGATCCAATTAGCGATAATATTTGACGCAGTGCAATCGCAAGCGCTGGGATGCCGAATGAGACAATAAGACCAAATGAACAAGCGGCTGTGAGCAGGTATCCGAAGTTGGCCCAGACTCTTTCAAGAGAAATGGACATCTCTAGAACGCCTGGTAGTTTCCTTAGCAACAAAGCTATGTCCAAAAAAATAACTAAGTACGCAAGGCGAACTGCCCATTTCCATTCCCATGCTTTTTCGATCAACCCTATAGAAACCGGCGGGCTGGGTTCTTGGTTTTTTGCGTATGCTCTGTCATTTGGGCCTCCTTGGTGAAGGCTTCGAGCATAGGTAGTGATGAATGACAGGTCTAGATCGCATTAGCTAAGCCGACCGGTTTCCGCTCTAGGGTGAACGACTCGTTCACCACCTGCTCCGACCTGCTGTCAGGTCACTGGAAGCCCAGGAAGATACTTGACGAGCATCAAGCACCAGCACGCCACCTTATAACGCTGGAAGCGGCGCATTGCTTGGGCTGCGGGCAATTGATTCTTGTTCTGTCGTCGGGAGTTCGTCTAGTGCCTGTCTAGTATTGCCTGGGGCCCTAAGGGTTTGCCTGGCCCGGTATTTCACCACCCCATCCCGCCTGCAGGGCCTTGATATTGATCGAGCAATTACCTTGACGGGTACCTCTAGAATTCTTGACGAGGCTAAGGCTGGCCAATCTGTGCGAATGCCCGCAAAGCTTTGTCCTGCGTGGCTTTCAGCGATCCAACTGCTGGTGGCACCAGATAAGTCCGTCAAGACCTGTCAAGAATTTCGTCAAGGCTGGTCAAGGATTCTGGAGGCGTTTACCTGGTTCGATCCTGGGCCACTGGTCAAGCAAATGACCGTCGCGGCTCTCCCCGATTCTGGACGAGGTAGCTATCCGGTCGCCTACCAGATCTGCCGCCAGCCGGCGCACGCGTTGGTTCCTGGGCGGACTTGGATGATCCGCGGCCTCCACATTTGTCCAGAGCCTGTCCAGAATCCGTCAGGGGTCTGTCAGGGGTATGAGACGGAAAAACCCTTACCTTTGACGGCCTCCGCACGGGGTAAGCCTCAGACGGCCACGCTCGCCGAATCCGTCTTATGCCTGTCTCACATTCGCCAGCGATTCGGTAAAGGCCGGGTTAAAGTATGCGGGGCATAAGGGGGGTATCCGCCTGGGGGCCTTCAGGGGGATCAGTAGCACGGATACTTCGTAGGCGAGGGCGAGTACAGAACTTCTTACCCCCCACTGGGCGCGTTGTGCCATATGCGTTTTTCATTTTAGATATGAGTCAGGATTCAGCTTCGCTGATGGGAGCGGACTTACTAAGAGCGGGTTTTGTTTACGTCCGAAACTTTATCGTAGATTCGGGCTCTAGCCTTGACGCTTTTGTTCGTCTCTCCTGGGAATGCTCCTGTAGATCCCATCTTGATTAGATCGTTAGGCTGTGGTGCTCGATATCCATTCTCGTCACAATGTCCGAGCAGCCAGTGATAGTTCGTGGCTATCAGAGTTTTCCATTGCTCTGTTATGTACTCAGCGTCAGTGGAAGATGTGCTGATCAACGACAGGGCAGTAAGCCTACGCTTGATGTCATCAATGTATAAAGGCAGTGTTTCAGCATACCGCAAGGAAATATAATCACTCAGTGAGGCCACGTATAAGAGGACGTAGGGGAGTCTGCTGTAAAGGAATGACCACTGCCCTTCTATTTCTTCTTCCCCTGAAAATATAAAGTTCACGTTATGTGGCTCTGTTCTTAATGCATGATGTTCTGTGAATAAGTGCATGGCCTTATTGCATATTCCGTCAAAGCTATCTTGCTCCAATTTGTCATACCGAAGCTTTGCTAAATATTCGGCATCGAATTTATCCTGCTCGCCGATTATCTCTAGCACCTTTTGAATGCGCTTGGTATGCCCCGGTACGCCACCAGCATTTTGCGGGCGTAATTTCAGCGGATCTATAGAAAGCTTCTCGGCAAAATCTTCTTTATTTGCAATTACCGATTCGAGTAGATAAAGGCTTTCTTGCAATGGCTTCCTAAGCAGCATGTAGGAAATCGCAAGCTTGCCTTTGCGGGAGGTCTCTAACGCCTCAAAAATACAGTGCAACATATCGGATAAAACAGCAGGGAAAATCAAGCTTACTAGTACATCTACCTTATCCTCCAATCGGCCGCTACTTTTGAACCATTCAAAGATGTCATCTGCCTCCTCAAAGGAAGCTTTATCTTCGTGATTTTGAAATTTAATATTTTTTACGAACAGCCCAGCCTCCATACCAGATACAAGTAATTGAGCGAGGACGTCATGTGCTGCAAAACATAGCTCAAATGCAGCATGGAATTTTTCAGGTAGGTGGGTGCTAGGTGCTTTGAGCCGTGGGTGCATAGACTTCACTCCTTCGATCCTATGGGCAGCATACAGCTTGCGACTGTGACCAATACGAGGTCCGAGGTAAACGAAATTCGTAATGAGATAGGTTGGTCTTTGATCACCTTGTGGCACGTCCTGATTGTAGACTTTGTCCTTTTTATAAGTCGACTTTCAGTGGAAACCACTACAAAACCTTGGAAACCATAGTGGAAACCAGCGCCTGGCAACCATAACTTTTGATAACAGGCTGGCCGCCTGGTTCGCACCAGGTTCGCGTAAGAGGGTGCGAACCAAAAGTGCGAACCTCCGCGCGAACCTGCTACTGGTACGTACCCGAACGCGTAGCAACCGTACGCGTACCCAAGCGACGAGCCTTCGTCGTTGCTGGGCTGTTTACGGTGTTGCACGAGCATCACGCTGGTCCAGTGGTGCAGGAGATTCCCGGATTTTCTAGCAATCATAGGTTCAATAGGCGAAGACAAGACTTTGTGCTAAATAAACCCTTGCCAAGATGGCGTCGTGCTATCAAGCAAACTGAAAAGGACAAGGGAATGCAATTTGTCACTAATGGTCCTGACATCCCAGAGGAGCTATTGCAGGCTCATGAAGAAGGTCGGGTTGTCTTTTTCTGTGGTGCTGGGATTTCTTATCCTGCGGGGCTGCCAGGCTTCAAGGGATTGGTAGAGCAAATTTATAAACTGACCGGCACGGCGCTTACAGACATTGAGAAAGAGGTATTCAGACAAGGTCAGTTTGATGCAACGCTAGATCTGCTGGAGCGACGACTGCCTGGACAGCGCCTCGCGGTAAGACTAGCTCTAGCAAATGTGCTTAAGCCTAAGCTTCGTCGCAAAGGCGCGACAGAGACACATGAAGCTTTGCTTACGTTGGCTCGGAGCCGCGAAGGAGCTTTGCGACTGGTCACAACTAACTTTGATCGCGTTTTCGATACCGCAGCAAAGCGCTCGCATCAGAGGTTCCAAGCATACTCTGCTCCGATGCTGCCTATTCCTAAAAAAAGTCGCTGGAATGGTCTCGTTTATCTGCATGGCCTACTACCAAAAAACGCAGATGAAACGGCCTTAAATCGCTTAGTGATGACGAGCGGTGACTTTGGTTTGGCATATCTCACGGAGCGTTGGGCTGCGCGCTTCGTGAGCGAGTTGTTCCGAAACTATGTGGTTTGCTTTGTGGGATATAGCATCAATGATCCCGTCTTGCGCTACATGATGGATGCATTGGCTGCAGATCGAATGCTGGGGGAGATTACGCCACAGGCCTGGGCATTAGGAGACTGCGTGCCCGGGCAAGAACATCTCAAGAAAGTAGAGTGGGAGGCTAAGGGCGTTACCCCGATCCTTTACGACGTGATTGCCGATAGCCATGATCATTGGGCCCTGCATAAAACCTTACAGGCCTGGGCGGAAACTTACCGTGATGGTGTTACGGGTAAAGAGCGGATAGTCATAAACCATGCCCTAGCTCGACCATCTGCGAGCACACGCCAAGATGATTTTGTTGGTCGAATGCTATGGGCTTTGTCCGACAAGTCCGGACTGCCAGCTCGACAGTTTGCAATGTTTAATCCAGTTCCGTCACTTGATTGGTTGCTCGATGCTTTTTCCTTGGAGCGATATCAACACGGTGATCTGTCCCGTTTTGGCGTTCCTCCGCGTGTCGAGGTTGATGCAAAGCTGCGCTTCAGTTTTGTTCGCCGCCCAGCCCCATACCCCCTTGCGCCAGCTCAGATGCTGGTTTCTGGAGGTCCTTCTGGGTCTCAATGGGATGAGGTGATGTTTTATATTGCCCGTTGGTTAGTGCGGCACCTAAATGATCCCCAACTCGTTATTTGGATCGCCCAGCGAGGCGGGCAATTACATGAGCGTCTGCAGTTTCTGATCGAAGATCGCCTAAATGAGTTTGCTCGGTTGGAGCGTGAGGGTAAATCGGCAGAGCTGGACGAGATTCGCAAGCATGAGCCCAACGGAATCCCAGATTCTTTAATGCGAACGCTTTGGCGTCTGTTACTCACTGGAAGGGTCAAGTCGCCTTGGCGCGAGCTAGACATTTATCGTTGGAAAGATCGCTTGAAATGGGACGGGCTGACTGCAACGCTGCGCTTGGAGTTGCGAGAACTACTTGCGCCTAAGGTTACATTGAAGAAGCCATTTCGATGGTATGAAGAGCCAAGTGTAAACGTCGAGCCCACTCGCCTCCGACAGATCGTAGATTGGGAAATAGTGCTGGCAACGGATCACGCTCAATCCACATTTCAAGACTTCTCGGGTGATGACTGGGCGTCCGCGCTGCCGTTGTTGTTAGAGGATTTTCAGCAACTACTGCGTGATGCATTAGATCTACTGTGTGAATTGGGTGAGGCGGATGATCGCAGCGATCGTTCTTATTGGGACCTACCCTCGATTATTCCGCATCGTCAGAACCGCGGCTTTCGTGAGTGGGTTTCCTTAATCGAGCTTGTGCGAGATTCTTGGTTGGCAGTGCGCAAAACTGATGCCCTTCGCGCGCTGCGTATTGCCCAGGGATGGTTCGAAATTCCCTATCCCACATTCAAACGATTGGCTTTTTACGCTGGCGGCCAGGGTGGCTGTATTGCTCCAGAGCAATGGACAGAGTGGCTGTTGGCCAACGAAGCATGGTGGTTGTGGGCACCTGAAACCCAGCGGGAGGTTTTGCGTCTTCTTGTGTTGCAAGGCCAGTTATTGACGCATCCCGCACAAGGCCGGTTGGAGGAGGCAATTATGGTGGGACCTCCTCGTGAAATGTATAAAGAGGACCTCACCCCTGATAGATGGAAACATTTGGTCGAGCGCTCTGTATGGCTCCATCTTTCCAAGTTAAAGCTTTCCGGACTGGTGTTGGGGCCCATGGCGTCAGGACGTTTGGATGAGATTTCAATAGCCCACCCTCAGTGGGAATTGGCTACAAACGAGCGCGATGAGTTCTCCCATTGGATGAGCGGAACAGGAGATCCTGACTTTGACGAGCATCGAGAATTAGAAGTTGCACCGCGTAAGCGGGTAGACCTGGTGCGTTGGCTTCAGCAATCTGCTCCGGAACACCATTTCCGCCATGAAGATACTTGGCGCGAAGTCTGTCGAAAACACTTGCTGAATAGCCTTTACGCGCTGAGTGACTTAGCAGAAGCGGCAGTTTGGCCTGCAGAACGCTGGAAGGAGGCGCTATATGTCTGGAGCGAACAGCGAAGGGCGCAGCAGTCGTGGAGATATGCGGCACCCATCGTACATGGAATGCCGGATGAGATTCTCTTGGAGCTTCCCCATGCCCTGGGCCGCTGGCTGCAAGAAATTTCCAAAGCTATTGGCCGACATGAGTTAATTTTTCTGGAGTTATGCAGCCGGTTATTGGCACTGCCGTTGGAGGCCGACTCGGGCATGATGCAGAATGGCGCACCACTCAACCAACCCGTTACGGAAGCGATCAATCATCCCGTAGGGCACGTCACACAGGCGATAATAAATTTCTGGTTCAAGCGTGGGCCGAATGATGGTGATTTTCTTCCGAGTGATATCGAGCCTATCTTCGCTCAGCTATGCGATGTAAGGGTCGACCGATTCCGTCACGGTCGCGTGTTGTTAGCTGCCTCTTTAATTGCTCTCTTCCGTGTGGATCGCCCGTGGACTGAGCAGTACCTATTGCCCTTGTTTAGCTGGGCTACAAATCCAATAGAAGCCAAGGCCGTATGGGAGGGTTTCCTGTGGTCACCTCGGCTTTATCGTCCACTACTAGTCGCATTCAAACCATATTTTCTTGAAACGGCAGATCATTATGTTGACTTGGGTGAGCACACCCAACAGTTTGCTGCATTTTTGACTTACGCTGCCTTAGAGCAGATTGATGGCTACACGGTGGAGGAGTTTCGGGCCGCTTTCGGTGCTTTACCTCAAGAAGGGCTTCACGAATCGGCCCAAGCACTCTCGCAGGCGCTTGAAGGTGCTGCTGATCAACGCGAGGATTACTGGAGGAATCGAGTTCAGCCATTCTGGCAGCATATCTGGCCGAAAAACCGAGCGCTCGCAACCAGTGGTATAGCCGAGTCTTTGGTTAGATTAAGTATTGCTGCGGGCCCTGAGTTTTCGAGTGTGTTTTTGGCTGTACAGGATTGGTTGCTCCCGATAGAACATCCGCACTACGTAGTGCATCAATTATATGAGTCAGGATTATGCAATCGCTTTCCTATGGATGCCTTGCGACTTCTAAACGCAATAATTGATGATCAGCCGTGGGCTCCACGTGAGCTGCAGCAGTGTCTCAATGCGATAGCGCAGACAAGCCCTTTGCTGACTCATGAAGCCCAGTATCAGCGACTCACCGAGTATTCTCGTAGACGGGGAAGGTAATTCAGTAAATGCGGCTAAACGGTCTTTTTAAAAGGCCGTTGAAGTCCGCTTCAGCAAGAAAAAATAGCTTGAGCGTCTTCGACTTTCGCGTTGAGCATTAGCTCGACGGGGCACACCGACCTTCTACGGTTGATACCAGAGTGGATACCGCCCGATCTGGTCAGGAAAAAATGGGCACAGATTCATTTATATTCACACCAGAACCCAACTCATTGCCTGACTACCACCCCTCACACCGGATTTCTGGCTGCCACTAGAGCCCCCGTCGCTCTGAGGCCCAAGACCCCCACCCAGACGCAACCATCCCAAACCCCCGGATAACTAAAACCATAGCCTTAAAAAATCGCCCACAAAAAAGCCCCAGGTCTTTCAACCTGGGGCTTTTTCATCTGTATCTGGTGCACCCGGCGGGATTCGAACCCACGACCCCTGCCTTCGGAGGGCAGTACTCTATCCAGCTGAGCTACGGATGCTTGTGCGGGCGACATCATACCCATGTCGCCCTGATGCGTCCATTCCAGCGTTTTAGCCGGTAACTGTCGGCCGTTTCCCACCAAAAATGGCTAATCGCCACTCTCATTCACAACTCCCCGCGCCGCACGTCCCTTTGTTTGCTTTGCTCTTGTGGCTTTAAGCCGCTTCCAAGCCGCAATTCCCCAGGTGAACGCATGCATTCCAAAGGAACCGTGATGCTCGATCTCCCGTTGAGACAAACCCTGTTGGCCCGCTCCGATTTGTTTCGAGGTATGCCGGAGCACCTCTTGCGCTACGTTGCCACCCATATGGTGGAGCGCCTGCTGGATGATCGTGAACTGCTGTATTTCAAGGACGACAGCCTCGAATTTATTGCTTTGGTGGTTGAGGGCCGGATTTATTCGGTGGTGCATGGGCCGGACGGCCGGGAGCAGATTATCGGCAGTACCGGGGCCGGGCAGGTGGTGGGGGAGACGGCGTTGATCAAGGATCATGGGCGCGAGTCTTCCACCTTTGCCAGTGGCCCCACGCGGCTGTTGCAACTGGGTAGCCGGCATTTTGGTGTGCTGTTTGAGGAGCCGGTGTTTTTGCGGCGCTTGTTGATGCTGATGATGCTGCGCTTGCTGCAGGCCATCGAGTTGCTGGAGTTGGTGTGCCTGCATCGGTTGGAGTCGCGGTTGGCGCGGTTTCTGTTGGCCAACCTGGGCGATATCGACCTGGCGCTGGCCATGCCGAGTGTCTCTTTGCCCGCCAGCCAGGGGGTGTTGGCGTCGATGCTTAACACCAGCCGTCCCAAGCTCAATGTGCAGCTGCAATTGTGGCGCCGCAGTGGGCTGATCAGCGGCAATCTGGAGCGCATGGTGATCAACGATCTCGAGCATTTGCGGCGCAAGGCCTTTGCCTTGAATTAGTCGTTGCAGTGTTCCTCAGGTAACAGCGCACCCCTGTCCCGCGCTTGCAGACTGGCCCTTCATCAAGGATGCACAGGAGTGCTGGCGATGGGGATGACTGTTCAGTTCAAGGATCAATGGGCCGCCGATGACCGTTTGTTCGAAGCGAGTTGGCGCGCCGTGCAGGGCGAACTCAAGCGGCGCGCGTTGCGGCGGGCCAAGGGCAATCTGGATCAGGGCCAGGAATGGTTGTCGGCCACGGCGATCAAGGCCCTGCTGTTCTTTCGGCGCTCGCCGGAGCGCATTCGCGACCCTCAGGGGTTTCTGTTTCTGGTACTCGACCATGTGTTTCTCGACAGCTTGCGACGCAGCAAGCGCGAGGAGCGGCTGCTCGATGATTCGGTGGACCTCGAGCACGATCACCTGGCCGCACTCGCCGCGCCCTGCGCTTCGGTGCTGGACCGGGTGGAGTGTTACGAGCGCCTGGAGCTGATCGAGGCGCAGGTGGCGCGGTTGCCGGTGTTGCAGCAGCGCTTGTTTGAGATGCGCTTTGTGGATGACCTGCCGTATCCGCAGATCGCTGCCGCGTTGCAGGTCACGCTGCCACTTGTGCGCAAGCGTGTGCAACTGCTGCGCAACGCCTTGCGCTGAATTTGATTCACACACGCCGGCGCGGGGCGTTCTAGTTGTATGAGCGCGTCCTGCCGCCACTACCCACGCCCAACCCTGGGTGAATGCCATCAAGGAGAGATGTATGACAGAGGTCAACAGCCAGATCACCGACGCGGTCACCCAAACCAACGTCAAAGTGGTGGCAGAAGCGCCGGCCCAGGCCATCGCGTCGCTGTATCAGGTGGCGAGCAGTGCGGCGGGCCTGTCGTTGCAGAACGCGGTCAACAGCCAACAGGCGATGAACCAGATTTCGAATGCGGTGATCTCCAAGGCCGTGGCGCTGATCATGCAGATTGGCGAGAAGGGCTAAGCCCTCGGGAGATCGATTATGTCGTGGTTCAGTAGAAAGAAACCCGCCGCCCCGCAAGCAACGCCCGCCGCCGACCCCCCTGCGCCGGCGCCCGCCGCACCGGCCTCGCGCTCTATCATGGCGCGCATGAACGAGCACCTGCTCAACCAGGCGAGCACGCCGTCGCCCGACAGCACCGCGGCCCTCAACAGCCAGATCGTGCAGGCGGTGCAGTTCACCAACTCGCAGAACTTTGCCTATGCGCCGGCGCAGATTGCGGTGCCGGCCGACATGATGATCAGCCAGGCGGCCGGCCTGGTGGCGCAGGCGGCGGCGGGGTATTTCGACGGGGTCAGCAAGATCGCCCTGGCGGCCCAGGCCGTGCTGCTCCAGCAAATGACCGAGAACATCGTCAAGGACAACCTGCCGGCCGCTGCCGAAGACGCCTTGGGCGCCTTGGCCACCGACTTGCTGGTGGGCGCCGCTGCCGCCGTGGCCGCCGCCGCGGGTGCCATGGAAGCCGAAGCCGCCAGCGTGGCCATCGACAAGATCGACCAGAGCATCGCCAAGTACGCCGACACCTTGGCCAACCGGGCTGCGCCAGCGGCCTGAACCGAGCACAACGTTCCAGGGTTCTTCTGGAACGGTGCAACAGCAACTTGAAAGCAACTTTTCTTAAGTGAGGAGCGACATCATGCAGCCTGGAGATATTATTTTTTCGGTGAAGCAAGAAGATGACAGCGCGACGCGCGCGTTCATTCGCGCGGGCCAGTTGGTCAAGGCCAAGGTGTTTTCCCAGGACACGACGTTCCTGAATGTGGTTCATCCGGCGATTGCGGTGAGCGACACCCAGGTGATTGAAAGCGTGGGTGAGGGGCTGTCGCTGACTGACCTCAGCCTTGAAAAGCCCCCGCGTTCGGCGATGGTCTTCTCTTGCGTGAGCAGTGAGTTGGGCGAAGCGGCAGTCGTGGCGGCCAAGCAGTTCTATTTCGACAAGATCAGCGGCGATATCCATGGCCGTTACAGCGTGTGGAACGCGATGATTTCTGCATTCCGGCGCTGGACCTCCAACACCAGCCTGGTCGAGCGCATCAACGAGTCGGTGGCGATTGGCAGCAGCTCGTTCTGTTCCCAGTTCGCGGCCAACTGCTATGAAGTCGGCAACCTCTATAACTCGGCCAACCTGCTGCCGCCGCCGCCGGCGATTTTCGGCAACCAACCCAGCGCCATTACCCCTGCAGAGTTGGCGACGTTCTGTGATGCCTCGGCGTATTTCTACTTCTCGGGCTTCTGGCAGGACAACGTCGAGGTGCGGCTTTAGCGGCCCTTCAGCCAGCAACGTAGTACCCAAGGAGGCCGTCATGGCTCACCCAGCCACACCCTCAGTGCTGTCCAGCGATGATCGCCTGCGGCTGGAAGCGATGCTGCGCAACCCGCAGATCTTCGCCGGAGCGCCCCAGGCCATCGTCGACGAAACCCTCAAGCGCGCCAGCCAGGTGCTTGAGCAGTCCAAGGCCAATGAGCAAGCGCTCAAGGCTGCCGCCGAGCAGCGTGAGGCGGCGCTACGCCAAGTGTTGGACGGCGCGGCCCCGGACAAGGACGCGCAACGCAAGGAAGTGCAGGCCCTGATCCAGGGTTTGATTACGCAGATTGAAGCGGCGCTGGGCCCAACTGCGAAACCTTGAGCTCGCGCGTTTCACAGCGCCTGTTTGGCAACGTTCATTCATGAACACGGAATGCACCGTGTACCCCTATAAGGAAATTGATCATGGCATTTGTTAACGAGCAAATTACCGACGCGGTCACCCAGACCAACGTCAAAGTGGTGGCCGAATCGCCGGCGATGGCGATGAGCACTATCTATCAATCCATGGCGCAGGCCACGGCGATTCTGTTCCAGAACGCTGTGTCGGCCCAGCAGCAGCAAAACACCCTGGCCCAGGCGGCCACCAACCAGGGCGTCATGCAGATCTACAGCGTCGATACCACCGCCGGTGCGGCGGCCACCGAAAAAGTCGCCCAAGGCGGCGTCTCGGATAACCTCACCAGCCTGTTGACTGTGCTCAAGTCCTTCCAGCCTTAAGCACTCAGCGATAACGGATGTTGTTCTTTCTCACACCAGGAGTTTCAACCATGAGCACAGTCAGCCCGCAAATCACCGATGCCGTCACCCAGACCAACGTCAAGGTCGTTGCCGAATCGCCAGCGATGGCCATGAGCACGATCTATCAATCCATGGGCCAGGCCACGGCGATCCTGTTCCAGAACTCGGTCTCGGCCCAACAGCAACAAAACACCCTGGCCCAGGCCGCCACCAACCAAGGCGTGATGCAGATCTACAGCGTCGACACCACCGCTGGCGCTGCGGCCACCGAAAAAGTCGCCCAAGGTGGCGTGGCCGACAACTTGACCAGCCTGTTGGCCGTGCTCAAGTCGTTCCAACCGTAAGTTGCAAGGCCCAACAGCCCCGGCGCCCACAAGGCACCGGGGCTGTTGTCGTTTGTGCGCTTGATCTGAAAGATGCATCAAATGCGCCGTTTTCGTTCTTTTTTTCGAACAGACTATTGCCCTGTACCCCCATTGATCCTAGGATTCGTTTGAGATTTCAAACGCTCTGTCTCCCGTGCGCTATTTCACTTATCTCGCGTGCTGGGGCTGATTTCCCTGACGGCAGCCCACAAGGCGCCTTTCAACAACTCTAATTCGCTCCGCGTGCGCGCGGTGCTGTTAAGGAAAGCCGACATGCAGCTCAAAGATACCCAGTTGTTCCGCCAACAAGCCTTTATCGATGGCGCTTGGGTCGATGCGGACAACGGTCAAACCATCAAGGTCAACAACCCGGCCACGGGCGAAATTCTCGGCACCGTGCCGAAGATGGGCGCGGCTGAAACCCGCCGCGCCATCGAAGCCGCCGACAAGGCCCTGCCGGCCTGGCGTGCACTCACCGCCAAGGACCGCGCCAACAAGCTGCGTCGCTGGTTTGAGCTGATCATCGAGAACCAGGACGACTTGGCGCGCCTGATGACCCTGGAGCAGGGCAAGCCGCTGGCCGAGGCCAAAGGCGAAATCGTCTACGCCGCTTCCTTTATCGAGTGGTTCGCCGAAGAGGCCAAGCGCGTCTACGGTGATGTGATTCCTGGCCACCAGCCGGACAAGCGCCTGATCGTGATCAAGCAACCGATCGGCGTTACCGCGGCCATCACGCCGTGGAACTTCCCGGCCGCGATGATCACCCGCAAAGCCGGCCCGGCCCTGGCCGCCGGTTGCACCATGGTGCTCAAGCCGGCTTCGCAAACCCCGTTCTCGGCGTTCGCCCTGGCTGAACTGGCCCAGCGTGCGGGCATTCCAAAAGGCGTGTTCAGCGTGGTTTCCGGCAGCGCCGGTGATATCGGCAGCGAGCTGACCAGCAACCCGATCGTGCGTAAATTGTCCTTCACCGGCTCCACCGAAATTGGTCGCCAGCTGATGGCCGAATGCGCCAAAGACATCAAGAAAGTCTCGCTGGAGCTGGGCGGCAACGCGCCGTTTATCGTGTTCGACGACGCCGACCTCGATAAGGCCGTCGAAGGCGCGATCATCTCCAAGTACCGCAACAACGGCCAGACCTGCGTGTGTGCCAACCGCCTGTACATTCAGGATTCGGTGTACGACGCGTTCGCCGAAAAACTCAAAGTGGCCGTGGCCAAACTCAAGATCGGCAACGGTCTGGAAGAAGGCACCACCACTGGCCCGCTGATCGACGAAAAAGCCGTGGCCAAGGTTCAGGAGCACATCGCCGATGCCCTGAGCAAAGGTGCCAAGCTGTTGGCCGGTGGCAAGGTGATGGAAGGCAACTTCTTTGAGCCGACCATTCTGGTCAACGTGCCCAAAGACGCCGCTGTCGCCAAGGAAGAAACCTTCGGCCCACTGGCGCCGCTGTTCCGCTTCAAAGACGAAGCCGAAGTGATCGCGATGTCCAACGACACCGAGTTCGGCCTGGCTTCCTACTTCTACGCGCGCGACCTGGGCCGTGTGTTCCGTGTGGCCGAAGCCCTGGAATACGGCATGGTTGGCGTCAACACCGGGTTGATCTCCAACGAAGTGGCGCCGTTCGGCGGCATCAAGGCTTCGGGCCTGGGCCGTGAAGGCTCCAAGTACGGGATCGAGGATTACCTGGAAATCAAATACCTCTGCCTGGGCATCTAAGCTCGGCAAGAGATTGCAGTAAACGCAGAGGGCACGAGAGCGCTGACCCTTTGCGTGTTTGAAGACGTTATTCGTAGTGGCCGGGAAAGCTGTGGCAGTCGATCATCGCATGCTGCCGTAGTTGCCTCCCCGCCACGTATTCCTTGGACCACGCCACCCGATGAGTGGCGAATGAGGACTTTATGAGCAAGACCAACGCATCCCTGATGAAACGCCGCGAAGCCGCTGTACCGCGCGGTGTTGGCCAGATTCACCCGATCTTCGCCGAATCCGCGAAGAACGCCACCGTGACCGACGTTGAAGGTCGCGAGTTCATCGACTTCGCTGGCGGTATCGCCGTGCTGAACACCGGCCACGTGCACCCGAAAATCATCGCCGCCGTGACCGAGCAACTGAACAAGCTGACTCACACCTGCTTCCAGGTGCTGGCTTACGAGCCTTACGTGGAGCTGTGCGAAAAGATCAACGCCAAGGTGCCAGGTGATTTCGCCAAGAAAACCCTGCTGGTCACCACCGGTTCCGAAGCGGTCGAAAACGCCGTGAAAATCGCCCGCGCCGCCACTGGCCGTGCTGGCGTAATCGCGTTTACCGGCGCTTACCACGGCCGCACCATGATGACCTTGGGCCTCACTGGTAAAGTCGTGCCGTACTCGGCCGGCATGGGCCTGATGCCAGGCGGGGTGTTCCGCGCACTGTTCCCGAACGAACTGCACGGCGTGAGCGATGATGACGCTATCGCCAGCATCGAACGCATCTTCAAAAACGATGCCGAGCCGCGTGATATCGCTGCCATCATCATCGAGCCGGTGCAGGGCGAAGGCGGTTTCTACGTCGCGCCTAAATCCTTCATGAAGCGCCTGCGCGAACTGTGCGACAAGCACGGCATCCTGCTGATCGCCGACGAAGTGCAAACCGGTGCCGGGCGTACCGGTACGTTCTTCGCCATGGAACAGATGGGCGTGGCTGCCGACCTGACCACCTTCGCCAAATCCATCGCTGGCGGCTTCCCGCTGGCCGGTGTGTGCGGCAAGGCTGAATACATGGACGCCATTGCGCCAGGCGGCCTGGGCGGCACTTATGCCGGTAGCCCGATTGCTTGCGCTGCTGCGCTGGCGGTGATGGAAGTGTTCGAAGAAGAGCACCTGCTGGACCGCTGCAAGGCGGTTGGCGAGCGCTTGGTGACGGGCCTCAAAGCCATTCAAGCCAAGTACCCGGTGATCGGCGAAGTGCGTGCCCTGGGCGCGATGATCGCGGTTGAGCTGTTCGAAGATGGCGACAGCCACAAGCCAAACGCCGCTGCCGTAGCTTCCGTGGTGGCCAAGGCGCGTGACAAGGGCCTGATCCTGCTGTCTTGCGGCACTTACGGCAACGTGTTGCGCGTACTGGTCCCGCTGACCTCGCCGGACGAGCAGTTGGACAAAGGCTTGGCGATCATCGAAGAGTGCTTCTCCGAGCTGTAAGCGGAGGCTGACTTGATCGACAGAAAAAACCCGCCTCGGCGGGTTTTTTTGTGCCCGCTGCAGCACATTCAGGCCATGTTCATTGTACGCAGGCGGCGTGATTGTCTAAGGTGCAAGTATTGCCGATGGAGCGTGCTGGATGACTGCTGTTGATTTACCCGCTGTACCCCGCGTGTTAATTGCCGAGGCGGACCCTTGGTCGCGGGACCTGCTCAAGCAAGTGTTGTTGAATGTGCGCTGCGACGCGCGGCTGGATGTGTGTGCCGATGGCCAGGAAGCGGCCACGCTGTTGCGAGACAAAACCTATGACCTGATCCTGGCGGATTGGGAGCTGCCGGGCGTCGATGGCCTGAGCCTGCTGCGCAGCGTGCGCCAGAAGCGCCGTTCGCTGCCGTTTATTCTGCTGAGCAGTCGCAATGACAGCGCCAGCGTGCGCGAAGCCTTGCCCCTGGCGCCCACGGCGTATCTGACCAAACCCCTGAACATGGAGGGCCTGACCCAGCGCCTGCAAGACCTGCTGCTCGATGAAGGCGAAAGTGTGTATTGCGAGATACCGCCGCTGGCGCCCGGTATGGCCTTGCCAGTGTTCCTGGAACGCCGCCGCGACGTCTGTGATGGCGCGCCGCTGCGGGTCGATGTGAAAGCCGCCGTGCAACACAGCCTGGCGCCGGACGGCCTGGACCTCAAGCAACTGGAAGATCAGGTAAAAACCGACCCGCAAATCACCGCTGTGCTGATCGCCGCCGCCAACAGCGCCGGCCATCACGGCACGCCGGTGCAGACCCTGGCCGCTGCACTGCAAAAGCTCGCCGCCGGGCAGAGCATGAACCTGATCCTGGGCCTGGCGCTCAAGCACAACGTGGTGCTGGGTGACCCGGCGTTGGTGGCCTACGCCGAGCGCCACTGGCAGCTGTCCCAGGACACCGCCGACTACGGCCGCCGCCTGGCGCGCATGCTCGAACTGGACCACGAACGTTGCTACTGCGCGGGCATTCTGCATCGGCTGGGTGACTTGGCGTTGTTACGCTGCCTGGAAGACTGGCGCCTGGGTGGCGGGGCGCTGGATGACGAGGCAATCGGTGAGTCCCTCGACACCTTTGGCGCCGCCTATGGCTCGGCGTTGCGCACGCGCTGGCGCTTGCCGCTGGAGTTGCGGCAGTTGATTGCGGCGACCTATTCACTCGAGGGTGGGGTGTATTCGCGCGACGCGCTGGTGGTGAACCTGGCGGCGCAAATGGCGCGTCTGACCGAGCATGAAGGGTTGGAAGCGCTGGCCAAGAGCAAGACGGCCAGGTTACTCAAGGTGGGCTTGTCGGAGCTGACGCGGGTGCGCAAAACCTAGCGGGCAACGAAGTTCAGGTCTGGGAGCGGGCTTGTGTGGGAGCCGGGCTTGCCCGCGATAGCATCAACTCGGTACCCCTGATAGACCGAGGTGCCGGCATCGCAGGCAAGCCAGCTCCCACACAAGCCAGCTCCCAACCAGGCCGGTTCCCATTGCTTGATCGAGTTCTAGCCCTCTATGACGCGGTTTTTGCCTTGGCGCTTGGCCTCGTACATGGCGGCATCGGCCCGTGCGAACAGGCTGTCCAGGGTTGAGTCGTCTTCACGCAGGTTGGCCAGGCCTTGGCTGACGGTCACGGTAAACTCCCGGCCTTCATAGCTGAAACTCAGGGCCTGGATTTCCTTGCCGAGCCGTTCGGCTACCTGCAACGCCATGTGCGGCGCACAGCCAGGCAGTACCGCAGCGAACTCTTCGCCGCCAATGCGCCCGAACAGGTCGCCACGGCGCAGCACGCCGCGACCGCTCTCGGCGATACGCCGCAGCACCTGGTCGCCTTCCAGGTGGCCGTAGCTGTCGTTGACGTCTTTGAAGTCATCGATGTCCAGCAGCAGGAACGCCAGCGGGGCGCTTTGGGCGCAGGCGCTGTCGAACGCCTGGTTGGCGCACTCGAAAAAGTGCCTGCGGTTGCTGCTTTGGGTCAGCACATCAGTGGTGGCGAGTCGGTGCAGCTCCAACTCCATGTGCTTTTTTTCGGTGATGTCTTCGGCCATGCCGACCACAATCACCGGCTTGCCGGGTTCGACCTGTTGGTTGATGTAGCACTTGTCGCTCAACCAGCGAATCTGACCGTCGGCGGTGATAATGCGGTACTCGCGGTCCTCCACGGCGCCGTCTTCCATCACGCGGGCCAGGCTGTGTTCGGCGTAGTCGAGGTCTTCGGGGTGAATGCTGTTACGCCATTCGCGGTAGTCGGCGAGCAGTAAACCGGCGGATCGGCCAAACACCCGATCGTAGGCCGGGCTCACGTACAACACACGCCGGGTTTCCCAATCGATGGCCCACAGCACGGCATTCACGCTGACCAACAGCGAACTGAGCAGTTGTTCACGCTCACTCAGCCGTTCGACTTCACCTTGGGCATGCATCAGCGCCAGCAGAGTGGCCGCCGCAGCCGGGCGTGGGTGCTCAGCGACGGGCGCATCGGTTGAATAAGGCTTTTCGGGAACCATCGGCACAACTCTCTCTCTGGGCTCGCCGCAGGATGGAGCAGCGGTCAGTGCAAGGGCCACCATGATGGCGAAGTGTTCCTTGAGAGAGGGGATTTGCGGTGAAGTTCCGTGAACGGGCTGACTAAGAAATGGCGTCAGAAACCAGTATGCAGAGCGCGGGCTTACTGTGGCGAGCGGGCTTGCCCCGCGTTGGGGCGCGCAGCGGCCCCAATAAAAACACCGCGTTCTGCCAGGCAGGGCGCGGTGTTTGGTTTCAGGGCTGCTTTGCAACCCAACGCAGGGCAAGCCTGCTCGCCACAGCAAGCCCGCTCACCACTAGACCGTGTCAGACCGCTGCAGGGCGCAGCGAGTAGGTCTTCAGTTGGTGGGCAAAATCGCGCAGGGACTGAATACCGCTGGCCTCAGCCTCATGCACCCATTCCTTGATCGCGGCCAGCATGTCGTGGCCATTGGTGCTGGTCTTCAGCCAGATCTGCTGCAGCGCCAGGCGCTTCTCGTAGATCACGGTCAGGGCGTGGCTGTGTTCGAGCATGCTCTGGATGCGCACGTGGTGGCGGTCATCCAGCAGGCTGGTTTCACGTGACAACAGGCGCTTGGCGCGGTGGAACTGGTGGCGTACCGAATGATCGACCTTTTCCAGCTCCTGCTTGACCAGTGGGCCAATCACCAACTTGCGGTACTGGGCCATGATCTGGAAGCGGTTGTTGAGGATCGCCATGGCGGTGTCCATATCCAGGTGGCCTTTGCCTTCCACGCGGTGCGCGATCGGCGCGACGCGCTGCACCTTGGCCAGGCGCAGGAAGCTGAACACTTTGATCCACGCCCAACCCAGGTCGAACTCCCACTTCTTCACCGACAGCTTGGCCGAGTTCGGGTAAGTGTGGTGGTTATTGTGCAGCTCTTCGCCGCCAACAATGATGCCCCACGGCACCAGGTTGGTGGCGGCGTCACGGCACTCAAAGTTGCGATAACCGACCGCATGGCCAAGGCCGTTGATCACACCGGCGGCCCAGAACGGGATCCACATCATCTGGATCGCCCAGATGGTGATGCCAATGGTGCCGAACAGCAGGAGGTCGATGACCCCCATGATCGCCACGCCCAGCAGCGGGTATGGCGTATAGATTTTGCGTTCGATCCAGTCGTCCGGGCAGTTTTTGCCGTAGATGCGCAGGGTCTCGGGGTTCTCGGCCTCGGCGCGGTACAGCTCGGCGCCTTTGCGCAGCACGGTGGACAAACCCTTGATGACCGGGCTGTGCGGGTCGTCGACGGTTTCGCACTTGGCGTGGTGCTTGCGGTGGATGGCGGTCCACTCGCGGGTGTTCTGCGCCGTGGTCAGCCACAGCCAGAAGCGGAAGAAGTGTTTCAGGCCGGCATTGAGCTCCAGGGAGCGATGGGCTGAATAACGGTGCAGATAGACCGTGACCCCAACAATGGTCACGTGGGTCATCAACAGCGTGACTGCCACCAGTTGCCAGGCTGACAGGTCAAGAAAACCGTTGTACCACATAGGCTGTATGGCCCTCAGATAAAGAAAAAAACAGCTCACGCATTATCACTAAGCCTACAGAGAAAACCAGCCGCCCTTTCAGATAGGAGTGACTGGATGTTTCTTATTCTATAATCCGCAGCGTTTGTAGGGCGATTTTGTTTTTTGGGTAAGGATTACTGACCATATGCTGTTTTCGTACCGAGGTGCCCTGCGGGTGGGGCTGGTATACCTGCTGGTTTCCATTGTGTGGCTCCAGCTCAGCAACCACCTATTGATCAACTTTCTCGATGACCCGAGGCAGTTAGGACGTTGGTTGCAGGCGCGCGGTTATGTGTGGGTGGCCCTCAGCGCGTTGGCCATTTACCTGATCTGTGCCCGTTTTGCCCGCACCCATCGGTTGCAGCAACCCTTGAAAGAAAACCATGAACGCCTGCAACAGGCCGCCGCCGTGTTCGATTGCACCCGTGAAGGCGTACTGGTCACCGACGCCCAAGGGCTGATCGTGCATGTGAACCGTGCATTTATGGAGATCACCGGTTACAGCCGTGAGGACGTGATGGGCGAACGGCCGAGCCTGTTCAAGTCCGGACGCCATTCGTCGAATTTTTATCAACAGATGTTCCAGACCCTCGAACGCACCGGCGAGTGGAGCGGCGAAATCTGGAACCGGCGTAAGAGCGGTGAGATTTATCCACAGTGGCAAACCATCCGAGTTATCCACAATGACCAGGGCAAGGTCAGCCATTACGTCGCGGTGTTTTCCGACATCAGCGCCATCAAGGACTCCGAGCACGAACTGGCGCACCTGGCCCACCACGACCCGCTCACCGACTTGCCCAACCGCCTGCTGTTCACCGACCGCGCCGAGCAGGCGCTGGCCTCGGCGCAAGTGCACAAACGCGGCTGCGCGTTGCTGTTGATGGACCTGGACCACTTCAAGATCATCAACGACAGCCTCGGCCATAATGTCGGTGACCAGCTGCTCAAGGCCGTTGGCGAGCGGTTAAAGGGCCTGTTCGGCCCCGGCGTGACCCTGGCGCGCCTCGGTGGCGATGAGTTCGCCGTGCTGGCCGAAAGTTGTCCACAGGTGGTGCAGGCTGCCGCGCTGGCACAGCGCATGCTCGATGCGATGAAAGAGCCGTTTGTGTTCGACGGCAACCAGTTGTTTATCAGCGCCAGCATCGGAATCAGTCTGTTTCCCAGTGATGCCCTGAGCGCCGAACAACTGCTGCGCAATGCCGACTCCGCGCTGTTCAAAGCCAAGAGCGCCGGCCGCGAAGGTTATGCGCTGTACACCGAAGAACTGACGGCCCACGCCCAGCACCGCGTGGAAATCGCCAGCGAACTGCGCCGCGCCCTCGATCAGCAAGAGCTGCGTGTGTACTACCAGCCCGTGCACGACCTGCAAGACAGTCGTCTGGTCGGCGTCGAAGCCCTGGTGCGCTGGCAACACCCTGAGCGCGGCCTGGTGCCGCCGGGTGAATTTATCCCGATTGCCGAGCGCACCGGGCTGATTGCCGATATCGATGCCTGGGTGATGGACCAGGCCTGCCGCCAGATGGGCCAATGGCTGGCCGATGGCGCGCCGTTGAGCTTTATTGCGGTGAATGTCTCCAGCCGTTTGTTTGCCCGGCGTGAACTGTATGAGCAAGTCGCCCAGGTGCTGCACACCACCGGCCTTGACCCGGCTTATCTGGAGCTTGAGGTCACCGAAAGCGCCGTGATGGAAGACCCCGAAGTCGCCCTTGAGCAATTGCACCGCCTGCGCGAGCTGGGCCTGCGCCTGGCGATTGACGACTTTGGTACCGGTTATTCGTCATTGCTGCGCCTCAAGCGCCTGCCGGTGCAGAAGCTCAAGATCGACCAGGGTTTTGTCGCCGGCTTGCCGTGGGATGAAGACGACGCGGCGATTGTGCGCGTGGTGATCGCGTTGGCAAAAAGCATGGGCATGCAGGTGCATGCTGAAGGCATTGAGCAGGTGGAGCAGGCGCGGTTTTTGTTGGAGCAAGAGTGTGATTTGGCGCAAGGGTATTGGTTTGGCCGGCCGGTGCCGGCGAAAGAAATGGATTGGGCCAGGGCACCCTCTATCCGCATGTGAAATGCAGGCCAATGTGGGAGCCGGGCTTGCCCGCGATGAGGCAGTATCAGTCGAAACATCAGTGCCTGACACACCGCCATCGCGGGCAAGCCCGGCTCCCACAGGGTTCCGCGGTGCCTGGGTATCAGTATTTTCACGGCCAAAACCTTCGCAACCCCACGTCCTGTCAGAAAATTCTTTCTGGTTATATAAACATTCTTAAATAGTATTTTTAAGAATATCCGCGCTTATCTACTATCGCCCTCACGCCGCAAGCAGTGCCGCCACTGCCAGGCACTATTCATTTCAGGAGCGAGACCATGAGCGCATCTCTACGTAGCGTCGACGGCCAGGACGAAGCAGCCATTTTGCGTGAGATCCAGAGCGCCTTGCGCGACCTGCGGTTTGGCGCGGTGGAAATCACTGTGCACAACGCCCAAGTGGTACAGATCGAACGCAAGGAAAAATTCCGTTTGCAGAACCCCGGTAACAAACCGAGCTAAGCAACAACGGCGATTCGCATGCTAGACCCGCAACTATAAGAAAAAGCCAACACCCAAGAATTATCAGGAGCTTCTATGTCGTCGATTCGCCGTTACGCCCTGGCCGCACTGGCCAGCGCCGTGTTTGCCGGTTCCGCCGTTGCCAAGGACTACGAGTTGCTCAACGTCTCGTATGACCCGACCCGTGAGCTGTACCAGGACTACAACGCTGAGTTCACCAGCTACTGGAAACAGTCCCACCCTGGCGACAACGTGAAGATCCAGCAATCCCACGGTGGCTCGGGCAAGCAAGGCCGTGCGGTGATCGACGGCTTGCGCGCCGACGTAGTGACCCTGGCCCTGGCTGGCGACATCGATGAAATCGCCAAACTGGGCAAGACCCTGCCGGAAAACTGGCAAACCCGCCTGCCGGATGCGAGCACTCCGTACACCTCGACCATCGTGTTCCTGGTGCGCAAGGGCAACCCTAAAGGCATCAAGGACTGGGGCGACCTGATCAAGAAAGACGTTTCCGTTATCACGCCTAACCCGAAAACCTCCGGCGGTGCGCGCTGGAACTTCCTCGCCGCGTGGGCCTACGGCCTTAAATCCGGCGGCAGCGAAGCCAAGGCCCAGGAATACGTAAAAGAGCTGTTCAAGCACGTGCCGATCCTCGACACCGGTGCTCGCGGTTCGACCATCACCTTCGTCAACAACGGTCAGGGTGACGTGTTGCTGGCCTGGGAAAACGAGGCATTCCTGGCACTTAAAGAAGACGGCGGCGCCGACAAGTTCGATATCGTCGTGCCGTCCCTGTCGATCCTCGCGGAGCCGCCAGTGGCCGTGGTCGACAAAAACGCCGAGAAAAAGGGCAATACCGAGATCGCCACCGAATACCTCAAGCACCTGTACAGCCCGGCTGGCCAGGAGATTGCGGCGAAGAACTTCTACCGCCCACGCGATGCAAAAGTGGCCGCCAAATACGCCCAGCAGTTCCCGAAACTGGACCTGGTGACTATCGACAAAGACTTCGGTGGCTGGAAAACTGCCCAACCGAAATTCTTTAACGACGGTGGCGTGTTCGACCAGATCTACACGGCGCAGTAAGCCAAATTACCTGTAGGAGCCCGCCTTTCGGCGGGGGCCGGCTTGTGTGGGAGCTGGCTTGCCTGCGATAGCATCACCAAGGTGTGACTGACACACCGAGGTGCCTGCATCGCAGGCAAGCCAGCTCCCACAGAAAGGCAGTGGTGTTTACCCTTTAACCAAGGACTCTTATGTCGCGTCGTATTTCCCCCGTCATACCCGGCTTCGGGCTGACGCTGGGCTACACCGTGGTGTACCTCAGCCTGATCGTACTCATCCCCCTGGCGGCGATGTTTGTACATGCCGCTCAACTCACTTGGGATCAGTTCTGGGCCATCATTACCGCACCGCGGGTGCTGGCGGCGTTAAAACTGAGCTTCGGCACCGCGTTCGTCGCGGCGATCATCAACGGCGTGATCGGCACACTGCTGGCCTGGGTGCTGGTGCGTTACACCTTCCCTGGCCGCAAGGTCATCGATGCGATGATCGACTTGCCGTTTGCCCTGCCCACCGCAGTGGCCGGTATTGCCCTCACTGCGCTGTACGCACCGGCAGGCCTGGTCGGGCAATTCGCAACCGACCTGGGCTTTAAAATCGCCTACACCCCAGTCGGCATCACCCTTGCTTTGACCTTCGTCACCTTGCCCTTTGTGGTGCGTACGGTGCAGCCGGTACTGGCCGATATCCCGCGTGAAATCGAAGAAGCCGCCGCCTGCCTGGGCGCCAAGCCCTTGCAGGTGTTCCGCTACATCCTCGTACCCGCATTGCTGCCCGCCTGGCTGACCGGCTTCGCGCTGGCCTTCGCCCGTGGCGTGGGTGAGTACGGTTCGGTGATCTTCATCGCCGGCAACATGCCGATGAAAACCGAGATCCTGCCGTTGCTGATCATGGTCAAGCTCGACCAATACGACTACACCGGCGCCACCGCCATCGGCGTGATGATGCTGGTGGTTTCCTTTGTCCTGCTGCTGCTGATCAACTTGCTGCAGCGGCGCATCGAAACCCCATAAGGAGGCGCGGAACATGTCCCAATCGTCTATTTCCGCCGCGTCCTCGGCCAATGCTGCCCGGCGTGGCAGCGCGGTGTCGCGACGCATCCTGATCGGCCTGGGCTGGCTGGTGTTCTTCCTGTTCCTGCTGCTGCCGCTGTTTATCGTGGTGTCCCAGGGTTTGAAGAATGGCCTCGGCGCGTTCTTCACGGCGATCCTTGAGCCGGACGCGCTGTCGGCGCTCAAGCTCACGGTGATCGCCGTGGTGATTTCGGTGCCGCTCAACCTGGTGTTCGGCGTCAGTGCCGCGTGGTGTGTGAGCAAGTACTCGTTCCGTGGCAAGAGCATTCTGGTCACGCTGATCGACCTGCCGTTCTCGGTGTCGCCGGTGATCGCGGGCCTGGTCTACGTGCTGATGTTCGGCGCCCAGGGCTTCTTCGGCCCGTGGCTGCAAGACCATGACATCCAGATCGTGTTCGCCTTGCCGGGCATTGTGCTGGCGACCATCTTCGTGACGGTGCCGTTCGTGGCCCGTGAACTGATCCCGTTGATGCAGGAGCAGGGCACCCAGGAAGAAGAAGCCGCACGCCTGTTGGGCGCCAATGGCTGGCAGATGTTCTGGCATGTGACCGTGCCGAACATCAAGTGGGGCCTGATCTACGGCGTGGTGCTGTGTACCGCGCGGGCGATGGGTGAGTTCGGCGCGGTGTCGGTGGTGTCCGGTCACATTCGCGGCGTCACCAACACCCTGCCGCTGCACGTCGAGATCCTCTACAACGAATACAACCATGTCGCCGCGTTTGCCGTCGCGAGCCTGTTGCTGATCCTGGCGCTCTTCATCCTGCTGCTCAAGCAGTGGAGCGAGAACCGTATCAACCGCCTGCGCAACAGCGCCGGTGAGGAATAAGTCATGTCGATCGAAGTCCGTAATGTCAGCAAGAACTTCAACGCCTTCAAGGCCCTGAACAGCATCAATCTGGACATCCAGAGTGGCGAGCTGGTGGCGTTGCTGGGCCCGTCCGGCTGCGGCAAGACCACCTTGCTGCGCATCATTGCAGGCCTGGAAACCCCGGACGCCGGCAGCATCGTGTTCCATGGCGAAGACGTGTCCGGCCACGACGTGCGTGATCGCAACGTCGGCTTTGTGTTCCAGCACTACGCGCTGTTCCGCCACATGACCGTGTTCGACAACGTTGCCTTCGGCCTGCGCATGAAGCCGAAAAACCAGCGCCCGAGCGAAAGCCAGATTGCGGTCAAAGTGCATGAACTGCTGAATATGGTGCAGCTTGATTGGCTGTCGGATCGCTACCCGGAACAACTCTCCGGTGGCCAGCGTCAGCGTATCGCCCTGGCGCGCGCCCTGGCGGTAGAACCCAAGGTGCTGCTGCTGGATGAACCCTTCGGTGCCCTCGACGCCAAGGTGCGTAAAGAGCTGCGCCGCTGGCTGGCGCGCCTGCACGAAGATATCAACCTCACCTCGGTGTTCGTGACCCACGACCAGGAAGAGGCCATGGAAGTCGCCGACCGTATCGTGGTGATGAACAAGGGCGTGATCGAGCAGATCGGCTCACCGGGCGAAGTCTACGAAAACCCGGCCAGCGATTTTGTGTATCACTTCCTCGGTGATTCCAACCGTCTGCACTTGGGCGAAGACAAGCACGTGCTGTTCCGCCCGCATGAAGTGTCGCTGTCGCGCCATGAGCTGGAAGATCACCACGCGGCGCAAGTGCGCGATATTCGCCCGCTCGGCGCCACCACACGGGTGACGCTGAAGGTCGAAGGCCAAAGCGAGCTGATCGAGGCCGAAGTGGTCAAAGACCACGACAGCCTGACCGGATTGGCGCGTGGCGAGACCTTGTTCTTCAAGCCCAAGGTCTGGCAAAAAGCCTGACCCTCAGATCGTTCACTCTGCGTGGGAACGATCATGTGGGAGCTGGCTTGCCTGCGATAGCATCACTACGGTGTGACTGATACACCGAGGTGCCTGTATCGCAGGCAAGCCAGCTCCCACATTCAGACCTTGCTTGGCTTCAGATCGCGGCGTTCTACCGGGCCGGACCGCGCCTCAATCTGCTCTTTAAGTTCCTGCCGCAACCCCAGCACAAACGCCAGCTCCGCCACCACAAACAACGGCCCCACAATCAATCCCGACACATCATCCACAAACGCCGGCTTCCTGCCTTCGTAATAGTGCCCGACAAACTGAATCACCCAGCCCACCACAAACATACCGATGCCGCTGCTCAGCCATACCAGCGTGCTCTGTGCCGCCAGCGCATGCCCGGCCCATACCGACAAACCCATCAACAGCGTCATCAGCAGGCCCAGCGCCAGTTCCAGGCGCAAGTAGAACCATGCCGAAAACAGCGCGAGTAGCACTGCCGGAGATATCCACAGGCTGCCGATTGCCCATTCAGGGCGCGACAGCAGCACCGCCACGGCGACCACAATCAACGGGATGCCGATAAAGTGGCTGGCGATATTGCGCGGGTCGCGGTGGTAGGCGGCGTATTGGCTGAGGTGGTCGACGAGGCTTTTCATTGTTGTTCCTCCTGTAGGATGCTTGATCATGCCCTGTCCGCCTGTGACTGACTGTCAGCTGGGCGACAATCTTCGGAGTGCTCATGGACACAGAGAAATGGCGTACTCGCTTGGCCTCTGGCCACTGGTTCAGCCACCTGCCTGAGCCTTTTCAGCATAGCCTGCTGGCCCACGCCCGGCAGCGGCAGCTGGCGGCGGGGCAAACCCTGTTCAAGCGTGGCGACCCACCCTGTGGCCTGTACGCGGTGCTCGACGGCGCCTTGCGCATCAGTGCGGTGAATGAACACGGCAAGGAAGCACTGTTGAGCCTGGTGGAATCACCCTTCTGGCTGGGTGAGATTTGCCTGTTCGACGGCCTGCCACGCACCCACGACGCCTGCGCCGTCGGGCCGTGCACGCTGCTGCAGGTGCCACAGCAGGCGTTGCTCAGTATCCTCAATGAAAGCCCGCAGTACTGGCGCGACCTGGCGTTGTTGATGAGCCAGAAGCTGCGCCTGAGTTTTATCAATATCGAGCAATTGAGCCTGATGCCGGCGTCGGTGCGCCTGGCCCATCGTCTGTTGATGATCGTCGAGGGTTATGGCGAGGCCGAGTCTTTAAAAAGCATGCTGCAACTGCCCCAGGAAGACCTGGCCGCCATGCTGAGCCTGTCACGCCAGACCACCAACGCCTTGCTCAAGGACCTGCAGGCCCAAGGCATCGTGCGCCTGGGCTACGGCGAGATCGAAATCCTTGATGCCCGGCGACTGCGTGAGGCGGCGCACACCTGAGGGTGTTAGCCTGCAAGCCTGATTAATCGAGGTGTGTTATGCGCGTGCTGTTAGTGGAACATGAATCCGAAGAGGCGCAGCGGATGGCCCAGGGCTTGAACGAGGCCAGTTACAGCGTGGAAGTCGCGGCCAATGGCATGGCGGCGTTGCGTTTCGTGGAAAGCACCGAGTACGACCTGGTGATTCTGGATGTGATGCTGCCGGGCCTGAATGCCTGGAAGTTGCAGCAGGCGATTCGGTTAAAGGGTGAGACACCCGTGCTGTTCCTGACCACGCCCGGTGGCATTGAAGACCGCTTGCGTGGGTTGGAACTGCATGAGGACGATTATTTGCTCAAGCCGTTTGATGCCAAGGTGCTGGTGGCGCGGATGAAAAAACTCTTGCGGCGTGGTCGCTGAGCCACCGCTATCGCAGGCAAGCCAGCTCCCACAGTTGGAATGCATTGCCCTGTGGGAGCCGGGCTTGCCCGCGATGAGGCCCTACCTAACGCAACCCATCGCGAAACTGCCCCGGCGTCATCCCCGTCCAGCGCTTGAACGCTCGGCTGAAACTGCTGGTATCGGCAAACCCAAGCAAATAACTGATCTCGGCCAATGAGCAGTGCGGATCGCGCAGGTGCAGCAGCGCCAGGTTCTCGCGGCACTCATTGAGCAACGCATCAAACCGACAGCCTTCATCCGCCAAATGCCGCTGCAAGCTGCGCAAGCTCAGGTGCAACGCCTGGGCGATGCGCTCGGCACTCGGCTCGCCCTCCGGCAATTGTTCCTCGATCGCCCTGCGCACCTTGCGTTCCCAGGTCAGCGGTTGCAGCTGGGCCAGGGTGCGCTTGAGCACGGTTTCATTGTGCTCGGCCAACTCGGGGTTGGCGTCGTCCAGGTGGCTGTCGAAGTCCTGGGCGGAAAATTCAAGTCGGTCTTCCTCGGCATCGAAGAACACCGGTGCGCGAAACACCGTGTGCCAGGGTTTTGGATCCACCGGTTCCGGCCGCCGCAGGTACACCGCCAACGGCGCGTAGTCACGGCCCAGGCGATTACGGCAGGTGCGCACATAGATCGCTGCAAACGCATCAATCGCTTCCGGCGCCGGTGCCGGACTGTCCGCAGGTTGCAGCAGACGAAAGCGGTAACGCTCACCCTCTCGGCTAAGCTCCAGCGTCAGGGCATCGCTGACCACTTGGTGATACCGCACGATGCGCTCGAACACCTCACGCAAGCTGCCGCTGGCCACCAGCGCATAACCCAGCGCATGAAAGGTGGTCGGGCTCACAAACCGCGACACGCGCAAGCCGATCGCCGGGTCGCCACTGGCCTGCACTGCCAGCGCCCACAGGCGTGTGGTGGCCGACAGCGGGTAGCGTGCGTTGGGGTCGTCCATCTGCTGCGGGTCGAGCCCGGCCTCGATGCACAGCGCGGCGCTGTCCAGGTTGAGGGCGTCGAGCTGCTTGCGCAGGGCGCGGGTCCAACTGGCGAGAGACGTGGGTTCAGTCATGGTGATTGGCGCTTGCGGTCAACAGGTTGGCGTCCGGGGCTAGCGTCCCGCCCGATCGCTTGGGGCAGGATGGACGTATCACTTAACAAGAGGATGGGAGCATGGACGGTACTTCTGCAAGTCCCCAACAGATGAATGCGCAACAGCGCTCGGCAAAAATCCGCGAAGTGGTGCTCGCCGAGGGCGTGCGGTTGCGCCAACAGCACCCCTGGCTGCTGCATCAGGACGCGTTGGGCGCGGGCATCCTGGCCTTTGCCTTGCTCGGCATGCTCGGTTCGGCGGCGCTCTATATCACCGGTCATATGGCCTGGTGGGCATGTTTGCTGCTCAACGCTTTCCTCGCTTCGCTGACCCACGAGCTGGAACACGACCTGATCCACAGCATGTACTTTCGCAAGCAACGTGTGCCACACAACCTGATGATGGGCCTGGTGTGGCTGGCGCGGCCGAGCACCATCAACCCGTGGATACGCCGGCATTTGCACCTTAACCACCACAAGGTGTCCGGCACCGAAACCGATATGGAAGAGCGCGCCATTACCAATGGCGAGCCGTGGGGGTTCGCGCGGTTGCTGATGGTGGGCGATAACGTGATGTCGGCGTTTATCCGCATGCTGCGGGCCAAGACCTGGAGTCACAAACTCAAGATCCTCAAACGCTCGCTGCTGGTGTACGCACCGCTGGCGCTGCTGCATTGGGGCGCGTGGTATGTGTTCCTGGGCTTTCATGCCGCCAATGGCATCGCCAGCCTGATGGGCGCGCCAATCCAGTGGTCCGCCGGTACCTTGCAGATGATGCAGGTGATTGATATCGCAGCCGTGGTGATCATCGGTCCTAACGTGCTGCGCACCTTTTGCCTGCACTTTGTCAGCTCCAACATGCACTATTACGGCGATGTGGAACTGGGCAACGTGATCCAGCAAACCCAGGTGCTCAACCCGTGGTGGATGTGGCCGTTGCAGGCGTTTTGCTTCAACTTCGGCAGCACTCACGGCATCCACCATTTTGTGGTGAAGGAGCCGTTCTACATCCGTCAGATGACCGCCAAGGTGGCCCACAAGGTGATGCGCGAGATGGGCGTGCGCTTCAATGATATCGGCACGTTTACCCGCGCCAATCGGCTTGAGCGCCAGGAACGGCCGGACGCTGAGCTGGCATTCAGCAAGCAATAAACGCCAGCGGCAGGTCGCGAATCTGTTCGCGCAGCGGCGGCTGATAGTGGCCGTCGCTGATCAGTTCATGCAGCAGCTCTTCGCGCAGTTGGTGGAACTCGAAGCTGCTGCGTAGGCGTGGGTGGGGCAGGGCGATGTCCACCACCTGTTTGATGCGCCCTGGCCGCGGCTCCATCACCACCACGCGGTCGGCGAGGAAAATCGCTTCTTCCACATCGTGGGTCACCAGCACCGTGGTGATTTTGGCGCGGGCGCGAATTGCCAACAGCTCGTCCTGCATCTGCTGGCGGGTCAACGCATCGAGGGCGCCGAACGGCTCGTCGAGCAATAGAATGCGCGGGCTGGCCACCAGGCCACGGGCGATTGCCACACGTTGCGCCATGCCGCCGGACAGCTGATGCGGATAAGCGCGGGTAAAGTCGGTAAGGCCCACCAATTCGATAAAGTCACCGATGCGCCGGTTGCGCTCGGCCTCGCTCAACGGCTCGTTGACCAGGCCCAGGCCGATGTTTTCCGCGACGGTCAGCCAGGGGAATAACCGGTGCTCCTGGAACACGATGCCGCGTTCGCCGCCGATGCCCTTTACGGCATGGCCGTCCACCCGGATCTCGCCACGAAACTGCGTATCCAGCCCCACCAGCAGGCGCAGTAGCGTAGATTTGCCGCAGCCACTGGAACCCACAATCGCCACGAACTCGCCTTCGGCAATGTCCAGGTTGAATTCGCGAATCGCCTCCAGCTCAAAGCCGTCGACGTCAAAGGTCTTGCCCACATGGTTGAAGCTGACGATAGGTGCGTTCATGCGTGTCTCCAGCGCGTGGCGCGGGTTTCGATGCGTTGGCCGATAAGGTTGAGCGTGGCGCCGGTGAGGCCCACCAGCAGCATGCCGCTCATGATCAAATCCATTCGCAGCAGCTGTTGGGCGCCGATCATCAGGCTGCCGATGCCGCCGTTGGATGGCATGAAATATTCCGCGCCGATGGTGCCCAGCCAGGCATAGATCAGGCTCAGGCGCAGGCCGGCGAAGATCCCCGCCGCCGCGCCCGGCAGCACCAGACGGCGCAGGCGCTGGAACAGGTTCAGGCGTAGCACGTGCGCGGCTTCGCGCAGCTGTGGAGACAGGTTCAACACGCTGCGTTGGGTGGCGATAAACAGCGGAAAAAACGCCGCCAGGGCGATAAACACCGACTTGGCCAATTCACCCAGGCCGAACCAGGCGGTGAGTAATGGCACCCAGGCGAAAATCGCGATCTGGCGCAGCGCGGCCAGCGTCGGCCCGAGCACTCGCTCGCTGCGTCGCGACAAACCCAGCCACAAACCCATGGCAAACCCCAGGCTGGCGCCGAGCAACAAGCCTCCCAGCGTGCGGCCGAGGCTTTTGCCCAAGGCGCCGGACAGGCTGCCATCCAGCACACCCGCGCCGGTGGTTTGCAGCACGGCCCATGGGCTGACCAGAATATTCGGGTCCACCCAAGCGAGATCCGTCGCCACCTGCCACAACGCCAGCAAGAGCAGCGGCAACAACCACGGTTGCAGGCGTTGCCACCCCTCATAACGCGGGCCGCGGCGAATCTGCGCAGTGGCCGGGTGCGGCCAGTGCGCCCATTTGCGGTCCAGCCAGCCGATGCCGCGATCCATCACCACGCCCAGCACACCGATGACCACGATGCACACGAAGACAATATCGAGCATGAACAACTGGCGTGCCCAGACCATCAGGTAGCCGATGCCTTCGCTGGAGGCCAGCAATTCCACGGCCAGCAACGAGGTCCAGCCCGCCGCCAGCGCCAGGCGCACACCGGCCATGAAGGCTGGCAACGCAGCGGGCAGGATCAGCCGACGAATCAGCAGGTGCGTGGGCAGGCGCAGCACGCGGGCGGCTTCACGCAGGTTGGGTTGCGCGTCACGCACACCAACCAGCGTGTGCAGGGTGACGGGCACCACAATCGCCTTCACCAGCACCACCAGTTTCAAGGTCTCGCCGATGCCGAAAAACACCATGAACAATGGGATCCAGGCCAGGGTCGGCACTTGCGACAGCGCGCTGAAGGTGGGGAACACCAGGCGTTCGGCGCGCGCGCTGAAACCTAATAGCGCACCCAATACGGCTCCCGCGCCGATACCGGCCAACAGCCCCCAGAACAAGCGCTGCAAGCTGATCGCCAGGTTGCTCCATAGCTCGCCGCCGGCCAGCTCTACGGCGCTGCTCCACACCAGCGACGGCGCGGGCAAAATTTGTTCGCTCATCCACTGATTACGGCTGGCCAACCACCACAGCGCAAACAGTGCCAGCGGCAACAGCCAGGGCAGCAGACGCTCACCGAGCAAGGGCCAGCGCGGCGCGGGGGCTGAAAGAGGCAGGCTCAACTGTGAAGTGCGGGCCATAGCGGACCTCCCTCGGCGTTATGTGATTTCGATCTTATAAAAACGGAATAAAGATGATTGTGAGATAAGAAAAATCATTTAAAGCCTCTGCCTGGCACGCATCCAATGCATTCGAAGAATATTTTTGATGCTGTTTATGCATACGCCGCTGGAGCCAGCGTTTCTGCTCGCATAGTCCAAAAAGCTATTAAATTGTGAATTTATAGTATTTAAAGTTTTGCTCGGGCTGTGCCTACTTTCTGCTCCCCAGGCGACCGTCGCCCACCAGGAGCTGCGCTTATGAAACTGCCCTTCAAACGTCTGATCAGCCTGTTCGCGGGCACCGCGCTGGCCGGGTTGGTACACGCTGCCGACCTCAAGGAAATCCGCATCGCCGTGCCCGACCTGAGTGCCGGCAGCCAGCACAGCGGCGGCGGTATAACGGATGTATTGCGCGAGCAGCAGATCTTCGAAAAGGCCTTTGCCGACCAAGGCATCAAGATTCAGTGGAATTACTTCAAGGGCGCAGGTCCTGTGATCAATGAAGCCTTCGCCAATGGCCAGGTGGACCTGGCCTACCTGGGCGATCTGGCGGCGATCATCGGTCGCTCCAATGGGCTGGACACGCGTTTGCTCAGCGCCACGGCACGTGACGTCAAGCAGTACCTGGGCGTGGTGCCGGGCTCGGGGATCAAGACCCTGCAAGACCTCAAGGGCAAACGTGTGGCGGTGTTCCGTGGCACGGCCAGCCAGTTGTCGTTCGACAGTGCATTGGCCAGCCAGGGCTTGAATGAAAAGGACCTGAAAGTCATCAACCTGGATTTCAACGCGGCGGGCGCGGCATTGGCCGCCAAACAGATTGATGCGACTTGGGGCGGTTCGAACCTGACGGCGTTGCAGGCCAAAGGGCTGGCGGAAATACCGCTCACCACCAAGGACCTCGGCGGCGCCGGCAGCGTCCAGGCGGTGCTGGTGGGCAGCAAACAGTTTGTCGACGAACACCCTGATGCGGTGGCCAAGCTGCTCAAGGCCCAGCAGCAAGCGGTGCAGTGGTTGACCAACGACAGCAACAAGCAGGCCTATATCGAGCTAGTGTCGGGGCGAGCCAGTTACCCACCGGTGATCCTGACCAACGACTTGAAAGACCAGCAGCTCAGCGAGATTTTCCCGGCGACGCTGGACCCGGTGTTCCTCGGCAAGTTGCAGGGCGCGGTGGATTTGGCGTCCAAGGAACGGCTGATTCGCAAGTCGTTTCAGGTGAGTGACTGGGTGGCGCCGAACCTGGCGGCGGCGGGGCTCTGAGGTTTTTGGTGGCTGGGATATTGCTATCGCAGGCAAGCCAGCTCCCACAGGGGAATGCATTCCAACTGTGGGAGCTGGCTTGCCTGCGATGAGGCCCGTCAAACCGCCACACTCACCTCCTGCCTGTCGACCTCCACCAATGTCTCGATCATCGCCTTGGCCGCCGGCGACAACCTCGATCCCGTGCGGCTGACAATCCCACAACGCGCGCTCATGGTCTCCATGTTCTGCGGCAGGTTGCGCCAGTGCAGCAGCACCAGCGAACCCTGTGCGATGTCCTCGGCAAAAGCTTCCTCGGTGCCCACGCCGATGGCGTTCGATTGCAGCACGATTTTTACCAGCGCCGGGAAGTGTTCAGTCTGAATGCTGGGTGAAAAGTCCATGCGCCCACTCAGGTTCGCCAGCAGTTTACGAATGCCCTGAGAGATCAGCGGCGAGGCCAGCGGGTAGTCGAACATGTCGTTGGTCGACAGGCTGTCCTTGGCCAGTAACGGGTGGCCTGGGCGGCAGAAAAACACGCCGCGCTTGGGCGTCAATGCGCGGGTCTGGAAGTTCGGGTCGGCCTCGAACTGGCGGATATCGGCGATAAAGAATTCGATCTCTTCACGACTCAAGGCGCGGCTGAGTTTCTCCCAGTTATCCACCTGGAAGCTGGTGCGGATTTTCGGGTGCGCGCCAATAAAACGCGCCACCGCGTCCGGCACCAGTTTTACTGCTGGCGCCGGGCCGCAACCAAAGCGCAGGTCGCCGGCGTCGAGCTTGGTCATGCGCGTGACTTCACTGCTCAGCAGCGCAGCGCCGTGTACCAGGGTCAAGGCATGTTGCAGCACCACCTGGCCTTCTGGCGTAGGGCGCAAGTCCTTGTGGCCACGGTCGACCAGTACGCAGCCGAACTCCTGTTCGAGCCCCTGGATGCTGCGGCTGAACGCCGGTTGGGTGATGCCCATGGCGTCGGCTGCGCGCACGAAACTGCGGTGTTCGTTGAGGGCGATGAAGTACCGAAGTTGGCGAAGATCCATATGCTTTCCCGGCATTTGAAAAATAGGTCGAAGGCATTTGCGACCGTGGGAGCTGAGGTTTTAAATGCAAGCTCTTATTCCGTCAACGAAGCATTGATTCATTTGCTAGATCTAAATTGCATATGAATAGAGCGTTGCAGGAAAGCATCCCACCATCAGCAGGCACATGAGGGTCATCACAATGAGCAACGCCGCATTAGCTGTTCAACCCGTCGCCCAGGCGCTCGACATCCACCCGGTGGCTGGCCGCATCGGCGCCGAGATCCGTGGCATCAAACTCTCCGGTGACCTGGATGCCGCCACCGTCGAGGCCATCCAGCACGCACTGGTGCAGTACAAAGTGATCTTTTTCCGCGAGCAAACCCACCTCGATGACCAGAGCCAGGAAGCCTTCGCGCACCTGCTCGGCGAGCCGATCGCACACCCGACAGTGCCGGTGCGCGACGGCACGCGCTTCCTGTTGGAGCTGGACGGTGCCCGTGGCCAGCGCGCCAATTCCTGGCACACCGACGTGACCTTCGTCGACGCCTACCCGAAGGCATCGATCCTGCGGTCGGTACTGGCGCCAAAATCCGGTGGCGACACGGTGTGGGCCAACACGGCCGCCGCCTACAACGACCTCAGCGCCGACCTGCGCGCACTCGCCGACAACCTGTGGGCCGTGCACAGCAACGAGTACGACTACGCCGGGCGCAAGCCGGATGTGTCGCTGGAAAAGCTTGAGGAGTACCGCAAAATCTTTACTTCCACCGTGTATGAAACCGAGCACCCAGTGGTGCGTGTACATCCGGTCAGCGGTGAAAAAACCTTGCTGCTGGGGCACTTCGTCAAACGGCTCAAAGGCTATTCCCAGACCGAATCGGCGCAGCTGTTCAACCTGCTGCAGGGCCACGTCACCCGCCTGGAAAACACCGTGCGCTGGCGCTGGAACACCGGCGACGTGGCGATCTGGGACAACCGCGCCACTCAGCATTACGCGGTGGACGACTACGGCACCCAGGAACGCATCGTGCGTCGAGTGACGCTCAAGGGCGATGTGCCGGTGAGTGTGCAAGGGCAGCGCAGCCAGACCACCAAAGGCCTCTAAGCCAGGTTGGAGATTAAACAATGTGGGAGCTGACTTGCCTGCGATGCAGACACCTCGGTGTATGAGTCACACCGAGGCGATGCTATCGCAGCGGTGCGACGATTCGACAAGCCAGCTCCCACATTAGGTTTTGTGGTGTTTACCAGACGCCGATTTTCACTACCTTTTCCGCCTCAGGCTCACCGTACCGGAACCACTGGCCACGCGAATCAACCTCCGCATGGCTGATGGTCGTACGCCGCTTCAACCCACGCAGCCATTCGAACAAATACCCCAAGTGCGTCTCGCGCACCGCCGCATACGCCGGGTCCTCGCCCAAGTCGTGTACTTCCTGCGGGTCATTCTCCAGATCAAACAGCTGTGGACGAAAGCCGTCATAGGCCAGGTACTTCCAACGTTCACTGCGCACCATGGTCATGCGGCAGCGGTCGATGGGCTGCGCCAAACGCTCACGGGCTGGGGCCTGGAAGGCATAGTCGTATTCAGCGATGGCGTAGTTGCGCCAGGTGATGGGTTCGCCGTGCAGCAGCGGGATCAGCGAGCGGCCTTCAAGGCGATGGTCTGCGGCCGGCAAGCCCAGGGCATCGAGGAACGTTGGCAGGGCGTCGATGGTTTCCACCAGGCGCTCATCCACCGCGCCACGGCTGATATCGGCACTGGCACGCGGGTCGCGCACGATCAGTGGAATACCCACCGCAGGCTCCAGCAGAAACTCTTTTTCGCCGAGGAAGTGGTCGCCGAGGAAGTCGCCATGGTCACTGGTGAACACGATCAATGTGTCATCCCAGCGGCCGTTGCTTTGCAGAAAATCGAACAGACGCCCGAGTTGATCATCGACTTGTTTGATCAGGCCCATGTAGGTCGGAACCACTGTGAGCCGCACTTCATCACGGGAAAAATTCACGCTTTCCTGATGCTGACGGAAAGCCTGGTAGACCGGATGATCACTGGTTTGCGCAGGCTGAATCGGCGCCTGGATATGCTCGGCGCCATACAGCGCGTGGTACGGCGCCGGAGCGATGTAGGGCCAGTGCGGCTTGATGTAAGACAGGTGCAAACACCACGGCTGCTCGCCTTGTTCAGCGATAAAGTCGATGGCGCGGTCGGTGGTGTAGACGGTTTCCGAATGCTCCTCGGCGACGCGTGCGGGTAGCCCCGCGTTGCGCATATGCCAGCCGCTGAGCACTTCGCCGTTTTCACCGGCTGCAGCGTTGGCCCATTCATGCCACGGGTTTGTGCCGTCGTAGCCGTGCTCGCGCAGGTACTGAGTGTAGGGCGCGGACTCGCGTTTTTCCGCGAACAGGGGGCTGTCGGGGTAGATGCCGTCATGGCGCAAATAAGCGTCGAAACCCACCTCATTGAAAGGCTCGGCCTGCTGGCTGTCGGGGTCGATATTCAGGCGCTGCAAGGCCTCAAGGTTCGGCGTGGCGTGGGTCTTGCCCACCAGCGCGGTGCGGATGCCATGGGGGCGCAGGTAGTCGCCGATGGTCAGCTCTTCCAAGGGCAACGGCACCGCGTTCCAGGCCACCTGATGGCTGCTGACATAGCGCCCGGTGTACGCCGACATCCGCGACGGCCCGCAAATGGTGCCTTGGGTGTAGGCGCGGCTGAAGCGCACGCCAGCGGCGGCGAGACGGTCGATATTGGGCGTGTGCAAATGCGCGTGGCCGTAGCACGACAGGTAATCGCGGCGCAGTTGATCGCACATGATGTAGAGCACGTTGCGCACGGGTTGGGAGTTGGACATGAGGCTTCACCGGACTGAGGACAGGTGAAGGTTTTCGCTGTTCGGGTGGTGGGCTGGCAAGTGCATTTGAGGACTGGGTTTTATGCAGGGAATGCATGGGTGTTGCTACTGGCGCTATCGCAGGCAAGCCAGCTCCCACACTTGAAATGCGTACCCCTGTGGGAGCTGGCTTGCCTGCGATAGCGCCCGCTCAAACAGCGAGATTTTCCAAGGCGCACACATCCTCATCCAACTCATCGATTTGCTTGATCTGCTCAATCATCGCCTCTGCCAACGGCGACAACCGATACCCCGCCCGACTGACAATCCCGTAGCGCGTATAGCGCTCCTCCAAGTCCTCCGCCAGCCCATCAATCTTCAAACACACCAACTCACCCCGGGCCATGTGCAGCACATCGCTGTTGGCGCTGACGATGCCGATCGCATCCGAGCGCAGCACCACGCCCATCAGGCTGTAGCCGTTTTCGCATTCCACATTGGGCAGGTAATCCGGCCGGCCGCTGAGGTCGACGATGACCTTGCGCAGGTTCGGCGGGCGAATCGTCACCGCCAGCGGGTAGCTCATCAGCTCGCCGGCGCTGACGCTTTCGCGCTTGGCCAGCGGGTGCCCGGCGCGACAGCAGAAGTACCAGCGCCGCGCACGCAGGCGGTGGGTGTGGTAGTCCGGGTTGGCTTCGAAGTGGCGGGTGTCGGCGACGAAAAATTCGAACTCTTCGCTGAGCAGGCGCTTGCTCAAACTTTGCCAGTCATCCACCTGGAACTGCACGCGGGCCTTGGGGTAGCGCCCGATAAAACTGCCGATGGCACGCGGGATCAACCCGGCAGCGGGCGCCGGGCCACAGCCGAAGCGCAGTTCACCGGCTTCCAGGCCATTGAACTGGCTGATCTCGTTGGCCAGTTGCTGGGCGCCGCTGACCAGGCGCCGTGCATGTTCGAGCAGCACCTGGCCTTGTTTGGTCGGCGCCAGGTCCTTGCGGCCACGGTCCACCAACTGGCAACCGGCACTGTGTTCCAGCGCCTGGATGCTGCGACTGAACGCCGACTGCGACAGGTTCACGGCCAACGCCGCCGCGACAAAACTGCGTTGTTCGGCAAGGGCAATGAAGTGGCGAAGGTGGCGCAAGTCGATATGCATTTTTCACATCAAAAATATCCGGGAAATGCATTGGCTATGCATTAGGTCGACTCCTTATAAAGGCTATCTCTTATGCAGTAAATGTTCGTAAAAACATAAATAAATAACCTATTGGAATATTGGATGAACAATATTTCCAGGTTTCGGAGCCGCTTATGAGTCTGTTGAAGTCCTTGCCCCTGGCCATGTTGGTGGCCGGCAGCACCAGTTGGTCGCCGACCCAGGCCGCCGAAACACCTGCGCCTGCCGGCAAGGGCGAAAACGCCAGCGGCCAGCTTGAGACCGTCACTGTGACCGCACGGCGGCGTACCGAAAGCGCCCAGGAAGTGCCGACGCCCATGAGCGTCATCGGCGGCCAGGCGCTGGAGAGCCAGCGGGTCTACCGCATTCAGGATTTGCAGCAACTGGTGCCCAGCGTCAACGTCGCTTATATGCATGCGCGTCAGTCCAGCGTGTCGATTCGCGGGTTGGGCAACAACCCGGCCAGCGACGGTCTGGAAGGCAGCGTGGGGCTGTATATCGACAACGTTTATCTTGGGCGGCCGGGCATGGCGGTGTTCGACTTGATGGACATCGAGCAGCTCGAAGTCTTGCGCGGCCCGCAAGGCACCTTGTTCGGCAAGAACACCACGGCGGGCGTGATCAATATCAGCACGCGCGCGCCGAGTTTTACCCCGGAGCGCAGCATCGAAACCTCGTTGGGCGAGGACGGTTATTTCCAGACCAAGGGCACGATTTCCGGCCCGCTCACCGACGATTTGGCGGGGCGTTTTTCGGCCTATCGCACACGCAGCGATGGCGACATCAAGAACGAATACGACGGCCATGATCTTAACGGCGGCTCACGCCAGGGCTTTCGCGGGCAGTTGCTGTACAAGCCCAGCGACACCTTCAACCTGCGCTGGATCGGCGACTACAACGAAGAAGATTCCAGCGCCGGCACCCGCGTGCTGTACAGCACCGGGCCGACCATCAATGGCACCAACCTCTACCAATCCCGCGCAGCCGCCGCAGGCGCGACGCTAGTGGATGGCACCCATCGCAAGGTCAACCTGGACAGCGATCAGCATGTCACCGTGTTCCAGGGCGGCACTTCATTGGAAGCCAACTGGACGTTGCCGAGTGACTTCACCCTGACCTCGGTCAGTTCGTATCGCTGGTGGAATTTCACCCCGCGCAATGACGATGGCCTCAACGTGCCGGCGTCGTATAACGCTGGCGTGTCGGTAGAGGATAAGCAGTGGTCCCAGGAATTTCGCCTGGCGTCACCTACCGGTGGTTTCTTCGACTATGTGCTGGGCGCCTACTACTTCGGCAACTCGCTGGATAACAAATCCTTCGCCTATTACGGGCCCAAGGCGGATATCTGGAATGGCACGCCGACCGGCGCCTTGAATGATGTGAGCAGCGTCGGCAACGGGCATATTCGCACCGACAGTTTTGCCCTGTTCGCCCAAGGCACCTGGCACCTCACTGAACGCCTGGATTTCACCGCCGGTGTGCGCGGCACCTACGAAGAAAAAAGCGCCTGGGTCAGCCGCAATGCGCCCGTGGGTGGCGCCGCGGTAACCGGCGCCGCTGCCTCGGCGCGGCGTGGGCGCACCGGCGCGTATGACTCCGGCGATCTCAACCAGTACAGCGCCACGCCGTCGGGGCTGCTAAACCTGAGCTACCACTTCAACGACAACCTGCTTGGCTACGCCACGTTGTCCCACGGCGAGAAGTCCGGCGGGGTGAATTTGGTGGTGGGCTCTGCGCCGACGGCCGGGGCCGATTCACTGCTGGTGGGCACCGAGCGCGCCAACAACGCCGAGTTGGGGTTTAAAAGCACGCTGTGGGACCGCCGCCTGCAACTTAATGCCAACCTGTTCTGGACCCAGGTCAACGGCTACCAGACCAACGCCTACGACCAGGAAAACCGCGTGCAATACCTGACCAACGCAGGTTCGGTGCGCTCACGCGGCGTGGAAGTGGAAAGCACGCTGGTGCCGATCCAAGGCCTGACGTTGAACATTAATGGCTCGTTCAACGATGTGAGTTACCTGTCTTACAAAGATGCGCCGTGCCCACCGGAGGTCAGCTTGCGTCCGGGTGCGCCGGCCTCCTGCGACCTGAGCGGCCACCAAGTGGTGGGCGCGTCCAAGTGGATCGCCAACGCCAACGGCGAATACAAGTGGAACCTGGATAACGGCTTCGAACCTTACGTGACCGCCAGCTATGCATTCCGCTCCAAAGCGGTGGGCACGGTGGAGGATTCCGACTATGGGCAGATTCCGGCCTACGCGGTGGTCAACCTCTCTACCGGCCTGCGCGGCAACTACCAGCAAGGGCAGTGGGATGTGTCGTTGTGGCTGAAAAACGCCTTCGACAAAACCTACTACACCACCCTGTGGACCGGCGGCAACGGCGGCTACGAAGGCTTGCTGGGCACGCCGCGCACCCTAGGCGTGACTGGGCGCTACGACTTCTGAGCCAATGCGATAGGTGGCCGGGCTGAACACCCGCGTCACCACCAGCATCGCCAGCACCGTGACCGTCAGCACCACCCAGGCGCTGACAAAGTTGCCGGTGAGTTCGCGCAGCCAGCCGGTCAGCCACGGTGAAACCGCGTTGATCAAAAAGCCCACGCCTTGCACGAAGGCCGCCAGTTGCCCGGCCTGACGTGGATCGCGGTGGTGGTCGAGGGTCAGCAGCAGGCTGAGGGCGAAACACGCGCCCAGGCCAAAACCGCACAAGGCTACCCACAGGTGCGGGTACTCCAGCGGTGCGAGGATCAGGCCGAGGTAGCCGACTGTCTGTGCCAACAGGCTGATGCCGAGCAGCGGGCGACGGTCGATACCGCGCTGAGCCAGCACCGGCATCAATAGCGCAGCGATCACCTGGAAGATGGTCATGAACGCCAGCAACGAACCGCTCGGCAACACGCCCCAACCCAGTTGCTGATAGTAGGCCGGCAGCCACGCCACCATGCTCATGTAGCCGCAATTCACCAGCCCGAAATACAACGCCAGCAGCCAGGCCCGACGATTGCGCAGCCCCTTGAATGCCGGCGCGATTTGCAGGTTTCTCGCCGCGCCCAACGGCAGCCAGGCCCACAGCAGCAACGCCCCCAACGCAGGTAACAGCCAAACGCCAAGCCCCGCCTGCCATTGCTGAAAATGCGTAGCCACCACGGGGCTGAGCAACGCCGCCAGGCCACCGCCCGCCATCAACGAGGCTGAGTACACACCCATCGCCACCGGCACGCGGTGATGAAATTCGCGCTTGATCATCGCCGGCACCAACGCCTGGATCAGCGCCACACCGGCACCGCCCAGCAACGCGGTAACCAGCAGCGCCGACGCCTGGCCCATCAACCAGCGCGCCAGGCACGCCAGCAGAATCATCATCAAGCCAAGGGCAATGCCGCGCCGCTCGCCCAGACGCGCTTCCACGCGCACGCCGACCAGCGCCACCAGGCCCATGCACACCACCGGCAGGCTGGTGAGCAGGGCGCTGCTTTGGAAGCTCAGCCCGGTGGCCTGACGAATCTCGCCGAGCAAGGGGCTGATGGAGCTGAGAATGGGGCGCAGGTTCAGGCCCAGTACAACCAAAAGGCCCCAGCCGGCCAATTTTCCTGCGAATGAATGGTTGAGCGTCATGCACGGCCTATCGTCTGCGCAAAAGAGGCGTGAAGTATGGCGAGCCGCCAGAGTATTCTGAAATTAAATATAACCATGCCAACCAGTGGCAAACGCAATGGTGAAAAACATGTTCGATCCCGTGTTGCTGCGCAGTTTTATCGCCGTGGTGGATTGCGGCAATTTCACTCGCGCTGCCGAGCGCTTGCACCTGACCCAATCCACCGTGAGCCAGCAGATTCGTCGCCTGGAAGACGCCGTGGCATGCCAGTTGCTCGACCGCGATCAACGCCACGTGGTGCCCACCGCCGAGGGCGAGCGTTTGCTGGCCTACGCGCGGCGCATTCTCGCGCTGCATGAGGAGGCCGCCGATGTGTTGATCAACCAGCAAAGCGACGGCGTGTTGCGCCTCGGCGTGCCGGAGGACTTTGCCGCCGAGCGCCTGATGCCGTTGCTGTCGGCCTTTGTGGTGGCCTATCCGCGAGTGCGGCTGGAAGTCACCAGCGGTCTCGGTCCGGAACTGCAGCGGCAATACCGCGCCGGTGAGTTCGACGTGTTGCTGGTCAAGCAGATGGGCGACAGCGATGACTGCGTGGCCTCGTGGCCGGAACCGCTGTGTTGGGTAGACAGCCGCAGCATGCCGTCGATTGGGCGCGACCCGCTGCTCTTGGTAGCGTTTCCGGTAGGCGGTTTGTACCGCAATGAAATGCTCCACCACCTGGAAGTTGGCGGTTGGCGTTGGCGCATCGGCTATTCCAGCGCCAGCCTGGCCAGCGTGTGCTCGGCGGTGGCGGCGGGGTTGGGTATCAGCCTGTTGCCGCGACGGGTGGTGCAGCCTGGGCATGTGGTACTGGGTGACGACAGTGGTTTCCCCATGGTCCAGGGCGTGCGCCTTGCGCTGTATGGCCGCAGCGGCCTGGGGGCAGCGGGGCAAACGTTGCAGCGGCAATTGCTCGATTTATGCGCCAACAATCCATCTTGAAGCGTTCGACGAATGTTTTTTTGTGGCGAGCGGGCTTGCCACAATCCATGCGTTTACTGAATATTTTTTATGCCTTTAAAGCATTCAAAAACAACCCCTTCGCCACAGGCCACGGCCACCGTGGCTTTGGCGTTTCAGGGTGTTTCGTTTATTCAATTTAGATCTATGTATAACTTTAAAGATTACTTTAAGAGATAAGCGTCTGCCCCCGATGATTCAATCCTCGACGGCCGCCAAGGCAGGCCCGTCGGTTTTTTTGCTTAAGACCGCAGGGGAGTGAATCAATGGGCAATGTCCAGACCGCCGCCAGTGTCCCCGAGGCGCAGTGGCGCCAGGCACCGGGTGGTGAGTTGGTCGACCTTGGCCGGCCGCACCGCGCGCCGTTGGGGCAATTGCGTTTGCAGAAAACCCCGAAGCGTTTTTCGAGTCGTCGTGAAGGGATTCTGCTGGGGTTGCTGGTGTTGGCCCTGCACGGTGCGGTGATTTATTGGGTGAGCCAGAAGCCCACGCCGGTGTTGCCGATTGTGCCGCCGGAAATCCCGCCGATGACCATCGAATTTTCCCAACCCGCGCCGCCGGTGGTGGAGCCGCCTGCGCCTGTACCGCCGCCACCGCCACCGCCTGTGGTCGAGCCACCACCGCCGGTAGTCGATGAGTTGGCCGCCAAACCAGCGCCGCCCAAACCTGTTCCAAAACCCAAGCCGAAGCCGGTGCCAAAACCTGAACCCAAACCTGTGCCAAAAGCGGTCGAGCAACCGCCTGCGCCACCGAAACCTGCGCCTCCAGCGCCACCGGCACCTTCACCTGCGCCGGTGACACCTGCTTCGGCCAACGCCGCGTACTTGAAGAACCCGGCGCCGGAGTACCCGTCACTGGCCCAGCGCCGTGGTTGGGAAGGCACCGTGCTGTTGCGCGTGCATGTGTTGGCCAGCGGCAAGCCGGGTGAGGTCCAGGTCCAGAAAAGCAGCGGTCGCCAGCAACTCGACGACGCCGCACTGGCCGCCGTGAAACGTTGGAGTTTCGTGCCGGCCAAGCAGGGCGATGTGGCCCAGGACGGCTGGGTCAGCGTCCCGATCGATTTCAAGATTCACTAACGATTCGGCAGCGGTGTGTTGGACACGCCGCCACCTGCACAGAGGGAAAACATCATGGCATTAGCATCTCCACTTGAATCCATCGAAAGCGCGGTAATCTGGCTGCTGGTGGTCTTTTCGGTCGCCACCTGGGGCTTGGCGTTGTTGAAGGGCGTGCAGTTCGGGCGCCTCAAGGCGCAGGATCGCAAGTTTCACAAACAGTTCTGGGCGGCGTCGAGTCTCGATTCCGCCGCTGAGCTGACCGAGACCCAGCCCGGCGCCGCAGCCCGTGTAGCCCAGGCCGGTTATGCAGCGATCCAGGTCGGTGATGCCCCGCACGCAGCAGACTTGAGCCAGGCCATCAATCACCAGGACCGCCTTGAACGTGCCCTGCGCCAGCAGATCGTGCGTGAGCGCCGCTCTCTGGAAACCGGCCTGGCCGTCGTCGCCAGTATTGGCAGCACCTCGCCGTTTATCGGCCTGTTCGGCACCGTGTGGGGCATCATGGAAGCCCTCAAAGGCATCAGCGCTGCCGGCTCGGCCAGCCTGGAAACCGTCGCAGGTCCAATTGGTGCGGCATTGGTCGCCACCGGTGTGGGTATCGCGGTCGCAGTGCCGGCGGTACTGGTCTACAACTACTTCCTGCGTCGCCTCAAGCTCACGGCAGCGGACCTGGATGACTTCGCCCACGACTTCTACAGCCTGGCGCAGAAGAATTCCTTCCGCGTGCTGCTGCACCCTACGCTGACCAAAAGCGCGGCAGGCACCGCGCAAAAAGTGAAGGAGGCGTCCTGAAATGGCCTTCTCCACGCAAGACAGTGATGAGGTGCTGAGCGAGATCAACGTCACGCCGCTGGTGGACGTGATGCTGGTGCTGCTGGTGGTGTTTATCGTCACCGCGCCGTTGTTGACCAATTCGATCCCGATCAACCTGCCCAAGACCCAGGCCGTAGCCCCGGTGGAGCAGAAAGACCCGCTGGTGGTAAGCATCGACGGCGCCGGCAAATTGTTTATCAACAAGGACGAAATCCAGCCTGACCTGCTGGAATTCAATCTGCAGGCGGCCAAGGCCAAGGACCCGGAGGTGCGGGTGCAGCTGCAGGCCGATGATGGTGTGAATTACGGCGAAGTGGCGCGAGCCATGGCGTCTATCGAGCGCGCAGGCATCACCAAGCTGTCGGTGATTACTGCACGTTAAGTTTCAAAAGCCTCGACAAATTTTTGGCCGTCTCCTTGGCAGGGTGCGGCCTTTTTTTTGCCTGGTATTTACCTGATTTCCACTGTGCAACCCGGTCCATGTGGGAGCTGGCTTGCCTGCGATAGCGGTGGGCCAGTCGATGCATCTGTAACTGAGAGACCGCTATCGCAGGCAAGCCAGCTCCCACATTTTTAAATATCCATACAGTTGAGATTTTGGTTATTAATAAATAGCTTCTTATTCCTTAACGAATATAACCCTCGTCCCTATACTGACCAGCAACGTTAAACGCTGCAGGAGGGCACACCCATGCACAGCGAGTCGATTCGTTATCTGATCGTGCCGGGCTGGCAAGGATCGCCAGAAGATCATTGGCAAAGTCATTGGCAGAACAGCCTGCCCAACAGTGCGCGTGTGGAGCAGGCCGATTGGCTTACCCCGCGTCGCGAAGACTGGGTGGCGGCACTGGCGGAGGCCATCGCCGCCGACAGCACGCCGGTGATTCTCATTGCCCATAGCCTGGGTTGCATCACGGTCGCCCATTGGGCGGCCACGGCGCCGGTGCATTTTCTACGCCAGGTGCGCGGCGCCTTGCTGGTGGCGCCGGCGGATGTCGAACGCCCCGCCTGTGCCCCCGCCCTGCGTAACTTTGCACCGATTCCCACGCACCTGTTGCCGTTTCCCAGCCAAGTGGTCAGTTCCGACAACGACAGTGCCGTCAGCGCCACCCGCGCCTTGGAGCTGGCCCGCAACTGGGGCGCCGAGGCCGGCATTTTGTCCGGAGCCGGGCATATCAATGTGAAGTCCGGCCACCAACGCTGGGAGCAGGGTTTTGCCTACCTCTATCGCCTGCAAAACCGCCTTGAGCATCACGCCCGGCGCCGTGCATAAATTTTTTCAACGCCCCGTCCCTGAGCGGATTTGGGGCGGGAGCCTGCCATGAGTCATGACACCTTTGGCCAGCCGTTGCTGACCTTTCCCGATGCTGAAAAAAGCCCGCTGAGCATCCGCGCCAAGGCGCTGGTGTTTGTCGACCCGCGTTCACGCCAGCTGCGTGAAGAGCTGGAAAGCCTCGCACCGCGTGCGTTGCCGGTGTTGATTCGCGGTGAGACCGGCAGTGGTAAAGAGCTGCTGGCGCGGCATATTCACCGGGGCAGCGACCGCACGGGTTTGTTTGTGTCGGTCAATTGCGGCGCCATCAGCCCGACTTATGCCGATGCTGAATTGTTCGGCTACGCCGCCGGCAGCCACAGCGGCGCGGCCAGCAGCCGCGCCGGCTGGTTTGGCTCGGCCAATGGCGGCACCTTGTACCTGGACGAGATCGGCGACTTACCGCTGCCGATCCAGGTGAAATTGCTCGCCGCCCTGGAAAACCACGAAGTCACCCGTGTCGGCGCTCATCAGCCAAGCCCGGTGGATGTGCGGCTGGTCGCCGCCACCAGTATCGACCTGGCCCAGGCCGTGGCCGCCGGCAAGTTTCATGAACGCCTGTTCCATTACCTGAGCGAGGGCCAGTTGGACCTGCCGGCTCTGCGTGAGCGGGTGGGCGACATTTTGTCCCTGGCTGAATACTTCCTCGGCATCTACAGCCAGCGCCTCGACCTGCCGGTGCCGCTGATCAGTGACGCCGCCCAGCGTGTGCTGGAGCATCACAGCTGGCCGGGCAATACCCGTGAGCTGGAAAACGTTATTCACTTTGCGCTCTTGGTAAGCAGTGGCGATGAGATTTTACCCGAGCATTTGAACCTGCCCGCCGCCGGTTCGCCGTTGGAACAACTGCAGCGCATCTTCGCGAGTGCCAGCGCCGCCGAACAGCAAAGCTTGCTCAGCTTTCTAAATGAACAGCCGCTACATGAACAAAATGGAATATCAACGTGAATAAAAGATATTGTTCGGGAATAAAAAATCTAGGTATTGTCCATCCCACGCCGCGATAGCACTTCGCTGGCACACCATAAAAAACGGTCGTCAGAGACGCCCCGGAATTTCGATAAGGACACTGCATGAAAAAGGTTCTGTTGTTTACCGCACTGGCGGCTGCCCTGACTGCAAGCTTCGCCCAGGCCAACGAGAAACTGGTGGTAGCGGCTACCCCGATCCCGCACGCGGAGATCCTTGAGCTGGTCAAGCCGACCCTGGCTAAAGAAGGCGTGGACCTGGAAATCAAAGTCTTCACTGACTATGTGCAACCCAATACCCAGGTTGCCGAGAAGCGTCTGGACGCCAACTACTTCCAGACCCTGCCGTACCTGGAAAACTTCAACAAGGGCAAGGGCACCAACCTGGTCACCGTGATTGGTGTGCACGTTGAGCCGATCGGTGGTTACTCGAAAAAGATCAAGAACATTTCTGAACTCAAAGATGGCGCCACCGTGGCCATCCCTAACGAAGGCTCCAACGCCGGCCGTGCCCTGTTGCTGCTGCAAAAGAACGGCCTGATTACGCTGAAAGACCCGACCAATGCGCTGGCTACGCCGAAAGACATCGCCAGCAACCCGAAAAACCTGAAATTCAAAGAGCTGGAATCGGCGCTGCTGCCACGTGTGCTGGACCAGGTTGACCTGGATGTGATCAACACCAACTACGCCCTGGAAGCTGGCCTGAACCCAGCCAAAGACGCGCTGATCATCGAAGACGCCAAGTCGCCGTACGTGAACTTCCTGGTGGCGCGCCCGGACAACAAGGACAGCGACGCCATCCAGAAACTGGCCAAGGCCCTGACCAGCCCGCAAGTCAAAGCCTTCATCGAGAAGAAGTACAACGGCGCGGTAGTGCCTGCGTTCTGATGTAAACCAAACCCCCTTCAAGGTTTGAACGCCGACGGCTACTGCAGCGTCGGCGTTTTTTTTATGCCTGAAACAAAATCAAACCCTGTGGGAGCTGGCTTGCCTGCGATTGATCGTTCCCACGCTCCGCGTGGGAATGCCTCCTGTGACGCTCCGCGTCACGAGCGGACGCAGAGCGTCCTGTGCTGCATTCCCACGCAGAGCGTGGGAACGATCAGCGTTTCAGATATCGCGGCTATTGATCGCCCGACGCAACGCCACCAGCCACTTCACCAGTTCCTGCGGATCAATCGGTTTCGCTTCGTTCATTATTCATTCCCTCGAAACACAGACCCATTAACCATAGCCGCAGCCCGCCAAACCCGCGAATCCGCGGGTTATCTTTTTGGGTGATATCAATATGCTATTTGGGTATTTAAATTTTACTTTTTATGCCTTTAAAGTTCGCGCTACCCGGCGTTACCCATGCCGGAACGGACAGCGCCCGCCGCATTACCCCTGCGGCGTCATGGACTCAAGATGACCTTCGATTTTGCTTTTATCCTCAGCACCTTGCCGGCGTTTCTCAAAGCCGTGGGGGTCACGCTGCAAGTGGGTTTGATCGCCATTGCCACCTCCCTGCTGGTGGCGCTGATCAACGCCGCACTGCTGGTGTTTCGCACGCCCTACCTGTCGCGCCTGGTGGCGCTGTATGTGGAGCTGGCGCGTAATACACCGCTGCTGATCCAACTGTTTTTCGTGTACTTCGCACTGCCGGCCCTGGGCTTCAATATCTCCGGGTTCTGGGCGGCGATCATCACCATGACCTTCCTCGGCGGCGCCTACCTCACCGAAGTGCTGCGCGCCGGCGTGGAAGCGGTGCCGCTGGCGCAGATCGAGTCGGGCAAGTCCATCGGCCTGTCGGACTGGCAATTGCTGCGTCATGTGATCCTGCCCCAGGCCAGTATCCTCAGCCTGCCGGCGCTGTTTGCCAATTTCATCTTTTTGCTCAAAGAGACCACCGTGGTGTCCGCCGTGGCGGTGCCGGAGATTCTCTACACCACCAAGAGCTACATCGCGCTCTACTACAAGACCTACGAAATGCTCGCCGTGCTGACGCTGATTTGCGTGTTGCTGTTCTTGCCGCTGTCGCTGCTGCTCAGCCGCCTGGAAAGGAGGCTCCAGCATGGCCAGTTCGGGTCTTGAGTTGTTGTGGGTGTCGTTGCCGCAATTGGGCAAGGGCGCGGCGCAAACCCTGTCGATTTCATTTTTGAGCATCGCCTTCAGCACTGTCGGCGGCGTGTTGTATGGCGTATTGCGCACCTTGAATAACAAGGTGATTAACGCGGTGCTGCGGGTTTATCTCGAGCTGTTTCGCGCGATCCCGGTGCTGGTGTGGTTGTACCTGCTGTTTTTCGGGCTGCCGATTTTCTTTGGCCTGAGCATTCCAAGCTTCTGGTGCGCGGTGCTGGTGCTGTCGCTATGGGGCGCCAGCGAGGTCGGCGAAGTGGTGCGTGGCGCGCTCCATTCGCTGCCACGCGGCCAGCGCGAGGCGGGGTTGTCGATTGGTTTATCCGACCCGCAACTGTACGGCTACGTACTGCTGCCCCAAGCCCTCAAACGCATGACGCCGCCGACCATCAACGTCTATACGCGCATCATCAAGACCAGCTCGCTGGCGGTGCTGATCGGCGTGGTGGATGTGATCAAGGTCGGCCAGCAAATCATCGAGCGCACCTACGAGTCGGTATTGATCTACGGCGTGCTGTTCCTGTTTTTCTTCTTTATCTGCTACCCGTTGTCGGCCGCCTCCAAGGTGCTGGAACGGCGCTGGGGCCAGGCATGAGCGCATTGATCGAGTTCCAGGGTTTCAACAAATTCTTCGGCGAGGCGCAGGTGCTCAAGGGCATCGACCTGAGCGTGCAGAGTGGCGAAGTGGTGGTGATCCTCGGCCCCAGCGGCTGCGGCAAAAGCACGTTGCTGCGTTGCCTGAATGGCTTGGAAGTCGCCCACAGCGGCAGCCTGCGTTTTGCCGGCAAGGAGCTATTGGACAAACACACCGACTGGCGCCAGGTGCGTCAGGACGTAGGCATGGTGTTCCAGAGCTACCACCTGTTCCCGCACATGAGCGTGCTCGACAACATCCTGCTCGGCCCGTTGAAAGTGCAAAAACGCGACCCACGCGAGGCGCGTGAGCAAGCGGAAAAGCTGTTGGAACGCGTGGGACTCGCCGACAAGCGCGACGCCTTCCCGCGACAGCTCTCCGGCGGCCAGCAGCAACGCATCGCCATCGTCCGTTCGCTGTGCATGAACCCGCAGGTCATGCTGTTTGATGAAGTCACCGCCGCCCTCGACCCGGAGATGGTCAAGGAAGTGCTGGAAGTGATTCAAGGCCTGGCCCGCGATGGCATGACCCTGTTGATTGTCACCCACGAAATGGCCTTCGCCCGCGCCGTCGCTGACCGCGTGGTGTTCATGGAGGCCGGTCGCATCCTCGAGCACAACACCCCCGAGGCATTCTTTACGAACCCGCAAACCGCACGCGCGCAGCAGTTCCTGGAGAAGTTCTCCTTTGTTTCAACACTGCCCAAAAAGACCAAGGAATTGGAGCTGATATGAAAAAACTACTGCTGCCACTGTTTGCCGTCGCCTTACTGGCCGGCTGCGATAAAAAGGCCGAAGAGCCTGCCAAACCCGTCGCTGCTGCCAGCTACATCGACAGGATCAAAGCACGCGACAAGCTGATCGTCGGCGTGTTTACCGACAAACCACCGTTTGGTTTCGTCAACGAAGCGGGCCGCTATGTGGGGTTTGATACCGACATTGGCCGCCAATTCGCCAAGGACCTGTTGGGCGATGAAAACAAGGTTGAGTTCGTAGCCGTCGAGCCGGCCAGCCGTATTCCGTTCCTGCAAAGCGACAAGGTCGACCTGATCCTCGCCAACATGACCGTGACGCCGGAGCGCAAGGAAGCGGTGGACTTTACCAACCCCAACTTGAAGGTCGCTGTGCAGGCGCTGGTGCCGAATGACAGCGCGGTCAAAAGCCTGGATGACCTGGCGACCCGCACCATCATCGTCACCACCGGCACCACCGCCGATATCTGGCTGACCAAGAACCACCCGGACTGGAAACTGCTCAAGTTCGAGAAAAACTCCGAGTCACTGCAAGCCCTGTCCGCCGGGCGTGGCGATGCCTACGCGCAAGACAACCTGGTGCTGTTCAGCTGGGCCAAGCAGAACCCTGGCTACCGCGTGCTGGAAGAGAAACTCGGTGATGAAGCGCCGATTGCGCCGGCGGTGAAGAAGGGCAATATCGAACTGCGCGACTGGGTGAACGCGGAGCTGGCGAAGTTGGGTGAGGAGAAGTTTTTGCTCAAGCTGTATGACCAGTATGTGCGTAAAGAGCTGAGCGATGACACCAAGCCTGAGAGTGTGATTGTTGAAGGCGGGAAGTGGCAGGGCTGATATAGCTATCGCAGGCAAGCCAGCTCCCACATTTTGATGTGTGAATATCTTCAAATGTGGGAGCGGGCTTGCCCGCGATGAGGCCGGCCCAGTCATCTCTTATTCCGGCCAATGCCAGGCCGGTGCATCCAGAATTCCCTGGCCGACAATCTGGGTCTGCCCCAGCACCTTCTCCAGCACGATCGAATTGCATTCTTCATCTTGCTGCAACGCCGCGATCAAGCGGCTGGCATGCGACACCACCCACACCTGGCACTGCTTCGAGGCCTGGATAATCAAACGCGCCAACGCCGGCAATAAATCGGGGTGCAGGCTGGTTTCCGGTTCGTTCAGTACCATCATGGTCGGCGGCCGTGGCGTCAGCAGTGCCGCGATCAGCAGCAGGTAGCGCAAGGTGCCGTCTGACAATTCCGCTGCCGACAATGGCCGCAGCAAACCTTCCTGATAAAACTCAATTGCAAAACGCCCACCTTGCAACGGCTCGATATTCAGCCGTGCGCCGGGGAAGGCATCACTGACTGCGCGCTGCAACGCCTCGGGGTCGCCGATTTCGCGGATGGTCTGCAATGCCGCAGCCAAGTCGCGCCCATCGTGATGCAGTACCGGCGTGCGCGTGCCCAGTTGCGGCTGGCGCACGGGGGCGTCCACATCGCTGCGAAAATGATCATAAAAACGCCAGCCACGAATGCTTTCGCGCAGCAGCAACACCTCCGGCGAGCCGCGCAGGCTGCCGACCTGATCGAACAGGCTGTGATAGTTGGGCGTGTGCTGGGCCAATACGTCCCAGGCGCGGCCATCGCGTGCGCGCACCATCGGCCCGGACCGCTGCACCAGCAGGCTGGCCGGGCGGTAGATGTGACCGGCCCAGATGCATTCTTTCTTTACCTCCGGGTCCAGTTGGAACGCGGACAGGGTCTTTTCCGGCAACCCAAGGGAGATTGCGTAGCTGAAGTCCTCAGCGGCAAACCCCAGGCGCAGGCGTTTGACGCCCTGGCGCACGGTCGGCTCAACCGCCACCTCGCCATTGCGCATGCGTCGGCTGACGTTCTCGGGCCCGGCCCAGAAGGTCGAATCCAGCCCGCCTTCACGCGCCAATGCATTGATCACCCCGCCTTGGGCGGTTTCGGCCAGCAAGCGTAAAGCGCGGTACAGGTTGGACTTGCCGCTGCCATTGGGGCCGGTGACCAGGTTCAGCCGGGCCAGCGGCACCACCAGTTTATTGATCGAGCGGTAGTTGGCCACCGCGAGGGTTTTGAGCATGTGTATTTAGCCGGCGTGGGAACCCTTGGAGTATGGGATGCTCAATGCAGATAAGGAACCCTGATCTAAGCTCACAGTCGCATACTCACTGTCACATCGCGTCACGCAAAAGGAGCCTGCATGGGCGGTCGTATTTACACCTGTATTTTCGGATTGGGCCTGCTGACGCTGCTGAGCGGTTGTGGCCAGGAAAAGTCCGAACCCAAGGAACATTCGCGGGTGTTTGTGCAGGCCGTGCAACCCGCGGATTTTGCCGCCGCAGTGACCCTGACCGGCGATATCCAGGCCCGCGTGCAAACCGATTTGTCCTTTCGCGTGGGCGGCAAGATTATCCAGCGCATGGTCGACGTGGGCGACCGCGTGACCGCCAAGCAAGTGCTGGCCAAGCTTGACCCCAAAGACTTGCAGACCAACGTCGATTCCGCCCAGGCCCAGGTCGTGGCCGAGCAGGCGCGGGTCAAGCAAACCGCCGCCGCCTTCGTACGCCAGGAAAAGCTCCTGCCCAAGGGCTACACCAGCCGCAGCGAATACGACGCCGCCCAAGCCGCGCTGCGTAGCAGCCAGAGCGCTCTGGCTGCCGCCCAGGCCCAATTGGCCAATGCCCGCGAACAACTCGGCTATACCGCGCTGGTCGCCGATGCACCTGGCGTGATCACTGCACGCCAGGCCGAAGTCGGCCAGGTGGTGCAGGCCACCGTGCCGATTTTCAGCCTGGCCACCGATGGCGAGCGCGATGCGGTGTTCAATGTCTATGAATCCTTGCTGGTGGAGCCGCCGCCCGATGCGCCGATCACCGTGAGCCTGCTGGATAACCCGAGCATCAAGGCCGTGGGTAAAGTGCGCGAAGTCACGCCCGCCGTGGCGGCCAATACCGGCACCGTGCAAGTGAAAATCGCCCTGCAATCGCTGCCTAAAGGCATGCAACTGGGCTCAGTGGTCAGCGCCACGGCCAATGGCCCGGCCAAGGCCAGTGTGGAGTTGCCGTGGTCGGCGCTGACCAAAGACCTCAACGAACCCGCCGTGTGGCTGATTGACGGCGACGGCAAGGCGCAACTGCACAAAGTCACGGTAGCGCGCTATCTGACCGGCAAAGTGATCATTGGCGACGGCCTTAAAGGCGGCGAAAAAGTCGTGGTGGCCGGTGGGCAATTGCTGCACCCGGGCATGATCGTCGAGATCGCCCAGCAAGGAGTCCAGCCATGAAGCGCCTGACGGCATTGCTTGCCGCCAGCCTGTTGCTGGTCGCTTGTTCCAAAGAGGAAACGCCGCCCGAGCCCGTGCGCCCGGTGCTGTCCATGCAAGTGAAGTCCGAAGACCAGGAAAACCTCGGCCGCTTTGCCGGCACCATCCAGGCCCGCTACGAAAGCAACCTGGGTTTCCGCGTGCCTGGCCGTATCGCCCGCCGCGCCGTGGATGTCGGCGCCGAAGTGGAGAAGGGCGCCTTGCTCGCGGTGCTCGACCCCACCGACCAGCAAAACCAGTTGCGCGCCGCCCAAGGCGACCTGGCCCGCGTGCAGGCGCAGTTCATCAATGCCCAGGCCAACGCCCGGCGCCAGCAGGAACTGTTCAATCGCGGCGTCGGTGCCCAGGCCCAGCTGGATGTGGCGCAGACCGACTTGAAAACCACCCAGGCAACCCTTGATCAAGCCAAAGCCTCGGTCAACCAGGCTAAAGACCAACTCAACTACGCCGAACTGCGCACCGACCACGCCGGGATCGTCACCGCCTGGAATGCCGAGGCCGGACAAGTGGTCAGCGCCGGCCAGCAAGTGGTGACGCTGGCGCGCCCGGACATCAAGGAAGCGGTGATCGACCTGCCCGCCGGGCTTGCCGAGCGCCTGCCGCCGGACGTGGTATTCCTGGTCGCCGGGCAGCTCGACCCCAGCGTCAACACCACCGCCATCGTGCGCGAGATCGAGCCCCAGGCCCAAAGCGCCACGCGCACCCGCCGCGCGCGCCTGACCCTGGCCGAGACGCCACCTGCGTTCCGCCTCGGCACCGCCATCAGCGTGACCCTGAGCACGGCCATTGCACCGCGTATCGAAGTACCGCTGACCGCCTTGCAGGAAGCCGACGGCAAAACCCGTATCTGGTTGCTCGACACCCAGAGCCAGACCGCGCTGCCGCGTGACGTCACGGTGATCAGCCGTGATGCCAACAGCGCCTTGCTCAACGGCGGCGTCAAACCCGGCGAACGCATCGTCACCGCTGGCGTGAACAGCCTGAAACCCGGGCAAAAAGTCAAAATCGACGAGGACAGCCCGCGATGAAAGGGAGCTTCAACTTATCCGACTGGGCCCTTAAGCATCAGTCCTTCGTCTGGTACTTGATGTTCGTCGCGCTGCTGATGGGCGTGTTCTCCTACATGAACCTGGGCCGCGAGGAAGACCCGTCGTTCACCATCAAGACCATGGTGATCCAGACCCGCTGGCCGGGCGCGACCCAGGAAGAAACCCTCAAGCAGGTCACCGACCGCATCGAGAAAAAACTCGAAGAACTCGACTCCCTTGACTACGTGAAGAGCTACACGCGGCCGGGTGAATCCACGGTATTCGTCTTCCTCAAGGACACCACCAGCGCCAAGGCCATCCCAGAGATCTGGTACCAGGTGCGCAAGAAGATCGACGATATTCGCGGCACCTTCCCCCAGGGTTTGCAGGGGCCGTCGTTCAACGATGAGTTCGGTGATGTGTTCGGCTCGGTCTACGCCTTTACCGGCGACGGCCTGTCGATGCGCCAACTGCGTGACTATGTGGAGCAGGTGCGTGCCGAAATTCGTTCGGTGCCGGGGCTGGGCAAGGTCGAGATGATCGGCCAGCAGGACGAAGTGATTTACCTGAACTTCTCCACGCGCAAACTCGCCGCGTTGGGCATTGATCAACGCCAAGTGGTGCAAAGCCTGCAATCACAGAACGCCGTGACGCCTGCCGGGGTGATCGAGGCCGGGCCGGAACGGATTTCGGTGCGCACGTCCGGGCAATTCGCCTCGGAGAAAGACCTGGCCAACGTCAACCTGCGGCTCAATGACCGTTTCTACCGGTTGGCGGACATTGCCGACATCAGCCGTGGCTACGTCGACCCGGCGCGGCCGATGTTCCGTTTCAACGGCAAACAGGCGATTGGCTTGGCCATCGCCATGCAGAAGGGCGGCAATATCCAATCCTTCGGCAAGGCGCTGCACACGCGCATGGACGAACTGACCGCCGACCTGCCAGTGGGCGTCGGCGTGCATAAGGTTTCCGACCAGGCCGAAGTGGTGGAAGAAGCCGTCGGCGGCTTTACCAGCGCCTTGTTTGAAGCGGTGATCATCGTGTTGGTGGTGAGCTTTATCAGCCTCGGCATGCGTGCCGGCCTGGTGGTGGCGTGCTCGATTCCACTGGTGCTGGCGCTGGTGTTCGTGTTCATGGAATACAGCGGCATCACCATGCAGCGGGTGTCGCTGGGCGCGTTGATCATCGCCCTCGGCCTGTTGGTGGACGACGCGATGATCACCGTCGAGATGATGATCACGCGCCTGGAAAAAGGCGAAACCAAGGAGCAGGCGGCGACCTACGCCTACACCTCGACGGCTTTCCCGATGCTCACCGGTACGCTGGTGACCGTCGCCGGCTTTGTGCCGATTGGCCTCAACGCCAGTTCGGCGGGTGAGTACACCTTCACCCTGTTTGCGGTGATTGCCGTGGCCATGCTGGTGTCGTGGGTGGTGGCGGTGCTGTTTGCGCCGGTGATCGGCGTGCATATCCTCAGCGCCAAGGTAAAACCGCATGACGCTGAGCCTGGGCGCATCGGCCGCGCCTTCAACTGCGGCATGCTCTGGGCCATGCGCAACCGCTGGTGGGCCATCGGCATCACCGTGGGCCTGTTTGTAGCCTCGGTGTTTTCGATGCAATTTGTGCAGAACCAGTTCTTCCCGTCCTCGGACCGCCCGGAAATCCTCGTCGACCTCAACCTGCCGCAAAACGCCTCGATCAATGAGACGCGCAAGGCCGTCGACCGCCTTGAAGCGATCATCAAGGACGACCCGGACATTGCGCGCTGGAGCACCTACATTGGCCAGGGTGCGATTCGTTTCTACCTGCCCCTGGACCAGCAACTGGAAAACCCCTACTACGCGCAGTTGGTCATCGTGAGCAAAGGCCTGGAAGAGCGCGGTGCGTTAATTGCACGCCTGCAAAAGCGCCTGCGCGATGATTTTGTCGGCATCGGCAGTTATGTGCAGCCGCTGGAAATGGGCCCGCCGGTGGGGCGGCCGATCCAGTATCGGGTGTCGGGCAAAGACATTGATCAGGTGCGCAAACACGCCATCGAACTGGCGACCTTGCTGGATAAAAACAGCCACCTGGGCGAGATCATCTACGACTGGAACGAGCCCGGCAAAGTGCTGCGCGTGGACATCGCCCAGGACAAGGCGCGCCAACTCGGGCTGTCGTCGGAAGACGTGGCGCAGTTGATGAACAGCGTGGTCAGCGGCGCTTCGGTGACCCAGGTACACGACGATATCTACCTGATCAACGTGGTCGGCCGCGCCGAAGATGCCGAGCGCGGTACGCCGGAAACCTTGCAGAACCTGCAGATCGTCACACCCAACGGCACCTCGATTCCGCTGCTGGCCTTCGCCACCGTGCGTTATGAGTTGGAGCAGCCGCTGGTATGGCGTCGCGACCGCAAGCCGACGATCACCATCAAGGCCTCGGTGCGCGATGAGATGCAGCCCACGGACCTGGTCAAACAGCTGGCGCCGACCATCGAGAAATTCAGCGCGGGGCTGCCGGTGGGTTACAAGGTGGCCACCGGCGGCACCGTCGAAGAAAGCGGCAAGGCCCAAGGCCCGATTGCCAAGGTGGTGCCGCTGATGCTGTTCCTGATGGCGACGTTCCTGATGATCCAGCTGCACAGCGTGCAGAAGATGTTCCTGGTGGCCAGTGTCGCGCCACTGGGCCTTATTGGCGTGGTGCTGGCGCTGATCCCCACCGGCACGCCCATGGGCTTTGTGGCGATCCTCGGCATTCTGGCGCTGATCGGCATCATCATCCGCAACTCGGTGATTCTGGTAACGCAGATCCACGAATATGAAGTGGCCGGCTACACAGCGTGGGACGCGGTGGTTGAAGCCACCGAGCACCGGCGCCGGCCGATCCTGCTCACCGCAGCGGCGGCCAGCCTGGGCATGATCCCGATTGCGCGGGAAGTGTTCTGGGGGCCGATGGCCTACGCGATGATTGGCGGGATCATCATTGCGACCTTGCTGACGCTGCTGTTTTTGCCGGCGTTGTATGTGGCTTGGTACAAGATTCGCGAGCCGAAAAAAGAACAGGCCTGACCATCGGAGCCTTCCTGCAAGGATGTGGGAAGGTTCTTTGAAACACTTTTCGAACACTTGCTGAGGCTTATGTGCATTACCCTCCGGGCCTGATCTTGTCTGGAAGGCCCGTGCCATGCGTCATTTTTTGCTGGTTGTCAGCCTGTTGTTATCTCCACTGGCATTAGCCGGTACCGTGTTGGAAAACGCCCTGTGGCGTGTCGAACTCGACCCCGCCACGCTCGCGCTGCGCGTTACGCCCGCAGGCGAGGCTTCGGTGCAGGCGTCCAGCGGTGTGGCTGCCCATGCTGTCAGTGATATGCAAGCGGGTGCCGAGCAGGCTGCCTGGCAGTGGGACAACGGCGCCTATCGCCTGACGGCTCGCCTTGAGCAGCGCGACCTGTCCCTGACCCTCAGCGCCCGCGAGCCGGGTGAACTGCCGCTGCTGCGCCAACCCGCTGCGGCCATGGGCAAGGGGTTGATCTGGCCCTTGGCCGAAGGTCATTACGTACCGGCCGGTAACGCCGTGTGGAAAGCGTTTTTGCTGGAGCAGGGCGAACTCAATACTACCCAGGACCTCAGCCTGCCGTTATGGGGCATGGATCACGGCCGCTTCACGTTGAGCTGGTTGCTGACCAACCCCTACAACAACCACTTGCAATGGCAGGCCGACGGCCAGGGCCTGGCACTTTCGGTGGCTCACGAATTTACCCGTCTTGACCCCACGGCGCCGATGACCTTGCGCTTGCACCTGGGTGACGCCGACCCATTGGCCGGTGCCAAGCGCTATCGCCAATGGCTGGTAGAGCAGGGCCGCTACGAGCCGCTGGCGGACAAGCTGCAACAAACCCCCGAGGCCAAAAAACTGCTGGGCGCCAGCCATGTCTACCTGTGGGGCAACAGCCTGCTGGCCCCCGCTGATGTGCGTGATTGGCCGCTGCTGGTCAAACGCTTGCGCGGCCATGCACTCAAGGGGTTGATGGACAAAGAGGCGACTCAGGTTCTGGCGCAGGCCAAGGCTTTGAACCGTTATGAGCAAGGCGTTTTGTTGCGGGGCCTGAATGCGGCGATCAATCAGCAAGCGCGGCAGGCTTGGCAAGTCGAAGACCCGGACATGACCCGCCTCGCCGCCCGCTATGGTGAACTGCGCAGCGAGCTGGCCAAGGACTTTGCCGGGGCCTTGACCGGCACCCCCGAGACCTGGGGCAGCCAGACGATTCAATCCCTGCGCGACGCCGGGCTGCCGCGCCTGTTGCTGACCCTGGGCGAAGGCTGGGAAGGTGGCCTGTGGCATCCCGAAGCAATTCGCGCCGGTGTCGCAGCCGGTTACCTGGTGGCGCCCTACGACTCCTATGAAACCGCCTTGTCCGCCAGCGAAAACCCGGACTGGACCACCGCGCACCTGGGCGCCAAGGCCTACCGTGACTGCGCGATTGTGCTCAAGGACGGCAAGCTGAAAACCGGCTTCCAGCAATCGGGCCACTACATCGACCCGCGCTGTATACGGCCTTTGCTGGAAGCACGGGTGAAGGCGGTGCAGGCCAAGGCCGGTTTTAACGCCTGGTTCCTGGATGCCTACGCCACCGGCATGGTGTTCGACAGCTACCGTGACAGTGCATCCATGACTCAGGCGCAGAACGCCGAAGGCAATATCGACGCCTCCCGCTGGATCAGCACGGTACTCAAGCTGCCGGCGGGTTCCGAAGATGGCAATGCCAGCACCGCCCAAGGCACTCTGTTCGCCCACGGCATGCAGACGCCGGTGATCGGCTGGGGCGATCGGCAGATGACCCAGGACAAGCAATCGCCCTATTACGTCGGCAACTGGTACCCGCCGGAGCAGCCGGCAGTGTTCTTCAAGCCTGTGCCGTTAAAAGAGCCGTTTCGCACGCTGTACTTCGACCCGACCATGCGCCTGCCGCTGTATCAGGCGGTTTTCCACGGCTCGGTGATTACCACCCACCATTGGCTGTTCGACAGCCTGAAGCTGAGCAATGTGCGGGCCGAGAACGAGCTGACCCAGTTGCTCTACAACGTGCCGCCGCTGTATCACCTCACGGATGCGACGCTTAAGCAGCGGCTGCCGATGATTCAGCATCAGGATCGGTTTTTCAGGCCGTTGCATCAGCGTTTGGCGGCTCAGGCGATGACCGATTTCCGTTGGCTGACGGCGGACAAACAGGTGCAGCAGACTACCTTTGCCGATGGCACAAGGTTGGTGGCGAATTTTTCTGTGCAGGAGCAAGAGGGGTATGTGGGGCGCAGTGTGACGGCGTTGGTGGTGGGTGAAAAACCGGTGGTGTATCAGGTGGATCCGTAGCGCCGGTTAAATCGCTATCGCAGGCAAGCCAGCTCCCACATTTTGATGTGTGAATACCTTCGAATGTGGGAGCTGGCTTGCCTGCGATAGCGTCAGATCAAACAACGAACCTCTATGCCTTGCGCCACACACTCGCCAACCAAGGCTGCTGCTCCCGCGGCAACCCGGCCGGTCGGTAGTAATGCTCCAACTCCACAAACCCAGCCTCTGTCAGCAAACCCCGCCACGCCTCCAGGTCGTGATAAGACCCGTACCGAGGCCCATTCCAGCCTTCCTGATTCTCACCCCGAGGGTTGGAACTGAACAACACACCACCCGGCTTCAGCGCCCCATGCAGCTGCTTGAGCACCCGAGGCAGCTCCTGTTTGGGAATATGAAACAGCACCGCATTGGCAAATACCCCATCAAAGCGCGCGGCGGGTAAAGCCAGCTTCAGGAAGTCCTGCTGCAACACTTCACAACCACTGTCTTCACGCGCCATCTGCGCAAAGCGCTCAGAGCCGTCCAGCCCGACGGCGATATGCCCCATGCGCGTAAACGTCTGCAAATCCCGCCCAGGGCCACAGCCGAAATCCAGCACGGTGAACGGGGGCGTGCCCTGGATATGCCGCAGCAGGGCGTCGATGTTCTGGCTCACATCGTGATCGCGGGTGCCTTCGCGGAAGTCTTCGGCGACTTTGTTGTAGTGGCCGAGGGTGGTGGTGGTGATCTGGTTGAGGTCGTCGGGCTTTAGGGTCATGACGGGTAATACCGGGCGCTGAGATTGCCCGACTATACCTCACCTCTCCCTCATCTCTTGTTAAGCACCCGCGCCAACCGATCCCCACCCAACTGAATCACCGCCACCAACACCACCAGCAGCACAATTACCGTGAGCATGATCTGCGAATCAAAGCGCTGATAACCATAGCGGTAGGCAATATCTCCGAGGCCACCCGCCCCAATCGCCCCGGCCATGGCCGATGAGTTGATCATCGTCACCAGGGTAATAGTAAACCCGCCGACAATCCCCGGCAGCGCCTCGGGAAGCAGCACATGCCAGATAATGTGCCAGCGGCGGCAGCCCATGGCCTGTGCGGCCTCGATCAAACCATGATCGACCTCACGCAAGCTCACCTCGGCGATCCGCGCAAAGAATGGCGTGGCGGCGATGGTCAGTGGTACAACGGCGGCCCACACGCCATAGGTGGTGCCGACGATCAGCCGGGTGAACGGGATCAGCGCCACCATCAGGATCAAAAACGGAATGGAGCGGAACAGATTGACGAACGCCCCCAGCACGCGGTTCAGCGTGGGGGCTTGGTAGATGCCGCCCTTGTCGCTGGTGACCAGGAACACCGCCAGCGGAATCCCCACCAGCAACGCAATCAGCGATGACACGCCAACCATCAACAAGGTGTCGATGGCGCCCTGCAATAAACGATCAAACCACATAGCCCAGTACCTCTACCTGTTGCGCCCAATTCCCCGCGCGGCTGCGCAACTCTTCGGCGTTGTGGGGCGAGCCATTTACCGCCAACAGCAATTGCCCCAGGGCATGCCCCTGAATCCGTTCCACACCGCCTTGCAATAAGCGCACGCGCCCGCCGAGGGCAGCGAACAGCGCGGCCAGGTCGGGTTCGTCCGCGGCGCTGCCGGTGAACTGCAACCGCAACACCACCGCCGCCGTCGACGAAGGTTCAGTCTGCAAGCGACTTTGCAGGTCTTCCGGCAACCCGTGTTGCAACGGCGCCAGCAGGGTTTGGCTGACCTCGTGCTGCGGGTTGCCGAACACTTGCCACACCGGGCCTTGCTCGACGATGCGCCCGTGTTCCAATACCACCACGCGGTCGCAGATATCGCGAATCACCGCCATCTCGTGGGTGATCAACACGATGGTCAGGCCCAGGCGCTGGTTGATCTCGCGCAACAGGCCGAGGATCGATTGGGTAGTTTCCGGGTCGAGGGCCGAAGTGGCTTCGTCGCACAGCAAAATCTGCGGGTCATGCACCAGCGAGCGGGCGATGCCCACGCGCTGCTTCTGCCCGCCGGAGAGTTGCGCCGGATAGGCTTTGTGCTTGTCTTTGAGGCCGACCAACTCCAGCAACTCGCGCACTTTTTGCTCACGCTGCAGCTTGGGCACACCGGCGACTTTCAGCGGCAGTTCGACGTTCTGCCACACGGTCTTGGCCGACATCAGGTTGAAGTGCTGGAAGATCATGCCGATGCGCCGCCGCAGCGCCACCAGGCGGTCTTCGTCGAACTCACCGATGTCCACCTGATCAATCAATACGCGCCCGCTGCTGGGTTGCTCCAGGCGGTTGATGGTGCGGATCAGCGACGACTTGCCGGCGCCGCTGCGGCCGATGATGCCGAACACTTCACCGTGCTGGATCGCCAGATCAATGCCTTGCAGGGCATGCACGGCGCCGTCATAGGTTTTGCCCAGGTTGATAAAACGCACATGGGCGCGGTTCAGGTCCGGGTGCAGCTCTGTCTGCTCGGCGGCCCTGGGCGGCGTGCCCAGGTCGCGCAGTTGGGCGTTGGCGGCGGTCATTTTTTATCTTCCCAGCCGACTTGGTAGAGCTTGCCGAGGGATTTATCCAGCGCCGCACGTACCACCGGCGAGTGTTGATAAATGTCGACGAACTTGATCACCCGCGGGTCGGTTTTGCTCTTGGGCTGGATCACAAACTGAATCACGTATTCCGGGTGGTCGAGGCCGTCGAACAGCAGCGCCGACTCGGCATCGAAGGTCTTGGACAGGCGGATATACGCCGGGTAGCCCTGCACCAGATCGGCGTCGTCATAGGCACGCACCAGTTGCACGGCCTCGACTTGCAGGATCTTGAGCTTTTTCGGGTTGGCGATGATGTCTTCTTCGGTGGCCTTGTAGCCCACGCCCGGCTTGAGGCTGATCAGCCCGGCCTTGGCCAGCAATTGCAGGCCGCGACCGCTGTTGATCGGGTCGTTGGCAATCGCCACGCTGGCGCCTTGGGGCAGGTCGTTGATGTTTTTGTACTTCTTGGAATACAGCCCGACGTTATTGATGATGCCCGGGGCATACGGCACCAGGTCAAAACCGGCGGCGGCCTTGGCGTTTTCCAGGAACGGAATGTGCTGGAAGTAGTTCACGTCGATATCGCCGGCGGCCAGGCTGACGTTGGGCGCGATCCAGTCGGTGAACTCCACCAGCTCGACCTTCAGGCCTTGCTTGTCGGCTTCGGCCACGGCGGCTTCGAGGGGAATCGCGAAGGCGGCGGTGGTACCGATTTTCAGCGGTGCGTCAGCGGCAAATACGGCCGAGCTGAACAAGCCGAAGGCCAGGGCCAGTGCTTTGACTGGGTGGGAGAGCCGTGTTTTTTTCATAATCGATTTCCAGTCATAAGGTATGGATAAGAACAATGCGGTCACTTGTGGGAGCTGGCTTGCCTGCGATAGCGGTCTGTCAGCCACATATGTGTTGCTGGCCCACCGCCATCGCAGGCAAGCCAGCTCCCACAGTTTTGGTTCAGTGTCGGTAAGTGGAACCGGTGTGTTGCTCGGGTAGGCGAGCCCCGGCGTGGAAGACCTTTTCGCGCAGTGTTCCCTGCTCATAGGCCGTCTTGTACGACCCACGCTTCTGCAGCTCCGGCACCACCAGGTCGATAAAGTCGACATAGCTTTCCGGCGTCACAATCCGCGTCAAATTGAAGCCGTCCAGGCCGGTCTCGCTGATCCAGGATTCCAGCTCATCAGCCACTTGCTCGGGCGAGCCAACCAAAGTGATGTAGCGCCCACCCAAGGCGTGCTGCTCCAGCAATTTGCGCCGGGTCCAGTCGTTGTTCTGCAGGTTCTTGGTGGCCGACTGAATCGCGTTGCTCTTCACGTACTGGATCGGTTCGTCGATCTCGTATTGAGAAAAATCAATCGCCGTGGACGCCGAAAAATGCGCCACGCCGGCTTCCGGGCTGGCGTAGCTCAAGTACTCGGCGTGCTTGGCCCAGGCCAGCGCTTCGGTGGAGCCAACGATCACGTTAAGCCCCATGAACACCTTGATGTCCTCCGGGTTGCGCCCGGCCTCGACGGCACTGGCGCGCACCTTGTCCACCTGGGTTTTGGTCGCGGCCTTGTTCTGGCCGCTGATGAACACGCACTCGGCATGTTGCCCGGCGAACAGCAGGCCACGGTCCGAACTGCCGGCCTGGAACAATACCGGCGTGCGCTGCGGCGACGGTTCGCACAGGTGATAACCCTCGACCTGATAGAACTCGCCGTGATGCTCGACCTTGTGCACCTTGCCCGGCTGCGCGTAGACCCGCTGCTTGGGGTCGTTGAGCACCGCGTCGTCTTCCCAGCTGCCTTCCCAGAGTTTGTACAGCACCTGCAGGTACTCATCGGCCTGGTCATAGCGGCGGTCATGCTCAACCTGCTCGGTCAGGCCCATGGCCTTGGCGGCGCTGTCGAGGTAGCCGGTGACGATGTTCCAGCCAACCCGGCCACGGCTCAGGTGATCGAGCGTGGACATGCGTCGGGCGAACAGGTACGGCGGCTCGTAGGTGAGGTTGGCGGTGAGGCCGAAACCGAGGTTTTTGGTCACGGCGGCCATGGCCGAGACCAACAGCAGCGGGTCATTGACCGGCAGTTGGATCGACTCTTTGAGCGGCACGTCGATAGCGCTCTGGTACACGTCGTACACGCCGACGATATCCGCGATGAACAAACCGTCGAACAGCCCGCGCTCCAGGGTTTGCGCCAGTTCCGTCCAGTATTCGACGGTTTTGTATTGCGTGGAGGTATCCCGTGGGTGGGTCCACAGGCCGTGGTTGATATGCCCGATGCAGTTCATGTTGAAGGCATTGAGCAGGATTTTTTTCTTCGCCATTCAGATGGTCCCCCGCAGGGGTGGGTTTTCATCGTTGAGGTAGTAATTGCCCACCGCGTGGTACTTCCAGCGCACCGGGTCGTGCAGGGTATGCACGCGGGCGTTGCGCCAGTGACGGTCGAGGCCATGCTCGGCCAGAGTGGCCTGGCTGCCGGCCAACTCGAACAAGGTGCTGCCGGCGGCCAGGGAGATTTCAGTACTCAATGCGCGCACTTCAGCGACAGCAATGGAGGCTGCTGCGACGGTCTGGGCATTGCTGTCGGCCTGGGCGCGGTCGAGGTATTCACCCGCGCGCTCCAGCAAGGCCTCGGTGGCGTGCAGGCGGATGCTCAAGTGGCCGAAGCTCTTGAGCGTCAGTGGGTCTTCGCTGGCCTTGTCGTTGCCGGCGTCGATCCATGGGCGGGTTTTGGTGCGCACAAAGTGCAGCGCATCCTCAAAGGCGGCACGGGCGATGCCGGTGTCGATGGCGGCGTGAAGGATCTGCGCCAGCGGGCCGACGGTGGTCGGGCGCTCGAAGGCGCTCTGAAACGGGATCACGTCCTGGGCGACCACCCAGACGTTGTCGAACACCACCGAACCGCTGCCAGTGGTGCGCTGGCCGAAACCACTCCAGTCGTCGATCACGCTCAAGCCCTCGCTGTCGCGGGGCACAAACGCCAGTTGCTGCACGCCGTGTTCATCCACCACCGAAGTAGGGATGCGTTGAGCGTAGATCGCACCAGTGGAGTAAAACTTGCGCCCGGTGATGCGAAAACCATCGCCATCGCGGGTGATGGCGGTGACGCGGTCATGGGCGGTTTTGGTGCCGAGCTCCGCCAAGGCGTTGCCGAAGCGTTGCCCGGCGAGTACTTCGGCGTACAGGCGCTGTTGCTGGGCGGGGCTGCCATTCACGCGCAGCACTTCCAACGAATAAAAATGGTTTTGCGGGATCTGGCCCAGCGAGGCGTCTGCCTGGGCAATCAGGGCGATGACTTTGGCCAGGGTGACGTTGGAAACGCCAGCGCCGCCATACTCCTTGGGCACGCTGATACCCCACAGGCCGGAGCGCGAAAACACGTCCAGTTCAGGCAAGGGCAGGCGGCGTTCGCGGTCGCGCTGGGCGCTGTCACGGCGGAAGTCTTCGGCCAGATCACTGGCGACAATAAGGGCGTGTTCGTCGCTGGTGATGACCGCGACGTTAGGGGAAAAAGTCATGGGTTTCTCCAGATGTCTGGTCGCTCAGATCCAGGAATGTCGAGCAGGCAAAGTGCCGTTTAGTCGATACGCGCCGATGGCGTGATACTTCCAGCGCACCGGGTCGTGCAGGGTGTGCACGCGGGCGTTGCGCCAGTGGCGGTCGAGGTTGAATTCGGCGAGGGTGGCGCGGCTGCCGGCCAGTTCGAAGAGCTTTTCGCTGACCAGCAACGATACTTCGGTGGTCAGCACCTTGGCCTCGGCCACGGCAATCGAGGCGCGGGCGGCCGATTGCGCGGTGATCGGCGCGGCGCTGACCTCGTCCAGCACCTTGCCGGCCTTGCGCAGCAGGGCTTCGGCGGCGTGCAGTTCGATTTTCAGTTTGCCGATATCGGCGATCACGTACAGGTCATCGCTGGCGCGTTCGACCTTTGCGTCGATCCACGGGCGCGAACGTTCGCGCACGAAGGCGATGGTGTCATCCAGCGCCCCACGGGCGATGCCGGCATCGATGGCGGCCTGGATCAGTTGCGAAACGGCGCCCTGGATATTCGGGCTTTCGCCGAGGCGCCAGTTGTCGACGACCAACTCTGCGTCCACCGGCACCTGATCGAGCAATACCGTGCCGCTGGCGGTGGTGCGTTGGCCAAAGCCCGACCAATCGTCAACGATGCGCAGTCCTGGCGTGCCACGGCGCACGAACGCCATGACTTGCTTGCCGTCATCGTTGAGTGCTTTTACTGCGACCCAATGGGCGAACAAGGCGCCGGTGGAGTAGAACTTCTGGCCGCTGATCACATAGCCGTCATCCCTGGCAGTGAGGCGCGCCTTGAGTTCCAGGGTGTTTTTGGTGCCGCGTTCGGGGCCGCCATTGCCGATGCGCCAACCGTCGAGCACGCTCTGGAACAGCTGCTTTTTCTGGCGCTCGGTGGCGGTGCTTTGCAGCAGGTGCAGAATGCCGAAATGGTTCTGCGGGATTTGCCCGAGGGCCGGGTCCGCTGCGCTGATGATCGCGAACACTTCGGCCAGGGTCACGAATGACACCTGGGGGCCGCCGTATTCACGGGGAATGGAAATACTGCCCAGCCCGCTGCGGGTGAACTGTTCAAGCTGCGCCCAGGGCAGCTTGCGCTGCTGGTCGCGTTTGGCCGCTTGCAGGCGCGCGGCCTGAGCCAGCTCATGGGCCGCGCTCAACGCCTGGGCGTCGTTGCGCAGCACCGTGGCCGGCAACAGCAGTGGGGCTACGTCCAGATCACTCTGGGGGGGTGTTAGAGCCAAGTTAGACATCAGCGCCGCTCCTTGGCTGCACGTAATGCCCTGGCGTTATGCACCGGGGTAATTCTGACCATACCGACCTCGCATTCAATGAAATAAAAACAGAAAAATCAGAGATGTCCGGTGGTCCGGTGCATATACCCTAAGCGTGTTAAATTTTTAAATAAACTAACTTATTGGAATATGCATAGAAGGGCTGTTACCCAGGTTCGCAGGGTGACCCGGGCTGGCGCGGTTGATAGGTCGTCGCGGCCCTGGCGGGGCGGGCTGGCGGCTGTTGCGCGCACGTGGCGATGTTCAAGGTGCGTACCGGTGCCCAGCGCGAATTATTGCCGACCCGATCGAGAATGCAGTACGTCACGTCCAGGCGGCTGTCGTCGCCCGCTTCGATAATCATTGTGGACGGCACCCACACCTGCACCGGCAGGCCGACGCCTTTGGCCTGGATTCTTGGCAGGTCCAGGCGCACGTCGCCCCAGCGCAAGGTGATTGAATCGCCCGTGGCCATGTTCAGGTAGGGCTGGATGGTCAGCGGAATGCCGCGCCGCACCTGGCTGCCGTTGACACCGTAGCGGCGGATGGTTTCGGGCAGGCACACCGGGGCGAGGTTCTGGTTTTCATCGTCCAGCAGTGCAGAAGGGTGGCCACCGGGATAGCAGGTCTTCACAGGCACCTGAGTGAGGTCTGAACGTGCCGGGCCGTGGCCGACTTGCATGACCTGGTAGTGAACCCGTGCGGTGCCATCCTGAATAAAACTTTCGGGTACACGCAGGCGGGTCAGCGTGCCGACCTTGCACGCGGTAATCCGACGTGAGTCGGCAAAGCAGTTGTTCCAGAACAGTTCGATCAGGTCGCCCTCGTCCATGCCAGGGTAAGGCGCGATATCCACCTGCAATTGGGTGGCGGCGAGGGCATTGATGCCGTGTCGATTCGCCTGGGGCAGGGTCGGGGCGGTGAGCGTGGCCTGGGGTGCGGTGCGCGTCATAAGTAATCTCCTTGATGCAGCCAGCAGCAATCGTTCCGGCGCCCGTGGCGCGATTGCGCGCAGGGTGCCGAAAGGAACGATTCAGTGAGTAGCCGGGATAGGATCCAATCCTCTGAGCGCTAGATAAGAGGGTTGGCCAGCGGGCGTCAATGGCGGCAAAAGGCTAAACGGCGAGTTGGAGCAGATTCAGAAAAGGCTGACGCGGCGGGGGATTTTAAGGCAGGTTTGGCGGGGCGTTTTACCCATAGTTGCGAGGGTTTTGCGTAGGACTGTGGCGAGGGAGCTTGCTCCCGCTGGAGTGCGAAGCGCTCCCAGGATTTTGGGGCCGCTGCGCAGCCCAGCGGGAGCAAGCTCCCTCGCCACGCTGCAAGCCAGTCAGTGGGCCAAAAACTTGCTCAAAAACTGCTTGGTCCGTTCTTCCTTGGGGTTGGCGAACAGTGCCTTGGCTTCGCCTTGCTCCACGATCACGCCTTTGTCGAAGAAGATCACCCGGTTGGCAACATCGCGGGCGAAGCTCATTTCGTGGGTGACGATGACCATGGTGCGGTTTTCTTCGGCCAGGCTGCGGATGGTCGCCAGCACTTCGCCGACCAGCTCCGGGTCGAGCGCCGAGGTGGGCTCGTCAAACAGAATCACCTCCGGTTCCATGGCTAAGGCACGGGCAATCGCCACGCGCTGTTGCTGGCCGCCGGACAAACGCCGTGGGTAGGCGTCTTCCTTGCCGGCCAGGCCGACCCTGGCCAAGAGCTTGCGACCGAGCGCGGTCGCCGTCTCGCGCGGCATCTTCTTGACCACGATCGGGCCTTCGATGACGTTTTCCAGCGCGGTGCGGTGCGGGAACAGGTTGAAATTCTGGAACACAAAACCCACATGCTGGCGCAAGCGCCGCACCAGGCCTTGTTGCTGGCTGAGCGGTTTGCTGCTGTCGATCTCGATATCACCGACCTTGATGCGACCGCTGGTGGGTTCTTCGAGGAAGTTCAGGCAGCGCAGCAAGGTGGTCTTGCCGGAACCGCTGGGGCCAATGATGGCGACCACTTCTCCTTCCTTGACCTCCAGGTCGATGCCGTTGAGTACTACCTGACCTTTGAATTGTTTGGTCAGTTTTTCAACCACGATCATGCTCAGGACTCCAGGTCATGCCGGTTGACCCGGTCTTCCAGGCGATTTTGAAAGTGCGCCAGGATGCTTGCCAGGATCCAGTAGATCAGGGCGGCGGACAGGTACATGGTGAAGATTTCGAAAGTACGCGCCGACACCAGCTGTGCCTGGCGGAACAACTCCGGCACCTGGATTGTGGCGGCCAGTGCCGTGTCCTTGACCAGCGAAATAAAGCTGTTGCCCAGCGGCGGCAAGGCCGTGCGCATGGCCTGCGGCAGAATGGCCCGGCGCAGGGTCTGCGCGCGTGTCATGCCGATACTGGCGGCCGCTTCCCATTGGCCGCGTTCGATGGAGCTGATCGCCGCGCGCAGGATTTCACAGGCGTAAGCGGCCATGTTCAGCGAAAAGCCGATCATGGCCGCCGGGATCGGATCCAGCTCGATGCCCACTTGCGGCAAGCCGTAGTAGATCAAGAACAGCTGCACCAGCAAGGGCGTGCCGCGAAAAAACGACACGTAGACTCGGGCGGTCCAGCTTAGAAGCTTGAAGCGCGACAAACGCATCAAGGCGAGACCGAAGCCCAGCAACAAGCCGAAAAACATCCCGCCGAGGCTAAGAATCACCGTGTAGTACGCGCCCTTGAGCAGAAAGGGCGCGGAGTCCAGCGCGAGTTGGAAACCTGCTTCCATTATTCAGTGACGTCAGCGTTGAAGTACTTCTCGGACAGCTTCTTCAAGGTGCCATCGGCGCGCAGCTTGTCGAGGGCCTTGTTCACAGCGTCGAGCAGTTCCGGCTCGCCTTTGCGCAGGGCAATACCGGCTTCCTGACGGGAGAAGGCATCACCGGCGGCGGCGGTGTCCGGGGCTTTCTTGGCGTATTCCAGAGCGGCCAGGCGGTCGATCAGGATGGCGTCGATACGGCCGATACGCAGGTCCTGGAACTTGGTCGGGTCATCGTTATAGGTCTTGATGATGGCTTTGGGTTGATTGTCCTTGAGCCATTGTTCGTAGTTGGTGCCCAGGCCCACACCGACTTTCTTGCCGGCCAGGTCGTCGGCGGTCTTGATGCTTTCGACGTTTTTCTTCAGCACCAGCGCCTGGATACCGGAGACGGTGTAAGGCTTGGAGAAGTCATACTTCTTTTTGCGCTCCTCGGAGATGGTCACTTGGTTGACCACAGCATCCAGGCGCTTGGATTCCAGGGCGGCGAGGATGCCGTCCCATGGCGTGGCCTGCAGCTTGACCTTGACGCCCAGCTCTTTGGCCAGCGCTTCGGACAGCTCGACTTCAAAGCCGCTGAGCTTGCCGCTTTCATCGACAAAGCTGAACGGCGGGTAGGTGCCTTCCAGGCCGATCTTGATCTCGCCCGCCTTCTTGATGGTGCTCAGCTGCTCGCCGGCGATGGCTTGGCCCATCAGACCAGCCCCGAGTGCCAAGCCCAAAGTGCCAACCAGCAACGTGCGACGCAATACAGAAATAGTCATGAACAGCCCCTGTGTTTTTTATGTTGAGCGAAGCAGGTGACGCAGTAGTCGTATCCTGCCTTAAAGCGCGGTGCGCGTCTTCGCCTTCGGCGCGACTATAAAGCGAGTTTTTAAGACTTGAAAATAATATAAAATTAATTTGATATTTCTTTTTGGAATATTAGGTTGATCTAATGTGGAAGCTGGCTTGCCTGCGATAACGGTGTATCAGCCAACACATTTGTAGCTGACGAACCGCTATCGCAGGCAAGCCAGCTCCCACATTTTGATCGGTGTTTATTCAGTTAAGCACCGAGTCATACGCAAACAGCGCCGGCGCCCCGCCGGTGTGCAGGAAAATGATCGGGCCGTCCTCAAACCGCTGACGCCCGATGCCATCGAGCAAACCGGCCATGGCCTTGCCGGTGTAGACCGGGTCCAGCAGCAAGCCTTCCTGGCTGGCTAATAGCTTGACCGCCGCCAGGGTGCCGGCGTTCGGTTCGCCGTAGCGCGGGCCGAAATATTCGTCCCACAGGATCACTTTGAAGGCTTCGGGAATGTCCACGCCCAGCAACTCGGCGGTGCGTTCGGCCAGGCCCTGTACTTTCGGGAACTGGGCTTCTTCGGTGCGCGACACGGTAATGCCCACCACCGGCAGGTCCGGCAGCACTTCACTCAACGCCAGCGCGAGGCCGCTATGGGTGCCCGCGCTGCCCGAGGCCAGCACCACGGCGGCGAACTCAATGCCGCTGTCTTCGATCTGCCCGGCCAGCTCCAGCCCGGCGCGCACGTAACCCAAGGCACCCAAGGCATTGGAGCCGCCGATGGGGACGAGGTAGGGCTTCTTGCCGTTGCTGCGCAGGCGGTCGGCGAGGGCGTTGAGCTGGTCGTCGACGTTATCGAGGTTCTCGACCAATTCCACCTTTGCGTCGAACAACTCCAGCAGCAAACGGTTGCCATTGCCCAGATAGTTGGGGTCTTCGGTGCCGGTAGGGTTTTCCAGCAGCGCCACGCAGCCCAGGCCGAGCTTGGCGGCCAGCGCGGCGGTCTGGCGCACATGGTTGGATTGGATGGCGCCGGCGGTCACCAGGGTGTCGGCGCCCTGGGCGATGGCATCGGCGGCCAGGTATTCAAGCTTGCGCAGCTTGTTACCGCCCATGGCCAGCGGCGTGGTGTCGTCGCGCTTGACGTAAATGTCCCTGCCCAGCCAGGCCGACAGCCGCTCGAGTTTTTCCAGGGCGGTGGCGCCGCCCAGCAGTTCCAGGCGGTTAAAACGGTCGAGCTGTTGTTTGATCATGGCGACATACAGTGGCTAAGTGATGGGGCGACTATAGGCAGGCACTTTTCAACCGGCAACCGCCAATCGCTTATGTCGGATAGTTCTTAGCATCACACCATTGGTTCTTAAGGGTGGCCAGGGTGCATACCGTAAAGTGATGGCCATATCGTCAGGAGTGAATACCGTGAGTGAGCGTTCCAGTCATTGGCAATTACAGACCATCGTCAGCCAGCTGCGCAGCGCCCGGGACCAGTGGCGAACGCGCAATGGCCGCCTGAGTGGCGAACACGGTGGCCGCGAGTTGCCGTCCCGCGAGGCGGTGGCGCAGATTCTTGAAGCGTTGTGCGGCGCGCTGTTCCCGATGCGCCTGGGCCCGGTGGACCTGCGTGAAGAAAGTGAAGATTTTTACGTCGGGCATACCCTCGACGTCGCCCTGAATGCCTTGCTCGCCCAGGCCCGCCTGGAGCTGCGCTACGCCGCGCGCCAGGGCGCAAGGGATGACAGCGAGGTCGATGCCCTGGCCATCCGCCTGATCCAGGATTTCGCCCTGGCCTTGCCCTCGCTGCGCAGCCTGTTGGACACCGACGTGCTCGCCGCCTACCACGGCGACCCGGCTGCGCGCAGTGTGGATGAAGTGCTGCTGTGCTATCCGGGGATTCTGGCGGTGATTCACCATCGCCTGGCGCACCATCTGTACCGCGCCGGGCTGCCGTTGCTGGCGCGGATCAGTGCAGAGATTGCTCACTCGGCCACCGGCATCGATATTCACCCCGGCGCGCAGATCGGCCCGAGTTTCTTTATCGACCACGGGACAGGTGTGGTGATCGGCGAGACCGCGATCATCGGCGAGCGCGTGCGCATCTACCAGGCCGTGACGTTGGGCGCCAAGCGTTTCCCGGCGGATGAGGACGGGCAGTTGCAGAAAGGCCACCCGCGCCATCCGATCGTTGAGGACGATGTGGTGATTTATGCCGGGGCGACGATCCTGGGGCGCATCACCATCGGCAAGGGCTCGACCATTGGCGGCAATGTGTGGCTGACCCGCAGCGTGCCGGCGGGGGCGAACATCACGCAGGCGAATTTGCAACATGACGACGGCGCGCAGAAATAGTATTTGAGCCAAACACCGATCAACTGTGGGAGCTGGCTTGCCTGCGATAGCGGAGGACCAGTTGGCACATTTGTAGCTGACAGACCGCTATCGCAGGCAAGCCAGCTCCCACAGTAGTGTCCGCATTTCAATTCCGAGCCACTGAACGATTTGCCATCCCCGCCCGTCATACCAATCCTTGAGCTAGTGTAGGAATTGTCTACCACTCAGCCCTGCGATTAGTCCCAAACCGCCTACCTATGTTTAACTTGAATGCTCGTTCAAGTTAAACCCGGTGGTTCGCTGCCCGCTCACAACAGGAGGCTTACCTTTGCTGAGTCCGTTATTTACAGCCACATCACACACCTTCGGGGTGCATCGTTCATGAGTGCATCGTCCACCCCATCCAGCGGCCTGGTGCGCATGAATGCGCCGGTTTTCTACTTTGCCGCAACCTTCATTTTGCTGTTTGGCATCACTGTCATCGCTATTCCGCAACAGGCCGGTGCCTGGCTGCTGGCAGCGCAAAACTGGGCGGCCAACACGGTCGGCTGGTACTACATGCTCGCGATGACGCTGTATCTGGTCTTCGTGGTGGTCACCGCGCTATCGGGCTACGGCAAGATAAAACTCGGTGCCGACCACGACGAGCCCGAATTCAGTTACCTGTCCTGGGCCGGCATGTTGTTCGCCGCGGGGATCAGCATCACGCTGTTTTTCTTCTGCGTCTCCGAGCCGCTGACACACCTGGTGCAGCCGCCTCAGGGCGCGCCGATGAATGCCGATGCGGCTCGCCAGGCCATGCAGATCCTGTTTCTGCACTGGGGTCTGCATGGCTGGGGCGTGTTTGCCTTTGTCGGCATGGCCCTGGCGTACTTCGCCTACCGGCATAACCTGCCGCTGGCGCTGCGTTCGGCGCTGTACCCGTTGATCGGCAAGCGCATCAACGGCCCCATCGGTTATGCGGTGGACGGCTTCGGCATCATCGCCACGGTGTTCGGCCTGGGCGCCGATATGGGTTTTGGCGTGTTGCACCTCAACTCCGGTCTCGACTACCTGTTTGGCATCGCGCATACGCAGTGGATCCAGGTCGGCCTGATCACCTTGATGATGGGCGCCGCGATCCTGGTTGCCGTCGCCGGCGTCGACAAGGGCGTGCGAGTGATGTCCGACATCAACATGCTGCTGGCCTGTGCGCTGCTGCTGTTTGTGTTGTTCGCAGGCCCCACCCAGCACTTGCTCAACACCTTGATCCAGAACATCGGTGACTACCTCGGCGCCTTGCCGACCAAGAGCTTCGATGTGTACGCCTACGACAAACCCAGCGACTGGCTGGGCGGTTGGACGGTGTTCTACTGGGCCTGGTGGATCGCATGGTCGCCGTTCGTGGGCCTGTTCATCGCGCGTATTTCCCGTGGTCGGACCATCCGCGAGTTCGTCTTCGGCGTACTGCTGATTCCGCTGGGCTTCACCCTGGCGTGGATGTCGATCTTCGGCAACAGCGCCATCGACCAGGTACTCAACCACGGCATGACCGCGTTGGGCCAGTCGGCCATCGATGACCCGTCGATGAGCCTCTACCTGCTGCTGGAAACCTACCCGTGGAGCAAGACGGTGATCGCCGTCACGGTGTTTATCAGCTTCGTGTTCTTCGTCACTTCGGCGGATTCCGGCACTGTAGTGCTGTCGACGCTTTCGTCCAAAGGCGGCAACGCCGATGAAGACGGGCCGAAATGGCTGCGGGTGTTCTGGGGCGCGATGACGGCGCTGGTCACCAGTGCCCTGCTGTTTGCCGGCAGTATCGACTCGCTCAAATCGGCAGTGGTGCTGACCTCGTTGCCGTTCTCGCTGATTTTGCTGCTGATGATGTGGGGGCTGCACAAGGCCTTCTACCTCGAATCGCAGAAGCAGATTGCCCAGCTGCATTCGCTGGCACCGGTGTCGGCGGCGCGCAAAGGCCGAGGCGGTTGGCGCCAGCGTTTGAGCCAGGCCGTGCACTTCCCGTCACGTGATGAGGTGTACCGTTTCCTCGAATCGACGGTGCGCCCGGCGATTGAAGAAGTGACGGCGGTGTTTGTCGAGAAAGGCCTGAATGTGGTGACTCAGCCGGACCCGTCCAACGACAGCGTCAGCCTGGAAATCGGGCATGGCGAGGAGCATCCATTCGTTTACCAGGTGCAGATGCGCGGTTACTTCACGCCGTCGTTTGCCCGTGGTGGCATGGGTTCCAAAGAGATCAACAACCGCCGCTATTACCGCGCGGAAGTGCACTTGAGTGAGGGCAGCCAGGACTACGATCTGGTCGGCTACACCAAGGAGCAGATCATCAACGACATCCTCGACCAGTACGAGCGCCACCTGCAGTTCCTGCACCTGGTGCGCTGACCCACCGATCGTTCCCACGCTCCGCGTGGGAACGATCAAATGCCCGCAAACCCGTGTAATTAAAGGCTTTCTTAAACTTAATTTCATTCGTGAACTAAGCGTTTTGACTCCGAACTGTCATCTGGCCACTGCGTAATTGTGTGAAGCGTTTGACGCTTTCATTTCAGAACAGTGACGGAGACCGGTAACAATGAAGACGTTAATAAGCCCCATGGTAGGTGCCGCCATGGCGAGCTTTATGCTGTCCGCCCATGCCGATTTTATCGACGACAGCCACGCCGACGTGACCCTGCTCAACCGCTATCTCAACCAGCAAGGTCGTGATGTGGTGGGCAGCAACGCCAAGGCGCATAGCGTGCGGGATTGGGGCCAGGGTTTCGAGTTCAACTTCAAGTCCGGCTACACCGAAGGCCCGGTCGGTTTTGGCCTGGATTTGCAGGCGTTTTACGGCTTGAAACTCGACTCCGGCGGCGACCTCAACGACAAGGATCACCAGGGCCGTTACCCAGGCAGCATGTTCCCGTTGGACAACGGCAAATCCGCCGACCAGTTCGGTGTACTCAGCCCGACCTTCAAGATGCGTTTCGCCAAAGATGAACTGCGGGTTGGCACGCTGTATGGCAACAACCCGGTACTGGCCAACACCGACGGCCGCCTGTACCAGCAGACCAATACCGGCGTACAACTGGTCTCCAAAGACCTCAGCGACTTCACCTTCACCGGCGGCGATATCTTCAAGACCAAGATCCGCAGCGAAACCGGCGACCAAGGCATGATCACCGCCGGTGGCACCCGAGAAAGCGATCGCTTCCTGTTCGGCGGTGCGGATTACACCGGCATCCAGAACACCACCGTGAGCCTGTGGTACTCCAACCTTGAGGATTACTACCAGCAGTTCTTCCTCGGCGCCAAGCGCCATGACGCGTTGTCCGTGGGCGCCATCGACACCGACGTGCGCGTGTTCCGCAGCCTTGGTGTAGGCGCCAACGCCGACGGCGATAAAGACTTTACCGGCGCCGGTCTGTATGGCGACGGCACCAGCAAGGGCCGCATCAACCAAACCACCGCCAGCTTGCTGGAGAGCTACAGCCTGGATGGTCACACCGTCGGCTTGGGCATCCAGAAAAACAGCGGTGACAGCGACTTCCCGTACCTCGATTCCGGCCTCAACAGCGGCGACAACCGCCAAGGGCCGGGCTCAGGCGCAGACACCCCGGCGCTCACCAACATGCAGTTGAATAAATTTCAACACGCCGGTGAGCGCACTTGGCTTGCGCAGTACAAGTATGACTTCGGTAAGCTGGGCCTTACCGGCCTGACGTTCTCGGCGGCCTATGCCCACGGTGATGACATCCGCACCGTGCAAGGCACCACCAGCGAGTGGGAACGCAACATTGCCGTGGCTTACCAAGTACCGACCGGCACCCTCAAGGGCCTGGGCGTGACCTGGAAAAATGCCCACGCCAGCCCGGATATTACCGGTGCCACCGTTCAAGATGAAAATCGCTTTTATGTCAGCTACGTCGTTCCACTCTGGTAGGAAATTGCTGTAGAACGGAGCGGCAGGCTTAAGCGATTCAGCTGGTTAAAAGGCCTGGGAATAACCTTATTCCCAGGCCTTATTTGCCTACGTCCAAGAGAGGATTCGATGACTTACATTGCTGCCGAAAACCGCTATGAATCTATCCCGTACCGCCGCGTAGGTCGCAGTGGATTGGTGCTGCCGGCACTGTCCCTGGGGCTGTGGCACAACTTTGGCGACAGCACCCCGATTGACACCCAGCGCGCCCTGCTGCGCACTGCGTTTGACCTGGGGATCAACCACTTCGACCTGGCCAACAACTACGGCCCACCGTATGGCAGCGCCGAGATCAACTTCGGCCGTTTGCTGCGTGAAGACTTCAAGCACTACCGCGACGAGCTGATCATTTCCAGCAAAGCCGGCTGGGACATGTGGCCCGGCCCTTACGGCCAGGGTGGCGGGTCGCGCAAATACGTACTGGCGAGCCTGGACCAGAGCCTGCAACGCCTGGGCGTCGACTACGTGGATATTTTCTACTCTCACCGTTTTGACGCCGACACCCCGTTGGAAGAAACCGCCAGCGCCCTTGCCACTGCCGTGCAGCAGGGTAAGGCGTTGTACATCGGTATCTCTTCTTATTCCGGGGTGAAAACCCGCGAAATGGCGGCGCTGCTCAAAGAGTGGAAAGTGCCGTTGCTGATCCACCAGCCGGCCTACAACCTGCTCAACCGCTGGATTGAAAAAGACCTGCTGGATACCACCGACGAACTTGGCGCAGGGGTGATTGCTTTCACACCACTGGCCCAGGGTTTGCTCACCGACAAGTACCTCAACGGCGTGCCGGCCGATGCGCGGGTCAACCGCCCAGGTGGCGGCTCGTTGCAGGCCAAGCACTTGTCTGAAGCCAACATTGCCCATGTGCGCGGGTTGAATGAAATCGCCAAGCGCCGTGGCCAGAGCCTCGCGCAACTGGCCCTGGCCTGGACCCTGCGTGACCCGCGGGTGACCAGTGCCTTGATTGGTGCGAGCCGACCGGAGCAGATCATTGAAAACGTCGGCGCGTTGAAGAACTTGAGCTTCAGCGCGGAAGAACTGGCGGAGATTGATCGGTTTGCGCAGGAAGGCGGGATTAACCTGTGGGAAAAACCATCCACTGCTGAATAAGCCGGTACAAGCCGGTCAAAAATGTGGGAGCCGGGCTTGCCCGCGAAGGCGGTGTGTCAGTCGATGAATGTATGGGCTGGTCCACCGCTATCGCAGGCAAGCCAGCTCCCACATTTTGACCTTCAGTGTGGCAAATTCATTCGGCAGTACGCGGTCAATGTGGGAGCCGGGCTTGCCCGCGATGGCGGTGCATCAGTCGATGAAGTAGTGGCTGGTCCACCGCTATCGCAGGCAAGCCAGCTCCCACATTTTGATCTTCAGTGTGGCAAATTCACTCGGCAGTACGCGGTCAATGTGGGAGCCGGGCTTGCCCGCGATGGCGGTGTGTCAGTCGATGAATGTATGGGCTGGTCCGCCGCTATCGCAGGCAAGCCAGCTCCCATATTTTGATCTTCAGTGTGGCAAATTCATTCGTCAGTACGCGGTCAATGTGGGAGCCGGGCTTGCCCGCGAAGGCGGTGTGTCAGTCGATTAAGTTGTGGCTGGTCCACCGCTATCGCAGGCAAGCCAGCTCCCACATTTTGATCTTCATTGATTCAGAGGTTGTGCCTGGTTTAGAAGGGGACGTCGCCCAGGATTGTGGCGCGATGCATCACGCGCCGTTGCGGACGGTAGTCATCCACGGCGTAGTGCTGGGTCACGCGGTTGTCCCAGAACGCCACGTCGTTCTCCTGCCAGCGCCAGCGAATGGTGAATTCCGGCCGTGTTGCGTGGGCAAACAGCAGCTTGAGTATGGCCTCGCTTTCCGCCGGCTCCAGCTCGTTGATTTTGGTGGTGAACCCATCACTCACAAACAATGACTTACGCCCGCTGACCGGATGCGTGCGCACCACCGGGTGTGACAGGGGGGGATTCTTCTTGCGGGTCTCTTCCCAGCGCGCCAGGTCTTCGGCGGTGTTACCAAAGCGCTCCAGCGGGAAGGATTTGGTGAAATCATGAGTCGCCGTCAGGCCGCCGAGCAGGCGCTTGAAGGGTTCCGACAAGGCTTCATACGCCGCAATGCCACTGGCCCACAACGTGTCGCCACCAAAGGCCGGCAGCAGCTTGGCGCTGAGCACCGCGCCGAGCGCCGGCGTCGGCAGGAAGGTCACGTCGGTGTGCCATACGGCGTTGTCGCGCACGTCAGTCACGGCAGTGTCGAGGATCAGCACTTCGGGCTGCTCCGGCACGTTGGGGTAGATCGGGTGAATATGCAGGTCGCCAAAATTTGCCGCAAACCGCGCCTGTTGCTGCGGCGTGACGGCTTGGCCACGGAAGAACAGCACCGAGTGGCTGAGCAGCGCCTGCTCAATGCCGTCACGTTCTTCAAAGCTCAACGGTTGGGTGATATCGACGCCACTGATCAGGGCGCCCAGGGCGGTGCTTATTGGCGTAACGGTCAGGCTGCTCATGCGGTTCTCACTCAATGTGCCTGGCCATGCCAAGGCACTAATTTGCGCTGAAGGGCACGCAGGCCCATTTCCATGGCGAAGGCAATCAGGGCGATCACCAGAATCCCCAGCACCACCACGTCGGTGACCAGGAACTGCGCCGCTGACTGCACCATAAAGCCCAGGCCGCTGGTGGCGGCGATCAGCTCGGCGGCAACCAGGGTCGACCAACCCACACCCAGGCCGATGCGCACGCCGGTAAGGATGTCGGGCAGCGCGCTCGGCAGGATCACATGGCGAATCAACTGGGCGCGGGTGGCGCCCAACGACTGCGCGGCACGCAGTTTGGCCGGGTCGACCGTGCGCACGCCGGTCGCGGTGGCGATGGCGATAGGCGCAAAGATCGCCAGGTAAATCAGCAATACCTTGGACAGCTCACCGATGCCGCACCAGATCACGATCAGCGGCAGGTAAGCCAGGGGCGGAATCGGCCGATAGAACTCGATCAGCGGGTCGAGGATGCCACGGGCAATGCGGTTGGCACCGATGGCAATCCCCACCGGCACGGCGGTCAGTACCGCAAAGCCCAGGCCCAGGCCGATGCGCGTGAGGCTCGCGCCCAGGTGCTGCCACAAGGTGGAATCCATATAGCCGGTGGTCGCCAGCAGCCAGCCTTTTTGCAGCACGGCGGATGGTGGCGGCAGGAATAGCGGTTCGATCAGGCCAGTGGCGGTAACCGCCCACCAGATTGCCAGCAAGGCGACCAGGGTGAGTACGCTGATCCAGCGTGTGCTCAGGCGACGACGTACCGGAATAACCTTGTGCGCTACCGGCTTGGCGGCCGTGGCGGGAAGTTCGTAGCTGCTCATGCAGGCACCTGCCGTTGCGAGAACACTTTGCCCAGCACGTGTTCACGGGTTTCGATAAAGCGCGGGTCGGATTTGATCGCCCGCGCCGATTCACCGGCGGCGTAGCGTTGACCGAAGTCCAGGTGCAGGCGCTCGACGATCTGGCCTGGGTTGGGCGCCAGCAGGATCAGGTCGGTGGCGAGAAATACCGCTTCTTCGATGTCATGGGTAATCAGGAACACCGGCTTGGCCGTGCGCCGCCAGACTTGCAGGAGCAACTCCTGCATCTGTTCGCGGGTGAAGGCATCGAGGGCGCCGAAAGGCTCGTCCATCAGCAGCACGCGAGGGTCAGCCGCCAGCGCGCGGGCCAGGCCGACACGCTGTTTCTGGCCACCGGAAAGCTGCCAGATACGGCGGCTGTCGAAACCGGCCAGATCGACCAGTGCGAGCATTTCCCGGGCGCGCACTTCGCGTTGTGCCTTGGGCACACCGGCCAGTTCCAGGCCGAAGCCGACGTTGGCCAGCACGTCCTGCCAGGGCAGCAGAGCGTCGTCCTGGAACACCACGCCGCGTTCGGCGCTCGGGCCTTTGACCGGCACGCCATCGAGGGTGATGCGCCCGGCAGAAGGTTCGACGAAGCCGGCAATCAGGTTCAACAGCGAAGTCTTGCCACTGCCGGACGGGCCGAGGGCCACCAGCAATTGCTGAGGCCCAAGGTCGAGTGAGATATCGGACAGTACCGGTTCTGTGGCGCCTGGGTACTGTGCGCTGATGCGCTCCAGTTGTAGCAAGGCCATCGCGATGAACTCCTTGAATCAGTTAGTGATGAACTTGGCGCTGACGTAAGGGGCGTAGTCCGGCAGCACGGCGTCGACTTTGCCTTGTTCCTTGAGGAACGCGGCGGTGTCGGTCACAGCCTTGGTGGTCGGTGCGCCCAGCAGGGTTACTTGGTCAGCGGCCAGTGGGTAGACGTTGCCTTGCAGCAGCAGTGGGATATCACTGGCCTTGGCGCCGGAGAGCTTCACCAGCTTGTCGACGTTGCCTTTGTCGGCCAGCCAGGCCTGTGGGTCTTTGCGGTAGGCGGCGTAGGCGTCCAGGGTGACTTTGGCGAAGGCCGTGACGATTTCCGGGTGTTTTTCGGCGAAGTCTTTGCGCACGATCCAGGCATCGAAGGTTGGCGCGCCGAACTTGGCCAGCTCGCCGGAAGTGATCAGCACTTTGCCGTTTTCCTTGGCAACGCCCAGGGCCGGGTCCCACACGTATGTCGCGTCGATATCACCGCGCTTCCACGCCGCAATGATTGCCGGTGGTGCGAGGTTGAGGATGGTCACTTTGGAAGGGTCGATGTTCCAGTGTTTCAGCGCGGCCAACAGGCTGTAGTGGCCGGTAGACACGAAAGGCACGGCAATCTTTTTGCCGACCAGGTCCTGTGGGCTGTTGATCCCCGAACCATTGCGCGCTACCAGCGCTTCGGCGCCGCCGATCTGGGTGGCGACCAGGAAGGTTTCAACGGGTACTTTGCGCGTTACCGCAGCGGTCAGCGGGCTGGAACCGAGGTAGCCGATCTGGACGTCGCCGGAAGCAATGGCGGCGATGATGTCGGCGCCATTGTCGAATTTGCGCCAGTCGATCCTGGCGTTGGTAGCTTTTTCATACGCACCGTCGGCCTGGGCGACTTTCGCCGGGTCTACGGTGGTCTGGTAGGCGATGGTCACATCTGCCGCCTGGGCAAACAGGCTGGCACCGGCCAGGGACAATGCGGCCAAGAGGCGCAATGGGGTAAGCAGTTTCAAGGGGAAGCTCCTCAATCAGGCGGCCGAGGGTCGGCGTGTGAGGAGACTAAATGATCTAAGAACTCGAAAATAAATAACATTTTCGAATTAGCTTATGAGGAGAAGAGTGAGCGCAATCTTCAACCCAATGAAGGCAAATGTGGGAGCTGGCTTGCCTGCGATAGCATCACCTGGGTATCACTGATACACCGAGGTGTTTGCATCGCAGGCAAGCCAGCTCCCACACAAACCAGGTCCCACAGGAGATGGCGTGATGCTTTAGTTACTGATCGCCAGAATGCTTGCCTGGTACGAGCCGACAAACACGTCAAAGTCGCCCACTTCGTTTTGCTCAAGCTCCACCTGCTGAGCCAGCGACTTACGTGCCAACTCTTCAAAGCGTGCCTGCTCCTCGGCCGGTAAAGGCTCCTGGCGGAAGTGCGCGGCGTGCACCTCGCTCTGATGCAGGGAGAATTGCGCAAAGCTCTCTTTGCGCTCGGCCATCGCTGCCAGCACTTGGGCCGACGGCGTCAGGGACGAGTCCTTGACCTTCGCCAACTGAGCGTCCAGCGCCTGGCTGTGCTCGGTGATGCCGTGGCTCTCATCCAGCAAGGCCGCCAGCGGGGCGATCTTCTCCAGCAGCTCGGTGGCCCATTCCTTCATGTCCACCGCCTGGCCTTCACGCTGCAATTGCAGGCCTGGGCGACGGCCTTCCTTGACCACACTGAGGAAGTTGGAGGTGGCATTGCCACACTCGTTGTTGGCGAACAGCGGGCTGTCGTTCAACGCGCAGTACAGCAGGAACGCATCAAGGAAACGCGACTCCGGCAGGTCGATGCCCATCGGCAGGAACGGGTTGATGTCCAGGCAGCGCACTTCGATGTACTGGATGCCACGGGCCATCAGCGCCTGGATCGGCCGCTCGCCGGTGTAGGTCACGCGCTTGGGGCGGATGTTGGAGTAGTACTCGTTTTCGATCTGCAGGATGTTGGTGTTGAGCTGCACCCATTCACCATCCTTATGGGTGCCGATTTCGACGTAAGGCGCGTAGGGCGTTGCCACCGCTTCGCGCAGGCTGTCGGTGTAGCTGTTCAAGTCGTTGTAGCACGGCGTCAGCCCAGCCTGAGCGTTGCTCTGGTAACCCAGGTCGCTCATGCGCAGGCTGGTGGCGTACGGCAAGTACAGCGTGTCGGCGTCCAGCACTTCAAGTTGGTGCGAACGGCCGCGCAGGAAACCGGCGTCCAGGGCCGGTGAAGCACCAAACAGGTACATCAGCAGCCAGCTGTAGCGGCGGAAGTTACGGATCAGCGCGATGTAGGCGGTGGACTGGTAGTCGCGGTCGGTGCCGACGAAGCCTTCAGTCTCCTTGAGCAACGGCCACAGCTGTTCCGGCAGGGAAAAGTTGTAGTGGATGCCGGCGATGCACTGCATGGTCTTGCCGTAACGCAGGGCCAGGCCCTTGCGGTACACGTACTTGAGCTGGCCGATATTGGAGGTGCCGTAGTAGGCGATCGGAATATCTTCCTCGGCCGGCAACGGGCACGGCATCGAAGGGCTCCACAGGTACTCGCTGCCGAGCTTGCTGTAGGCAAACCGATGGATCTTGTCCAGGCTGCTCAGGGTGTCGGCCGGGTTGGGCAGGGCGGGAGTGATGAACTCCAGCAGCGATTCCGAGTAGTCGGTGGTGATCAATTCATTGGTCAACGCGGCGCCCAGGGCTTCTGGATGCGGCGTTTGTGCCAGGCGACCCTCACCGGTGACGCGTAGGCATTCACGCTCGATGCCGTGCAAGCATTGCTCTAGCAGGGAGAGGTGTTCGCGCTTGCCGAGCAGGGCCAGGCGGCGGTTGAGAAGTTCGCTCAAGTTGGATTCCTTCACGCGTCAGTCGCCCCAATATGGGGGTGGGCAGGACGGTCTACAAGGGTGAAGTTGAAACTGGCGTTATCGCCTGGTTTAGAGTCGATTTGGCTCACATTGAAAAAGCCTACTTCACTCCATGAATTGGGCTATAGCGCAGCAAGAAAATTCCGACGCTGTTGTCGCAGCGCCGAAATTAACTCAAATCGAGGGCGGGGAGCTAGAGGACAGCGAAGGTGCCTTGTGCTTTTGCGACAAGTCTTTCGCCTTGATACACATCGGCTTCCACCACCAACGTGCGTCTGCCGGCGTGAATCACCCGGCTGGTGCACAGCACATCACCGTCTTCGACGGCGCGGATATAGTTGATCTTGCACTCGATGGTCGCGCTCTGCTGGTCAAACCCATGGGCGCTGGAACAGGCCAGCCCCATGGTGATGTCGACCAGGCTGAAAATCGCCCCGCCATGGAGCTTGCCCGCGCGGTTGCGCAACTGCGGCTCCAGTGTCAGGGCCACCTCGGCAACGCCCTCGTCCAGGCGTTGCAGGCGGCAGCCGATCAGTTCGCTGAACGCGCTCTGGGTCAAACCGGCCGGGATTTCCATCAGCGTTTCTTCAACTGCTTGGCGTTGGCAAACAGCGACGCCATCGCGTTGTTGCTCGGCGCGGCCGTGGCGGTGGGCTCTTTACGCGGCGCGTTACCCTGGGATTGGCGCGGGGCCGAGCCTGGGCGTGCACCACGGGCGCCGTCGATTTTCTCGCCTGGGGTGTCGCTCATGCGCATCGACAGACCCACGCGTTTGCGCGGGATATCGACTTCCATGACCTTGACCTTGACCACGTCACCGGCTTTTACCGCTTCGCGTGGATCCTTGATGAACTTCTCCGAAAGTGCAGAGATGTGCACCAAACCGTCCTGATGCACGCCGATATCCACAAAGGCGCCAAAGTTGGTCACGTTGGTGACCACGCCTTCGAGGATCATGCCCGGCTGCAGGTCCTTGAGGTCTTCAACACCGTCCTGGAACTCGGCGGTCTTGAACTCGGGACGCGGGTCGCGGCCAGGTTTTTCCAGCTCTTGCAGGATGTCGGTGATGGTCGGCACACCGAAGGTTTCGTCGGTGTACTTCTTCGGGTCCAGGCGCTTGAGGAACGCGGCGTCACCGATCAGCGAACGGATATCGCGGTCGGTCTCGGCGGCAATACGCTGCACCAGCGGGTAGGCTTCCGGGTGAACCGCAGACGAGTCCAGCGGGTTATCGCCGTTCATGACCCGTAGGAAGCCGGCGGCCTGTTCAAAGGTTTTTTCGCCCAGGCGTGCGACTTTCTTCAGCGCAGCGCGGGTTTTGAACGCACCGTTTTCGTCGCGGTGGGTGACGATGTTCTGCGCCAGGGTGGTGTTAAGCCCGGAAATACGCGCCAGCAGCGCGACCGAGGCGGTGTTTACATCCACGCCCACCTTGTTCACGCAATCTTCCACCACTGCATCCAGGCCGCGCGCCAGTTTCAGCTGCGACACGTCGTGCTGGTACTGGCCGACACCAATGGATTTAGGGTCGATCTTCACCAGCTCTGCCAGCGGGTCCTGCAGGCGGCGAGCAATGGAGACGGCGCCACGGATCGACACGTCGAGGTCCGGGAATTCCTTGGAAGCCAGTTCCGACGCCGAGTACACCGAAGCGCCGGCCTCGGAAACCATGACCTTGGTCATCTTCATGGCGGGGGATTTTTTGATCAGCTCGGCGGCCAGCTTATCGGTTTCACGGCTGGCGGTGCCGTTGCCGATGGCGATCAGGTCCACGGCGTGCTTGGCGCACAGGGCGGCCAGGATGGCGAGGGTCTGGTCCCACTTGTTGTGCGGCACGTGCGGGTACACGGTGGCGTGGTCCAGCAGCTTGCCGGTGGAGTCGACCACCGCAACCTTGCAGCCGGTACGCAAGCCCGGGTCGAGGCCCAACGTGGCGCGCGGGCCGGCCGGTGCGGCCAGCAGCAGGTCGTGCAGGTTGTGGGCGAACACGTTGATCGCCTCGGTTTCGGCGCCGTCGCGCAACTCGCCGAGCAGGTCGGTTTCCAGGTGGGTGTAGAGCTTGACCTTCCAGGTCCAGCGCACGACTTCACCGAGCCACTTGTCCGCAGGACGGTTCTGATTCTGGATGCCGAATTGTTGCCCGATCATGCCTTCGCACGGGTGCATGGTGCCCGGCAATTCGTCGCCGACTTTCAGCGCCGAGCTGAGAATGCCCTCGTTGCGACCCCGGAAAATCGCCAGTGCCCGGTGCGACGGCATGCTCTTGAGCGGCTCGTCGTGCTCGAAGTAATCGCGGAATTTGGCGCCTTCTTCCTCTTTGCCGGCGATAACGCGAGCACTGAGAATGGCTTCCTGCTTGAGGTAGGTGCGCAGTTTTTCCAGCAGGCCGGCGTTTTCGGCAAAACGCTCCATGAGGATGTACTTGGCACCTTCGAGGGCGGCCTTGACGTCGGCGACGCCTTTTTCGGCATCGATAAAGCGCGCGGCTTCGGCTTCCGGGGCCAGCGACGGGTCGTTGAACAGGCCGTCGGCCAGCTCGCCCAAACCGGCTTCCAGGGCGATCTGGCCCTTGGTGCGGCGCTTCTGTTTGTACGGCAGGTAAAGGTCTTCGAGGCGGGTCTTGGTGTCGGCGAGCTTGATGTCGCGTTCCAGTTGCGGGGTCAACTTGCCCTGTTCCTCGATGCTGGCGAGGATGCTGATGCGCCGTTCGTCGAGTTCTCGCAGGTAGCGCAGGCGCTCTTCCAGGTGACGCAATTGGGTGTCGTCGAGGCTGCCGGTCACTTCTTTACGGTAACGGGCGATGAAAGGCACCGTGGAGCCTTCATCCAGTAGCGCGACGGCCGCTTCGACCTGTTGTGGGCGTACACCGAGTTCCTCGGCAATGCGGCTGTTGATGCTGTCCATAAAACCACCTGAAATTCTTGAAAGCAGCTCGCAGGCCCGGAAAACAAGGCGTTGCGAGGCTGGTTGAGCGGCGCCAGCGGCACCGCTGCCTGGGTCAAAAGGCTGCCTATTGACCCTCGAAATCGGGAAATTGCTGCCCCGCGCTGAAAAAACGGCTGAGGCTGCAAACAGTAAAGTCTGACAGTGCCCTGCGTGAAGGCGCCGCATTATAACCAGCGTTCTGCCCTTGGGGGGTACTGCGCCGGTGGTTGTAGGACGCGGGTTCGCTGGCGGTGGAGGAAAAATCTGCTAACAATGCACACGGTGCGTATAACGGCAGCTACGCCATAATGCGCGCCGAGATAAGAGGAGCATCTAATGAGCAGCACTGCACAAACTGCTGAAGGCGAAAAAATTCTCATCGTTGACGACGATCCGGGGCTGAGCAGCCTGCTGGAACGTTTTTTCAACTCCAAGGGCTACCGTGCCCGCGCGGTGCCGAACACCGAGCAGATGGACCGCCTGTTGGGGCGCGAAGTGTTCAACCTGGTCGTACTCGACCTGATGCTGCCCGGCGAAGACGGCCTTACCGCCTGCAAGCGCCTGCGCGGTGCGAACAACCAGATCCCCATCATCATGCTGACCGCCAAGGGCGATGAGCTGAGCCGCATCAAGGGCCTGGAACTGGGCGCTGATGACTACCTGGCCAAGCCGTTCAACCCTGACGAGTTGATGGCCCGGGTCAAGGCCGTATTGCGTCGCCAGGCACCGCCGGTACCGGGCGCGCCAGGCAGCGAAGACGAGAGCGTCACCTTTGGCGAATACGAGCTGTCACTGGCGACCCGCGAACTCAAGCGTGGCGAAGAAGTGCACATGCTGACCACCGGCGAGTTCGCCGTGCTCAAGGCATTGGTGATGAATGCTCGCCAGCCGTTGACCCGCGACAAGCTGATGAACCTGGCCCGTGGCCGCGAATGGGACGCCCTGGAGCGCTCCATCGACGTGCAGATCTCGCGTCTGCGCCGGATGATCGAGCCGGACCCGGCCAAGCCGCGGTACATCCAGACGGTGTGGGGCGTGGGTTATGTGTTTGTGCCGGATGGCACTGCAACCAAGTGACCGATGACTTGCAGGGGCGGGCATCCCGGCGTTTGACTCCATGAGGGTCGACGGGATGCCCGGCGTCTGCAATTCTGCGAGCGCCGCTCGTTCCTGCAAGGTGTTTAGCTGTCTCCTATGAAAACCCCGTTGTGGTTCCCGCAAAGTTTCTTCTCTCGCACCCTTTGGCTGGTGCTGATCGTCGTTCTGTTTTCCAAGGCGCTCACGCTGGTTTATCTGTTGATGAACGAAGACGTGCTGGTAGACAGGCAGTACAGCCACGGTGTCGCCCTGACACTGCGTGCCTACTGGGCCGTTGACCCTGAAAACCGCGAAAAGGTAGCAAAGGCTTCGACGCTGATTCGAGTCGACGGCGCTGGTGTGCCCGAAGGTGAGCAGCATTGGCCTTACAGCGAGATTTATCAGCGTCAGATGCAGGCTGAGCTGGGAGAGGACACCGAGGTGCGCCTGCGCATGCATGTTTCACCTGCACTCTGGGTCAGGGCTCCGAGTCTGGGAGATGCCTGGATCAAGGTGCCCCTTTACCCCCATCCGCTGCGCGGGCAAAAAATCTGGAACGTGTTGGGCTGGTTCCTGGCCATCGGTTTACTTTCAACCGCTTCCGCGTGGATTTTCGTCCGACAGCTCAACCAACCGCTTAAACGCCTGGTGTTTGCCGCCCGCCAACTCGGGCAGGGGCGCAGTGTGCGCCTGCCGATCAGCGATACGCCCAGTGAGATGACCGAGGTGTACGGTGCCTTCAACCAGATGGCGGAGGATGTCGAACAGGCCGGGCGCGAACGCGAGCTGATGCTGGCGGGCGTGTCCCATGACTTGCGCACGCCGCTGACGCGTTTGCGGCTGTCCCTGGAGTTGATGGGCAACCATAACGACCTGACCGACGACATGGTGCGCGACATCGAGGACATGGACGCGATTCTCGACCAGTTCCTGGCGTTTATCCGCGATGGCCGTGATGAGGTGGTGGAGGAAGTCGACCTCACGGACCTGGTGCGTGAGGTGGTAGCGCCCTACAACCAGAATGGCGAACAGGTGCGCATGCGCCTGGAGCCGATCCAGCCGTTTGCATTGCGTCGGGTATCGATGAAGCGCCTGTTGAACAACCTGATCGGCAACGCCTTGCATCACGCGGGTTCAGATGTGGAAGTGGCCGCCTATGTGTCCGGCGACAGCACGGCGCCCTATGTGGTGTTGAGCGTGATGGACCGTGGTACGGGCATCGACCCGGCGGAGCTGGAAGGTATTTTCAACCCATTCACCCGTGGCGACCGTGCGCGGGGCGGCAAGGGTACGGGGCTGGGGCTGGCGATTGTGCGGCGAATTGCTTCGATGCATGGCGGCAATGTTGAGCTGCGCAACCGCGAAGAAGGCGGCCTGGAAGCGCGGGTGCGCTTGCCGCTGGGCTTGATGCTGCCAAGGGATGCGGTCTAAAAAACAACAGCAACCCAATGTGGGAGCTGGCTTGCCTGTGATAACGGTGTATCAGTTAACAAATGGGTTGCTGACCCACCGCTATCGCAGCGATGCGTCGACCCGACAAGCCAGCTCCCACAGGTTTTTTCGGTGGGTGGAAGGCCGGGTTGTATCAGCCCTTGCCCTTGGTCCGGGTCATATTCGGCCCACCATTCTTCTCCAGATGCTGAATGATGATCCCCGCCACATCCTTGCCGGTGGTGGTCTCGATCCCTTCCAGGCCCGGTGATGAATTCACCTCCATCACCAGCGGGCCGTGGTTGGAGCGCAGGATATCCACGCCTGCCACTGCCAGGCCCATCACTTTGGCGGCCCGCAGCGCGGTCATGCGCTCTTCCGGGGTGATCTTGATCAGGCTGGCACTGCCGCCACGGTGCAGGTTGGAGCGGAACTCACCTGGCTTGGCCTGGCGTTTCATGGCTGCGATCACCTTGTCGCCGACCACGAAGCAGCGGATATCCGCACCGCCGGCTTCCTTGATGTATTCCTGCACCATGATGTTCTGCTTGAGGCCCATGAACGCCTCGATCACCGACTCGGCGGCAGTCGCCGTCTCACACAGCACCACGCCGATACCCTGGGTACCTTCGAGCACCTTGATCACCAGCGGTGCGCCGTTGACCATCTCGATCAGGTCGGGGATGTCATCGGGGGAGTGGGCAAAGCCGGTCACCGGCAGGCCGATACCCCGGCGCGACAGCAATTGCAGGGAGCGCAGCTTGTCCCGCGAACGGGCAATGGCCACCGATTCGTTGAGCGGGAACACGCCCATCATTTCAAACTGGCGCAACACCGCGCAGCCGTAGAACGTCACCGAAGCGCCGATCCGCGGGATCACCGCATCAAAGCCTTCCAGCGGTTTGCCCCGGTAGTGGATCTGCGGCTTGTGGCTGGCAATGTTCATATAGGCACGCAACGTGTCGATCACCACCATTTCATGGCCACGTTCGGTGCCGGCCTCGACCAGGCGGCGGGTGGAATACAGACGCGGGTTTCGCGACAGCACAGCAATCTTCATGCAGCACCTGGGGCAGAAATAGTAGAGACCGGGAACACCGGCTTGTCTTGAACGTACTTGACGCCGGGGTTGACCACCAACTGGCCGTCAATCAGCGCCTTGGAGCCCAGCAACAGGCGGTAACGCATGGCCTTGCGACAGGCCAGGGTGAATTCCACCCGCCATACTCGGTCACCCAGTGCCAGGGTGGTGCTGATTACATACCGCACCTGCGCATGGCCGTTGGAGCTCTTGATAGTTTTCATCGTCACCAGGGGCGCTTCGCAGCGACGATGGCGCAATTGCACCACGCTGCCCAGGTGCGCAGTGAAGCGCACCCACTTCTCACCGTCGCGCTCAAAGGGCTCGATATCGGTGGCATGCAGGCTCGAGGTACTGGCACCGGTGTCGATCTTCGCGCGCAGGCCAGCCACTCCCAGGTCGGGAAGGGCCACCCACTCGCGCAGACCCACAACGGTCAAATGGTCAAATGTCTTCAATATGGGTAACCGGTCAGTTCGCCCAGGCCTGAGGGGAAACCTCGGCCAGGGCTTTGAATGCAGGCCTGGCGAACCAGTAGCCCTGCATCAGAAATATTCCGCAGTCGGACAGAAAGTCGCGCTCGCCGGCACTTTCGATACCTTCGGCAATGACAGTAACGCCCAACTGCTCACAGATTGTGACAATCCCCTGGACAATAACCTGCCGGACACGATCCTGGTCTACATCGCGAATCAGCGCCATGTCGAGTTTGATCAAGTCGGGTTGGAAATCGGCCAGCAGGTTCAGCCCTGAATAGCCGGCGCCGAAGTCATCGATGGCGGTCTTGAAGCCGAATTCGCGGTATTCACGCAGAATATTGGTCAAATGGCGATAGTTATCTACATGCTCGTTTTCAAGGGTTTCGAAAATCAACCGATCCAGCGGGAAATTATGCGCACGGGCCGCCTCCAGCGTGCTGCGAATGCACAGCTCCGGCCGGTACACGGCATTGGGCATGAAGTTGATCGAAAGATAGCTTTGCATTCCCAGCGCGGCGGCCCCCGCAATCGCCTGAGTACGGCAGCGTTGGTCAAAGCGATAACGGTTGCTGTCGTTGACCTGGTCCAGCACCGACAACGCCCCTTCACCGTGAATACCGCGCACCAATGCTTCGTGGGCAAAAATCGACCGGTCGCGAAGGTCTACGATAGGCTGGTAGGCGAAGGAAAAATCGAAACCCAAGTCTTCGCTTTGCTGGCAACCTACGCAACGCTGGTTGGGCGAGGTGAGTGAGGTGGGAAAGTCGGTCACAGCGTATCCTCGCGAAAACAGGGGGTGTCTGGCGTATCTTAGGTGAGGCTTGGGATTTATGCGTTGAAGGGGTTCAACGGTAAAGTTGCGACATTTTTCAGAGCGAGGAATTCAAGTGGCTCAAAAGCAGGAAGAGGAAGAAAAGGTCCGTTTGGACAAGTGGTTGTGGGCGGCGCGTTTTTATAAAACCCGTGCCCTGGCCAAGGCGGCCATCGAAAGCGGCAAGGTGCACCATCGCGGCGAGCGCTGCAAGCCGGGCAAGGAACCGCGCGTCGGAGACGAGCTGCAGATTCGTACAGGTTTTGACGAAAAGACTGTGGTGGTGCAGGCACTGTCTGTCGTGCGTCGTGGCGCGCCTGAGGCGCAGGCGTTGTATGCCGAAACCGAAGCCAGCATCGCAAAGCGCGAAAATGCGGCGGCTATGCGTAAGGCTGGCGCAACCGGCATGACCACCGACGGCAAGCCGAGCAAGAAGCAGCGGCGTGATCTGTTCAAGTTTCGCGGCAGCGGCAATGATGATTGACACGGATCTCCCTTCAAAAGGAGATCAACAATGTGGGAGCTGGCTTGCCTGCGATAGCGGTGGGTCAGTGACTGAGAGGGTGGCTGACCCCCCGCTATCGCAGGCAAGCCAGCTCTCACATTAGGGCTGCGGTGTTACGCGGCTATGCGCATGACACTCAACCGCCCGATGACTGGCAGCTTCCCGAGCAACCCGAAAACCGGCGCCGTCACCCGTATCAGCAACCCCGACACCTTTGCCGCAAACGGCGTGTAATACCCCCACCCCAGTGCCAGCAACGCCAGCAGCACTCCGCCGATGTAGTCGTCCTGGCCCCAATGTGCGCCCGCCACCAGCCGCGGCATCATGAACAACAATGCCAAGCCCCAGATCACCACTACTTGGGTGAAACGCTGGGCAAACACCGTCATGAACATGCCCCAGATCAGCAGAACCGACGCATGATCGCCCGGGAAGCTCTGGCTGGAACGATCCTTCAACTCCCAGGTTTTCTCCAGGCCCGGGAAATAATCGCTCATATGAATCGCGCCGCTGATCACCATCGACGGGCTGTTGTGCTGCCAGCCCATTTGCGCCGTGAGCTTGGAAAACAGCATACGGATAAACAGCAACAGCAGCAGAATGCTGAGGAAACCGAAGAATGCCTGTCGCACCTGAATGGCCTTGAACACCCAGTCGCCGCGAATCAGCAGTGCCAGCAAAATCACCCCAACCACGGCATCAAACGGTCGCAAACTGGCCACCGCCCACACATGCAACCATGTCGAATTGCTTGCCAATGGGTCATTAAGCAGATGAAACAGCCATTCGTCGAAAACCACACACAGCATCTGTCCCGTGGGCCACAGCCAAAAACACAGCAGCCCGATAGCGACTAGATTGCAAAAGGCCCACCCCCGGAGGTTCCACCTGGCTTGGAACAAACCCGGATTGTTCATAAACTGTCCCTCTTCGCTCTGTAAAAACGCACCAAAAAGGTGCCAAAGCGTTTAATTCTATAAACCTTGTAACCAATTTGTCATCAATTCAGATACCCAGACCTATGACTGATCTACCGGATACCGACTTCACCCAACGCTTCATCTTCGATGAGAACGACGCCCGCGGCGAACTGGTCTCGCTGGAGCGCAGCTATGCCGAAGTCCTTGCCAAGCACCCCTATCCGGAGCCGGTTGCGCAGCTGCTCGGTGAGCTGATGGCGGCGGCCTCGCTGCTGGTAGGCACCATGAAGTTCGATGGTTTGCTGATCTTGCAGGCCCGTTCCGAAGGCCCGGTGCCGATGTTGATGATCGAGTGTTCCAGCGAGCGCGAAATCCGTGGCCTGGCCCGTTACGAAGCCGACCAGATCGCCCCGGACGCGACCTTGTCAGACCTGATGGCCAATGGCGTGCTGGCGATCACCGTCGACCCCACCGAAGGCCAGCGTTACCAGGGCATCGTCGACCTCGACGGCGAAACCCTATCGGACTGCTTTACCAACTATTTCGTGATGTCCCAGCAGGTCGGCACCAAATTCTGGCTCAACGCTGACGGCAAGCGCGCCCGTGGCTTGCTGCTTCAGCAATTGCCGGCTGACCGCATCAAGGACGACGATGAGCGCACCGACAGCTGGCGCAAACTGACCGCCCTGGCCGGCACCCTGACGGCTGAAGAACTGCTGGGCCTGGATAACGAAACCATCCTGCATCGCCTTTACCACGAAGAAGCCGTGCGCCTGTTCGACGCCCAGGGCCTGCGCTTCCGTTGCAGTTGTTCACGTGAGCGCTCGGCCAACGCCTTGGTTAGCCTGGGCCTTGAAGATGCGCAGCACTTGGTGGTGGAACATGGCGGCAATATCGAGATCGACTGCCAGTTCTGCAACCAGCGCTACCTGTTCGATGCAGCCGATGTAGCCCAATTATTCGCCGGCGCAGGCATCGACACCCCCTCCGACACCCGCCACTAAAACGTTTAAGCACAGGTAAATCACCTGACAAACGCCGGATTAGCGCAGTTCTGACGGGAGGACCCTACTCTTTTTGGGCTTTTCTGGCATAATCCGGCCCACTTTTTTCGCGGTAGTAGTGCGCAACTTTCTACTACAAAACGTTTGGAGCACTCGGCCATAGGCCGACGGGGAACCTCATGACGCAAGCCAATAACGCCGTATACACCGATCTGAGTGTTGACGATCTGGTCAAAGAAGCCCTGCAGCGCGGTGAAGGCGTGCTTGCCGATACTGGCGCGCTGGTCGTAGAAACCGGTCACCGCACCGGTCGTTCGCCGGTTGACCGTTTCATCGTTGAAGAGCCTTCCACCCAGGACGCAATTGCCTGGGGCCCGATCAACCGCAAGTTCCCGGCCGACAAGTTCGATGCCCTGTGGGCTCGCGTCGAGGCATTCAACAACGCGCAAGAGCATTTCGTTTCCCATGTTCACGTAGGGGCTGCAGAAGACCACTACCTGGCCGTGAAAATGACCACCCAGACTGCCTGGCAGAACCTGTTCGGTCGTTGCCTGTTCATCAACCCGGCCCAGTACAACCCAGCCGGCCGTGATGAGTGGCAAGTGCTTAACGTCGCCAACTTCGAATGCGTGCCAGAGCGTGACGGCACCAACTCCGATGGTTGCGTGATCCTCAATTTCGCACAGAAAAAAGTGCTGATCGCCGGCATGCGTTACGCCGGTGAAATGAAAAAAGCCATGTTCTCGGTGCAGAACTTCCTGCTGCCGGCCGCCGACGTGCTGCCAATGCACTGCGCCGCCAACATCGGCGAAGCCGGCGACGTGACTCTGTTCTTCGGTCTGTCGGGCACCGGTAAAACCACCCTGTCGGCTGACGAAAGCCGTTACCTGATCGGTGACGATGAACACGGCTGGGGCGAAGGCGTGGTGTTCAACATCGAAGGCGGTTGCTATGCCAAGTGCATCGACCTCTCCGAGAAGAACGAGCCGGTAATCTGGAAAGCCATCAAGCACGGCACCGTGCTTGAAAACGTGGTGATCGACGATGCCAAGCACGCCGACTACACCAACGTCAGCCTGACCCAGAACAGCCGCGCCGCCTACCCGCTGGAGCACGTTGCCAAGCGTTCCGAGAAGAACCTGGGCGGCGAGCCAAACGCTGTGATCTTCCTGACCTGTGACCTGACCGGCGTACTGCCGCCCGTCTCGATCCTCAGCGAAGAACAAGCGGCCTACCACTTCCTGTCCGGCTACACCGCTTTGGTGGGCTCGACCGAAATGGGTTCGGGCAGCGGCATCAAGTCGACCTTCTCCACCTGCTTCGGCGCGCCGTTCTTCCCACGCCCAGCCGGTGAATACGCAGAACTGCTGATCAAGCGTGTGCGCGGCTTCGGCTCCAAGGTCTACCTGGTCAACACCGGCTGGACCGGCGGCGGCTACGGTGTCGGCAAGCGCTTCAACATCCCGACCACTCGCGGCGTGATCGCAGCGATCCAGAGCGGCGCGTTGATCGGTGCACAAACCGAACACCTCGACACTATCAACCTCGACGTGCCTTTGGCCGTACCGGGCGTTGATACCGGCCTGTTGAACCCACGTAACACCTGGGCTGACAAGGCTGCCTACGACGAAGCGGCGAAAGCGCTGGCTGGTCTGTTCATCGAGAACTTCAAGAAGTTTGAAGTGAGCGATGCGATCAAGGCGGCCGGGCCTAAGTTGTAAGGTTCGGTTGTTGTGAAAAAGCCGCCCTCCGGGGCGGCTTTTTTGTGGGCGACAGGTTAGATGGCGATATGCAAAACCACGGCGCCGACCAGCACTAATGCAACGCCCAGCACCTGCACCGCCGACAACCGCTCCTTGAAAAACACATACCCCATAATCGCCGCAATCCCGCCGGACAATGTACTGATCACCGTCACCACCGAAACCGAGCCCGCCATCGCGCCCCAGGAAAACGCCGAGAACCCGCCGAGGTTCATCAGGCTCGCACCGGTCAAGGTTGCGCAGTTTTTCAACGGCGGGATCTTCAGGCCGTCCTTGATCTTCAGCACCATCACCACCAGCACGCACAGGCCCACCAGGTAACCCAGCCACAACATGGTGATCGGCCCCAGCGCCGGCAGCGTGTAGCGACCTTGCAACCAGAAGCTGGTGCCGTACAGCAAGGCGGCGAGCATGGCGTAGGCGATGGACTGGCGCGGGTTGTTGTGGGGCGTGCCGTTATCCTTGTGGATGCTGGACAGGATCACGCCGATTACGCACAGGCCGATGCAGCCGAGTTGGATCAGGTTGATGTGTTCGCCACTGGCCCAGGACAGCAGGGTGGTCACTACGCCGTAAGACGTTACCAAAGGCGCAACGATGGCGGCTTTGCCCAGGGCGAAGGCCTTGGACAGTGCCAGCGCGCCGGAGACGGTGAGCAGGGCGGCGGTGATGCCCAGGAGCCAGACGCTCAATGGGGCATTCAAGGATTTGAACAGGAAGGCCGGGAAGATAACCAGCAACAGCGTCATTATCAAAAAGCCAAGGGCTTGGCCGAAATACACCGCGCGTTTAACGCCCACGGCTCGGGCGTTGAGGCCCACGAGAAAGTCCGTGCCACCCCAGAGGAGGGCGGCCAGCAGGCCCATTATTACGTCCATGTAAGGTCCTTGTTGTTGTGTCAGCAACTTCAGTGTGGGAGCCGGGCTTGTCGAATCGTCGCACCGCCGCGATTCAGGCGACTCGGTCTGTCAGTAATACCGAGGTGATGCCATCGCAGGCAAGCCAGCTCCCACACCGGTATTCGGTGGTCTTGGGATCAGCTCAAGTTTTCCAGGGTTTGCGTATCCCAACTATGGGTCTTGATCGCCAGGTAGAGCATGCCGATGGTCAGCGGCACCTTATCGCCCCGGCCCTTGGCGCGGCGCTTGAGGAACACATCGAACACCGGCGGTTTGAAGTAACGATAAGCATCGTAGTCGCCCAAGTCGAGGGCAAACTCTTGCTCCATCGCTTCCATCAATTGCTTGGCCTCGGCGCCGTCGCAGCCGAGCTCGAGGTTGATCGAGGTTTCGAGGCGCAGGGTCTTGTGCTTCGGCAGGCCGATTTCTTCGTGCAACAGTTGCAGAAGCTGCTGCATCACGGGGTCTTCGGGGAAGTTGGGGGCCAGGTTCATGGTGGGGGCACGCAGGAGTGGGTGGGGGGGAGGATTGCGTTGGCGACGGAATTTGTTTCGGGTGAAAAAGAGACGGATGCCAATGATAAAGGCGAATGTCGGAAGACTGTCGAATTGTAATTCGCTCAGCCAGGAAGTGGCGACGATTAGAAGCATTGGTCCGGTGAGGATGAGGGCCAGTCCGAACCATTTTCTGAGCTCGGGATGCTTCAACTTACTATCGAGCAGGACAGTAAGGGCAATAAGAATGAGGAGCGAGCCCCAAGAGCTGTAGTCGACCATCGTTGAGTCCTTTCGATGTTCACGGTTTTTGCCGGGACAGTTGAGAGGTCACTAGTTTCGGTCATGTGAAGGGAGGTTATGTAGAGGGCTTGGCAGGTGTTTTGATCAGTTTGGGAAGAGGACTACACGGTGTTTGTCTGCTTCCCACAAAGCTTTCCGGAATTTTCGGTTTGACAGTGATTTTTTGGCAACACCCAGCCAATGTGGGAGCCGGGCTTGCCCGCGATGGCGGTGTGTCAGGCAATATTTCCCTGCCTGACACACCGCCATCGCGGGCAAGCCCGACTCCCACAGGTTTCCTGATCGTTCCCCCGCTCCTGCGTGGGAACGCCTCCCGTGACGCTCTGCGTCACCAATGCCCAAGCTTAAAGCCGTGCGCGGAGGTGGGACGCGGAGCGTCCCGGGCGGCATTCCCACGCAGAGCGTGCGGAACGATCAGTCAGAACGGCTTCAAGGGACGGCCATCGCCAATCCTACAGACGCGAAGCCGCATCCAGGTCCATCAACCCGCGTCCGTAGGCTTCGCTGTTGGCATAGATGCCCGTCCGATTGGCGGTGCTGAGCAAGCGTTCGCGAACCTGCTGCGGGGTCATTTTTTAGATCGTTCCCACGCTCCTGCGTGGGAATGCCTCCCGTGACGCTCTGCGTCACCAGTGCCCAAGCTTAAAGCCGTGCGCGGAGGTGGGACGCGGAGCGTCCCAGGCGGCATTCCCACGCAGAGCGTGAGGAACGCTCAGTCAGGACGGGGTCATGGGACGGTCGTCGCCAGACTGCATGGAGATCAACTGGGCATAGAGGGTGGATGCCTTGACGATAGGCAGTGCATTTGCGGAGAAGTATTCGGGCGTTTCAAAGGCATGCACGGCCAGTTGCTCGGAGGTGGGTTTCGGCGGCGTTGCACAGCCCATCAGCAGAAAGGGCATTGCGAGGAGCAAAGAAAACGGTGGCATGCGAGACATTCACGACTCCTTGTCGGGGCTTGTAATCAAGCGTGCTACTGTCTGCATTTTTGCGCGGTCTTGCTGGTTTTCTCTGTATCAGTTTGTAGCGTTTATCCCCGACCGTTTACCGATCGCTGGTCTATGTTTTTGACTCGTTCAGCGGTCAACGGAGTGACAGCTTATGCACAACACCCTCCAACAGGTCTTTGGTTACCCACAGTTTCGTTTGGGCCAGGAGGCCGCGATCAGCGCGGTGCTGGCCGGTCGTTCGGCTGCCGCTATTTTCCCCACTGGTTCCGGCAAGTCTTTGTGTTATCAGCTGTCGGCGGTGCTGTTGCCGCACCTGACGCTGGTGGTGTCGCCGCTGTTGGCGCTGATGCAGGACCAGTTGGGTTTCCTGCAACGCCATGGCATTTGTGCTGGCAGTATCGATTCGGCGCAGAGCCGTGAAGATGCCAATGAGGTGATGGCCCGCGCGCGTTCGGGTGAGTTGAAGATTTTGATGATTTCCGTGGAGCGCTTAAAGAACGAGCGCTTCCGTAACTTCCTGCAAAGCGTGCAGATTTCCTTGTTGGTGGTGGATGAGGCGCACTGTATTTCCGAATGGGGCCACAACTTCCGCCCGGACTATCTGAAACTGCCGGACTACCAGCGCCAGTTCAATATCCCACAAGCGCTGCTGCTGACGGCTACAGCCACGCCCAAGGTGATTGCCGACATGCAGGCCAAGTTCGCCATTGCGCCGGATGATGTGATCACCACGGGCTTCTACCGGCCCAATCTCAACTTGTTGGTAGAGCCGGTGAGCGGCCACGACAAACGCCGGCGCTTGGTCGAGTGGATGAGCGCGCGGGCCAATCAGCCGAGCATCGTTTACGTCACGTTGCAAAAAACCGCCGAGCAGATTGCCGAACACCTGAACCGCAATGGCATCCAGGCCGAGGCGTATCACGCCGGGTTGCCCCACGATAAACGCGAAGGTATCCAACAGCGTTTCATGGGCGGGCGCTCCAATTGCATTGTTGCCACCATCGCGTTCGGCATGGGCATCGACAAGAGTGATATTCGCAACGTGGTGCACTTCGACCTGCCCAAGTCTATCGAGAACTACAGCCAGGAAATCGGCCGCGCCGGGCGTGATGGGCAGCCGTCCGATTGCCTGGTACTGGCCAACCGCGACAGCCTCAATGTGCTGGAAAACTTTGTGTATGGCGATACGCCAGAGCAGGAGGGCATTCGCCGTGTACTGGAGGAGTTGCAAGCGGCGCGAAGCGAAGGCCAGTGGGAGTTCCTGCTGAGATCGCTGTCGGACCACAGCAACATCCGCGAGCTGCCGCTCAAGACACTGCTGGTGCAGTTGGAGCTCAAGGGTGTGATCGCACCGCGTTATGCGTTTTACGCCGAATACCGCTTCAAATACCTGATCGAGCCCGAGGCGTTGCTGGCGCGGTTTTCCGGCGAGCGGCAGCAGTTTGTCGCGGCGATCATCCAGGTATGTAAACGCGCCAAAACCTGGGCGACGGTGGATCTCGATGCGCTGTACCAACAGCACAATGCCGAGCGCAGCCGGGTGGTGAAGGCGCTGGACTACTTCCAGGAACAGGGCCTGATTGAGCTGGAAAGCAAGCAGATGACCGAGGTCTACAGCCTGCTCGATACTGACTTTGATCCACGGGTGCTGAGCGCCGAGTTATACACAGGCTTCAAGCACCATGAAGTGACGGAAGTGGCGCGGATCCACGCCATGCTCGAGCTTTTTGCTACCGAGCATTGCCTGGGGCAGCGTTTGGCCAAGTACTTTGGCGATGAAAATGCCCCTCTACGCTGCGGGCATTGTTCGGTATGCCACGGCCACGTCGCACATTTGCCGCCGCCGCCGAGTTTGCCGCCACTTGTGGATAAAAACTTCATGGGGCTGTGCGGTGATTTTATCCACAGGCATCATGAACACACCACGAACCTGCCAGAAGCGGAACGGCTGGCGCGGTTTCTCGGCGGTATCAGCGTGCCGCTGTTTACCAAGCTGAAGGCGCGGGGCATACCGGGTTTTGCTGCGCTGGAGGACTACCCATACGCCGAGGTGCGTGAGTGGGCGCAAGCCCACCTGAATGACCTGTAAACCCACTTTCCAGAGAACCGCCCATGCCTGACTCAATGCCGCAACGCGCCGACTACCGTCACTTCCAGCCGATCATCACGCGTTGGCACGACAACGATGTGTATGGCCATGTGAACAACGTCACTTATTACAGCTTTTTCGACACGGCGGTGAATACCTACCTGATTGAAGAAGGTGGGCTGGATATTCATGACGGTGAGGTGGTGGGGTTTGTGGTGAGTTCGGCGTGCGATTATTTCGCCTCGATCGCGTTTCCGGATCGCCTGGATATCGGCCTGCGGGTTGGAAAGCTTGGTAACAGCTCGGTGCAATATGAGTTGGCGGTGTTCAAGGCCGGCGAGGACGAAGCCAGTGCGGCGGGGCGCTTTGTGCATGTGTTTGTGGATCGGGCATCGAACCAACCGGTGGCAATTGCGGGGAAGTTGCGCGAGGCGTTGGAGCGGTTGGTGGTATGAGACCCTTTTTCATGCAATGAAAATCAAATGTGGGAGCTGGCTTGTTGGGTCGCCGCATCGCTGCGATAGCGGTGGGTCAGGATTAGATGTGCGTCCTGACCCACCGTTATCGCAGGCAAGCCAGCTCCCACAGGGGGCCAGCTGTGTTCTTTAGAACTTACCGATGACGGTAGTGGTGCTTGTTCTTGCGATGCCCGTAGGCATGCCCGCGTCCACGGTGGTCATCACGGTCATAACGACGGTTGTCACGCCCGCGGTAGCGGCGGTCGTCGTCATCGCTCTTGTTGCCCATGTAGTTGCCCAGCGCGCCACCTGCACCACCGCCGGCTGCTGAGCCGACCAGTGCGCCGGTGCTGCCGCCCATGCTGCGGCCCACGACGTTGCCGCCGGCTGCGCCCAGTGCGCCACCAATGGCGGCTTCGCCACGGCTGCGTCTATCGGCACCCACCGCACTGCCGCCTGCGCCACCCAAGGCTGCGCCGATGGTGGAACCTGTGTTGCCGCCCAACTGCTGGCCGACAACCGAACCTAGAACCCCGCCCAATGCGCCGCCCACACCGGCTTCGGTGGTGCCACCGGCCATGGCTGCGCCACTGACCAGGCCAAGGGACAACAAGAGAATCGAGGAGAACTTCATAGAGAGACCTCAAGAGGATGACGGCGCGATCCTGAGGTTGTATCGAGGCGCTGACAATCGAAAACCGACCGGCGGTAGAGGTTGTATACAATTTGCTAAGTTGCTGTTTTGTATAGGGAACTTAAGTCAATTTTGTGAGTCTTTAGCTACTTCGGAAGGGCCGCTTTTATGCAAAAGCGGCCTTTTTTTGTGCCTGAGTAAAACTGCCGGCATTGTTCTCTTGTGGCGAGGGAGCAAGCTCGCGCTGGGTTGCGCAGCGACCCCAACATTATTACGGTCGCTACGCACCCGAGCGGGAGCAAGCTCCCTCGCCACGATGGGCTCTGCTTAGGCTGAACGGGCCATGATCAAGCCACTGTCGCTCGCCGCTTCCAGGCAAATCGCCACGAACTTCGACGTCGGCGTATGGCTGCCATCCCCGGTGCTTTCCAGCGGCACCAGCGGGTTCACTTCCGGGTAGTACGCCGCCGCCTGGCCCGCCGGAATATCAAACGCCAGCAAGGTAAAGCCCTTCACGCGGCGCTCGCGGCCATCTTCCCACAGCGACACAATGTCAGCCTTCTGACCCGGCTTGAAGCCCAGGCGGATGATGTCGGCTTCGTTGACGAACAGCACGTCACGCTGGCCTTTGACCCCACGGTAGCGGTCGTCCAGGCCATAAATGGTGGTGTTGTACTGATCGTGGGAACGCATCGATTGCATGATCAGGTCCGGCACCCGCCCTGTGGCGTGGGTGCGTTCGTGGATCAGGTCTTTGGGCAGCACGTTCGGGCGGAAATTGGCGCGGCCCGACGGCGTGTTCCAGCGGCGTGCACCGGCGGAGTTGCCCAGGTAGAAACCGCCTGGGTGTTTGATGCGTTCGTTGAAGTCCTTGAAGCCTGGGATGGTATCGGCGATCAAGTCGCGGATGCGCCCGTAGTCGGCCACCAGCCAGTTCCAGTCCACCGGCTTGCTGCCCAACGTGGCGGCGGCAATCCCGGCCAGAATCGCCGGCTCGGACTTCATCAGCTTCGACAGCGGCTGCAACTGGCCATTGGAGCCGTGCACCATGCTGAACGAGTCTTCCACTGTCACGGCTTGCGGGCCGTCGGCCTGGATATCGATGTCGGTACGGCCCAGGCACGGCAGGATCAGCGCGTCTTTGCCGTGCATCAGGTGGCTGCGGTTGAGTTTGGTGCTGATCTGCACGGTCAGGTCGCAACTGCGCAGGGCTTCAAAGGTGCGCGGGCTGTCTGGCGTGGCTTGGGCGAAGTTGCCGCCCAGGCCGATAAACACCTTGGAGCGGCCTTCGAGCATGGCGTGGATCGCTTCGACCACGTTGTGGCCATTGGTACGCGGCACCTGGAACTGGAAGCGGCGCTCCAGCGAATCCAAAAACGCCACCGGCGGGCGTTCGTTGATGCCCATGGTGCGGTCGCCCTGCACGTTACTGTGGCCGCGCACCGGGCACAGCCCGGCGCCTGGGCGGCCGATGTTGCCGCGCAGCAGCATCAGGTTGGCGATTTCCTGGATGGTCGGCACCGAATGGCGATGCTGGGTAATGCCCATCGCCCAGCACATGATCACGTTTTTGCCTTTGGCGTACATGCGCGCCGCTTGCTCGATCTCGACCAGGGTGAGGCCGGACTGCGTGACGATTTCATCCCATGGGGTGTCGTCGATCTGGCCCAGGTACTCCAGCACGTTGACGCTGTGTTCATTGAGGAAGTCGTGGTCGAACACCGCCTCTTTGCCTTCGGCCTGGGCCTGGCGTTCCCACAGCAGCAGGAACTTGGCCATGCCGCGCAGGATGGCCATGTCGCCACCCAGTGCCGGGCGGAAGTACGCGGTGTTGGTCGGTTTGTCGCCGTTGGTGAGCATTTCCAGCGGGTGTTGCGGGTGCTGGAAGCGTTCCAGGCCACGCTCTTTGAGCGGGTTGATGCACACCACCTGGGCGCCACGTTTTACCGCTTCGCGCAGCGGCTCAAGCATGCGCGGGTGGTTGGTGCCGGGGTTCTGGCCCCAGACGAAAATCGCATCGGCATGTTCGAAGTCATCAAAGGTCACGGTGCCTTTGCCTACGCCCACACTTTGCGCCAGGGCGACGCCGCTGGCTTCGTGGCACATGTTCGAGCAGTCCGGGAAATTGTTGGTGCCGTAGGCACGCACAAACAGCTGGTACAGGTACGCCGCTTCGTTGCTGGCCCGGCCCGAGGTGTAGAACTCGGCCATGTCCGGGCTTGGCAGGGCGTTGAGGTGCTTGCCGATCAGGTCAAAGGCGGCGTCCCAGCTGATGGCTTTATATCGATCTGTCTCGGCGTCGTAGCGCATCGGCTCGGTCAGGCGGCCCTGGTATTCCAGCCAGTAGTCACTCTGCTCCAGCAGTGCAGTCACGCTGTGCTTGGCGAAGAAGGCCGCGTCCACACGGCGCTTGGTGGCTTCCCAGTTGACCGCCTTGGCGCCGTTCTCGCAGAACTTGACCATGCCGCTTTCCGGCGAGTCGCCCCAGGCGCAGCCAGGGCAGTCGAAACCGCCGTTCTGGTTGGTCTTGAGCATCATGCGCAGGTTTTTCATGGCGTTGTCGCTGGTCAGCCAGGCCTGCGCCACGCTGATCAGTGCGCCCCAGCCGCCGGCCGGGCCTTTGTAAGGCTTGTAGCGCGGAGTCGGGGTTTGGTCGGCTTGGTGATGCAGGCTCATGGCTGGTTCTCCATCGCAGGGCTGTAGACCCGCGGCGCACTTTTCTGCGGCAGGTGGATGAGATTGAGGTTGTGCCGGCGCGCCCATTGCAGGGCCAGGCCGGTGGGCGACGACAGGCTGACCAGGGTCTGGATGCCTGCGCGCAAGACTTTCTGGATCAATTCGAGGCTGCAGCGGCTGGTGACAATGGCCAGGCCGCCGTCGGTCGGAATTTTTTGGCGGATCAGCGCGCCGATCAATTTATCCAGGGCGTTATGTCGGCCGATGTCTTCGCGGCCCATCAGCAACTCGCCCTGGTTATTCATAAAGATCGCCGCATGCACCGCGCCGCTGTACTGGCCCAGGGGCTGAAAGGCGCTGATGCGTTGGCGCAGGCCGTCGAGCCATTCGGCGGGCGGCAAGGGCGCACCGGGCAGCACTTGCAGGTCTGGCAAGGCTTGTTCTACGGCCTCTACGCCGCACAGGCCGCAGCCGCTGGTGCCGGCCAACTGGCGGCGTTGCTGCTTGAGGTTCCAGAAGGCGCGGCTGGAAATCTGTACGTGAGCGTATTGGGCAGAGCCCGTGCCGCTGAGTTTTAGATCATAAATATCGCTAACGTCGGCGATAATGCCGCTGCCGATGCTGAAGCCGACGATAAAGTCTTCCAGGTCGGTGGGCGTCACCAGCATCACCGCCTGGCTGATGTCGTTGTAGGCAATCGCCAACGCCACTTCTTCGGCCAATGCAGTGCTGGCAATTTCAGTGTGTTCCAGATTGCAAAACTGGTAGCTCTGGCTGGCGGCCGGCGCGGGCGTTTCGAGGGCAGGCGCCGCGCAGACTGGGCGCTTGGCGTTCATGGGGCAGTACCACCGAGGGAATGATCAATGTTTAGACTAGGCGCGACAAAGGGTCGCGTCTAATCGGCTGTACTGATCTATTGATAGATGGCGTCGATCAAGGCGCGTGTTGCGGGCTTATTCCTGCCAGCGCGCAGGCTAGCGTGTTTGGGTCTTTGGCGTGCCTGGAACCCAAGACTGCAGGACTGGTCTAGTCTTGGGCATCTGGAACTTAAACCCCAAGGAGAGCGCACCATGAGTATTTTTAGCTTTGTTAAGGAAGCAGGCGAGAAGTTGATTGACCTGTTGACGCCGGGTAATGCCAATGCTGGCGAAGAGTTGAAAAAGCATATCGAAGCGGTAGGGCTGGGTAACCCGAACGTTCACGCCACCGTAGACGGTGACAAGGTGACGATCACCGGTGAAGTTGCCAGTCAGGAAGAGAAAGAAAAAATCCTTCTGGCGGCGGGTAATATCGCCGGTGTTGCCAGCGTGGATGACCAGATTACTGTGTCCGGCCCCGCGGTCACGGCCGCTCGTTTTGTTGTGGTGAAGAAAGGCGACACCCTCAGCGCGATTTCCCTGGCGGTGTACGGCAATGCCAACCAGTACAACAAAATCTTCGAGGCCAACAAGCCGCTGCTTAAAGATGTAAACAAAATTTACCCAGGCCAGACACTGCGTATTCCTGAGTAATACACAGGCATAACTGTGGGAGCAGGTATATGTGGGAGCCGGCTTGCCTGCGATAGCATCACCTCGGTATCACTGATACACCGAGGTGCCTGCATCGCGGGCAAGCCCAGCTCTCACACTGGCCAGCTCCCACATTCACATTCCCACATTTACATTAGAGCCCGGCAATCAGATCTCTGTAATCATCGACTGCCGCAAACTCCCCTGTGTCCTTTGGCCCCTTCTTGCTGTCCGGCTCTTTGACCGCCAGCAAATGCCCCACTCCAAACTCGCGCGCACTGCGCAGGATCGGCAAGGTGTCATCAATAAACAGGCTGCGGGACGGGTCGAACTGGATGTCGGCTTGCAACGCATCCCAGAATTGCCGGTGTTCCTTGGCGAAACCGTAGTCGTGGGAACTGATCAACCGCTCGAAATACGGCGCCAGTTCAATGCGCTCCAACTTCAATGACAGCGAATCACGATGGGCGTTGGTGATCAAAATCACACGCTTGCCGGCCTGTTTGATTGCCGCCAGAAAGGTGTCCGCGTCCGGGCGCAGGGCGATCAGGTGGGCGGTTTCCAGTTTGAGTTCGCGCACCGGAATGTTCAGCTCGGCACTCCAGAAATCCAGGCAATACCATTGCAACTGTCCGGCGTTACGCTCGAACAGCGGCTGCAATTCCATGTCGGCCATGGCCCGGCTCACCCCGTGCAAATCGGCGTAACGCTGGGGCAGGTGCTCCATCCAGAAGTGGTTGTCGAAGTGCAGGTCGAGCAAGGTGCCGTCCATGTCCAGCAGGACGGTGTCGATGGCGTGCCAGGGCAAAGAGGGCATGGGGCGTTCTCATGTAAGTAAAGATATCCGACACAGACAATCGGAAAAGCCACGGTATAGTAACCCGATCACGCCAAGGAGCCGCTTATGCGCCAGAAACCCACCGTCCTCGCCCGCGAAATAGTCGCCAGTAGCCGTTTGTTCCGCGTGGAGGAAGTGCAATTGCGCTTTTCCAATGGCGTTGAACGGACCTACGAGCGCCTGGTAGGCCGCGGTGCCGGTTACGGCGCGGTGATGATCGTGGCGATGATCGATGCCGACCACGCGTTGCTGGTGGAAGAGTACTGCGGCGGTACCGACGAATATGAATTGTCGTTGCCCAAGGGCCTGATCGAACCCGGCGAGGACGTACTGGCGGCGGCCAACCGCGAGCTCAAGGAGGAGGCCGGTTATGGCGCGCGCCAGTTGGAGCACATTACCGAACTTTCCTTGTCGCCTGGCTATATGAGCCAGAAAATCCAGGTGGTGCTGGCCACCGAGCTGTATGAAGAGCGCCTGGAAGGCGATGAACCTGAGCCCATGCGTGTGGAGCGCGTCAACCTGCGCGAGCTGTCGATGCTGGCGCAAAACGAGCAGTTCAGTGAAGGCCGTGCATTGGCGGCCCTGTATTTGGTACGAGACCTGTTGACCCAGCGTGGAGCTTTTGTCGCATGAGCGAACTGTTTTTAGGCCATCCGTTTATTGCCCCTGTGATCGAGCTGGCACGCCAGGCAGGTGAAGTCATCCTGCCGTATTGGCGTGCGGACGTAGCGGTCACCGCCAAGGCGGATGATTCACCGGTGACGGCGGCCGACCTGGCGGCTCACCATCTGATCCTGGCGGGCCTTACCGCTCTGGACCCGAGCATCCCGGTGCTGTCCGAAGAAGACGCCGATATCGACCAGAACGTGCGTGCCGGCTGGCAGCGCTGGTGGTTGGTGGACCCGCTGGATGGCACCAAGGAGTTTATTTCCGGCAGCGAAGAATTTACCGTCAACATTGCGTTGATCGAGCAAGGCCGCGTGGTGTTTGGCGTGGTGTCGATGCCCACCAGTGGCCGTTGCTACTTCGGTGGCGCGGGCCTGGGCGCGTGGCGCTCGGACGTGAGTGAGGCGCCCAAGCAGATCCAGGTACGCCAGACCCCGGCGGCCGGCGAGGCGTTTACCGTGGTAGCCAGCCGCCGCCATAGCAGCCCGGAACAGGAACGCTTGCTCAGTGGCTTGAGCGAAGGTTTGGGTGAGCTGAAATTGGCGAATATTGGCAGCTCGCTGAAGTTCTGCCTGCTGGCCGAAGGCAGTGCCGATTGCTACCCGCGTCTGGCACCGACGTCGCAGTGGGACACGGCCGCAGCCCAGGGTGTGCTGGAAGGGGCGGGTGGTGAGGTGTTGGAGTTGAGTGGTGCGCCGTTCAGCTATCCGGCGCGGGCTTCGTTGTTAAACCCGTTCTTTCTGGCGTTGCCGGCCAAGGCAGCGTGGCGCGAGCGCCTGCTGACCCTGGCCCGTTCTTAAGGCCACAACAGGTCAAAATGTGGGAGCTGGCTTGCCTGCGATAGCGGTAGATCAGTCACTAATGAGGTGACTGTAAGACCGCTATCGCAGGCAAGCCAGCTCCCACAGTTGGTTTTGTGTTGTGACGGTTAGCGGTGCAGGACGTATTGGCCAGTGAAGGCTACAGCCCGCTCCTCACTGCCCTCATTCACAATCCACGTCTCCAACGCCAACCGCGCCCGGCCATAGCGTTTGTACGTCGCCACAAAGCGCTTCCACACTTTGTCTTCCGGCGCCGCGCAAATAGCGATCGCATCCTGAGTCACCGGCAGTGGATAACTGATCTGCCCTTCCTGAATCACGATATGCCCGTCTTCGACACCTTCTTCGCGCAGTTTCAGGTGCAGCCAACCCCACCCCGCCAATACGGCGCCGCAATAGAGGCTGCCGCCAAACATGGTGCTCTTGTGGTTGATATTGGCCTGTAAGGGCAGGTGCAGCTGCAGTTGGCTGTGTTGCCAGCCGAGCACCTTGAGGCCCATTTCCCGGGTGAGGGGGATGTCGTGGTGAAGGATCGATTCCAGGTAGCGGCTGTCGCGGTTCATGGCGGTCTCTTGGCGGGTCATTCGTCGTCGGCGCTGTGGCTGGCGCTGTCGGCGAAGTTCAGGCCGTGCTTGCGCAGTTTGTCGTGCAGGGTTTTGCGCGGGAGGCCCAGGGCTTCGGCGAGGCTGCGCACCGAGCTGTGGGGGCGGGTCAGCTCGGCGGCGATCAGGCTTTTTTCGAACTGCTCGACCTGATCGCTCAAACCGCCAGAGGTTGACGTCAGCACGCCCGCGGCGGGGTTGTCCGCCGTGGCGTCCAGTGCCAGTTCGAGCCCAAGGGCAAAGCGCTCGGCTGCATTTTGCAGTTCGCGCACATTGCCCGGCCAGCTGTGGCGCAACAGCAGGGCACGTTGGCCCGGTTGCAGCTCGTGCAACGGCAGGCCGTGGCGGCTGCTGGCTTCGTCGGCAAAATGCTGGAACAACATCAGTGCGTCTTCACCGCGCTCGCGCAGTGGCGGAATGCGCAGCGGCGCGACGTTGAGACGGTAGTACAAGTCGGCCCTGAAGCGTCCCTGGTCGGCGGACTGGCGCAGGTCTTCCTTGGTGGCGGCGATGATGCGGATATCCAGCGGGATCAGCTGATTGCCACCCAGACGCTCGACCACTCGCTCCTGCAACAAACGCAGCAATTTGACCTGCACATCCAGGCTCATGCTTTCGATTTCATCGAGGAACAGCGTGCCGCCATTGGCGAACTCGAACTTGCCGATGCGGCGTTTCTGCGCGCCGGTAAAGGCGCCCGGCTCATGGCCGAACAGTTCGCTTTCGACCACCGATTCTGCCAGGGCGCCGGCGTTGATCGCCACAAAAGGCCCACTGCGGCGGCTCGACAGGTCATGGAGGGCGCGGGCCACCACTTCTTTGCCGGCGCCGGTTTCGCCGAGGATCAACACATCGGCGCGGGTTGCCGCCAGGGCGCCGATCTGCTCGCGCAAGCGCAGCATCTGCGGCGAATGCCCGACCAGGCGCGTGCTCAGTTGCTGGCGATCACTGAGGGCCAGGCGCAGGCTGCGGTTATCCAGCACCAGGCGGCGCAGGGCCAACGCGCGGCGCACACTGTCGAGCAGGGCATCACTGGCGAACGGTTTTTCGAGGAAGTCATAGGCCCCGGCGCGCATGGCTTGCACCGCCAGCGGCACATCGCCGTGGCCGGTTATCAGCAGCACCGGCAAGTCCGGGTCCTGGCCGTGCAGTTCAGCCAGCAGCTCCAGGCCGTCCATGCCGGGCATGCGGATATCGCTGACCACCACGCCCGGCCAATCGCGGGACAGGCGCGCCGTGAGGCCCGTGGCTTCGCCCAGAGTCAGGACTTTCAGCCCGGCCAGGTCCAGGGTCTGGCACAGAGCCTGACGCAAGTGTGGATCGTCGTCGATCAACACCACCTGGATCTGGTTATCGATACTCATACACTGCGGTCCTCGGACGGTTGCAGACTCACGCCCGGCGAGCCGGCACGCAATTTCAGGGTTAACAGTGCGCCACCTTCCTTGTGGTTGGCGAACAGCAATTCGCCGCCAAAGGCACGCATCAAGGTGTCACAGATCGCCAGGCCCAACCCCAAACCCTGGGTGCGGGTCTTGGTGGTGTAGAACGGCTCGCTGGCGCGGCCCAGGGCTTCCATGCAAAAACCTGGGCCGTTGTCGCGAATGTACAGGTTGACGCCCTGTTCGGTGGTTTGGGCACTCAGCCACAGTTTGCGCGGCGGGCCTTTTTCGGTGAGGGCGTCGAGGGCGTTGGCCAGCAGGTTGCCGAGCACCTGGCGCAGGCGGGTTTCGCCGGCTTGCACCCACAAGGTCGCCTCGGGCAAGTCGCGGATCAACTCGACTTCCATCGAGCGCCGCCGTTTGGCCAGCAACGCCAGGGCATCGTCGAGTGCCGGTTGCAGGGCCACGCTTTCCGGGGCGTGGCGGTCGCGGCGGGCGAAGGCGCGCAAGTGCGCGATGATCGAGGCCATGCGCCCGGTCAGTTCGCTGATCAGCTTGAGATTGCCACGGGCGTCGTTGGTGCGTTCGTGGTCGAGCAGGATCTCGGCGTTTTCCGCGTAGCTACGGATCGCCGCCAGCGGCTGGTTGAGTTCGTGGCTGATACTCGCCGACATGGTGCCCAGCGCCGACAGCTTGCCGGCCTGCACCAGGTCATCCTGGGCGCGCACCAGTTCCTGCTGGGCGTGCTCACGCTCCAGCACCTCCTGTTTGAGGCGGCGGTTAAGGCCTTCGAGGTCGCTGGTGCGCTCGATCACACGCGCTTCCAGTTCGCGGCGGGCCTTGGCTTCGAAGGCGATGCGCTCCAGGTAGTGGCGACGGCGCTGCATCATCAAGCCCAGCAGCAACATCAGCACCAACAGCGTCGCGCCGCCAACGGCCACTACGGTGCGCACCGGGCGATTGATCAGCGAGCGCGGTGCAAGAATTTCCACGGTCCAGCCGGTCTCGGCGATGGCCGTGGATTGGCGCAGCCATGCCGTGGTGCTCAACGCCAGCGGTTGCGGGTCGCGGGTCGGGTAGGGCTGTATGGCGATGATTGCCTGGCGCTCTTGCGCCGTGAGCGGCCGGGTCGCCCGGAAGCGCCATTGCGGGCGTGAGGTGAGGATGACCACGCCGTTGTGGTCGGTCACCAGCAGTTGCTCGGGGGTTTTGCCCCATAGGCTTTCGGTGTGGTCCAGGTCAACCTTCACCACCAGCACGCCAATTATTTTGGCGCCATCGCGTACAGCGGCGGCGAAGAAGTAGCCGCGTTTGGCCGAGGTGGTGCCCAGGCCGAAAAACCGTCCCAGGCGCCCGGCCATGGCTTCGCTGAAATAGGGTCGGAACGAGAAGTTACGGTCGACAAAACTGTCCTGCTTGTCCCAGTTGGAGGCGGCGAGGGTCTTGCCGGTGGTGTCCATCAGGTACATCACTTCCACCCCGGCCTGGGCGGCAACGTCCTTGAGCAGCAGGTTGGCGTTGGTCAGGTTGGCACTGACCTGCGGCGCATCCAGCGCGGTGCGCAGGGCCGGCAAGTCACCGAGGATCTGCGGCAGCACTTCATAGCGGTGCAGGGTGCCGAGGAGGTTGGCGACGTACAGGTCGAGGGTCTGACGGTTTTGCCCGGCGAGTTCGCTGCGGTAATAGCGCTCGGCCAGATGCTCCAGCGGCCACAGCAGCGGTGCCAGGCACAACGCCAATAAGGCGAGGCTGCGCCAGCGAGGTCTACGCGGGAGGGGTGGAGTCATGGGAGTCATGCGCCTGTGGGAACAGGCGCATTATGCCTAGGGCCGGCGTGCAAGGCACTCGCCGGTCATGCAAACAGATCGGCGTCTGCCAATGCCTTGCCGTTCTGATCCTTGGCGGACAAGGTCGGTGCGCCCTCAAACTGCCAGTCAGTCTTGAGTTCCGTGTCGTCCCAGCGAATACAACGCTCTGCCGAAGGCGTGTAGTAATCGGTGGTTTTGTAGAGGAACTCGGCAGAGTCGCTGAGCACCGCAAAACCATGGGGTCGAGGATCAATACTTCGGGCAACTCCGTAGCGATCACACTCATCGGTTGCACTCGCCGGGTGAACAGGTCGTGTGATCAAAACCTTATGCGATCAGGTCTTTTGGGTCGGTATTGCCCAGGCGCTCGCCTTGATAGCTGCCGTCCTGGACCCTGCGGCACCAGTCCAGGTTATCGAGGTACCACTGCACGGTTTTGCGCAGGCCGGTTTCAAAGGTTTCTTCCGGAACCCAGCCCAGCTCGTTTTCGATCTTGCTCGCGTCGATCGCGTAGCGCTGGTCGTGGCCTGGGCGGTCTTTGACGAAGGTGATCAGGTCGGTGAACTTCTCCACACCGGCCGGGCGTTGTGGCGCCAGTTCTTCGAGCAGGCCGCAGATGCCGCGTACCACGTCGATGTTCTTTTGCTCGTTGTGACCGCCGATGTTGTAGGTCTCGCCGACCACGCCTTCGGTGACCACTTTCAACAAAGCGCGGGCGTGGTCTTCGACGAACAGCCAGTCGCGGACCTGCAGGCCGTCGCCGTAGACCGGCAGTGGCTTGCCGGCGAGGGCGTTGAGGATGACCAGCGGGATCAGTTTCTCGGGGAAGTGGAACGGCCCGTAGTTGTTTGAGCAGTTGGTCAGCAGCACCGGCAAGCCATAGGTGCGCTGCCAGGCGCGGACCAGGTGGTCGGAGGCGGCTTTACTGGCCGAATACGGCGAGCTGGGTGCGTAAGGCGTGGTTTCGGTGAACAAGTCATCCACGCCGTGGAGGTCGCCGTACACTTCGTCGGTGGAAATATGGTGGAAACGGAACGCGCTCTTGGCCGGTTCTTCCAGGGTCTGCCAATAGGCGCGGGTGGCTTCCAGCAGGCTGTAGGTGCCGACGATGTTGGTCTGGATAAAGTCCGAGGGGCCATCAATGGAACGGTCGACGTGCGACTCGGCGGCCAGGTGCATGATGGCCTGCGGCTCAAAGCGCGCCAGCACGGAGCTGACGGCGGCCTGGTCGATGATGTCGGCCTGCACGAACTCATAGCGGCTGTTGGCGGCGATGCTGGTGAGTGACTCCAGGTTGCCGGCGTAGGTGAGTTTGTCCAGGTTGAGCACTTCGTGCTCGGTGTGTTGAATCAAGTGACGAACCAGGGCAGAACCGATGAAGCCGGCGCCGCCGGTGATGAGAATGCGCATTCAGAGAGCCTTTTTTCCAAGACAGAGATTAAGCCAGAGCATAGCTTGAGTGGCGCAACGGGGCGGCGCAAGCATACTCGGGTGAAGAAGGGTTGCCTTGATCGCCTGCGCGAGTTGGGTTTCCATAACGCAGCGTGGATTTCTTTGTCGACATGTTGTCGAAGGTGCTCGATGAGCAACTATAGGTAGTCGATTGTTATCGACTAAGGCTTGTCATACTTGTCGGCTATGATCTTTTATCACTTCTAAAGCCGATTTTTATCCGTTATAAAGTCGACCTTCACCCCATTCGGAGTCCTGAACGCCATGACCACCCTGCACAGCACACCTCGCGCCGATGGCTTCTACATGCCTGCCGAATGGGCGCCACAAACCCAAACCTGGATGATCTGGCCCGAGCGCCCGGACAACTGGCGCCTGGGCGGCAAGCCGGCGCAGGCGGCCCATGTGGCGGTGGCCAAGGCCATTGCGCGCTTTGAACCGGTGACCGTCGCAGTGTCTGCCGGCCAGTACGAGAACGCCCGTGCGCGCCTGGATGTGCCCAATATCCGCGTGGTGGAAATGTCCAACGACGACGCCTGGGTGCGCGACACCGGCCCGACCTTTGTGATCAATAACAGCGGCGAAGTGCGCGGCGTGAACTGGGATTTCAACGCCTGGGGCGGCTTTGACGGCGGCCTGTATGCGCCGTGGAGCCGCGATTCGCAGGTGGGCGGCAAGATCCTCGAGATCGAACGTGCGCCGCGCTACCGCACCGAAGGCTTCGTGCTGGAAGGCGGTTCGATCCATGTCGACGGCGAAGGCACCGTGATCACCACCGAAGAATGCCTGTTGAACCGCAACCGCAACCCGCATCTGGACCGTGCGGCGATCGAAGCGGTGCTGCGTGACAATTTGGCGGTGGATAAAGTCATCTGGTTGCCGGACGGCCTGTTCAACGACGAAACCGACGGCCATGTGGATAACTTCTGCTGCTACGTGCGCCCCGGCGAAGTGTTGCTGGCCTGGACCGATGACCCGCAAGACCCTAACTACGCGCGCTGCCACGCCGCCATGGCCGTGCTGCAAAGCAGCACGGACGCTAAAGGCCGCCCGTTCACAGTGCATAAAATGCCGATCCCAGGCCCGTTGTACGCCACCGAAGAGGAATGCGCCGGTGTCGATCCGGTAGACGGCTCGCAGGAGCGTAATCCGACTGTGCGCCTGGCGGGTTCCTACGTGAACTTCCTGATCGTTAACGGCGGTATCATCGCGCCAAGCTTCGACGACCCGCTGGACAGCCAGGCCAAAGAGATCCTGCAGAACCTGTTCCCGCAGCACGAAGTGGTGATGGTGCCGGGCCGTGAACTGTTACTGGGCGGCGGCAATATCCATTGCCTGACCCAACAACAGCCGGCACCGCACAAAAATTGAGTGCGGTTGTAACAGCGTTTGAGTGAACGCCGAGCGCTACTTGTTTATAGCGCTTGCAGCAAGCCCGCAGCCTGGCTAGGTTGCGGGCTTTTTTGTGTCCGAATGCCTATAAACACGGGACATTGGCATAGCTCTTGTATCGGTGTTGCCACAGTGTCCCAAGGTGATGACTGCACAGTTCTGTCACAAACCTTGAGTAAGTTAGCCGCTCACGCAGTAGGAGAGAGCGCTGAAATGAATGCCGATATCAACCCGATCTACACGCGCCCGTTCCACCCGACGCGGGTTAGTGGTGATGCGATCCATGCGCTGGCGCTTTGGTTGAAGGCAAACGGCTCGCGACAGGTGAGGCAGCAACAGCCTGATGTGCGCAGTGTCATGAGTGAGCGCTACCCGGCGGGGTTGTTCAGTGAGGATGAGCTGCTGGCGTTGTGCGAACTACTGAAAACCTGAAGAACACCAAGATCAATTGTGGGAGCTGGCTTGCCTGCGAAGGCATTCTGTCAGCCAGCGACTTTCCAGCAGATACACCGCTTTCGCAGGCAAGCCAGCTCCCACATTGACCGAGTGAAATTTAGAAGTTGTAGGTGCCTGTTGCCCGCAGGCTCGGTGAGCTAGTGCAAAAACTGAAGACCACTGAGATCAATAGTGGGAGCTGGCTTGCCTGCGATGGCATTCTGTCAGCCAGCGACTTTCCAGCATATACACCGCTTTCGCAGGCAAGCCAGCTCCCACATTGACCGAGTGAAACTTAGAAATTGTAGGTGCCGGTTACTACCAGGCTACGTGGCTCGCCCGGTTGGATCTGCGCTGCGCTGGTGGCCGAGGCGTAGTAGTTTTTGTCCGCGATGTTGTTCAGCGCCGCACGCACGTCCCATTCTTTCTGGCGGAACCCGGCCAGTGCGTCCCAGCGACCATAACCAGGCAGCACCACGGTGTTGAGGTTGTCGGCATAACGGTCGCCCACCAGGGTCAGGCCGGTTTCTGCGTACCAACCCATCTCCGGTTTCCAGGTGATAAACAGGCTGGCGTTACGCTTGGCGACGTCGCTGATGCGTTTGCCTTCAAAGCCGTTGTTGTCCTTCACCACCTTGGCATCCTGCAGGCCGATGCCGCCGCGTACATACCAGTTGCCGACGACTTTGCCGGTGGCGGTCAGCTCCACGCCGCGTGAGCGTTGCTCGCCGGTGAGCAGGGTGATGGTGCGGTCCAGTGGGTCGCTGGTGCGGCGGTTGTAGAGTTCCAGCTCGTACACGGCCAGGGTGGTGCTCAGGCGGTCGTCGAGCCAGTCGCTTTTAACCCCGATTTCCTTTTGCTTGGTCAACTCGGGACTCAGGTCGTTGACGGCGCCTGCAGCATTGGGGGTGATGCCGATCAAGCCGCCGCCGGCCGGCGAGAAGGTCTTGCTCCATGAGGCATAGAACGAGTGGTGTTCCAGCGGCGTCCAGACCAGGCCGATGCGCGGGCTGGTGCTGTGGCTGTCGACCGCCTGCTGGGTGTTGAGCAGCTTGCTGGTGGTGTCCACTTCAAAGTGGTCGTAACGCAGGCCGGCCAGCACTTGCCATTGATCGTTGAGGCGCAATTGGTCCTGCACGTAAAGGGCGCGGCTTTCGACTTCGGTGTGGTTGTTGCTGGAAACACTCATGCGCCCGGTGTGGCTCAAGTGGCGGTCGGGCTGGTTGAGGTCCAGGCTCGGCACGGCCTGGCCGCCACGGTTGGTGGCGGTGGCGCTGTACAACTTTGGATCACGGCGCTGGCTGCCCAGCTCCAGGCCGGTGAGCAGACGGTGCTCCAGGCCGAAAGTGTCGAACCCGCCTTCCAGCTCAAGGTTGTTGAACACGTTGCGGGTGTTCAGGTCTTGCTGCCAGCGCTGGCGCGAGACTTTGTTGGTTTTTGGGTCGTAGCCGACCTGGTAGGTGTTGTCGAAATCGCTGTCGAGCTTGAACACGCCGAGGGTGTGGCGCAGCTGCCAGTTGGCGTTGAGTTCATAAGCCAGCTTGGAGCGCAGGGACTGGGATTTATCGTCGATGTAATCGCGACTATCGAAGTAGGTCGTGCTGCGGCTCACATCGGCCGGGCGGCCGTTGACCCCGGGAATGCCACGGTCCGGCGTGCGGTTGTAACGGCTGTATTCGTATTGCACCAGCCAGTTCAGGTCCGGCGTCAGTTGCCAGCTCATCGACGGCGCGAACAACTGGCGATTGCCGCTCACACCGTCGCGAAAGCTGTTGTTGTCCTGGTTGCCCATGTTCAGGCGCAGGCTGATGTTATCCGTTGGGTCGGTGCTGAGGTCGGCATACAGGCTGCGCAGATCCTGGCTGCCACCTTGGGCTTCGATGCTGGAGGTGTGGCCCGCCTGGGGCAGTTTGCTTACGCGGTTGACGATCCCGCCCTGGCCGCCGCGCCCGTACAGCACGGCGGCCGGGCCTTTGAGCACTTCGATGCGCTCGATGTTATGCAGGTCGCGCACGTACTGGCTGTCGTCGCGGATGCCGTCCAGGTAGAAGTCATTGCTCGCGTCAAAACCCCGGATACGCAGGCTGTCGAAGCGCGTATCGGCGCCGCTGCTGACGTTGGGAATGCCGCTTAACGCCTGCCCCAGGTCGTTGGTGCCGTAGGAACGCAGGCTTTCGGTTTTAACCGAGTCGATGGCCTGGGGCACGTAACGCACCGAGGTGGCAGTACGGGTGGCGGTGTTGGTCTCCTTGACGCGCGGGTCGTCTTCGTCGGCTTCGGCGCTCACCGACGTTTCGGGCAAGACCGTGGCGGCACAGGCGAAACCGGCAGACAGCAAAACAGAAAGCCCAAAAGTGATGGGCGTCAGGCGAGAGGCAGGCATGGGGAATAAATCCAAAAGTGTTGGAAAAAGGAAAGTGCGCGAATGGTAATGCTTTGCATTTGCGCAGGTTATCTATTCCCAAACATACCCTCGTCAAAAATGTTACATAATGTGTTTTCTTGACGAATCAGACGATTTTTCAGGCTCGAGCGAAGGCCTTGGAATGCACCGCTTAGAATTATTTCGCCTAAATACAGACGATTCACGAAATTGACACATAGTTCAACGCGCGCATAGGATTGCGCCCAACGCCTGTGGCTCACCGCCATGACTCATCCAATAAAAAAAGGCCCGCGGCAGTTCAGTCGTCCGCGGGCCTTGTTTTTTCTGGAGGAAGTCGACACCAGAAAAGCGACACGGAGCCTGGTGTCACAGCGCGTACTCAACCAGTAATAAGGAATATAAGAAATGTTGAAGCAACGGATGAGTCTGATCGCTCTGGGGATTTTGAGCGCATCGACAGCAATGGCTAACGACCAGGAGCAATCCAAGGGTTTCGTGGACGACAGCCACCTGAACATCGCAGCACGTAACGCCTACATCAGCCGTGACTACAAAAACGGCAAGCAAGACAAAGCCGAATGGGGCCAGGGCTTCATCGGCAAGTTCGAATCCGGCTTCACCCAAGGCACCGTCGGTGTGGGTGTGGACGTGATCGGCCAATACGCCATTCGCCTGGACGGTGGTAAAGGTCGCAGCGGCGCTGGCGGTATCGACTTCTTCAAGCAAGGCGACAGCGGCGAAGCCGCCAACGACCTGGCCAAGGGCGGCGCTGCCGTGAAGTTCCGTGTCTCCAACACTGTACTCAAGTACGGTGACCAGATGCCGGCTGTGCCTGTGCTGCAGTACGACAACTCCCGTCTGTTGTCGGAAACCTACACCGGTACTTCGATCGTTTCCAAAGAGATCGCCGGCCTGCAACTGGACGCCGGTCACTTCACCAAGGAAGCTCGCAAGAGCGCCGAAGGTTCTGACAGTGGCGCGCTGAAAAGCATCGACTACATCGGTGGTAGCTACAAATTCACCGAAAGCCTGTCGGCCGCGTTGTACGCCTCCAACATGCAGGACGTGCTGAAGAAGCAATACGTCAACGTCAACTACGTGCTGGCCCTGCCAGAAAAGCAATCGTTGACCTTTGACTTCAACGGCTACAAAACCAAGCTGGACCGCAGCTTCGCCCTGGAAAACCAAGGTGATGCGGACGCCCGCGACAACAAAATCTGGAGCCTGGGCGCTACCTGGGCTGTTGGCCCGCACAGCTTCACCCTCGCTCACCAGCGCAGCACCGGTGACACCGGCTACCTGTACGGCGGCTACCGCAACGCTGGCGGTATCGGCGACGGCGGCAATACCATCCTGCTGGCCAACTCCTACTGGTCCGACTTCAACGGCAAGGACGAGCGCTCCTGGCAAGCAGGCTACGGCCTGGACTTCAGCGCCTTCGGCGTGCCTGGCCTGACCTACAACATCGCTTACGTGCGCGGCACCAACATTGACGACGGTTCCAACCGTGGCAGTGGCACCGAGCGTGAAATCTTCAACCAGTTCAAATATGTCGTTCAAAGCGGCCCAGCCAAAGACCTGAGCCTGCGCGCTCGTGCGTCCTGGTTGCGCGTCTCCAGCAACGCCAGCAACTACAACGTAGGCGGTAACGAAATCCGTCTGTTCGCCGACTACCCGATCAACGTTTTCTAATTGATCGCACGTCGCGCCTGATGCCAGGCGATAAAAAACCCCGACTGGTTCGGGGTTTTTTTATGCCTTTGGATCAGCGACGGTGATCGTTCCCACGCTCTGCGTGGGAACGCCTCTAGGGACGCTCCGCGTCCCGCCGTCAACGATCGAGGGTGGTTTTTTATCAGTTTTGCGGACGCCAGCGGGAGGCGTCCAATCGTGTAGAAGTACCGCGGGAACTTGTTACACCACATCACTAATGTAGTACTCAAACCCCCATTTATCTCGACTCAGCGCACGCCTAAATTGACCCCACTGCCGGCCCATCACCCCGATGCCCGCCCATTGGAGCCATAACCATGCCCTTCGTCAGCCTGCGCATCACCCGTGACGGCGTGACCCCTGAGCAAAAAGCCCAGGTCATCGCCGAGTTCACCGAAACCCTCGAACGCGTGCTCAACAAGCGCCCGGACCTGACCCACATCGTCATCGAAGAAATCGACACCGATAACTGGGGCTACGCCGGCATCACCACCACCGAATACCGCAAATCCCAAGCCCTTACCGGAGAAACACAATGAGCAAAGTCGTGATCATCACCGGTGCCTCCCAAGGCATCGGCGCCGCCGTGGTCCAAGCCTACCGCGCCCTCGATTACCGTGTGGTTGCCACCTCGCGTTCGATCCAGCCATCCACCGACCCGAACATCCTCACGGTGCCCGGCGACATCGCCGACCCGGCCACCGCCCAGCGCGTCATCCGCGAAGCCCTGGCCACCTTCGGGCGCGTCGACAGCCTGATCAACAACGCCGGCATCTTCATCGCCAAACCCTTCACCGCCTACACCCAGCACGACTACGCCAACGTGCTGGCGGTGAACCTCAACGGCTTTTTCTACATCACCCAACTGGCCATTGCCGAGATGGAAAAACACGGCGCCGGCCACGTCGTCAATGTGACCACCAGCCTGGTCGATCACGCCATCGACGGCGTGCCTTCGGTACTCGCCAGCCTCACCAAAGGCGGGCTGAACGCCGCGACCAAATCCCTGGCGATTGAATACGCCAAACGCGGCATTCGAGTGAACGCGGTAAGCCCGGGCATCATCAAGACGCCGATGCATGGCGAAGACTCCCACGCTGCATTGGGGCAACTGCACCCGGTAGGGCGTATGGGCGAAGTGAGTGATATTGCCCAGGCGATCACCTACCTGGAAAGCGCGGGGTTTGTCACCGGTGAGATCCTGCATGTGGACGGCGGGCAAAGCGCCGGGCACTGATACGCTGACGCGCCTGGCCTAACCCGGCCGGGCGTGGTCATCCCGTGGCGAGCGCCCGAAAAAGGCCTTATAGGCCCGGCTGAACGCGGCCTCGGACTCATAGTCAATCGCAAAACCCACCTCGCCGATGCGACCTTCCTGCTTGGCCGGCGTTGCATGAATAGCCCTTAGCGCCCGAGCGATACGCACATCCGACAACCAAGCGCTTCTATGTGGGAGCCGGGCTGAACTGCGACAGCGTCCGCCCGGCGAGCCCATTTACCGCTTACTGCTCAGCATTACAGGGCGACGCCAACACCTTCACCACATCATCAATCACCGCCTTGCTCATCTCCTGCAAATAATGCGACGCCCAGGCATAACGGTCCGTCTCCTTCGTCATCGCCGCATCCTCTGCGAGCAACTTGGCGACGTGGAGCAAATCGGAAACGTGGTGCAAGGCTTCATGCAGGGAAACACCGCTGTTGACGCGGAACAGAGGTTGGTCGGAGTGAAAGGAGAAAGGGGTGACGCCGAGGGTGGTGAGTGCGGGTGGGTTTGTTGCGGTCATTGGTGGAACTCCCATATTGAGTGAGAGCAACACGTTCGTTGTGACAACGAATGCGTGGCGCTAGTGGCGCCTGCATCAAATCGGGTTCTCAGGCCCGGTCGCTGGGTGGTAGCGACGGGGGGAGGTTAGCGTGGTGAGGGGTGGGGAGCAATCGGGAAAATTGATGGGTTGTTTTTTCGGTCAGTTGAGGCGGTTCGAATAGGTGGCTGGTGAAATTATTGGTTTTATGAGGGCGGCATAATTATTGGCTAGCCATAATTATGAATAAAACCTGGGAGGCGGGGTGAGGGTGGCTTTTGGTGGGCCCGTGGGTTTGGAGAATACGTCTCCCGGGACTGACGTTGAGCTGAGCAAGGCGTCATAGAAATCGAGATTTGGACTGAGGCAAGCAGCCCGAGATGTTAAGTGTGGACACTTTTTGGGCATTTCGGCCAAAACAGTGATCTGGCTTTTTGCGGTTTCCCAAACCTCAGAAACCACAAAGCCCCGCATTGCGGGGCTTTGAGATATGGTGCCGGCACCAGGAGTCGAACCCGGGACCTACTGATTACAAGTCAGTTGCTCTACCAACTGAGCTATACCGGCGTGTTAGGGCGACGATTATAGCGATTGCCAAGCTTCTGTAAACCCCTGAATTCTGACTATTTTTGCAGAAACCAAGGTTTTTTTACGCTCGCTGCTTTTTCTTACCCTCGGGAGCCTCAAATCCGACTCAATTGCCGTCGCCACACTGGTCGGTAAATTTCATGTACGCCAACACCTGCGTCTCGCCTTTAGAGTCCAGGTAGGTCATGCGCGCGTTCACCACGCCGCATCCCGAGCGGGTGTCTTCGGTGGTCGACAGCACCCGTTGAATATCCGGCTTATGACTTGCCTCGGCGTGGGCGGTGAAGGTCAAGCCAAGCAGGCTGGCGGCGATTAGGGTTTTCCAGTTGTTGGTGTTCATGGTGATGGCCTCTGAGGAGCAATGGTGGGGTGAGGCCATTGAATGCCGGGGAGGTATCCGGGCTGTGTCGCGCAGGGCAGGTTTTGTTTCGTTGTGTATGGTGTGGGGGTCTATGTACTTGTTGATACGAACGGCGAGCTTGTATTGGTTGAAAAACACACAGTGATCGCCTAGTGCGTTGTTTTATAGATGTATATCTCCTGGCAAAAGAACAGCCATAAAAATGGCGTAATGCCGCTCATCTTCAAATCTGGCAGGCGTTGCCCAAGCGCGGGTTTGGCGGCTGGCGACCTTTGGTGAAACCGATGCTGTGCAGCAGCAAAGCCTTAATCGCTGGCTCGGCCAGGACCAGGCATTTCTCGCCAAGCGCCTGGCCGCTTCGTTTCGCCGTTTGGCCAAGATGGACGAGGTGCTCGCGCCGTACCTTGTGGGGGAGGCGCAGGCCTATGGGCGCGACCCGTTTGACCCAGCGTTGAATAGCGGCGGCTGCCAGGATGTAACTGCGTTATGCCGTGCGTTGAGCTTTCGGATGCATAAGCCTAGAAATAGCCATTAAATTGACCATTTACCGCTCGTCTAAAAAATGATCAGCTAAAACACCAAAATAATGACACTTTCCAGCGTGTGACACAGAATGCCTCACTAAGACGCCCATAATAAGACCTGCGGTAAGTGCCTGCTTGCCGATCTTCACGTCTTTAGCTGCGTCGTGAGGAGCTGCCCATGAGCCTTAGCGAAGAGCTGTTGACGTTGTTCGGTAAGAACGTCAGCCATGATGCCGACGGCATCAATGCACGCATGCACGTTTTTGGCAGTGTGCCCGCAAACGAAAACACCCATTCCCAATCGACTCATTCAGCAGCGCTGCGCCCCAAAGTGGTGGCGTTGGTGTCGATCAATGGCGGTGTCGGCCGCAGCACCCTAGCCACAGCGTTGAGCAGCGGTTTGCAGCGCCATGGCGAATCGGTGGTGGCGCTGGACCTGGACCCACAGAATGCCTTGCACCATCACTTTGGCTTCAGTGCGACATTGCCGGGTATCGGCCGTACCAGCCTGGAGCATGGGCAGTGGAGCCCACTGCAGCAGCTTGGCTTTGCCGGTTGCCAGGTCATAACCTTTGGCGATATCGACATTGAGCAGCAGGAAAGCCTCGAGCGCTGGCTCAAACATGAACCCAGCTGGTTGGCGCAGCGCCTGGCGGCCCTGGGCTTGAGCGAGCGGCAGACGGTGATCATCGATACGCCCGCCGGCAATAACGTTTACTCCCATCAAGCGCTGAGCGTGGCCGATGTGGTGCTGGTTATCACCCAGGCCGACGCCGCCTGCCTGGGTACCCTTGATCATTTGGATGGATTGCTCGCGCCGCACCTTGAGGGTGAACGCCCACCAGTGGTGCATGTGGTGGTCAACCAAGTGGATGAGAGCAACGCCTTTAGCCTGGACATGCTGGAGGCGTTCAAACAGCGGCTGGGCAAAGCGCCGCTGGAGATGCACCGCGATATGGCGATCAACGAAGCGTTGGCGTTTGCGGCCGACCCGTTGGATAACGCCACAAAGCGGCTGGCTGGCGACGATATCAACGAGATTTGTCGCGTGCTGAAAGCACCGAAAAGAACCGCATAAATCGCGCTTTATGCAGTTAGCGCCAGATGCTTATGCACAATCGGTTGGTCGGGCCTGTCACGAAACAGCCATTTTGTGGAGCCGTTCTCAACACGCTGCAACTGCCTGTTTTGTGTGCGTTTTATTTTGTGAACAAAAAATGACCAGGGTGGGTTTTGGTCTGTAGCGCTGATGGCTACGGCCTCTGTAAAGAATTCATCAACAGAGTTATCCACAGGGCGCGTGTAGGAAGTTTCGCCCTTTAATCGCGCTCTGCCAGCACCATCAAGTTGCGCGGCGTTAGCGTAGGTTCGCAGAAGGTGCCTATCTCAACCTTGTAGCCCTGGTCTTTCAAGAACAGCGCGCGATCCAAGACCAGCCACAGTTCCAGCGGCCGCCGAAACAATCCTCTGACCAACTCCAGGTTGCGCACCTCGGCCAAGCGCCGCCAGCCGTGTGCCTCCAGCGCCACCCAATCCTGTTCACCTGTGGATAAATCCTTGAGACGCGCCAGTTCCCGGCAGTAGTCAGCGAAGGGTTTGTCCAGCCAACTGGCAGGCAGGGAAGGCGTGGGCAGGTAATCATCGCAGCCACGCAGCTGGCGTTGCAACTGATCGAAACCCAGGCGCCGGGCCATGGACGTGTCCCGTTGCTGGCGCACGCGATTACCGGCGGTGACGGTTTCGCTCAGCGGTAACCCCAGGTCATCGACCGAAAGCTGTAGTAACGAGGCGCGCCCGGCGGTCGACAAGGCCTGATAGCGCTCGGCGCCGATGCGGTTATAGCAGCAAGGTGCCAGCGCGAGCTGCTTGCAGCCCGTCGCGCTGGCCACGTGCAACAGCCGCACATGCAGATCGCCGCAGGCGTGTAAGGCGACGGGCGTGTGCTCGGCACTGATCGCCACATCGGCCATCACGTCTTGCAGGCGATGGGTGACAGCCAGACCGTGATGGTCGCTCAAGGCCTGGCCCGAGGCGATCAGTGCCGGGTCGTACTCGAGGCAGGTCAGCTGTTGGCCAGGTTGCAGCAAGCGCCGGCCGAGGTGGCCTTTACCGGCGCACCAGTCCAGCCAATGCTTGGGGGTTGCGGCAAACTTCAGCGCGGCGCCGAACGCTTCAATTTGCTGCCATTTACGCCCTGGCACATCCACGTTCAGGCGATGGCGGGCAGGCTCCAGCGTGTGTGCGGGTAACTTATCCACAGCGCTGAGCTGCGCTGCCTGAAAAGCCAGCTGTGGAAATGGCGCAGGCGCCGGCAGGTCATAGGGGTGGTTGTGACTGGCTTCGGCATCGGCCAGCGAGCGCTGGCGCAGCCATTGGGCCAGCTCGGGGTGCTGGTGTTCCCAGGGTAAGTGCAAGTGCGTAAAGGGCCGTGGTCGCCACAGCCCTTGGTGCTCGATTAGAAACGCATCCAGCGCCGCAAAGCGAGCCTCAACGTCCCTGGCAAGCATCGACGCGCAGCCAGCGTTCGAGCAGTTTGAAGCCCCGCACCAGGATGTAGGCCATCAGCAGGTAGAACAGCCCGGCGGCGAAGAAGATCTCCACCGGCAGGTAGGTGCGGGCGATGATGGTGCGCGCCATGCCGGTCAGTTCCAGCAGGGTGACGGTGCTGGCCAGGGCGCTGGCCTTGAGCATCAGGATCACTTCGTTGCTGTACGCCGGCAGGCCAATGCGCGAGGCACGCGGCAGGATGATGTAGAACAGCGTCTTGGGTTTGGACATGCCCAGGGCGCGCGCCGCTTCGATCTCACCCGGCGGGATGGCCTGGATAGCGCCGCGCAGGATCTCGGCGATATAGGCGGCGGTGTGCAAGGTCATGGTGGCCGTGGCGCACCAGAACGGATCGCGCAGGTACGGCCACATAAAGCTCTCACGCACGGCATCGAACTGTGCCAGGCCGTAATAAACCAGGAACAACTGCACCAGCAGCGGCGTGCCACGGAAGAAGAAAATATAGGCGTAGGGCAGGGCGCTCACGTACCAGCGGCGCGAGGAACGCGCGATACCCAGCGGAATCGCCAGCAGCAGGCCGGCGATCACGGCGATGGCCACCAGTTCCAGGGTCAGGGTTGCGCCTTGGGCCAGTTTGGGCAGCCACTTGATGATGACGGCCCAGTTCAGGCCCAGGTCGAAGTGCGACAGCCAGCTGTAGTCACCGCTCATTGGGTGCTCCTTGCAAAGCCGCGGGCGGCGCGTTTTTCCAGGAAGTACATGCCCGTCATGGCCAGCACGGTGAGGCCCAGGTACATGAAGGCTGCCACCATAAAGAAGGTGAACGGCTGCTTGGTCACGGTCACGCCGATTTGTGCGTGACGCATGATTTCTTCAAGGCCGATCACCGACACCAGCGCGGTGTCTTTCATCAGGATCATGAACAGGTTGCCCAGGCCCGGCAGAGCGATGCGCCACATCTGCGGCATGATCAAGCGGGTGAAAATCCGCACCTTCGACAGGCCCAGCGCCACACCGGCTTCGCGGTGGCCTTTGGGAATGGCGAGAATCGCGCCACGGAACACTTCCGTGGCGTAGGCGCCAAAGCACAGGCCCAGGGCGATAACCCCGGCGGCAAAGGCACTGAGAGAAAGGTCGGGGTTACCGAAAAACTCGCCCAGGGCACGCATCAGGTTGACGGTGCCGAAGTAAATCAGCAGCACCCACAACAGCTCGGGAATGCCACGAACGATGGTCGAGTAAGCACCGCCCAGCCATTGCAACGGCTTGTACGGTGAAGTCTTGGCCAAGGCGCCGGCAAGGCCGAGCACCAGCCCCAGGCACAGGGCCGTGAGCGCCAGTTTGACGGTCATCAGCGCGCCAGCGGCAAGCGCCGGGCCGAATCCGTAGAGATCGAAATTCATGGTGTTTTCATATCGCGGCAGGCATTGCTGAAAGCCGGCGCGCTACTTATAGAAGCGCGCCGGTCAGGCCATTCAGATCATTCGATGCTGAACGGGAAGTACTTGTCGTTGATCTTCTTGTAGGTGCCGTCTGCCTTGATCTCTGCCAGGGCTTTGTTCAGGCGCTCGCGCAGCGGGTCGCCCTTGCGTACGGCGATACCGATCTTGTCGCTTTCTACCACCGGGTCGCCTTTGAACTCATAGGCCGAACCGTCTTTGCTCTTGAGCCATTCGTACTGCACGTACTTGTCGGCGAGAATCCCGTCCAAACGGCCGGAAGTCAGGTCGAGGTAGGCGTTTTCCTGGGTGTCGTAGAGCTTGGCGGTGGTGTCCGGCAGCTTGTCTTCCAGGTAAGTACCGGCCAGCGTTGCGCGCTGTGCACCGATGATCTTGCCTTTCAGGTAACCGGCGTCGGTCTTGAAGTCGGCTGTGGCTTTAGGTGCGATGAATTGCAGCTTGTTGGAGTAGTACGGGTCGGTGAAGTCGACGGCTTGCTTGCGCTCATCGGTGATCGACAGCGAAGACACCAGGAAGTCGAACTTCTTCGCGTTCAGGGCCGGGATGATGCCGTCCCAATCAGACACATACACTTCGCATTTTTCGACTTTCATCTTGGCGCACAGGGCGTCGCCGATGTCTTTGTCAAAGCCCACGACGTTGCCGCTGGCGTCTTTATTGTTGAAGGGCGGGTAGGCCGCTTCGATCCCCATTTTCAAGGTTTCTGCCATGGCCGTGGCGCTGAACGCCATCGAAACGGCCGCGGCCAGAAGGAATTTTTTATAGTTCTGCATGCATGTTGCTCCGTTAGCGGTTGCTGGACATGAATTGTTTGCAGCGCGCCGAAAGCGGGTTTTCAAACACCTGCTGTGGCGATCCTTGCTCTTCGACCAGGCCCTGGTGCAGGAACACCACTTCACTGGAAACCTGACGGGCAAAGCCCATTTCATGGGTGACCAGCAGCATGGTGCGGCCTTCTTCGGCCAGCGCGCGGATCACATTAAGTACTTCCTGGACCATTTCCGGGTCAAGCGCCGATGTCGGCTCGTCGAACAGGATGACCTTGGGCTGCATGGCCAGGGTGCGCGCAATGGCCGCGCGTTGTTGCTGGCCGCCGGACAGTTGCGCCGGGTAGGCGTGGCGCTTGTCGCTGATGCCGACCTTGGCCAGCAGGGCTTCGGCCACTTCTATCGCTTCGGCCTTGCTCTGGCCGAGCACACGGCGGGGCGCCTCGATGATGTTGTCGAGGATGCTCATGTGCGGCCACAGGTTAAAGTTTTGAAACACAAAACCGATTTCGCTGCGCAGGCGGTTGATCTGTTTGCCGTCGGCGGCCATCAGCTCGCCGTTTTTCGCGGCTTTTAGCTTGAGCTCTTCACCGGCCACCAGGATCTGGCCCTGATGAGGGTTTTCCAGCAGGTTGATGCAACGCAAAAAGGTGGACTTGCCGGAACCGGAGGAACCCAGGATCGAGATCACGTCGCCGTCGCGGGCGGTCAGCGAGATACCTTTAAGTACCTCCAGCTCACCATAGCGTTTATGCAAGTTGCGGATTTCAAGCGCGGGCGCGGCCTCAGCCATGTGCGGTCCTCATTGTGTTCAGTGCATTCTTGCTGTTGGGCCGCCTTCCTGGCGAGGCGCCAAGCTAGCATAGCGTTCGGATGGCAGCCAACAGCGCTGCGGACGGTTAACGGGTGGTCTGCGGCAAGGTGTCGCATCGGCACAGCAGCGTGTCGCGCTATCAACAACCTACAGACGTCTGAACCCGATAAATCCACAGGCTTCGCGTAAAAAAGGGCGCGATGGTGCCAGCTTTGGCCGGGTGTTGGAAGGGTTAACCGGGCAAACGGTCCTTATCAGCCCCTTTATGGAGCGTCACGTACTTTTTGTGTGTGTTTTTGGTGCGTATTTTGGTGTCGCAGTTGGGTCGCACGGTAACGCTATAGCGGAATGCCATAGTTCTCAACGACTTGCGTTAGCTAATGAATTGTCCTACAGCCCGCGTCAATCGTGGCTCTGTAATATTTTGGCGCAAATCTTGCGTAAAAAATAAAGAACGCCCCGTTGGTTTCTTTTCACGAGAAGGATCGCAGGCCGGGCGGACCGTTTTCGCAATTCCTCGCAAAGGTGTGTCAATGAGTAGTACGCAAAGCTCCAATGACCTCGAACAGGGGCTCAAACCGCGTCACGTCACCATGCTGTCGATTGCCGGCGTTATTGGTGCCGGTTTGTTTGTCGGCTCCGGCCACGCGATTGCAGCCGCCGGCCCCGCCGTGCTGCTGGCTTACGCCGCTGCGGGCACGCTGGTGGTGTTGGTGATGCGCATGCTCGCCGAAATGGCCGTGGCCTCCCCGGACACCGGTTCGTTCTCCACCTATGCCGACCGTGCGATCGGTCACTGGGCCGGTTTCACTATCGGCTGGTTGTACTGGTGGTTCTGGGTGCTGGTGATTCCACTGGAAGCCAACGCCGCCGCGACCATCCTGCATGCCTGGTTCCCCGATGTGGCGATCTGGGCGTTTACCCTGATCATCACCTTGCTGCTCACGGCCACTAACCTGTTCAGCGTGAAGAACTACGGCGAGTTCGAGTTCTGGTTTGCGCTGATCAAAGTCGTGGCGATCGTAGCCTTTGTGATCCTGGGCCTCGCGGCGATCTTCGGCTTCCTGCCGACCAGCCAGGTCAGCGGTGTTTCGCACCTGTTCGACACCCAAGGCTTCATGCCTAATGGCATGGGCGCGGTATTGGCGGCGATCCTGACCACCATGTTCTCGTTCATGGGTACCGAGATCGTCACCATTGCAGCGGCCGAATCGAAGAACCCTGGCCAGCAAATCACCAAGGCCACCAACTCGGTGATCTGGCGGATTGGTTTGTTCTACCTGCTGTCGATCTTCATCGTGGTGTCCCTGGTGCCATGGAACGATCCGACCCTGGCGGCGGTAGGTTCCTACCAGACCGTGCTGGAACGCATGGGCATCCCGAATGCCAAGCTGATCGTCGACCTGGTGGTATTGGTTGCCGTGACCAGCTGCCTCAACTCGGCGCTGTACACCGCCTCGCGCATGCTGTTCTCCCTGGGCCGTCGCGGTGATGCACCGGCCGTGGCCAAGCGCACCAACAAAAGCGGCACGCCTTACTGGGCGGTGTTGCTGTCGACCGGTGCTGCGTTCCTGGCGGTATTCGCCAACTACGTGGCGCCGGCTGCAGTGTTCGAATTCCTGCTGGCCAGCTCCGGCGCTATCGCGTTGCTGGTGTACCTGGTGATCGCCGTATCGCAACTGCGCATGCGCCAGAAGCGTACCGCTGCTGGCGAGAAAATTGTCTTCAAGATGTGGCTGTTCCCGGGCCTGACCTACGCGGTGATGGTGTTCATCGTCGGTACGTTGACCATCATGCTGTTCCAGGAAGCCCACCGCGTCGAGATCATCGCAACCGGCATTCTGAGCTTGTTGGTGGTGCTGGCGGGGCTGATCGTGGCGAGCCGCCGCAAGGCGCAGAAGGTAGGCGCTGCGGTACTCAATTGATGTGATGAACTGCGGTGCGCAGTGCGCCGCAGTTCAAAAAAAGTGTGGGAGCGGGCTTGCTCGCGATGACGGGCTGGCAGTGGATAAATTCTTCGCCTGATACACCGCCATCGCGGGCAAGCCCGCTCCCACAGTTGTTTTGTGTCAGTCAGCTGAATCAGCCAAAAACACAGAACCCTGTGGGAGCCGGGCTTGCCCGCGATGACGGGCTGGCAGTCGATAAATTCCTCGCCTGATACACCGCCATCGCGGGCAAGCCCGCTCCCACAGTTGGTTTGTGTCAGTCCGCAGTATCAGCTAGAAACACTGAACCCTGTGGGAGCCGGGCTTGCCCGCGATGACGGGCTGGCAGTCGATAAATGATTCGCCAGACACGCCGCCATCGCGGGCAAGCCCGCTCCCACATTGTGTTGTGTATCAGTCCTGGGAGTTGGCCAGCGCCTGGGATGCCGCCACGTAATCGGCCTGGAACTGCGGGGATTCAATCCACGCCAGCGCCGCTGCTTCATCCTCGGTGTCCGTCGCCCACTGGCGATACTCGATCAGCGCCGCCAGGATAAAATCTGTCGCGTCTTCTTCGCCTTCCTGCTCCAGCACCACGGCCAACAGTGGGTGCGCCAGGAATGCCGCACACAACGCCTGCTGGCTGCTCTCGCCGGCTGCGCGCATCTCGACAAACAATTCGGTCAAATCCACCGACTCAAGGTCAATGCGGCTGTCGTCGCCAGCGAACGCATCCGGCTTGGTCGCGACGGCGCGCTGGGTGCGGTTTTGCTTGGCCTTGGCCTTGGCCCGGTGGGCACGTTTTTGCTGCTTGTTCGGCGAGGCCATGGGCTCAACGTCCTTGGGTTCTTAATCGGGGTGGGGTATTGAAGCGCAGGTTGGGGGAAATCCCAAGGAAATCTAGACACGCACGCCGGGTGTGCCGGGCGCCAATTCGCCTTTCTGCAGCCATCCCAGCGCAATCGGCCACAACCGGTCCTGATATTCACTGCGAAAGAAAGCGAAATGCCCGACGGCTTTTTCGCCGATGTCATCGGGCGCGATTCGCAGGTGAGTGCGCGCGCTGTTTTCAAAATAACCCAGCAGTCGCTCAATAGCCGCCACTGTGCCAAACGGATCGTCGGTGATGCTGATGGCCAGCAACTGCGCCTTCACTCGAGAAAAAGGCAGCTCGCCCAGGCCGCGCCCGCTGGGGCGCGTTTCATAGCGCGGTGTCGGCATGCTCCAGTCGCGCACCACGCCTGCCGGCGTGTCCTCCAGCCAGCCCATGCGCTTGCCGGGGAAGTAGCCGCACAGGGCCGTCACCAGCGGCATCACCACATGCCACTTGGCAAACATGCGCCAGCGCCCGCTCGCCGCGTAATCGCGCCAGTACGCAAACTGCGCGCCGACCGTGACGATGCGCCGAATCACTGCGCCGCAAGCACCGAGCCCTGCCGCGCACCCGCCGAAACTGTGGCCGACCACATCAATCGGCTGCCCCGGAAACTCCCGCTGTGCGCGCTGCAGCATCGCCTCGAAATCCAGCACGCCCCAATCTGACCACGACGCCTTGAAGCCTCGCAACGCGCCGCTGCGGGATTCGCCGATGCCACGGTAGTCGTAGGTGATCACGTCGAAGCCGTTGGCAAACAGGTAGTCGGCGAAGCGTGAATAGTGGCGGCAGCGGACCGAGGTGGCGGCGTTGATGATGACGACCGGGCGTTCGAAGTCGGTGCGCGGGTGGCGCCAGGTGAAGCCGCCGATTGGGTAGCCGTCGGCAGCGGGCTCGCAGAATGTTTGTGGGGCAGGGCGGGTGGGCAGGTTCATGAGTCGGCTCGATACTTGCGCTTTTTGGTACGGGCTTGATCCGCGCGCTTTTATAAGAAGCCGAAACTAACAAATTTAGCGCGTGATGGGCGCAGGAAATGTCGCGATGCTCGACCTCGGCGCTCCCGGTGCTTAGGCTTGCGATCAATTGATCAACCAGAGTCAGCCCATGACCCGTGACACCCTCGAACACAACCAAATCCCGATCTACTTCGTCGCCGTGCTCCTGGCGGTCGCATTTGGCGTGTTCGCCCCTTTGTCAGCCCAAGGTCTTGGCGTGCTGGTCACACCTGCCATCGCAGTGCTGATGTACGCCATGTTCCTGCAAATTCCGTTTCTGGACCTGCGCCAGGGCCTGGGTAATAAACGCTTTATCTGCGCATTGCTGCTGGCCAATTTCATTCTGGTGCCCTTGCTGGTGTGGGCGTTGACCCGGGGCCTGGTGGAACGCCCGGCGTTGCTGGTGGGCGCGCTGCTGGTGTTGCTCACGCCGTGTATCGACTATGTGGTGGTGTTTACCCATATCGGCAAGGGTGACTCGCGGCTGATGCTGGCGGCGACGCCGGTGTTGTTGTTGCTGCAATTGGTGCTGCTGCCGGTGTACCTGAGCTTCATGCTGGGCGCCCAGTCCGCCGTGGTGGTGGCGGTGGGGCCGTTTGTCGAGGCGTTCCTGTTGCTGATTGTGCTGCCGATGATCCTGGCGGTGCTGACCACCTGCCTGGCGCGGCGCTCAAGCATTATCAATGTTTGGAACAACGCCTGGGCCTGGCTGCCGGTGCCGGCGATGGCGTTGGTGCTGTTTGTGGTGATCGGCTCGCAGATCACTTCGGTGGTGCGCGATATTGCGTTGTTGTTGCCGGTGATCCCGGTGTACCTCGGCTTCCTGTTGCTGGCGCCGCTGATAGGCGCGCTGGCTGCGCGGTTGTTTGCGTTGCCTGCTGTTGCCGCGCGGGCGGTGACCTTCAGTGCTTCGACGCGCAACTCATTGGTGGTGCTGCCACTGGCGTTGGCCCTGCCTGAAGACGTGCGCGGGCTGGCCGCAACGGCGGTGATCCTCCAAACCCTGCTTGAGCTGGTGGGCGAGCTACTCTACATCCGGCTGATTCCCGCGCTGGTGTGGCGCGCCGGTCGATAAGTCCATAAATACTCGGATTTGTTCAGGCGTTATTCAGGGATGGAGTCGGCACCATGGAGTCGGCGTACCCCACCTGAAAGGACATTCGATGGACCACCGCAGCCGTTATCGCCTGGAGTCTCTGGGCCTGTTTCTGATCGCTTTATTGCTGTTTACCTTGGGTATCTGGGACGAGCAACCCCAAGGCTTTGACGGTCGATGGGCGTTGTTCATGCAGGAAATGTTTCGCCATGGCGCGAGTCTTTTTCCTACCACCTACGGCCAGCCGTACCCGGACTATCCCGGCACTGCGACTTTCTTCAGCTTTGTGTTTGCCCGCCTGTTCGGCGCGCCGAACCACCTGGCCAACGTACTGCCGACGGCCCTTGCTGCGGCGGGTGTGATCGCCCTGATCTATCGCCTGCTGGTACCGTTCAGTCGGCCTTGGGCATTGCTGACGGTGCTGCTGACGCTGCTTACCACCCAATTGCTCGATAAGTCGCGCTCGGTCTGCCTGGACCTGATGGTCGCGCTCTTATGCGTAGGCAGCTTCTACCTGCTGCACACGGGCGAGCGTCTCGGGTCACGGCTTCGACAGTTGGCGGTGTTCCCGCTGTTTGTGCTGGCCTTCGCGATTCGTGGGCCTTTGGGGCTTATCGAAGTCTGCGGCGTGGTGTGCGTTTACTGGGCGCTGGGCAAGCCGGGCGAACGGGTCAAGCAGGTGTTGATCCATGGTTTTGTGGGGCTGGCGTTGCTCGGGGCCTGCTGGTGGGCGTTGATGAAGCTGGCGCGTTTCAGCGGTGGCGAGGCCTTTGCCGACGATGTGTTCAGGATGCAGGTCAGTGGGCGCCTCGACGAGTCCGGCGAGCCGTTCTACTTCTACTTCAAGCTGAGTTTGTATCGCTATTTCCCGGTGGTGCCGTTGGCGTTGGCGGCGATGATCGCGCTGCGGCATCGCTGGTCTGAGCGCTGGGTCAACGAAGACGTGCAAATGGTGGTGCGGCTGGCGGCCTGTGGCCTGATGATCCTGCTCGGGCTGTCGGTGCCGCACTTCAAGCGTGCTTACTACATTCTGCCGATGGTGCCGATGTTTGCCGCTGTCGCCGCCTATGGGCTGCTCCAGGCGCAAAACTGGTTCGTTGGCGTGCGCCGCTGCTACGAATGGCTTGTCGTGGCGCTACCGGCGTTGTGCGTGGTGGTGTTGTTTATCTGTCGGCACACCTGGCAGAAGCACGGTTACTGGCCCGACGTGTCGCTGCCGCCGTTGATTGGCGTGTGGGTGGTGCTGCAAGTGGCGGCGCTGGTTGCCTGGCGTCGCCCGTTGCGCCTGGTGTGGCTCAGTGTGATCGCCTTGGCGGCGCAATGGTTGCTGCTGGTGGTGGTGATCGACCCGGCCAAGGACCTGCAATACGACACCCGCAAGTTTGTCAGCCAGGTAGAGGCATTGCGTGCGTCGCAGCCGGGGCCATTGGTGTTTGTCGACCTTGGCCGCGACACCTGGGCTATCCGCTACATGATGAACCTGACGCACGATGAGCAACCGCTGTTCGTCGCCGGTAACGAGCCCGAGAAGCTCGCCACCCTGCCGCGTCCATCCTGGGTGCTGGTGCCGCGCAAAGAAGCAGCACTGCTCAAGGGCACGCCGATGGAGCAGCAGGCGCCAAACTTCGAAGGGCGGCTTAACGACAACCCGCTGATGGTGTTTCTACTGCAGTAGCCAGGCGCCTACTTGCACTGGTAGCCCTCGGGCATCGTCACGGTGTAGTTGCGCTGCACGCGGTCCTGGAAGTTGAGGTTCTGCAGGCCCTGTTCGACCAGGAACGCTTCGATCTTGGTGGCCTGGCAGTCTTCGTTGTAGGACATCACCCGCAACACGTACACCGCGCGCCGGCTTGCTTCGTCACGCGCGGTGGCGGTGAAGGTAGTGAGCGTGGTGTAGCCGGTGCGCTCCGAGGTGCCCACCGGGCCGTAGGTGGTGTTCGGCTTGCTGGTGCAGGTCAACTGGTCGGCTTTCTTTTTGTTCTTCTTGCACTCGGTGGTGGTGCTGGTGGGCACCTGGCCGTAATCGGTGGCGGTATAGCGGTAAGTGACCTGCTTGCTGTCGACGTCCAGGATGATGGTCATTTTGATTGGCCCATGGTTCTTGGGCAGGCTGGCATCGGTGTACACCTCGCGAAAGCCCTGGTCCTTCATGGCGCTGACCATGTCCCGCAGGTAATAGCGGGCATTGAGCGTGTTTTGCGCGCTGCCGCCCACGGACGTGGTCACCAGCACCAGTGCCTGTCGATCAAAGTGATAGTCCGGATCGGGGGTTGCGTTGATCGAGACATCCATTTGTGTGGCGCAGCCACTGAGCAACGTCGTCAGCAGCAACAGCGCGCAGAACAAGTACCGGTTCATCAAATAACTACCTTGCAACAGAAAATTCAGTAACAGCTAAACGATCGAGCAGCGGGATAAATAACCCTCGGGTGTGAATCGGGCGGGGCATTGGCCCGCGGCCACTAAATCGCAGGCAATAAAAAACCCCAAGGAATCATCTTCGCTTGGGGTTTTTCGGTATTAGTGGTGCCCAGAGACGGAATCGAACCGCCGACACGGGGATTTTCAATCCCCTGCTCTACCGACTGAGCTATCTGGGCAACGGGGCGCATTAAACGGGTTTTTCAGGGGGTCGTCAAGCAAGTTTTCAAAAAATATTTAATTATTACCGTCGCTTACGTGCCGACCCCGGTTTTTGATCAATTATTGAGCAGGCGGCACGTAACCGTCGGCCTTGGCGTAATCCTCGCCGGAAAAGAACTTATCCATTTCACCCGCCAGGTATTTGCGATCTTCGCCGTTCATCATGTTCAGGCGTTTTTCGTTGATCAGCAGGGTCTGGTGTTTCAGCCAGTCACCCCAGGCCTGGGCAGAGATATGCTCGAAAATGTCCTGGCCCTTGGCACCTGGGTACGGAGGGCGTTCCAGGCCTGGCAGTTCTTCTTTGTACTTGCGGCACATTACGGTGCGGGTCATGACGAAACTCCTGCGTTCAATACGTCGGCCGCGCGCTTCAGCAGTTTTTTCACCGGGGCGGCAAGGCCCAGGCGCGGCGGGGTGGCGAGGTTATACCAGAGCCAGTCGGCCTCGGCCACGTGATGGGCGGATTCCTCGACCTGCACCAGCCAGGGTTCGATGGCCAGTTGGAAGTGGCTGAAGGTGTGGATCAGCCCCGGCAGCGCCTGTTGCTCGCCCAGTGCCAGCGCGTGCTGGTTGGCGAGGTGTTCCAGGTCTTGCAGGTCATCGAGTTCCGGCAAGCTCCACAAGCCGCCCCACAGGCCCGTGGACGGGCGACGGTAAAGCAGGATCGCGCCCTCGGCGTTGGCCAGCAGTGGCATCAGCGTGCGCTTTTGCGGGATGGTCTTGCGCGGCTTGGGGATCGGGTAACGCGTCTCCAGGCCGAGCATGTGGGCTTCGCAGCCTTTTTCCAGCGGGCACAGCAGGCAGCTTGGCTTGCTGCGCGTGCAGAGGGTGGCGCCCATGTCCATCATTGCCTGGGTGTAGGCGTTGACGCGGTCGTGTGGCGTAAAGCGCTCAGCGGTGGCCCAGAGCTGCTTCGCGACCTTGGGGTCGCCGGGGTAGCCCTCTTGCGCAGTAAAACGCGCCAGCACGCGTTTGACGTTGCCGTCGAGGATCGGCGCGCGCAGGCCCATGCTCAAACTGGCGATGGCGCCGGCAGTGGACAGGCCAATGCCAGGCAGCGCAGTGAGTTTTTCAACATCCTTGGGAAATTCGCCGCCGTATTCAGCGACCACGATTTTGGCAGTCTTCTGCAGGTTACGTGCACGGGTGTAGTAACCCAGACCGGTCCACAGGTGCAGCACTTCATCTTCCGGCGCGGCGGCCAGGGCTTCGACCGTCGGCAAGGAAGCCATGAACCGGTCGAAGTAGTTGAGCACCGTGCTCACCTGGGTCTGTTGCAACATGATCTCCGAGACCCACACCCGGTAAGGCGTGATGCCCTGTTGCCAGGGCAGGTCATGGCGACCGTGGCGGTCGTACCAATCCAGCACCGCCTGTGAAAACTGCTCGTTTCTCATCGTTTGAACAGGCCTTTAAGGGCGTCTTTAAGCTGTGGATTAACCTTGTCGAGCTTCTCTTCGATCTTATCGCTGAGCTTGTTGCCGGCGGCTTTGATGGCGACCTGAGTCAAGCCGTCCTTGTCCAGGCGGCAGGCCTTGGCGCCCAGCTCCAGCGGGCCACGGCAGCGCAGCGGCACTTCGATGTTCTGGAAGTTGGCGCCGACCTGGCAGGCCGGGTCCGGCACATCGCGCTGGTCGCCTTCGACGATGATGCCGACGCGGTAGTCCATGCCCAGCACACGCAGGTCGACGTCACCGTTGCCGTTGACCGCCAGGCCCGGGATGCGCACTTTGAGGTCCGGGTTGCTCGCCACCCCGTTACGGAAGTTAAGCGTGCCGCGCAGTTCCTGGAACGGCGTGTCCTTGCCCTGCGGCGTGGTGCTCAGGGTCTTGCGGTTGAGCAAGGCAATACCGGTGCACAGTTGCTGTTCAATGTTGGCGTTGAGCAGCGCGCCGTTATTGATCACAAAGCTGGCGGTACCGTTAAGGCTGTCGATCAGCGCTTTTTGGCTGTTGCCACGGCCGGTTAGGTTGCTGTCGAGAGTAACCTGGCCTTTGACCGGCGGGTTTTGCCCCTGGGCTTGCAGGATGCGTTCAACCGGCACTTGCTTGATGTGGGTTTGCAGCGCCAGCAGCGGGATGTCCTGGCGCACATCGAGTGTGCCGTTGGCCTGGAAGGTGCCGTTGTAGAGGCCGCCGCTCAAGGTGTCGAGCTTGAGCTGGCCATCGGCGCCGGAGGCTTTGAGCGCTGCATTCTGGATCGGCAGCTTGCTCAGGGTCAGTTGCCCAAAAGCCAGGTCGGCGTTGACGTCCAGGGTGCGCAGGCGGGTCAGTGGCAGCAGCTTGTCGGTGCTCCACGCGCCTTTGGTCGGGGCTTCCGGCAGTGGTGTGGTGCCACCGGCGGCCATGGCGCCGGCTTCGCTGTTCTGCACTTCGGCCTGGCGGGCAGCGGTTGCACCTTTGGCCGATTCGGACTTGGCCGGCAGGTAGTTGTCGGCGTTGAATGTGTCGCCCTTGAGCTGCACGCGCAAGGCTTGCTTGGCGAAGTCATCCACGGCGATGCGACCGGTGAAGGTGCTGCCGTCGAGTTTCAGGTTCAGGTCTTCCAGCGCCACGCTGGTCGGGGTGCCCTTGAGGCGGCTGACCAGCTCGACCTTGCTCAGGCTGCCGTCAGCCATGGGCGGCAGCGGGTGGCCGACGCTGTCGAGGAACTTGGCCAGGTCAAACTGGGCAATCGACAACGCGCCGCTGACTTGCGGGGATTTGTTCAGGTCATTGACCTTCAGTTCACCCAGGGCGCGCAGTTGGTTGGCGGAGAGCTTGAGGTTGGTCCACTCGGCGATGTTGGCCGCCAGGTCGACCAGCAATTGGCCCTGGGTGGAGAAGGTCACGGTCTTGCCTTGCAGCGGCTCGCCGGTGGCTTCGCCGCTGAGTTTCATGTCTTCGAACTGGTAGCGTTGCAGGGCACGCTGGATGCGCAGGTTGCCGTTCAGTTCGGTTTTGACGCGCATCAGCGGCTGGTTGCTGCCCAGGAATGCAGTGAGTTTGAGTGGAATACTCGCGCCTTCGTGCACGGCGCCGGCGCTCAACTGGATGCTTTCGGCACTGAACTGTTTGCCGGTTTGTTCATCGTTGTATTCAACGCGGGCGTTGTTGATGGTCAGGCTGTCGATGTCCAGGCGGATCGGCTTGGGTGGCTTCTCCGGTTCGGGTTGGGCAGGGGCTTGTGCTGGGGCAGGGGCGCTGGCGATTTCGGCCGCGTCGGGCACATTCTTGCCGATGTCTTCCCAGTTGCCGTGGCCTTGCTTGTCACGGTTAAGGCGCAGGTTGAGGCCTTCGACACGCACATCGCTCATCTGCACTTCGCGGCGCAGCAGTGGCAGCACGCGCACCGACAGGCCGAGCATTTGCAAGTCGGCGAACGGTTGGGTCGGGGTGGTCAGGGTTGCCACGCTGGCTTCGTGCAACTCAAGGCCCAGCCAGGGGAACAGGCTCCAGCCAATATCGCCATTGAGCGTCAGCTCGATGTGGGCCTTGTCGCGGGCAATCTGGCGAATCTCGTCTTTGTAGTCGTTGGGATCGAAGAGGTGGGTCAGGGCAAAGCCCAGGGCCACAATGATCAGCAACAGCCCGAGGAGTACCAGACCCAGGATTTTGCCGAACGCTTTCATGGGCGAGTCCTTGTATGTCGATTTCAAAATTTAGCCGCAGAGTATAACGCCCGAAGGCCTGCGTCAGTTCACGCATCGTTACATTGTATCCAGGGACGGCAAAATAGGATTTTGCCGTCAGGCAGATCAGGTTGAGTGAAAAAGGTGATGTCAGTTTGGTTTTTCTGTCATCCACTGGTGCTAATCTTCGCGGGTTCGTCTGTCGTCTGCGACACAGCGTCGCGCTTAAAAGGAGCTTTACTCAACAACAACGGCCAACGCTCTGCGTGCAAGGTCGAGGGAGAGAGCGCCTGACGGACACATACTAATAACTGGGGGAAACACCAATGAGCACTAGCACTGCGGCCGGTAGTACTGCCGCGCAGCCCGCGTTCCTGTCCAAGGAGCGCATTATCGCCAAGCCCGGCTTCAACCGCTGGCTGGTTCCGCCGGCCGCCCTGGCCATCCACCTCTGCATCGGCATGGCCTACGGGTTCTCGGTGTTTTGGCTGCCGCTGTCCAAGGCTCTGGGTATCACCGCGCCGGTCGCCTGCGCGCCGGACATGAGCTTTATCGCGCAAGTCTTCTCGTCCCAGTGCGACTGGCCCATCTCCATGCTGGGCTGGATCTACACCCTGTTCTTCATCTTCCTGGGTTGCTCGGCAGCCATCTGGGGCGGCTGGCTGGAACATGCCGGGCCACGTAAGGCGGGCGTTGTGTCGGCGTTGTGCTGGTGCGGCGGCCTGTTGATCTCGGCGCTGGGGATTTATACCCACCAGATCTGGCTGATGTGGATCGGCTCCGGCGTGATCGGTGGTATCGGCCTGGGGCTGGGTTATATCTCGCCTGTATCGACCCTGATCAAGTGGTTCCCGGACAAGCGCGGCATGGCCACTGGCATGGCGATCATGGGCTTCGGCGGTGGCGCAATGGTGGGGGCACCGTTGGCCGCAGCGCTGATGGGCCACTTCGCCTCGCCAACCAGCGTGGGCGTGTGGCAGAGCTTTGTAGTCATGGCCGTGATTTATTTCGTGTTCATGATCGGTGGTGCACTGTCCTACCGCGTTCCGCCGACCGGCTGGAAGCCTGAGGGCTGGACCGCGCCGGCGAAAAAAGCCAGCAACGCGATGATCACCCACCGTCACGTGCACGTGAACGTGGCGTGGAAAACCCCGCAATTCCGTCTGGTATGGCTGGTGCTGTGCCTGAACGTGTCCGCCGGTATCGGCATCCTCGGCATGGCTTCGCCGCTGCTGCAGGAAGTGTTCGGTGGCAAGTTACTGGGTGTGGATGTGCCGTTCGGCCAGCTGGACGCAGGTCAACTGGCCTCCATTGCGGCCATCGCTGCGGGTTTCACTGGCCTGTTGAGCCTGTTCAACATCGGTGGCCGGTTCTTCTGGGCGTCGTTCTCCGACTACCTGGGCCGTAAAAACACCTACTTCGTGTTCTTCGCCCTAGGCTTTGCCCTGTACGCGCTGATCCCGAACCTGGGGCACCTGGGCAACGTGGCGCTGTTTGTGGCGGCGTTCTGCATCATCCTGTCGATGTACGGCGGCGGTTTTGCGACTGTGCCTGCGTACCTGGCCGACCTGTTCGGCACCCAAATGGTCGGCGCGATCCACGGTCGCCTGTTGACCGCATGGGCGGCGGCTGGCGTGCTGGGCCCGGTATTGGTGAACTACCTTCGCGAATACCAACTGAGCATCGGCGTTCCGCGCGCTGCGGCTTACGACATCACCTTGTACATCCTTGCAGGCCTGCTGGTGCTGGGTTTCCTCTGCAACCTGCTGGTGCGCCCGGTGGCCGACAAGTACTTCATGACCGACGCTGAACTGGCTGCCGAGCAGGCGCTGGGGCATGACAAAGGCGCCGATGCCAGCACTTCGCTGGAGTGGAAAGCGGCCCCTGGTACTGTGCCGATGGCTGTTGCCGCCTGGCTGGTGGTAGGTATTCCGTTGGCGTGGGGTGTGTGGGTGACCCTGCAGAAGACGGCGGTGTTGTTCCACTAATACCGCTGTAGTCGGGCGAGCGCGGCTCCCACAGGAACCGCGCTTGTGTGGGAGCTGGCTTGCCTGCGATAGCATCACCGCGGTGTGGCCGACATACCGAGGTGTCTGCATCGCAGGCAAGCCAGCTCCCACACAAGCCAGCTCCCACACTGGATCTCTACTCGTTTCAAGACAGCGGCGGGGCGCACCATCCTGGAGCGCCTGCTTGTATGCACATGTCTATCCCCGACACTCCATCAGTCTTATCCCCTTCGATGTTTCTGTTTAGCGCCCGCGCCCCTATAATGGCTGCCTTTTTCGCCCAATGATTTTGCGGAGCTGGTGATGGCCGAACGTAAGGTATCCGTCGAGCGCGACACTCTGGAAACCCAGATCAAAGCCTCGATCAACCTGGATGGCACCGGAAAGGCCCGATTTGATATCGGTGTACCTTTTCTTGAGCACATGCTGGACCAGATCGCCCGTCACGGGCTGATCGACCTGGATATCGTCAGCAAGGGCGACCTGCATATCGACGACCACCACACGGTGGAAGACGTAGGCATCACCCTCGGCCAGGCGTTTGCCAAGGCCATCGGCGACAAAAAAGGCATCCGTCGCTACGGCCACGCCTATGTCCCGCTGGATGAAGCGCTGTCGCGTGTGGTCATCGACTTCTCCGGCCGCCCAGGCCTGCAGATGCATGTGCCGTATACCCGCGCCACCGTGGGCGGCTTCGATGTCGACCTGTTCCAGGAATTCTTCCAGGGCTTCGTCAATCACGCACTCGTCAGCCTGCACATCGACAACCTGCGCGGCACCAACACCCACCACCAGATCGAAACCGTGTTCAAGGCATTCGGCCGCGCACTGCGCATGGCAGTAGAGCTGGATGACCGCATGGCCGGGCAAATGCCGTCGACCAAGGGCGTTCTGTAATGCAGACGGTCGCGGTTATCGATTACGGCATGGGTAACCTGCACTCGGTGGCCAAGGCGCTCGAGCACGTGGGCGCCGGCAAGGTGCTGATCACCAGCGACGCCAATGTGATTCGCGAAGCCGACCGCGTGGTGTTCCCCGGCGTCGGCGCGATTCGCGATTGCATGGCCGAGATCCGCCGCCTGGGCTTTGACAGCCTGGTGCGCGAAGTCAGCCAGGACCGCCCGTTCCTCGGCATCTGCGTGGGCATGCAAGCCTTGCTCGACAGCAGTGAAGAGAACGGCGGCGTCGACTGCATCGGCCTGTTCCCCGGCCAGGTGAAGTTCTTTGGCAAAGACCTGCACGAAGACGGCGCGCACTTGAAAGTGCCCCATATGGGCTGGAACGAAGTCAGCCAGACCGTCGATCACCCGCTGTGGCACGACATTCCGGACCTGGCGCGTTTCTACTTTGTGCACAGCTACTACATCAATGCTGGCAACCCGCGCCAAGTGGTGGGTGGCGGGCATTATGGCGTCGACTTCGCCGCAGCGCTGGCCGACGGTTCGCGCTTTGCCGTGCAGTTCCATCCGGAGAAGAGCCATACCCATGGCCTGCAATTGCTGCAGAACTTCGCCGCGTGGGATGGTCGCTGGTAATGGCCAAGAAGCCGAAGCCGCCGATCTTGAACCTCACGCCCGAACAGGAGCGTGAGGCGACCGACAAGATCAAGCGTTTCATGGAGACCCGCTTCGAGCTCAAGTTGGGCTCGTTCGAGGTTGCCGAGATTCTTGAGCTGTTCACCACCGAAGTGGCGCCGCACTATTACAACAGGGCGATTTTCGACACGCAGACGCTCCTTAAAGAAAGGTTCGAAAGCATCGAAAGCGACCTGTGGTCGCTTGAGAAACCCTGATTTCCCAAGCATTGCTGAATATCGAATAAGGTTTGCCAGATGCTGATTATCCCCGCTATCGATCTCAAGGACGGCGCTTGTGTACGCCTGCGCCAAGGCCGCATGGAAGACTCCACCGTGTTCTCCGATGACCCGGTGAGCATGGCTGCCAAATGGGTAGAAGGGGGCTGCCGTCGTCTGCATCTGGTGGACTTGAACGGCGCCTTCGAAGGCCAGCCCGTCAATGGCGAAGTGGTTACCGCCATCGCCAAGCGCTACCCGAACCTGCCGATCCAGATCGGCGGCGGCATTCGCTCCCTGGAAACCATCGAGCACTACGTCAAGGCTGGCGTGAGCTACGTGATCATCGGCACCAAGGCCGTGAAAGACCCGGCCTTTGTCGCCGAAGCCTGCCGCGCGTTTCCGGGCAAAGTCATCGTGGGCCTGGACGCCAAAGACGGTTTCGTCGCCACCGACGGCTGGGCAGAAATCAGCACCGTGCAGGTCATCGACCTGGCCAAGCAGTTCGAAGCCGACGGCGTGTCCGCCATTGTTTATACCGACATCGCCAAAGACGGCATGATGCAGGGCTGCAACGTGCCGTTCACCGCTGCGCTGGCCGCTGCAACCAGGATCCCGGTGATCGCCTCCGGTGGTATTCACAACCTGGGTGACATCAAGTCGCTGCTGGACGCCAAGGCGCCCGGCATCATCGGCGCCATTACTGGCCGCGCGATCTACGAAGGTACTTTGGACGTCGCCGAAGCCCAGGCTTACTGCGACGCCTACAACGGCTGAGGACTGACCATGGCGCTGGCCAAACGCATCATCCCTTGCCTGGACGTCGACAACGGTCGCGTGGTCAAGGGCGTCAAGTTCGAGAACATCCGCGATGCCGGTGACCCGGTGGAAATCGCCCGTCGCTACGATGAGCAAGGTGCCGACGAGATTACCTTTCTCGACATCACCGCCAGCGTCGACGGCCGCGACACCACCCTGCATACCGTCGAGCGCATGGCCAGCCAAGTGTTTATCCCGCTGACCGTGGGCGGTGGCGTGCGTACCGTGCAAGACATCCGCAACCTGCTCAACGCCGGTGCGGACAAGGTCTCGATCAACACCGCCGCCGTGTTCAACCCGGAGTTCGTCGGCGAAGCCGCGCAGCACTTCGGCTCGCAATGCATCGTGGTCGCCATCGACGCCAAGAAGGTCTCCGGCCCGGGCGAAACCCCGCGCTGGGAGATCTTCACCCACGGCGGTCGCAAGCCGACCGGCCTGGACGCGGTGGAATGGGCGATGAAGATGGAAGCCCTGGGCGCCGGTGAAATCCTGCTGACCAGCATGGACCAGGACGGCATGAAAAACGGCTTCGACCTGGGCGTGACCCGCGCCATCAGCGATGCGCTGGGCATTCCGGTGATCGCCTCCGGCGGCGTCGGCAACCTGCAGCACCTGGCCGACGGCGTGATCGAAGGCCACGCCAGTGCGGTGCTGGCGGCGAGCATTTTCCACTTTGGCGAATACACCGTGCCGGAGGCAAAAGCCTATATGGCCGCACGCGGTATCGTCGTTCGCTAAACGCTGCTGGACACCCTGGCAGGCGCGGGGCACTCTCTGCGCTTGCCATGGATTCCGGTAGCCTTCATGTTCAAGACCCTTCTGCTTGCTCTCGCCAGTACGTCCATTCTGTTGACGGGCTCGGCTCACGCCGAGGAACCGTCCGACGCCTCCCTGGTGTTGCTGACGGAAAACTTCCCGCCTTACAACATGGCGAAAAACGGCAAGAACTTCGCCAAGGAAGAAAACATCGAGGGCATCGCCGTCGATATCGTGCGCGAGACGTTCAAGCGTGCGGGCATTTCCTACAACCTGACTCTGCGTTTCCCTTGGGAGCGCATCTACAAACTCGCCCTGGAAAAGCCCGGCTACGGTGTCTTTGTGATGGCGCGCCTGCCAGACCGCGAAGCCCTGTTCAAATGGGTCGGCCCCATCGGCCCGGATGATTGGGTGATGCTGGCCAAGGCCGACAGCAAGATTGAGCTGACAGACCTTGAACAGGCTCGTCGATACAAGGTCGGCGCCTACAAAGGTGACGCCATTGCCGAGACCCTGGAAAAGCAGGGCCTTAAGCCCATCGTTGCGCTACGTGATCAGGACAATGCGCAAAAGCTGGTGGATGGCCAGATCGACCTGTGGGCCACCGGCGATCCGGCGGGCCGTTACCTGGCTCGCCAGGTGGGGGTGACCCAACTGAAAACCGTGCTGCGCTTCAACAGTGCCCAGTTGTACCTGGCGCTGAACAAAGACGTGCCGGATGAGGTGGTGGCCAAGCTTCAGGCGGCACTCGAGCAGTTACGGGGTGAGGGTGGTGTCGATCAGATCATGGCCCGTTACCTCTAGTTCGGGCTCTGCTTGAGGTGACTCATCAGGCAGCACCTCTGCGTTTGGAGACTCGCTCATGTACACGTGGTCACCATTGGTATAGCTGGCGGTGCTTGAAACCTGACTGCCGTCCTGCCGCAGCAGGCGGTATTCGCTTTGGACAAGGTACGCCGCAACGGCTTTTTTCGGCGGAACATAAGTGATGATTTCCAGCGACGAAGCCTGGTCCCAGCCTTTCGCCGAGCGCTGCGTGTGTGTGAAGTCGCGATCCAGGTGCGCCGAAAAACTCAATTCGAAGACGTGTTCGCCCACCGGCCACTCTTTACCCAGACCGATACTGGTGTTGGCCGCCAGTGCCTTGGCAGTCCCGCTTACTTCACCTTTCGCGGCCGTCCACATGAATGGCTGACTGGTAGCTTCGGTGTTGTGCCCAAAGCCGACACACAGGTGGCGGTCCGTGCGCTCCAGGCGGTAGGTGGGCGATGCCTGAAACTGTTCGATCACGGCCAACTCCGGGTCTTTGACACAGAACCATGGCAGCTCACACACCTGAGGCGCGTGGGCGGATTCATCATTGCCCGGGCTTTCGTACCCGCTGAGCGCGGGCGGTGGCGGCAGGTCGTGCAGTCGCGCTGTCAATGTCAGGCGCAGTGAATAGGCCTCAAGGCTTGGCTTGGCATAGTCGCCATGGCCTATGAAGGTGCCGGGGGCGAGGTATATTTCGCCGGCGGGTGCATCGGGAGGTGTCACCGACCAGAGGCTTAAGTCGTTGGTGGCGCCGCTGCCTTTATCGTCCCAGATCAATTCGCCCGTTTGAGCGGCCATCACCAGGTCTTTTCGCACGCACCGCACGGCATGGCGTGAAGGTTTGTCGTAGTCCACGCCGTACACCAGCCCCATCGCCACATAGCCCTCTGGCGGCAGCGGGCGCCAGATAGATGCATTGCTCAGCGCTCCGGTGCCTTCATCCTGCCACACCAATTGATAATCGACGGGCGCACGCAGGGCCGTGCCGTCGACGTTGTTCGCGTCGCTGACGACGGCGACAACGTTGCCGTGGTTGATATTGCGATAGTGGTCGACCGCAATATCACCCAAGGTAAAAAACGGTCTCAGTGCATCGGAGGCGGTGCTCGGCCGCCAGAGGCCGACGGCTTTGTGCGCGCCCGACCCCTTGTCGTTCCACAGCGGCAGAAACTCGCTGGTAAAGCTGATGAGCAGGTCATTGAATTGCAGAGGCTTCATGGAGGGCTCTCCAGTTGATGGGAGCATCAACTATCGAGCAGTGCACTCGGCGCCGAGCGGTAACTATCTACGCGCGGGAAGATACGTCCCGTTTTTACCGTGTGCAGCCATGGCTAGGTTGCTGCGCACGCTGATCATCAACTTGATATCAATCCAGTCGATGCCCTGGGCCTTGAGCTTGGGCAACTCACGCTCCAGTACCGCCAGCGTTTGCGGGTAAGGGTGGCCGATCATCACCACCGAGCCCTGCTTGTGGGCCAGCTTGATCGCGGTTTGCAGTTGTGTGGCAATCGCCGCTTCGGTGCGTTCGTCATCCAGGAAAACATCCCGCGACACATGCGCCAGCCCGATCTTCTGCGCCTCGGCGGCGGCGACGGTCTGTGCGCTGGTGCGGCTGTCGACAAAGAACTTGTTGCGCCGTTGCAGCTCGGCCATCAGCCACGCCATCGCCGCTGGCTGGGCGGTCATGCGGCTGCCCATATGGTTGTTGATGCCGGCGGTATAGGGCACAACCTTGAAGGCGGCGTCCAGGCGTTTGCCGAGTTCTTCGATAGGCAAGTCGGGGTGCCAGGCGAACGGGCCGGTGGCCGGGTCCATAGGCATATGCAGGATCACGATCTTGCCGGCCTTGTGTGCCTCACGGGCAAATTCGGCGGCGTGGGGCGTGTCGGGCATGATCGCCGTGGTCACCGGCCCAGGCAGGGCCAGCACACGACGGTCCCGGGGCAGGTTTTGTCCCAGGTCGTCGATGATAAGGGTCAGGTAGGCTTTGCGAGGCGCGTCGGCCGGAGTCGCATGGGCGATTCCGGCCAGGCTGCACAGCACAGCGATGATCAGGGCAAAACGCATATCAACGGCTGCGCGTAATGCTCAGGCCTTTAAGCAGGCTCAGCGCCTGGGCCAGTTGATAGTCGTCGTCCTGCGGCATCGGCTTGGCTTTGCTGCCGCTGCCGGTCGGCTGGTCGGCGCCGCCGTTGCCATTGCCCAAGTGACCTTGAAGGTCGGCCTCTTTGTAGTACTCGCTGTCGACCTCGTTGGTGATCTTGGCCCTGCGTACCTCGATGTCCGGCACGATGCCCTGGGCCTGGATCGAGCGACCGTTCGGCGTGTAGTACAGCGCCGTAGTGATCTTCAGGGCGCGGTCGTTGTTCAGCGGCAATACGGTTTGCACCGAGCCTTTGCCGAAGCTGGTGGTGCCCATCAGCACGCCGCGTTTCTGGTCTTGCAGGGCACCGGCGACGATTTCCGACGCCGAAGCGCTGCCGCCGTTGATCAGCACGGCCAGTGGCACGCCTTCGCTCAGGTCGTTGCCGGTGGCCGAGAAGCGCAACTCGGAGTTGGCGATACGGCCTTTGGTGTAAACAATCAGGCCTTTGGTGATGAAGTGGTCGACCACTTCAACCGCCGACTGCAGCACGCCGCCTGGGTTGTTACGCAGGTCGAGCACGATGCCGTTGAGTTTCTTGCCGTTGTCTTTGCGCAGTTTGGCCAAGGCCTTGGCCACTTCGTCGCCGGTCTTGACCTGGAACTGGGTGATACGGATGTAACCGTAGCCCGACTCCAGCAGCTGGCTCTTAACGCTCTTGACCGTGATGGTCGCGCGGGCCAGGGTCACGTCAAACGGGTTGCCGCCGTCGCGTACCAGGGTCAGGGTGATTTTCTGGCCGAGCTTGCCGCGCATCTTGTCGACGGCTTCGGTCATGGTCTGGCCACGGGTTGGTTGGCCGTTGATCTTCACGATCAAGTCGCCGGCCTGAATGCCCGCCTTGGACGCAGGCGTGTCATCGATCGGCGAGACCACTTTGATCTGGCCATCTTCGGAGCCGACTTCGATGCCCAGGCCGCCGAATTCACCGCTGGTGCTTTCCTGCAGCTCGGCAAAGTCTTCCGGCCCCAGGTAGGCGGAGTGCGGGTCGAGGTTGCTGAGCATGCCCTTGATGGCATTTTCCAGCAGGGTCTTGTCGTCTACGGGTTCGACATAGGCTGCCTTGATCCGGTCCATGACCTCGGCAAAGGTACGCAGCTCGTCCAGCGGCAGCGGCGCCTTGGTGGTCGCTGCGGTGGCGGCGGGTGCCGATGCAGCCTGGTCGGCAAAAGCCAGCGGCGCGCCGATCACCAGGGCGATCGTCAGGGCCAGCGAAGTGAGGCGGGACAAATGCAGCATGTCGAACGAACTCCTAATGTAGGTGCAGCCCTATCCTTGGGAACGGCACCATTGTGCAGGGTCGCTCGGGCGGCCCTGCTGACGAATAGCGAAGTACAGCGCCGGGGTGTCCTGGCCACCACTGTTACCGACAGTGGAGATGGATTCACCAGCTTTTACAACATCACCTGCCGACTTGAGTAATGTCTGATTGTGGCCGTAAAGGCTCAAATAGCCATTGCCGTGGTCAAGAATCACCAACAAACCGGCCCCGCGCAGCCAATCGGCAAACACCACACGGCCACCGTGAACGGCGTGGACCTGGCTGCCGGCGGCGGCGCTGATCATCACCCCATCCCACTTGGCGCGGGTGTCATCGCCACGGGTTTCACCAAAGCGTGCCAGTAGTCGACCATCAACGGGCCATGGAAGTTTGCCGCGGGCTGAAGCAAAAGGGCCGCCGAAGTTCTCGCCGGAGCTGGAAACCAGCGGCCCGGGCGCTGCACGCGCCGGTTTACGCGGCGCTGGCGCATCAGTGGTAGCGGCCAGCTCGGCTTCACGCTGGCGCTTTTTTTCTGCTTCCTGCTGGGCAATCAGCGCTTTTTGCCGCGCTTCTTCAGCCTCACGTGCCTGGCGAGCCAGGGTTTCCTCGATGGTTTTGAGCACTTTGCCCAAGTCGGCCTGGTCTTGTTCGCGGGCCTGCAGCTTGGCGTCGCGGGCCTTCACGTCATTGTTGAGTTTGGCCAGGGCTTGCTGGCGCTCTTTGCGCACCTTGTCCAACTGGTCGCGCTGAGTGTCGAGGGCGGTTTTCTGATCCATCAGTTGCGACTGCTGGTCGGCGATTTCCTGCTCGACATTGGCCAACTGGCGCAGGGTTTCATTAAAACCCTTTAATTGTGCCAGGCGCGCCTTGCTCAGGTAGTCGTAGTAAGTGAGGGTGCGCGCGAATTTCTCCGGGTTCTGCTGGTTGAGCAGCAGCTTGAGGTATTCCTGGCGGCCGCTCTGGTAGGCGGCGCGGGCCTGGATCGCGATCAGGCGTTGCTGTTCAACGCGTGCGCTCTGGAGTTTTTTTTTCTCAGCGTCGAGTCGCTCCAGTTCCGACTCGCTCTTCTTTAATTCTTTTTGTAGCTCCTGGACCTGCTTCTCGAGCTTGCCCATCTCGGTTTCCGTGCCGCGCAGGTCTTTCTGCACCCCGGATTTTTCTTCCTGGAGCTTGCCGAGCAGCTTTTTCAGCTCGGTAATGTCCTGACGCGTAGCGTCCAACTGTTGTTGGGTTTGTGCGCGCTCATCGGCAAACGCCGGTTGGAGCAGGCAGACAAGAGCGAGGGAAATCAAGGCGCGAAGCATAGAGGCGGGCGACACCAGGGAAATGGACGGCCTAGTATGCCCGCCAAGCGCCGCAAAAAAAACGCCTCAACGCCATCTGCTTTGAGGCGTTCGTCATAAAAAGCCTTTCAGGGCGATTTAATTGGGCGGTTTGAAGGTTAAACACTATCGAAGAAACGCTTTGAAACGCTCCACCTGCACTGGTTTTTGCTGCTGAGAATAGACTCACGAGCCCTCTAATCAGTCAGTTGGCGCGATCGGCAATGTCCGGTGTTCATGAGTCAAAAGGCCAGCAAACCTGGCTCGATTACGGATTGCCCGACCTGCGTAGCCTTGATCGGGCTCTACGATCTTGCGCACTCGAGGAGGTGTTGGCGGGCAAAGACATTGCCGATGCTGTCGATATCGTAGCTTCAAATCTGGGGATTACCGATTCGACATGCCCTCAGGTTTGTATAGATTCCCCTCTGGGCAGGGTGTTGATCCAGCGCACGACGCTGGGGCACATTGTTGAAAAGCGGCAGGATGCCAGAGAACGATACGTAAAATTCGCGCTGGATACGCTGACAGGGCCTCTGGAAATCTGGCGTGTCGCCTATAGCGACGGCTCGGCTCGGCTGGCGTTCATCGGTGCTTATGAAACCAAGCGACAAATGCTGGTGGTGGTGAATATCCAGGCAGGCAATGTGTTGTGGAATTTCATGCAGACCGATGCCAAGGCGCTGAATAAGCATCGCCATGGGGAGCTGCTTTACAAACGCTACCAACTTTTATAACAGGCAAAGAAAAGGGCAGTTCTCTCGAACTGCCCTAAGTTAGAGCGCTTGATATTCATATACACACCCTCAAGCAGGGGTGTGGAGGTCTCACCCTACGCTGATGTCCAGTCATCAACGGGGTTCCTACGCCAGTTATCGCCGCTGGAGGCAACTGGTTTCGCGCTCACCTTCATTATTGACGGGCTACTCGCTTTGAGCAACCCCCGAACTGTTTCAGACCAGAATCGAAGTACCGGTCATCTCTTTCGGCTTCTCCAACCCCATCAGCTTCAGCATGGTCGGCGCCACGTCCGCCAGCACGCCGCCTTCACGCACTTTCAGGTCGCGCTTGCCGACATAGATGAACGGCACCGGCTCGGTGGTGTGGGCGGTATGGGCTTGCCCGGTGGATTCGTCGGACATCTGCTCGCAGTTGCCGTGGTCGGCGGTGATCAGTGCCTCGCCGCCGACTTTCTCCAGGGCGTCGACGATACGGCCGACGCACTGGTCCAGGCATTCCACGGCTTTTACAGCTGCTTGCAGGTTGCCGCTGTGGCCGACCATGTCGCCGTTGGCGTAGTTGACCACGATCACGTCGTAACGCTGGTTGTCGATGGCATCGACGATTTTGTCGGTGACTTCAGGCGCGCTCATTTCCGGCTGCAGGTCGTAGGTGGCGACTTTGGGCGACGGGATCAGGATACGTTCTTCGCCTGGGAACGGTTCTTCACGGCCGCCGGAGAAGAAGAAGGTCACGTGGGCGTATTTCTCGGTTTCGGCGATGCGCAGCTGGGTCTTGCCGTTTTTCGCCAGGTAATCGCCCAGCACGTTTTCCAGGCTGCCCGGGGCAAAAGCTGCCGGGGCCGGGATGTTGGCGGCGTATTGGGTGAGCATGACGAACTCGACCTTCGGCTGGCGGGCGCGCTCGAAGTCTTTGAAACCGGCGTCAACGAATACATGGCTCAGTTCGCGGGCACGGTCGGCGCGGAAGTTCATGAACACTACGGCGTCGCCGTCTTCCACTTTCACCGGCTCGCCGATGGTGGTGGCTTTTACGAACTCATCGCTCTCGCCACGCGCATAGGCGGCTTCCAGGCCTTCCTGGGCGGTGGCGGCGTTGAATTCGGCCTGGCCGTCGACGATCAGGTTATAAGCCTGGGAGACACGGTCCCAACGGTTGTCGCGGTCCATGGCGAAGTAACGGCCGACCAGGCTGGCGATACGGCCCTTGCCAAGCGCGGCGAAGGTGGCGTCGAGCAGTTCGATGGACGACTGCGCGCTTTTAGGTGGGGTGTCGCGGCCGTCGAGGAAGGCGTGCAGGTAAATCTTGTCGGCGCCGCGCTTGAAGGCCAGTTCGGCCATGGCGACCAAGTGATCCTGGTGGCTGTGAACGCCGCCGTCGGACAACAGGCCCATGAAGTGCACGGCTTTGCCGGCGGCTACGGCTTTATCCACCGCCGCGCAGATGGTCGGGTTCTCGAAGAACTCGCCGTCGCGGATCGATTTGGTCACGCGTGTGAAGTCTTGGTATACCACTCGTCCGGCGCCGAGGTTCATGTGGCCGACTTCCGAGTTGCCCATCTGGCCGTCCGGCAAGCCTACATCCATGCCGGAACCGGAGATCAGGCCGTTGGGCACGGTGGCGGTCAGGCGGTCGAGTACCGGCTTCTTGGCCGAGTACACGGCGTTGTCGTGGTGGCTTTCACTGTGTCCGAAGCCATCGAGAATTATCAGGACCAAAGGTTTAGGCGTAGTAGTCATAGATCCTCTCGCGGCGGTAATAAAGGAAGGCAATCTAAAAGGGAGTAGCAGTTTAAAGCGAAGTTCCGACCACGTCACCGCTTTACGGGGGTTGGCCGCCCCTGACGGCTGTGTATACTTACCGCCATTTTAACGCCCTGGAACCTCCTTGATGGTTGATCACCTGATTGCATTTGCCACTGCCCACTACCTGCTCGCGGGTGCCTTCGTCATCCTGCTGGCGCTGCTGATCGCTCATGAAATGAGCCGCGGTGGCCGCAGCCTGAGCACGTCGGAGCTGACCGCGCTGGTCAACAAGGATGAGGCCGTTGTCGTGGATATTCGCCCGGCCAAGGATTTCGCCGCCGGCCATATCGTCGGCGCCCTGAACATTCCACAGGACAAGCTGATCGCCCGTTTGCCCGAGCTGGAAAAACACAAGGCCAAGACCATTATTCTGGTCGACGCCCAAGGCCAGCACGCCGGCACCCACGCCCGCGAGATGCTCAAAGCCGGTTTCACCGCCGCCAAACTGTCCGGCGGTATTGGCAGCTGGAAGGCCGATAACCTGCCGCTGGTGAAGTGATATGAGCCAGGTTGTCGTTTACTCCAGCGATTGGTGCCCCTACTGCATGCGGGCCAAGGCCCTGCTTGAGAAGAAGGGCATTGCCTTCGAAGAGATCAAGGTCGACGGCAAACCCCAGGTGCGCGCCGAAATGACCAAGAAAGCGGGACGCACGTCCGTGCCGCAGATCTGGATCGGCGACAAGCATGTCGGTGGGTGCGATGACCTGTTCGCTCTGGAGCGCGCCGGTAAACTCGATGCGCTGCTGCTCGTCTGACTCCTAAACCCTAAAAGACCCCAAGATCAAGAAGGATCTGCGATGACTGACCAACAGAACACCGAAGCAGCAGAAGCTCAAGGCCCACAGTTTTCGCTGCAGCGGATCTACGTGCGTGACCTGTCGTTCGAAGCGCCGAAAAGCCCGGCCATCTTCCGTCAGGAATGGACCCCAAGCGTTGCGCTGGACCTGAACACCCGTCAAAAGGCTTTGGAAGGCGACTTCCACGAAGTCGTGCTGACCTTGTCCGTGACTGTTAAGAACGGCGAAGAAGTAGCCTTCATCGCTGAAGTGCAACAGGCTGGTATCTTCCTGATCCAGGGCCTGGACGAAGCGTCCATGAGCCACACCCTGGGCGCGTTCTGCCCGAACATCCTGTTCCCGTATGCCCGTGAGACCCTGGACAGCCTGGTCACCCGTGGCTCGTTCCCTGCGCTGATGCTGGCGCCGGTGAACTTCGATGCCCTGTACGCGCAAGAGCTGCAGCGCATGCAACAGGAAGGTTCGTCGACTGTTCAATAAGTCGATGCGGTAAAAAAATGTGGGAGCTGGCTTGTGTGGGAGCTGGCTTGCCTGCGATAGCATCACCTCGGTTTATCTGAATGACCGAGGTGATGCTATCGCAGGCAAGCCAGCTCCCACACAGACCTCCTCCCACATTTCGTTTATGCGTTACTTGAAGCCGAGCTGGCGCCAGCCTTCGTAAACCGCGACGGCTACAGTGTTGGACAAGTTCAAGCTGCGGCAACCCTCGCGCATCGGCAAACGCAGACGATGGCCATCGGGCAAAGCATCAAGCACCTCCGCCGGCAGGCCACGACTTTCCGGGCCGAACAGGAAGGCGTCGCCTTCGGCAAAGCTGGCATCATGAAACGGTCGCGAGCCCTTGGTGGTGAACGCGAACAGCCGTGGGTGGCCCAGGCTTTCCAGGCAGCTTGCGAGGTCGGCATGGCGCTTGAGCGTGGCGTACTCGTGGTAGTCCAGCCCGGCGCGGCGCAGGCGTTTGTCGTCCATGTCAAAGCCCAGCGGCTCGATCAAATGCAGGTGGCAGCCACTGTTGGCGCACAGCCTGATAACGTTGCCGGTATTCGGCGGAATTTCTGGTTGAAAAAGGATGACGTGAAACATGCACGGCTCCGAAGGCAAAGATGCGTTGCATTCTACCCCTGAAGACGACCCAAGGCCGAAGCTATTGCCACGGGTGATGGGTTCACTGGCGATTGTTGGCTTGATGATCGGGCTGATGATCGGTCGCCTGACCACGCCGGATCCGGTTGAGTTGCAGCAGGTAGAAACAGCGGCAGACGGCGTGGTGGTGTGGTTCAACAGCGAACCCAAGCTGCACGGCGAACATATCGACGGCACCGTGGCGCTGCTGTTCGGCGCGCAAGGCAAAGCTGCCAGCGGGCAACTCAAGGTCAACGACAAGGACGTGAATTGGCGCGTTCGCAAGACCGATGGCGGCCTGCTGCTGAACCTGGTGGCGGCTCGGCCGTTGCGCGGGGAATGGAAAGGGGAGAAGGCCGAGGGTCGCTGGCGGCTGCAGATCCATCTGCGCGAGGAATAAAAGAGGGAGTTCCCGGCCTGCCTGTACCAGGGCTCCCAAAACGGGGTGAAGCCTTGCAAGGCTTCGGTGTTAAAGAGGGAATCCCCGGCCTGCCTGTACCGAGGTTCCCGAAACGGGTGTGGGGCGCGACGCGATCCGCATCAAGCACCCCGGGTGTAAAGAGGGGATTCTCGGCCTGCCTGTACCAAGGTCCCCGAAACTGGGTGATGTAAGGGTTATTGCAGGGCGCGTGCCAGAAGTTGCAATGTGTGCCAAAAAATTTCGCCAGAAAGCGCAAAGCCCCGGAATACGGGGCTTTGGTGTTTTTGCGATTTGATGTTTTCTTGATTCGGCGGGTGTTTCAGGCTGGCTGGATGTGCGCGATGCTAGTTCATGGTGCATTGAAGCGGTGCACTCCACCTGATCGTTCCCACGCTCCGCGTGGGAATGCATCGTGTGACGCTCCGCGTCACCAGTGCACAGATCTGAACTTGCGGTGAGCCTCGGACGCGGAGCGTCCGGGGAGGCGTTCCCACGCCGAGCGTGGGAACGATCAGCAGTTAGGCTTCATCACCCTCATCATCATCCCCGCCATCGACCTTCATCCCCAGCTCCTTGATCTTGCGCGTCAAGGTGTTACGGCCCCAGCCGAGCAGCACGGCGGCGTCGCGGCGGCGGCCGGCGGTATGCTTCAAGGCGGTTTCGATCATGATGCGCTCGAAGGCCGGTACGGCGCTGTCCAGCAGGTTCGACTGGCCGCGTGCCAGGGCCTGGTCGGCCCATTGGCGCAACGCCTGCTCCCAGTTGGTCACCGGGGCCGAATCCTGCGGCAGGCTCAACAGCTCCGGTGGCAGGTCGCTGATGTGTACCTCACGCCCGGATGCCATCACCGTGATCCAGCGGCAAGTGTTCTCCAACTGACGCACGTTGCCCGGCCACGGCAGGTTCTTGAGGTATTCCTCGGTCTCGCTTTTGAGCAGCTTCGGCTCCACCGCCAATTCTTGCGCGGCGCGGCTGAGGAAGTGGCGGGCGAGGGTCGGGATGTCTTCGCGGCGATCCGACATCCGAGGGATGTGGATACGAATCACGTTCAGCCGGTGAAACAAGTCCTCACGGAATTTGCCCGCGTGCACCAGGGTTTCGAGGTTCTGGTGCGTCGCCGCAATGATGCGCACATCGACCTTGACCGGCGTGTGCCCGCCAACGCGGTAGAACTCACCATCTGCCAATACACGCAGCAAGCGTGTCTGGGTATCGGCCGGCATATCGCCGATTTCATCCAGGAACAGCGTGCCGCCGTCCGCCTGTTCAAAGCGCCCGCGACGCAGGTTGGCCGCGCCGGTGAACGCGCCTTTTTCATGGCCAAACAGCTCGGACTCCATTAAGTCCTTCGGAATCGCCGCCATGTTCAGCGCGATAAACGGCGAAGCCGCCCGTGGGCTGTGACGGTGCAGCGCGTGGGCCACCAACTCTTTACCGGTGCCCGACTCGCCGTTGATCAACACGGTGATGTTGGAGTGGCTCAAACGCCCGATGGCGCGAAACACTTCCTGCATCGCCGGTGCTTCACCGATGATTTCCGGGGTGCGGGTCAGGGCTGGCGGGGCTTCCTGGCTTTGTTGTTCCTGGGCGTGCTGGTTGGCGCGCTTGACCAGCGCCACCGCCTCGTCCACATCGAACGGCTTGGGCAGGTATTCAAAGGCACCGCCCTGGTAGGACGCGACAGCGCTGTCCAGGTCCGAGTGCGCGGTCATGATGATCACCGGCAAACGCGGGTGCTGCTCGCGGATCCGCGCCAGCAAGTCCAGGCCACTGGCGCCGGGCATGCGGATGTCGGAGATGATCACGTCCGGCTGCTGACGCGCCAGGCGGCTCATCACCCCGTCGGCGCTGTCGAAGCTCTGGGTGGTCATGCCTTCCTGTTGCAAGGCTTTCTCGAGGACCCAGCGGATAGAACGGTCGTCATCGACGATCCACACAGTTTCACTACGGCTCATGTCGTGGGGGCTCCTTGTTCCAATGGCAGGAAGATCGAGAACGTGGTGTGGCCGGGATGGCTTTCACATTCGATCAGGCCCTGGTGCTGGCTGATGATGTTCTGAGTAATGGCCAGGCCCAGCCCGGTACCGTCCGGGCGGCCGCTGACCATGGGAAAGAAGATGGTTTCCTGCAGTTCCGCAGGAATGCCGGGGCCGTTGTCGATGATCTCGACCTTGGTAACCAGGCGGTGGCGCACATGGCCGATGGTGAACTGGCGCAGAGCGCGGGTGCGCAGGCTGATGCGGCCCAGGCGCAGTTCGTTCTGGCTGCTGATGGCCTGCATGGCGTTGCGCACGATATTGAGCACCGCCTGAATCATCTGCTCGCGGTCGATTAATACGTCGGGAATGCTAGGGTCGTAGTCGCGCACCAGAGTGATGCAGCCTTGGCTTTCGGCCTCGACCAGCTGGCACACGCGCTCCAGCACTTCGTGCACGTTGGTCATCGCCAGGGACGGCAACTTGTTGGAGCCGAGCATGCGGTCCACCAGGTTACGCAGGCGGTCGGCCTCCTCAATGATGACGTTGGTGTAGTCCTTGAGGTGTTCCTCCGGCAACTCACGGGCCAGCAACTGCGCGGCGCCACGAATCCCACCCAGTGGGTTTTTGATTTCATGGGCCAGGCCGCGCACCAGCATCTTGCTGGTTTCCTGTTTGGACAGCTGCGCTTCTTCTTTAGTAATGCGCAGCAGACGGTCGCGGGGGTGCACTTCGAGCAACAGCAGGGTCGCGCCGTTGCTCAAAATCGGGGTCACGGCGTAGTCGACGGTCAGGGTCTGGCCGGTGAGGGCGGTGAGCATCGCTTCGCGCTTGGTAAACGGGTGCGCCTGCTCCACGGCCTGGCGCAACGAACTCAAGGCCTCGGCCGACTCGGTGAACAATTCGCTGATGAACTGCCCATGGCTGCGCTGACCACTGATGGCCAGGAGCATCTCCGCCGCCGGGTTCATGTACTCAAGACGCAGGTCGTCATTGAGCAGGATGGTCGCGGTGGTCAGGTTGTCGAGTAACAAACGGTGCAGTGCATCGCTGATGGTCATCGGGACCTCTTTTGGAGCAAGGCGCGGGCTTGAGGCACACGCTGATACAAGGAAAATGCAAAAACCAAACCAAGGCTCCGAAAAGAAGCGTTAAACCCCTGAAATAAGGGTTTTAGGCGCGAAACTGTGGCGTTCTGCCAGCTTGATCGAGAAGAATCGAACCAAAATGGGCTGGGAGGGTGGGAAGTGTGCAGGCTGTCGCACCAATATAGTGCGGTTTTGTGAAGGTTGTTCAGGAAGTGATGGCTGGTGAAAAATTGTCTGGAGGAGCGGGGTCAATGTGGGAGCTGGCTTGCCTGCGATAGCGGTGGCACATTCACCATTGCTATCGCAGGCAAGCCAGCTCCCACAGTTTTGATTGGGTTTGCAGGCTTTAACCTTTGTAGATGCACAGCTCGGCGGTGGCGCGGATCATTGCCAGTTGGCGCAGCGGATCATTCAGCGGCTCATGCACGGCGGTGGCCAGCCACTGCGGGCATTGCGGGTCGGTGCGCTGCGGGGTGAAGTCGGCCAGTTGCTGCAGCAGGGTTTTTTGCAGTTGGTCCAGCCGTGGTCGGATCTGTTTTACCAAGTCCGGGCGCGGGTCGTCCGGGGCTTTGCCCTGGAACTGCCAGTCGGACAGGTGGGTGTACTGCACCAGCTTATTGGCCTCGATCTGCGCCGAGAAAAACTGCTCGGCGGCAGAAGGGTCGAGTTTGTAGTTGGGCGCTTGGGCGGCGACGCTGGCGATCACCTCTTGTTCGCGCTTTTTGTCCTCTACGGGCTTGTGGCTGTCCCATTTGCTCAGGGCTACCTGATCGGCAATCTCCAGGCGCTCGGCGATGCTGTTGAGCAAAGGCTCCAGAGTGGGCGGCGCTGCGCTGGCTGTGGCGCAGGCGAATAACAGGGCGAATGCAAATCTATGTTTCAACGTAGATCTCCTTGTGGGAGCGGGCTTGCTCGCGAAGGCGGTGTGTCAGTCACCCGATGCATTAACTGATACGCCGCCTTCGCGAGCAAGCCCGCTCCCACATTTTGATTGGGTTTGCAGATTTTGGGCAGTGTCAGCCAGAGGCTACCTTAGCTTGCGTGCTTGCCTACAGGTGCGCCAGAATCCGCCGGCTTGTACGGCTGGCTTGTCGTCTCTAAGGTTGCTCGGTCGCTGCTCATCAGCGATCAGGTTTAGTAGCCTGAGGGTTAAGTTAAGTCGTACCACTCCGACCTTTATGGCGGCTGTGCGTAGGGCACCTTCGGGTGCGCCGGCTTTTGCTTAACTTCCCCGGTCTACTAACCTGCGCATAGCTGCCACCCTATCGTTTAGTAGCGAGTCGATGGCGGCCTCATTCGAGGAAGTTAAGACATGTTCAAGGCAACGCCAAATCCACCGCCATCCGTTATCGCCATCGACCCCGACAGCGACGACGAATCCCTGCTGATTAACAGTTTCGAAGCCTTTACCTCGGTCAGCACCTTGTTGCTTGATTTGTCCGAGGCGCTGGAAGGCAAACACCGCGATACCGTCCTGGCCATTCACCAGCTCAGTGCCCTCGGCACCTTGATGGTGGGCAACATGCTCGACCGCCACGCCCCGGCTCGCTAAACGCCAGGCAAAAAAAAGACCTCCCGAAGGAGGTCTTTTTCGTTACGCCGCGTTAAGCAGCGCTACCGGATCAGCAGCTGTAGTACAGCTCGTATTCCAGTGGGTGTACGAAGGTGCGTACTTTGATTTCTTCTTCGCTTTTCAGCTCGATGTAGGCATCGATGAAGTCGTCGCTGAATACGCCGCCTTTGGTCAGGAACGCACGGCCCTTGTCCAGCTCTTCCAGGGCTTCTTTCAGGCTGCCGCACACTTGTGGGATCTCTTTGGCCTCTTCAGGCGGCAGGTCGTACAAGTTTTTGTCGGCGGCGTCGCCTGGGTGGATCTTGTTCTGGATACCGTCCAGGCCAGCCATTACCAGCGCAGCGAAGGCCAGGTATGGGTTAGCTGCCGGGTCCGGGAAGCGCGCTTCGATACGGCGAGCGCGAGGGCTGGACACGTAAGGAATACGGATCGAAGCGGAACGGTTACGCGCCGAGTAGGCCAGCATTACCGGTGCTTCGAAACCTGGCACCAGACGCTTGTAGGAGTTGGTCGACGGGTTGGTGAAGCCGTTCAGGGCCTTACCGTGCTTGATGATACCGCCGATGAAGTACAGGGCAGTGTCGGACAGGCCGGCATAACCTTCGCCAGCGAAGGTGTTCTTGCCATCTTTGGCGATGGACAGGTGAACGTGCATACCCGAACCGTTATCGCCGTACAGTGGCTTAGGCATGAAGGTAGCGGTACGGCCGTAGGCATCAGCCACGTTGTGTACGCAGTACTTCAGGGTCTGAACTTCGTCAGCCTTGGCTACCAGGGTGTTGAACTTCACGCCGATTTCGTTCTGGCCGGCAGTCGCCACTTCGTGGTGGTGAACTTCGATGACCAGGCCCATCTCTTCCATGGCGTTGCACATGGAGGTACGGATTTCGTGGTCGTGGTCGAACGGCGGAACCGGGAAGTAACCACCTTTGATACCTGGACGGTGGCCTTTGTTGCCGCCTTCGATGTCCTGGTCAGACATCCACGAACCTTGTTCGGAGAAGATCTTGAACATGGAACCGGAGATGTCGGACTTGAACTTGACCGAATCAAAGATGAAGAACTCTGGCTCCGGGCCTACGAATACGGTGTCGCCGATACCGGTCGACTTCAGGTATTCCTCAGCGCGCTTGGCGATCGCACGTGGGTCGCGGTCGTAGCCTTGCATGGTCGAAGGCTCGATCACGTCGCAGACGATGATCAGGGTTGGGTCTTCGGTGAACGGGTCGAGTACGGCAGTGCTGTCGTCCGGCATCAGGATCATGTCGGAAGCTTCGATGCCTTTCCAGCCGGCAATGGAGGAACCGTCGAACATTTTGCCTTCTTCGAAGAACGCATCATCCAGCGCGTCGCGAGCCGGCATGGTCACGTGGTGCTGAGTACCTTTAGTGTCCGTGAAGCGCAGATCAATCCATTTAACGTCATGATCTTTGATGAGTTGAACCGACTTCGACATGGTGTCCTCCGGGTGGCTTCGGGCTGGGGTAGTGGAGTTAGCCCTTAGAATGTGGGTGATGCCGGCGCGAATACTCGACCAAGGCAACCTGCCTCACAAGAGAGCAAATTGCATGCCAGTGCGCCAACATGGCCTTTTTGCCTCAAAATGGCCCCTATAACGGTGCAATCCGCTGAAGCGGAATAAATAACGCACTGCAATGTAGCGTTAATTTGCGCAAATGACCCGTTTTGGTGCGCTGCATCTGAGATGCATATTAACTGGTTAAACCTTGAGCGATTTCCGCTATAATCCGCGCCCCCCTTTTTCAGCAGGCCCGGCGCGCGCTGTTTCCATGAAATTAATCGTAAAAGTCTTCCCCGAGATCACCATCAAAAGCCGACCGGTACGGACGCGTTTCATCCGTCAGTTGGCCAAGAACATCCGTGCCGTGCTCCGAGACCTGGACCCGGCTGTGGTGGTGAACGGCGTGTGGGACAACCTCGAGCTGGAAACCCGCATTACCGACGCCAAAGCCTTGAAGGACATGACCGAGCGCCTGAGCTGCATGCCGGGCATCGCGCATTTCCTGCAGGTCGATGAGTACCCGTTGGGCGACTTCGACGACATCACCGAAAAGTGCAAGCAGCACTACGGTGAGTCGCTTGAAGGCAAGATCTTTTCGGTGCGCTGCAAGCGCGCCGGCAAGCACACCTTCAGCTCCATGGATGTCGAGAAATACGTCGGCAGCAAGCTGCGTCGCGAGTGCGGCGCCGCCGGAATTTCCCTCAAAGCGCCGCAAATTGAAGTGCGCATGGAAATTCGCGACCAACGGTTGTTTGTGATCCACAGCCAGCACAACAGTATCGGCGGCTACCCGCTGGGCGCACTGGAACAGACCCTGGTACTCATGTCCGGCGGTTTCGATTCCACGGTGGCGGCCTACCAGATCATGCGTCGCGGCCTGATGAGCCACTTCTGCTTCTTTAACCTGGGCGGGCGTGCACACGAATTGGGCGTGATGGAAGTCGCGCACTTTATCTGGAAGAAGTACGGCAGCTCCCAGCGCGTGCTATTTGTAAGCGTGCCGTTTGAGGAAGTGCTGGGCGAAATTCTCGGCAAAGTCGATAACAGTCATATGGGCGTAGTATTGAAGCGTATGATGTTGCGCGCTGCGTCCCGAATCGCCGATCAGTTGCAGATCGACGCGTTGGTGACCGGTGAGGCGATCTCCCAGGTGTCCAGCCAGACGCTGCCGAACCTGTCGCTCATTGATTGCGTCACCGAGAAGCTGGTCTTGCGCCCGCTGATCGCCAGCCACAAACAGGACATCATCGACCTGGCAGAAGAAATCGGCACGGCCGACTTTGCCAAGCACATGCCTGAATATTGCGGGGTCATTTCGGTGAACCCCAAGACCCACGCCAAGCGCAACCGCGTGGAGTATGAAGAACAACAGTTTGATATGGCGATTCTGGAGCGTGCGCTCGAGAACGCCAAACTGGTCCCGATCGATCGTGTCATCGATGAATTGGGCCAGGATGTGCAAATCGAAGAAGTCAGCGAAGCGCTGGCCGGCCAGATCGTCGTCGATATCCGTCACCCGGATGCCGCCGAGGATGAGCCGCTGGAAATCGCTGGCATCGACGTGCAAGCGCTGCCGTTCTACGCATTGAACGCGCGCTTCAAGGAACTGGATAACAGCCGTCAGTACCTGCTGTATTGCGACAAAGGCGTGATGAGTCGCCTGCATGCCCACCATTTGCTCAGTGAGGGGTATGCCAATGTGCGCGTTTATCGACCGAGCTAAGAGCCCGGGGCTGTTTGCCTGTGGCCTGCGTCACCGGCCCCCCGACTCTGCCGTCAAGCTGTAACGGCAAGGCCTGACTCTACTGTTAATCGCTGCCACGACCTGTCAGCACACCGAATCCTCTGATCGAGATACACAAGTGATCGAAAATCTACGTAACATCGCCATCATTGCTCACGTTGACCATGGTAAAACCACCCTGGTAGACAAACTCCTGCGTCAATCCGGCACCCTGGAGCGCAACGAGCTCAACGACGAGCGCGTGATGGACTCCAACGACCAGGAAAAAGAGCGCGGTATTACCATCCTGGCTAAAAACACCGCTATCAACTGGAACGGCTACCACATCAACATCGTGGACACCCCGGGCCACGCCGACTTCGGCGGCGAAGTAGAACGCGTAATGTCGATGGTTGACTCCGTTCTGCTGCTGGTTGACGCTCAAGACGGCCCTATGCCGCAAACCCGTTTCGTGACCAAGAAGGCTTTCGAAGCCGGCCTGCGTCCGATCGTGTGCATCAACAAGGTTGACCGTCCAGGCGCGCGTCCGGACTGGGTTCTGGACCAGATCTTCGACCTGTTTGACAACCTGGGTGCTACCGAAGAACAGCTTGACTTCAAAGTGGTCTACGCCTCGGCCCTGAACGGCATTGCCGGTCTGGAACACACCGACATGGCTGAAGACATGACCCCGCTGTACCAGTCGATCGTCGACAACGTACCGGCACCAAAAGTTGACCGTGAAGGCCCGTTCCAGATGCAAATCTCGGCACTGGACTACAACAGCTTCCTGGGTGTTATCGGTGTTGGCCGTATCGCGCGTGGTAGCGTCAAGCCGAACACTCCAGTTGTCGCCATCGGCGCCGACGGCAAAAAGCGTAACGGTCGTATCCTGAAGCTGATGGGTCACCACGGCCTGCACCGCATCGACGTTGAAGAAGCTTTCGCCGGCGACATCGTGTGCGTGAGCGGTATGGACTCGCTGTTCATCTCCGACACCCTGTGCCAGCCAGACAACGTTGAGGCGATGAAGCCTCTGACCGTTGACGAGCCAACCGTTTCCATGACCTTCCAGGTAAACGACTCGCCTTTCTGCGGTAAAGAAGGCAAGTTCGTGACTTCCCGTAACATCAAGGAACGTCTGGACAAAGAGCTGCTGTACAACGTTGCACTGCGCGTTGAAGAAGGCGACTCGGCTGACAAGTTCAAGGTTTCCGGCCGTGGTGAGCTGCACCTCTCGGTACTGATCGAAACCATGCGTCGCGAAGGCTTCGAAATGGGCGTTGGTCGTCCAGAAGTGATCATCCGTCAGGTTGACGGCGTGAAGCAGGAACCGTTCGAAAACGTGACCATCGACACCCCTGAAGAATCCCAGGGCAAGGTCATGGAAGAGATGGGCCTGCGTAAGGGCGACCTGACCAACATGGTGCCGGATGGCAAAGGCCGTGTACGTCTGGAATACAACATCCCTGCGCGTGGTCTGATCGGTTTCCGTAACCAGTTCCTGACCCTGACCAACGGTGCTGGCATCCTGACCTCGATCTTCGATCGCTACGACACCATGAAGTCCGGCGACATGTCCGGCCGTCAGAACGGTGTTCTGGTATCGGTAGAAACCGGCAAGGCGCTGACCTACTCCCTGGAAACTCTGCAGGCGCGTGGCAAGCTGTTCGTTGAACACGGTCAAGAGATCTACAACGGTCAGATCGTTGGTCTGAACAGCCGTGACAACGACATGGGCGTTAACCCAACCAAAGGCAAGAAGCTCGACAACATGCGTGCTTCGGGCAAAGACGAAACCATCGCTCTGGTTCCACCTGTTCGCTTCACCCTGGAACAGGCTCTGGAATTCATCCAGGACGACGAGCTGTGCGAAGTTACGCCTAAGTCGATCCGCCTGCGTAAGAAGATCCTGGACGAAGGCGAGCGTACCCGCGCTGCCAAGAAAGCCAAGAACTGAGTTAACTCAGGCTGAATGAAAAACGCCCCCGGTCGAAAGGCCGGGGGCGTTTTTTTATGCCTGATCGTTCCCACGCTCTGCGTGGGAATGCCGCTTGGGACGCTCCGCGTCCCGCTTTTAAGGGCGGACGCAGAGCGTCCAGGGCTGCATTCCCACGCGGAGCGTGGGAACGATCATCATGATCATCAGAACTTGTCGAGAGTCCGGAAATTGGTCTCGCGCACCACTTCCTTCGGCTTATACGCACAATACCCCGGCCGCGGCCCGATTTTCGGGTGGTTGCGGCAGGTATCCGGGCGCTTGTCATAAATAGTGCAGAAGCGCGTCTTACGATCCAGGTACAGGCAGTCGTTATTGCTCATGCGCTGCAGGGTGAAAATTTCGGATTTGGAATTGTAGCGCTCGACGATGCCTTCCTTCTGCAAACGCTTGGCGATGTTCTTCGGCGGGTCGCCGCGCTCGAACTCATCGACGATGCCAATGCGGATCAGGTCCTTGATCTTCACCTCGACCGGCAGCGTGCAGCAGCTGGACACGCAGCCACCGCACATGTGGGCGGAATATTTCTGCCAGGTCTCGAGACGGTCGAGTTCAGCGGCGGCGATCAGTTGAGGCTTCATCAAGGTTCCAAGGTGGGGCAGTATCCGGGCGCGCGATCATACCGGGATTGGTGGTTTTTTGAACAATATTTTGCAGATTTCATCTCCAACGGTGCAGGGGAGAAAAGCAGGCACGGCCCCTGCATCAATTTCCAGCAATGGTGAATGAGTTAAAAAACTGCCGAACCAGCACGTCTACCGTCTGTCAGACCGACTAGGCTCTAGCAACTCCTTCAATCTCGCCCGAGGTCGCACCGATGTCTCAGGAACCGCTTGCACGAGAAGCAGAGGTAGCCGCATTCCGCGATGCTGTCTTGACCAAACTTACCTACGCGGTGGGCAAGGACCCGGATCACGCCTTCGACCACGACTGGTTTGAAGCCATCGCCCTGGCCGCCCGCGACCAGATGGTCGACCACTGGATGAACCACACGCGGCGCATCTACCGCAAAGGCCAGAAGCGGGTGTATTACCTCTCGCTGGAGTTCCTGATCGGCCGTTTGCTCTACGACAGCCTGAGCAACCTCGGCGTGTTGGAGATTGCCCGCGAAGCCCTGTCCGAACTGGGTGTGGACCTGGAGCGCATCCGCCTGCTGGAGCCCGACGCGGCGCTCGGCAACGGTGGCCTGGGCCGCCTGGCCGCGTGCTTTATGGAAAGCATGTCGACCCTGGGCATTGCCGGCCACGGCTATGGCATCCGCTATGAACACGGCCTGTTTCGCCAGGCGATTGTCGACGGCTGGCAGCAGGAACAGACCGAACGCTGGCTGGATTTCGGCAACCCGTGGGAGTTCGAACGGGCCGAGGTGATTTACCCGATCGGCTTTGGTGGCAGCGTCGAAACCCTGGCGGATGCCTCCGGCAAGATGATCCAGGTGTGGACGCCCAACGAAACAGTTCGCGCGGTGGCGTACGACACGCCGGTAGTCGGCTGGCGCGGCGCCAGCGTCAACACCTTGCGCCTGTGGCGTGCCCGAGCGGTAGAAGACCTGCACCTGGAGCGCTTCAACGCCGGTGACCACTTGGGCGCCGTCGCCGAAGTGGCTCGCGCCGAAAGCATCTCCCGAGTGCTTTACCCGGCCGACAGCACCGAAGCGGGGCAGGAATTGCGTCTGCGCCAGGAATACTTCTTTGTTTCGGCCTCGCTGCAAGACCTGCTACGCCGCCACAAGAACATGCACGGCTCGGTACTCAGCCTGGGTGAACACGCCGCGATCCAGCTCAACGACACCCACCCGTCCATCGCCGTGGCTGAATTGATGCGCCAACTGGTGGACCTGCATGACATTCCGTGGGAAGCCGCGTGGGATGTCACCGTCGAAACCCTTTCCTACACCAACCACACCTTGTTGCCCGAGGCGTTGGAAACCTGGCCTGTCGGTTTGATGGAACGCATGCTGCCTCGGCATATGCAGATCATCTATCTGATCAACGCCCAGCACATCGACTCGCTGCGCGCCAAGGGCATCCACGATTTCGACGTATTGCGTGCCGTGTCGCTGATCGAAGAAGACAACGGCCGCCGCGTGCGCATGGGTAACCTGGCGTTCCTTGGCTCCCATAGCGTTAACGGTGTGTCCGGTTTGCACACCCAACTGATGCGCAGCACCGTGTTCTCCGAACTGCACAAGCTGTACCCGGAGCGCATCAACAACAAAACCAACGGCATCACCTTCCGCCGCTGGCTGTACCAGGCCAACCCCAAGCTCACCGAGATGCTGGTGGAGGCTCTGGGGCCGGACATCCTCGACACCATGGAAACCCGCCTGACGGAGCTGGAGACCTTCGCCGAGAAGCAGGTGTTCCGCAAAGCCTTCGCCGAACAGCGCCTGCACAGCAAGAGGGCACTGGCCGAGATCATCCACGAGCGCCTGGGCATTTCGGTGAACCCGGCGGCGATGTTCGACGTGCAGGTCAAGCGGATCCACGAATACAAACGCCAACTGCTCAACCTGCTGCACACCGTGGCCTTGTACCAGGCAATCCGCGCCGAGCCAGGCACCGATTGGGTGCCGCGCGTGAAAATCTTCGCGGGCAAGGCGGCGGCCAGCTATCACCAGGCCAAGTTGATCATCAAGCTGACCAACGACATCGCCCGCACCGTGAACAACGACCCGACCGTGCGCGGCTTGCTCAAGGTGGTGTTCCTGCCCAACTACAACGTCAGCCTGGCGGAAAGCATCATCCCGGCGGCGGACTTGTCCGAGCAGATTTCCACGGCCGGTTTTGAAGCCTCTGGCACCAGCAACATGAAGTTCGGCCTCAATGGCGCGCTGACCATCGGCACCATGGACGGCGCCAACGTGGAGATGCACGAGCGCGTGGGCGCCGAGCATATGTTTATCTTCGGCCTCAGCGCCGAACAAGTGGAAGCCCGCAAGCACGCCGGTGAATTCCACGCCGGGCCGGATGTGGCAGCCTCCCATCGTCTCAACGATGTGTTGCAAGCGATCCGTGGCGGGGTGTTCTCGCCGGATGATCCGGGCCGCTATGTGGGCTTGATCGACGGGTTGATCGACTACGACCGTTTCCTGGTGTGCGCCGACTTTGACGCCTACTGGGACGCCCAGGCGCGGGTCGAAGCGCATTGGCACGATTCCAAGGCCTGGTGGCGTTCGGCTGTGCTCAATACGGCGCGCATGGGCTGGTTCAGCTCGGACCGCACCATCCGCGAATACGCCACCGAGATCTGGAAAGCCCTCGACTAAACACCGCAAAAACCCATGTGGGAGCGGGCTTGCCCGCGATGGCGCAGTGTCAGTTGGCAAATATGTCGACTGATACACCGCAATCGCGGGCAAGCCCGCTCCCACATTAGCTTTGCGTCGATATACTAGGCCTCGGTTTGCCCGCCTCGGGCTGCTTAGGGATATCGACCATGCAATGGATTTTCATGCTGATTGGCCTGGTGCTCGGCTGGACACTCGATGAGTCGTTCACCGATGCCGGCTTCGGTGCGCTATTGGGCTTGGGCATTGGTCAGGCGATTCGCCTGTCGAGGCTGTCCGCCCAGGCAGACCAGCAAGCGCTTCAGTTAGAGACCACGCAGAAGGCATTGATAGCCCTGGGTGAGCGCCTGCGGCAACTGGAAGTGCCCGCGCCTACAAACAGCGTGATTGTCGAAGCCCCCATCCCTGAACCTGCACCTGCCGTTGCCAAGCCCGAACTTGTTTGGGAGCTGCCCACCGAACTGGCGCCCGTCGCCGTGATGGCCGAGGCGAGCCAGCCACTGCCGGAGGACGTCTGGACCCCAGCACCAAAACCGAAAGAACCTGCCATCCCCCGCGGCCCCAACCTGATCGAGCGCGCCATCGGCGGCGCCCGCAATTGGCTGTTCGGCGGCAACACCGTGCTGCGCGTTGGCGTGGTGCTGCTGTTCCTTGGCCTGGCCTTCTTGCTGCGTTATGCCACCGAAGGCGTGGTGGTGCCGATTGAACTGCGTTACGCCGGGGTTGCCGCTGCCGCCATCGGCCTGCTGGGCCTGGGTTGGTGGTTACGGCTGCGCAACAGCAATTACGGGCTGATGCTGCAGGGTACCGGGATTGCCGTGTTGTACCTGACGGTGTTTGCTGCGATGCGCCTGCACCCGTTGATCGACCCAGGCGCGGCACTCGGCCTGCTGGTGGCGGTCACGGTGTTCTCGGCAATCCTGGCGATCACCCAGGATGCCCTCGGCCTGGCCTGCGCAGCGGCGCTGGGTGGGTTTGCCGCGCCGATTCTGACCTCAACCGGCGCCGGTAATCATGTGGCGCTGTTCAGTTACTTTGCATTGCTCAACGCCGGCATTCTGGCCATCGCGTGGTTCAAGGCCTGGCGTCTGCTCAACCTGATCGGGTTTGTCGGCACCTTCGGCATAGGCTTCGCCTGGGGCATGCGCTCCTACACACCGGAACTGCTGTGGAGCACCGAGCCGTTCCTGATCCTGTTTTTCCTGATGTACCTGGCCATCGGCCTGTTGTTCGCCCGCCGCAAGCTGCAAGAAGTGGGCGATGCGCCTGAAGGCCGTGAGGCACTGCTGCGCTGGTCGGCGGCCAAGGGTGATTATGTTGATGGCAGCATGCTGTTCGGCCCGCCGTTGGTAGGCTTTGGCTTGCAGTTCGCCGTGGTGCAGCACCTGGAGTTTGCCGCCGCCTTCAGTGCACTCGGTTTAGGCCTTATCTACATGGGCTTGGCGCGGATGCTGAGTGGCGGGCGCGCCTTGCTGCTGGCCGAAACTTGCCTGGCGCTGGGCGTGATCTTTGCCAGCCTGGCGATTCCGCTGGGCCTCGACGCGCGCTGGACGGCAGCGGCCTGGGCGGTGGAGGGCGCCGGGATCTTCTGGCTCGGCTTGCGTCAGCAGCGGCCGTTGGCTCGTGCGTTTGGCCTGTTGTTACAGTTGGGGTCAGCGCTGGCGTTCCTCAGCGAACTGCGCGTTGGCGAGTTGACCTTGCTCGACGGTGCGCCACTGGGCGCGCTGTTGCTGGGCGCGGCCCTGTTGTTCAGCTTCGATCAGTTGCGCAAGGCATCGACCGAACAAGCGGCGCAATGGGAGCGCAACGGCCTGCCCGTGCTGGCGAGCCTGGGATTGACCTTTTTGTACCTGCTTGCACCCTTGTTGTTGCTGACCCAAGGCACCGCCATCAGTTGGGCAATCGCCGGGCTGCTGACGCTGTTTGTCGGCCTGCGCATTGGCTCGCGCACCTTCCTGTTCACTGCCTTTGCTGTGCAATTGCTCGGTGGGGTGTTGTTCCTCCTGCGCTTGCAGGGCGGTGATGGGGCCGCGGTATTCAGTGCCGGTTGGACCGGCTTGTTGACCGCCTCGCTGATCGGCCTGGCGTTGGTCGGCGGCATGCTGATGGCGGCGCGCGATGACATGGTGCGCAGCGATGTGCGGCTGCTGCGTGGCTTGTCGGTGGTGCTGCTCGCGGGTCTGGTGCTGATCAACCTTGCGGTGCTGTTTGTGCTGCCATGGGAAAGCGCCAGCGGCGTGTGGGCGGCCAGTGGCTTGCTGATCATCTGGTTGAGCCTGTACCTGCAACAACGCGTGAGTTTCGTGTTTGGTTTGCTGCTGCAACTGATCGGTGGTGCCTCGTTCCTGTTGGCGGTGCCGCAGTTGCTCGGGCCGTTGAACAGCGAGGGCTTGCGCCCCTTGGCGCACAGCGCTTTCTGGACGCCGATGGTGCTGGGCCTGGCGGCAATGGTGGGCGCCTGGCGCTTGCAACGTGAGTCGCAGGCGCCGGTGTTTGACGTGTTGAAATTGCAACGCCTGTCCGACCTGCTGTTGGTGTGGGGCGCGGCCTGGTGGGCATTGGCGTTGATCGGCGAAGTGCTGCGGTTTATCCCGCAAGCGCTGCAAGGCGCATTTCTGCTCGGCATCGCGGCGCTGAGCGTGGCGATCTGGGCGCTGTTGGCCGCACGTTTACGCTGGGCATCTCTGGGCATGCTGTGCGCCTTGCTGATGCCGGCGGCGGGCGTGGTGTTGCTGGTGTCTGCCCATGATTACTACCACCCGGCAGCGCATTACGGCTGGCTGGCGTGGTTGGCGGTGTTTGTGGTGCATTTTATCGCGCTGCGCCGTTTGGCGGCGGTGGTGCCGGGCAAGGTATTGAGCATCGCTCATGTGTTCGGCTGCTGGATGTTGATCGGTGTGTTGGCGCTGGAGCTGCGTTACGGCCTGTTGCTGCTGTCGAGTGAGTACAACGCCTGGCGTTGGCTGGGTTGGGCGATTCTGCCAAGCCTGTACCTGGTGCTGGCGGCGGCACCGCGCAGTTGGCCGTGGCCGGTGTCGGCAAACCCGCGTGAATACCGTGTGCTGGCCGCGTTGCCGCTGGCGGTATTGATGCTCGGTTGGTTCTGGTTGGCGAACATCTTCAGCGACGGCACGGCGAAACCACTGCCGTACGTGCCATTGCTCAACCCGTTGGACGTGGGCCTGCTGTTCGCATTGCTGGGTATTTACCTGTGGTCGCGCAGCGTGGCGCCGCAGCGCGGGCCGCGTGCTGAACTGATCGCCCAAGGTGTCGCAGGTGCTTCGCTGTTTGCCTTCTTCACGGCCTTGGTGATGCGCACCGCCCACCATTGGGCGGGCGTGCCGTTCCAACTGGATACCTTGCTGGCGTCCATGTGGGTGCAGGCTGGCCTGTCGCTGGTCTGGACCCTGATCGCCCTGGGCCTGATGATCGGCGGCCACCTGCGCCATCGTCGCGAAGTGTGGCTGATCGGCGCGGCGTTGATTGCGGTGGTGGTCGCCAAGCTGTTCTTTGTCGAGCTGAGCAACCGTGGCGGGCTGGCGCGGATCGTATCGTTTATTGGTGTGGGCGGGCTGTTGCTGGTGGTGGGTTACTTCGCACCGCTGCCGCCCAAACGCGCCGAGCCGGTGTTGGAAACTGAAGGAGCATCCTCTTGATCGGTAAGTTGAGCGTGATCGCGTTGGGCATGTGTTCGACGTTGTCGGCGTGGGCGCAAGAAACGCCCGCCGACTTCACCACACAGGTGCCGTTGGCGGTAAGTGGCAACGGGCCTTGGTATCGCCTGGAGTTGCCGCTGTCGGTGCAATTGAGCGCGCGCCAGGCAGATCTTGGTGATGTGCGCGTGTTCAACGCCGCCGGCGAGCCCCAGGCTTACGCGTTGTCGCGCCAATCAGCGCAACGCACCGAAAGCCGCACGGTGGCCGACGTGAAGTGGTTCCCGTTGTACGCCGCCGACACCCGCCAAAGTGTGCCGGACGTGGTGATGAAATCCACCGCCGAAGGCACGCTGCTGGAAGTGCGCCCGTCCAAGGCCGGCAAACAGGTGCTGCGTGGCTGGGTACTGGACGCCAGCGCGATCAAGGCGCCGCTGCAGCAACTGAGCCTGGACTGGAGTCGCGAACAGGATGGCTTCCAGCGTTTCAGCATTGAAGCCAGCGATGACCTGCAGCACTGGGAACCCTGGGGCGATGGCCAGGTGGCGCGCCTATCGTTTGCCGATGAGCGGGTTGAGCAACATGACGTGAGCCTGCCGGGGCAATCGGCGCGTTACCTGCGTCTGCTGTGGCAAGGCCAGGCCGCGCCGACGCTGACCTCGGCCAAGCTTGTGAGCGCCACCAGCAGCAGCCTGCCAATGCCCTTGGTGTGGTCGCAGCCGTTGGCGGGTACGCGGCTCAAGGCGGGTGAATACAGCTGGCAGTTGCCGACGGGGCTGCATGTGGAGCGCTTGCGCGTCGAGCTCAAGCAGCCCAACACGCTGGCGCCCGTGACGTTGGCGGGGCGGCGGGAAGCCAATCAAGCCTGGCAGCCTTTGAGCAATGGCTTGTTGTATCGCCTGGCCCAGAACGGCCAGGACGTGGTGCAGGATGAATTGCAATTGCCAGGCGTGGCCGTGGGCGAACTCAAGTTGCGGGTGGACGAGCGCGGCGGCGGCCTGGGCGTGGAAGCGCCGGCATTGCGTTTTGCTGTGCGCGCCACGCAGTTGGTGTTCCTGGCGCGGGGCGAGCCGCCGTTTACCCTGGCGTTGGGCAACCCGTCGGTAAAGGCCGCTAACTTGCCGCTGTCGACGCTGATTCCCGACTACAGCGCCGAGCGTATCAAGACCTTGGGGCAGGCCACGGTCACAGGCGACGTGACGGTCAAATCGCCTGCGATTGCCGTTTCACCCGAAGCGGGCACCGACTGGAAGAAACTCGGCCTGTGGGCCGTGCTCCTGTTGGGTGTAGCGGCGCTAGGGGCGATGGCCTACAGTTTGTTGCGTGCACCGGCGGCCAAGCCGTGAACTCTATTGGGGTTAAATCCTCTGATTAGAGGAAATAACCCTCGACTCGCGTTAAACTGCGCGGGTTTTTAAGCCCCCCATTTTCCGGAGCCTTCCATGTCCCGCGTTACCCTGAGTCGCTATTTGATCGAGCAGACCCGCAGCAACAACACGCCTGCCGATCTGCGCTTCCTTATCGAAGTGGTGGCGCGTGCTTGCAAGGAAATCAGCCACGCCGTGTCCAAAGGCGCACTGGGTGGTGTTCTGGGCAGCATGGGCACTGAAAACGTCCAAGGCGAAGTGCAGAAGAAGCTCGACGTGATTTCCAACGAAATCCTGCTCGAAGCCAACGAATGGGGTGGCCACCTGGCCGGCATGGCGTCCGAAGAAATGGACAATGCCTACCAGATCCCGGGCAAATACCCGAAAGGCGCGTACCTGCTGGTGTTCGACCCACTCGACGGCTCGTCCAACATCGACATCAACGCACCGGTCGGCACTATCTTCTCGGTACTGCGCTGCCCTAACGAATACCTGAGCCAGAACGAAGCCCTGAACGAAAAGGCTTTCCTGCAGCCAGGCACCGAACAGGTTGCTGCCGGTTACGCCATCTACGGCCCGCAGACCATGCTGGTGTTGACCCTGGGTGACGGCGTCAAAGGCTTTACCCTGGACCGCGAAATGGGCAGCTTCGTACTGACCCACGAAGACATCACCATTCCTGCTTCCACCCAGGAATTTGCGATCAACATGTCCAACCAGCGTCACTGGGAAGAGCCTGTGACCCGCTACGTGGGCGAGTTGATGGCCGGCGAAGAAGGCCCGTTGAAGAAGAACTTCAACATGCGCTGGGTCGCTGCGATGGTTGCCGACGTACACCGCATCCTGACCCGTGGTGGCCTGTTCATGTACCCACGTGACAGCCGCGAACCTTCCAAACCGGGCAAGCTGCGCTTGATGTACGAAGCCAACCCGATGTCGTTCCTGGTTGAGCAAGCAGGCGGCGCGTCCACTGACGGCCACCAGCGCATCCTCGACATCCAGCCGGAAGGCCTGCACCAGCGTGTGGCAGTGTTCCTGGGCTCGAAGGAAGAAGTTGAGCGTGTGACGGCTTATCACAAGAAGTAAACCTCTGTGGCGAGGGAGCATGCTCCCGTTGGGCTGCGAAGCGGCCCCAAAAAGCTTGCGGGCGCTGCGCACCCGAACGGGAGCAAGCTCCCTCGCCACAGAAGCATTCAAGACTTGAAGTTTTGAATGAGAGGAAGCCCCGAAACGTTTCAGCGTTTTCGGGGCTTTTTTGTTTTTGCCCATCGGGAACCAGACACCTCTTTTCCCTTCTAAGCTTCTGGCAGATACCCCAGCTGCTTTGTCTCTCCAGGAGCTTTTCCATGTCTTTACGCCGTCTCTCCCTGCTGGCTTTTTGCGTGCTGTTAGCCGCGTGCAGCAAGGTCAATCAAGAAAACTACGCGAAGCTGTCGGCTGGCATGGCCAAGGCCGAGGTGGAGTCGTTGCTGGGTAAGCCGACCGATTGTTCCGGTGCGCTGGGCATGTCCAGTTGCACGTGGGGCGATAAAAACAGCTTTATCAGCGTGCAGTACGCCGGTGACAAAGTTCTGATGTTTTCCGGGCAAGGCCTGAAGTAAACCGGGGCGCGAGCCTGCGGGAGAAGAAGAATGATGCGTTTTGTTTTGTTTCTTTGCGCCAGTCTGTTTTTGGCGGGCTGCGCCAGCCATTCTGGCGATGATCTGCAACCCAAGACCGCGAGCAACGTCAACCTCAAGCGTTACCAGGGCACCTGGTATGAGTTGGCCCGATTGCCGATGTACTTCCAGCGTAACTGCGCGCAGTCCGAGGCTCGCTACACCCTGCTGCCGGATGGCGATATGTCGGTGTTTAACCGCTGCCTGACCACAGAGTGGAAGTGGGAAGAAGCCAAGGGCACGGCCACGCCGCAAGTGCCGGGCAAGACCGACAAGCTCTGGGTGGAATTCAATAACTGGTTCACCGCGCTGCTGCCAGGCGTCGCCAAGGGCGATTACTGGGTGCTGTACGTGAGTGATGATTACAAGACCGCCATCGTCGGTAGCCCGAGCCGGCGTTATATGTGGATCTTGTCGCGCACACCGACGGTGAGCGCCGACACCCGCGAAGACCTGCTGAGCAGGGCGCGCCAGCAAGGGTATGACACGACGCGACTGATCTTCCGCACGTCGGACAAGCAGATGGCGAAGACCTCGCAGTAACCTGAGGTCACCCTCAATCCAATGTGGGAGCTGGCTTGAATTGGGAGCTCCCACATTTGTTTTGTGTCGGCTGTTAGCCCAGCAAGTCTCTCAGAACGTGGGTGAACGCCCGGCTGCTTTCTTCTTCGCCAGCATGATGCCCATCGCGCACCACCCATTTGCCATTGACCAGCACATCGCGCACTTGGCGATCACCACCGGCGAACAGCCAGCGATTGAGGATGCCATCCTCGGTCGCCGTCGCCAGGTACGGGTCATTGCCATCCAGCACAATCCAATCTGCCCGCTTGCCGACTTCCAATCGACCAATCGGCTGCCCCAACGCTTGGGCGCCGCCGTCCAGTGCAGCATCGAACAGCGTGCGGCCAACCATCGGTTGATCACTGCGATACAGGCGGTTGCGTCGCTGGTCCCGCAGGCGCTGGCCATATTCGAGCCAACGCAACTCCTCCACCACGCTCAGTGACACATGGCTGTCGGAACCGATACCCATACGCCCGCCTTGAGCGAGGAAATCCACCGCCGGGAAAATCCCGTCGCCCAGGTTGGCTTCGGTGGTCAGGCACAAGCCGGCGATTGCCCGGCTCTTGGCCATGCGCGTGACTTCATCGGCGTCAGCATGGGTGGCGTGTACCAGGCACCAACGTTCATCCACTTCAACATTGTCATACAGCCATTGCAGCGGGCGTTTGCCGCTCCAGGCCAGGCAATCATCGACTTCTTTTTGCTGCTCGGCGATGTGGATGTGTACCGGGCATGCCTTGTCGCTGGCGGCCAGCACCTCATTGATCTGTTCGGGTGTGACGGCACGCAGTGAGTGGAAACACAGGCCCAGTTGCTGCGATGGCTGCGCCGCCAGAATGGGCTTCAGGCGTGCTTGCAGGTCCAGGTAATCTTCGGTGCTGTTGATAAAGCGCCGCTGGCCTTCATTCGGCGCCTGGCCACCAAAGCCGGAATGGGTGTAGAGCACTGGCAGCAATGTCAGGCCAATCCCACTGCTGGCGGCCGCCTGGCTGATCTGCCGCGACAGCTCCGTGCGATCGGCATACGCCTGGCAGCTGACGTCGTGGTGCACATAATGAAACTCGGCCACCGAGGTGTAACCGGCCTTGAGCATCTCGATATAAAGCTGGCGGGCGATGACCTGCAGTTGTTCCGGGGTGATCTTGCCGACCATGCGGTACATCAAGTCGCGCCAGGTCCAGAAGCTGTCATTCGGGTTGCCGGCCACTTCGGCCAACCCGGCCATGGCGCGCTGGAACGCATGGGAGTGCAGGTTGGGCATGCCCGCCAAAACCGGGCCTCTGAGCCGTTCGGCGTTGTCTGCGCTGGCATTGGGCTCAACCTGGGTCAGCACGCCATCGGCGCTGACTTCAAAGCGTACATCGTTGGCCCATCCATTAGGCAGCAGCGCGCGTTCGGCAAAGAAAGCGGACATGATCAAGGCACCCCGGTCGTGTGTTTATTTGTATATACATATACAGACGTTTGCCTGCTCGGTAAACTCCGGCAATCTATGCATCTTTTCCCCCTGCAAGGATTCCCTGTGCCGACTCCGCCCGCCAAGTCTTCGCTGGCTGCCCACATGGACGAAAGTCCGGCGCCCTTGTATGCCCGCGTCAAACAGATGATCAGCCAGCAGATTCTCAACGGCAACTGGCCGCCCCATTACCGCGTGCCGTCCGAGAGCGAACTGGTCAGCCAGTTAGGCTTCAGCCGCATGACCATCAACCGCGCCCTGCGTGAGCTCACCGCCGAAGGGTTGCTGGTGCGCATGCAGGGCGTTGGCACTTTCGTCGCCGAGCCCAAGAGCCAATCGGCGCTGTTTGAAGTGCACAACATTGCCGATGAGATCGCCTCCCGCGGTCATCGGCATACCTGCCAGGTTATTCACCTGGGCGAAGAGGCCGCCGGCTCCGAACGTGCTGTGGCCCTGGAAATGCGCGAAGGCGGCCGCGTGTTTCACTCGTTGATCGTGCACTTTGAAAACGACATTCCCGTACAAATCGAAGACCGCTTCGTCAACGCTCTGGTCGCGCCGGAATACTTGCAACAGGATTTCACCCAGCAAACGCCGTACGCCTACCTCAACCAGGTCGCACCACTGACCGAGGGCGAGCATGTGGTTGAAGCCATCCTCGCCGACGCCGCCGAGTGCAAGCTGTTGCAGATCGAGCCAAGCGAGCCTTGCCTGTTGATTCGCCGCCGCACCTGGTCCGGCCGCCAGCCGGTGACCGCCGCGCGTTTGATCCACCCCGGTTCCCGTCATAGCCTGGAAGGACGTTTCAGTAAATGAGTGAAGTGAAAGTCTGGCGCGCCGCCGACTACATCCGCATGCCATGGAAAAACGGCGGCGGCAGCACCGAAGAAATCACCCGTGACGCAGGCATTGGCCTGGATGGCTTTGGCTGGCGCTTGTCGATTGCCGATATAGCCGAATCGGGTGGGTTTTCTACCTTTGCCGGCTACCAGCGTGTGATCACCGTGATCAAAGGTGCGGGCATGGTTCTGACCGTGGATGGCGAGGAACAGCGCGGGCTGTTACCGCTGCAGCCGTTTGCGTTCAGCGGTGAAAGCGACGTTTTCTGTCGCCTGATCACCGGGCCGATCCGCGATTTCAACCTGATTTATTCGCCCGAGCGTTACCACGCACGGTTGCAGTGGATGGATGGTGTGCAGCGGTTTTTCAGCACGGCGCACACGGTGTTGGTGTTCAGTGTGGCGGATGAAGTGAAGGTGCTGGGTGAAAAGCTCGGCCATCACGATTGCCTGCAAATCGACGGTAACAATGACCTGCTGGATATTTCTGTCACCGGCCGCTGCTGCGTAATCGAACTGACCGCACGCGGTTAAAAAACTGTGGGAGCAGGCAAGCCAGCTCCCACATTTGCTTTTCATTGCTCATAAGAGCTGTTTCCAGCCGCGCACCAATTTGTTACCGAACGCCCCAGCTTGGCGCGATGCCAGGCCGTCCTGAACAATGTCCTCGTCCGCAAACTCCCTCTGTAAGAAAATTCACCAAGCCTCAAAGCCTTAATTTCTGAGGCTTTCACGCACCTCCCAAAAAAATCTCACCCGCTCTCTCACCAAGTTGGCCGCTTGATTGCATATGCTTGTACATACAAGTAAAGATGTGTGCGTAAGACTCTCCTTCGCACCATCAATGTTCGCGCACCATGCCGAGGAGTCCAGCTGTGACCGATTTTTCGAAAGCTAAGCCTACAAAATACCGTGACGTCGAAATCCGTGCCGCCCGCGGTAACAAGCTCACCGCCAAAAGCTGGCTGACTGAAGCACCGTTGCGCATGCTGATGAACAACCTCGACCCGCAAGTGGCCGAGAACCCGAAAGAGTTGGTGGTGTACGGCGGTATCGGCCGTGCGGCGCGCAACTGGGAGTGCTACGACCAGATCGTCGAGAGCCTCACCAACCTGAATGACGACGAGACCCTGCTGGTGCAATCCGGCAAGCCGGTCGGCGTGTTCAAGACCCACAGCAACGCCCCGCGCGTGCTGATCGCCAACTCCAACCTGGTGCCGCACTGGGCCAGTTGGGAACACTTCAACGAACTGGATGCCAAGGGCCTGGCCATGTACGGCCAGATGACCGCCGGCAGCTGGATCTACATCGGCAGCCAGGGCATCGTGCAGGGCACCTACGAAACCTTCGTCGAAGCCGGCCGCCAGCACTACAACAGCGACCTCACCGGCCGTTGGGTACTCACCGCCGGCCTCGGCGGCATGGGCGGCGCTCAGCCGTTGGCTGCGACCCTGGCTGGCGCTTGCTCGCTGAACATCGAGTGCCAGCAGGTCAGCATCGATTTCCGTCTGGCCAGCCGTTATGTCGACGAGCAAGCCACCGACCTCGACGACGCCCTGGCCCGCATCGCCAAATACACTAAGGAAGGCAAGGCCATCTCCATCGCCTTGCTGGGCAACGCGGCCGAAATCCTGCCGGAACTGATCAAGCGCGGCGTGCGCCCGGACATGGTCACTGACCAGACCAGCGCCCACGACCCACTCAATGGTTACCTGCCTGCCGGCTGGACCTGGGACGAATACCGCGCCCGCGCCAAAACCGAGCCGGCTGCCGTGATCAAGGCCGCCAAGCAGTCGATGGCCGTGCACGTCAAAGCCATGCTGGAATTCCAGAAACAAGGCATCCCGACTTTCGACTACGGCAACAATATCCGCCAGATGGCCCAGGAAGAAGGCGTAGAAAACGCCTTCGACTTCCCAGGCTTCGTACCGGCCTACATCCGCCCGCTGTTCTGCCGTGGCATCGGCCCGTTCCGCTGGGCTGCGCTGTCGGGTGACCCGCAAGACATCTACAAGACCGACGCCAAAGTCAAAGAGCTGATCCCGGACGACGCGCACCTGCACAACTGGCTGGACATGGCGCGCGAACGCATCAGCTTCCAGGGCCTGCCAGCACGTATCTGCTGGGTTGGCCTGGGCCAACGCGCCAAGCTCGGCCTGGCATTCAACGAAATGGTGCGCAGCGGTGAGCTGTCGGCACCCGTAGTGATCGGCCGTGACCACCTCGACTCCGGCTCGGTCGCAAGCCCCAACCGCGAAACCGAAGCCATGCAGGACGGCTCCGACGCCGTGTCCGACTGGCCACTGCTCAACGCCTTGCTCAACACCGCGAGCGGCGCGACCTGGGTTTCGCTGCACCACGGCGGCGGCGTGGGCATGGGCTTCTCCCAGCACTCGGGCATGGTGATCGTCTGCGACGGCACCGATGAAGCGGCTGAGCGGATCGCCCGCGTACTGCACAACGACCCGGCCACCGGGGTGATGCGTCACGCCGATGCCGGTTACCAGATCGCCATCGATTGCGCCAAGGAGCAGGGCCTGAACCTGCCGATGATCAAATAACGGCTGGCCTGGTTCCTGTGGGAGCTGGCTTGCCTGCGATGCGGGCGACTCGGTCTCTCAGCAGAACCGAGGGGATGCCATCGCAGGCAAGCCAGCTCCCACAGTAGAACCCGCAATCTGCACACCCAGAACAATCCATCAGAGGTTGACCAACATGGCTGCAAATGACACCACACCGTTGATCGAAAGGCGTTCGATCGACTACATCCCGGAAGCGGAAAGACACGGTCGTCTATTGAGCCAGTTCACCCTGTGGATGGGTGCCAACCTGCAAATCACCGCGATTGTCACCGGGGCCTTGGCCGTGGTGCTCGGCGGTGATGTGTTCTGGTCGTTGATCGGTCTGTTGATCGGCCAACTCATCGGCGGCGGCGTCATGGCGTTGCATGCGGCGCAAGGGCCAAAGCTTGGCCTGCCACAGATGATCTCCAGCCGGGTGCAGTTCGGCGTTTACGGTGCAGCCATCCCGATTGTGCTGGTCTGTTTGATGTACCTCGGTTTCACCGCGACCGGGACCGTGCTGTCGGGGCAGGCGCTGGGCCAGTTGTTCGGGGTCAGCGACAGCGTCGGTATCCTGATTTTTGCCAGCGTCATCGTACTGGTCACCGTGCTGGGCTACCGGGTGATCCACTTTATTGGGCGGGTCGCCAGCGTCATTGGCGTGATTGCCTTTGTCTATCTGTTCAGTCGTTTGATGAGCCAGACCGACGTTGGCGCGCTTTTGCAGATCCGCCACTTCAGCTGGAGCAGTTTCCTGCTGGCGGTGTCGCTCGCGGCCTCCTGGCAGATCGCCTTCGGCCCTTACGTGGCGGACTATTCACGTTACCTGCCAAGCAAGACATCTTCGCTGAAAACCTTTCTCGCCGCCGGTGCAGGTTCGGTCATTGGCGCTCAGGTGGCGATGGTCCTTGGCGTGTTTGCCGCGGCCATGTCCAACGGGCAATTTGCCGGTCACGAAGTCGCCTACATCGTTGGGTTGAGTGGTACAGGCGCCACCGCTGCGCTGCTGTACTTCAGCATCGCGTTCGGCAAGGTCACCATCTCTACCCTGAACTCCTACGGCAGCTTCATGTGCATTGCGACCATCGTCAGCGGCTTCCGTGGTCGCCTTGAGGTCACCCGCCTGCAGCGTCTGGTGTTCGTGCTGGTGATTGTCGGCACTGCAACCCTGATCGCGTTGCTCGGCCAGCACTCGTTCCTCGGTGCGTTCAAGTCTTTCATCCTGTTTCTGCTGGCGTTCTTTACGCCGTGGAGTGCGATCAACCTGGTGGATTACTACTGCATCACCCGCGAGCGCTATGACGTCCCGGCTTTGGCCGACCCGAATGGCCGCTACGGTCGCTGGAACCTGCTCGGTATCAGCGTCTATGTGTTCGGTGTGCTGGTGCAGTTGCCGTTCATCTCCACCAAGTTCTACACCGGCCCTTTGGTTGCCGCGCTGGGTGATGTGGATATCTCCTGGATCATCGGCCTGGTACTGCCAGCGGCCTTGTACTACGTCTGTGCGAAAAAATGGCACGGCACGGTGCCCGATCAACTGATCCTGCCAATAGAGCAGGGCGCTGCACCAACGACAAACGGGCTGGCTGCACAGGCCTGATGGGACGTGGACAGGGCAGGATGCCTACTGACTGCCGTAATCCATTTCAAGATTGGGAGCGTCACAACAATGAAGATGAATAAAACCTTGCTGGCCACCGTGTTATCTGCAGGCTTGCTGGCCTCTGCCGGCGCCCAGGCGGCGGGTTGGTGCGAGTCCGGCAAACCGGTGAAATTCGCCGGGCTGAACTGGGAAAGCGGCATGTTGCTCACCGACATCCTGCAAACCGTGCTGGAGAAAGGCTACGGCTGCAAAACCGATAGCTTGCCGGGTAACTCCATCACCATGGAAAACGCCCTGAGCAGCAACGACATCCAGGTTTTCGCCGAAGAGTGGGTAGGCCGCAGCGAGGTCTGGAACAAGGCCGAGAAGGCCGGCAAAGTTGTCGGTGTTGGTGCGCCGGTGGTCGGCGCCGTGGAAGGCTGGTATGTGCCGCGTTATGTGATCGAAGGCGACGCCAAGCGCAAGCTGGAACCCAAGGCACCAGACCTGAAAAATATCGCCGACCTGGCCAAATACGCCTCGGTATTCAAGGACCAGGAAGAGCCCTCCAAGGGCCGCTTCTACAACTGCCCGGCCGGCTGGACCTGTGAGCTGGATAACAGCGAAATGCTGAAAAGCTATGGCCTGGAAAGCACCTACACCAACTTCCGCCCTGGCACCGGCCCGGCGCTGGATGCCGCCGTGCTGTCGAGCTACAAGCGTGGCGAGCCGATCCTGTTCTACTACTGGTCGCCAACCCCGCTGATGGGCCAGGTCGATCTGGTCAAGCTGCAGGAAAAGCCCGGTGTGGATAAAAGCGTGAGCATCAAGGTCGGCCTGTCCAAAACCTTCCACGAGCAAGCGCCGGAACTCGTGGCGGTGCTGGAGAAGGTCAACCTGCCCATCGACCTGCTTAACCAGAACCTCGGTCGCATGGCCAAAGAGCGGATTGAGTCGCCAAAACTGGCGAAAATTTTCCTCAAGGAACATCCTGAAGTCTGGCACGCATGGGTGAGCGACGACGCAGCCAAGAAAATCGACGCGGCCTTGTAGGTCAAGCGTGTCCGGCTACCCTCAAGGGCCAGCCGGGCACCCGGCCACAACCCACTGGATCGAGAGCACGCTATGTTTCCTGAGAGTTTTACGTTTTCCATCGCCGACTGGGTCAACGGTTGGGTGGACTCACTGGTCACCAACTACGGCGATGTGTTCCGGCACATCTCCGACACGCTGTTATGGGCCATCGTCAACCTGGAAGGCTTGCTGCGTGCAGCGCCCTGGTGGCTGATGCTCGCCATTGTCGGCGGCATCGCCTGGCATGCCACCCGCAAGGTGGTGACCACGGCGGTGATCGTCGGTCTGCTGTTCCTGGTGGGTGCGGTTGGCCTGTGGGACAAGCTCATGCAAACCCTGGCACTGATGATGGTCGCCACGGTGATCTCGGTGCTGATCGGCATTCCGTTGGGCATTTTGTCTGCACGCAGCAATCGCCTGCGGTCGGTATTGATGCCGCTGCTCGACATCATGCAAACCATGCCCAGCTTTGTGTACCTGATCCCGGTGCTGATGCTGTTTGGCCTGGGCAAGGTGCCGGCGATTTTCGCCACGGTGATCTACGCCGCGCCACCGTTGATTCGCCTCACCGACTTGGGCATTCGCCAGGTCGACGGCGAAGTCATGGAAGCCATCAATGCCTTCGGTGCCAACCGCTGGCAGCAACTGTTTGGCGTGCAACTGCCGCTGGCGCTGCCGAGCATCATGGCCGGTATCAACCAGACCACCATGATGGCGTTGTCGATGGTGGTGATCGCCTCGATGATCGGCGCCCGTGGCCTGGGTGAAGACGTGCTCGTCGGCATCCAGACCCTCAACGTCGGCCGTGGCCTCGAGGCCGGGCTGGCGATTGTGATTCTTGCAGTGGTCATCGACCGCATTACCCAGGCCTATGGTCGTCCACGGCATGAGGCGAGCAAATGACTACTGTCAGCAAAATTGAAGTTAAAAACGTCTTCAAGATTTTTGGCAACCGCTCCAAGGAAGCCCTGGCGCTGGTTGGCCAGGGCAAGACCAAGGATCAGGTGCTGGCCGAGACCGGTTGCGTGGTCGGCGTGAACGACCTGTCACTGAGCATCGGCACGGGCGAGATCTTTGTGATCATGGGTCTTTCGGGTTCGGGCAAGTCCACGTTGGTGCGCCACTTCAACCGCCTGATCGATCCAACCAGCGGCGCGATCCTGGTGGACGGCGAAGACATCCTGCAACTGGACATGGAAGCCCTGCGCCAATTCCGTCGCCACAAGATCAGCATGGTGTTCCAGAGCTTCGGCCTGCTGCCCCACAAGAGTGTGCTCGACAACGTTGCCTACGGCCTCAAGGTGCGCGGCGAAACCAAGCAGGTGTGCGCCGAACGTGCGCTGCACTGGATCGAAACCGTGGGCCTCAAAGGCTACGAAAACAAATACCCGCACCAGCTTTCCGGTGGCATGCGCCAACGTGTAGGCCTGGCCCGCGCCTTGGCAGCCGATACCGACATCATCCTGATGGACGAAGCCTTCAGCGCCCTCGACCCGCTGATCCGCGCCGAGATGCAGGACCAGTTGCTGGAGCTGCAAAAGACCCTGCACAAGACCATCGTGTTCATCACCCACGACCTCGACGAGGCGGTGCGCATTGGCAACCGCATTGCGATTCTCAAGGACGGCAAGCTGATCCAGGTCGGCACGCCGCGCGAGATTCTGCATTCGCCGGCGGATGAGTATGTGGACCGGTTTGTTCAGCGCCGGGCGGCGGTGGTGTAGCTGATCGTTCCCACGCTCTGCGTGGGAATACATCCCGTGACGCTCCGCGTCACACCTGATAGCGGGACGCGGAGCGTCCCAGGCGGCGTTCCCACGCAGAGCGTGGGAACGATCAAAGCATTGAAGAAGGTATGAAGATGTCCCAGGCAACAAAAATCATCATCGCCGACGCTCCACTGCGTTGGCAGGACGTGGTCGCCGTCGCCCGCCACGGCGCCGTGCTCGAACTCTCGGGCCACGCCTGGGCGCGTATCGACAATGCCCAGGCCATCGTGCAACGCATCGTCACCAGCGGCGAACGCGCCTATGGTGTGAATACCGGCCTGGGCGCGCTGTGCAATGTGTCGCTCAAGGGTGAACAACTCAGCCAGTTGTCGCGCAACACACTGCTGAGCCACGCCTGTGGCGTCGGGCCGCTGCTGAGCGACGAACAGACCCGCGCGATCATCTGCGCAGCCATCATCAACTACAGCCACGGCAAATCCGGCCTGCACCCGCAGGTGGTGCATTCGTTGCTGGCGTTGCTCAACCATGGCATCACGCCGCAAGTGCCGTCCCAGGGCTCGGTGGGCTACCTGACTCACATGGCCCACATTGGCGTGGCCTTGCTCGGGGTTGGCGATGTGAGCTATCGCGGCCAGATCGTGACGGCGCAAGCCGCCTTAAAAGCCGAAGGTTTACAGCCTGTGGTGCTCGGCGCCAAAGACGGCCTGTGCCTGGTCAATGGCACGCCGTGCATGACCGGCCTGAGCTGCCTGGCCCTGGCCGACGCGCATCACCTGCTGCAATGGGCCGACGTGATCGGCGCCATGAGTTTCGAAGCCCAGCGTGGTCAGATCGACGCCTTCGACGAAGCCATCATCGCCCTCAAGCCACACCCAGGCATGCAGCAAGTCGGCATCAACCTGCGTGCCTTGCTTGACGGCAGTGAAGTGATCGCCAGCAGCAAAGGCATCCGCACCCAGGACGCGCTGAGCATCCGCTCGATCCCGCAGATTCACGGTGCGGCGCGTGATCAGGTGGAACACGCCACACGCCAGATCGAGACCGAACTCAACAGCGCCACCGACAACCCGCTGGTGCTCGGCACGCCGGACAACTACCGCGTGGTGTCCCAGGCCAACCCGCATGGGCAGTCTGTGGCGCTGGCGGCCGACATGCTCGCCATCGCCATGGCCGAAATCGGCTCGGTGGCCGAGCGTCGCCTGGACCGCCTGATCAACCCGCACGTCAGTGGTTTGCCGGCGTTCCTGGTCAGCAACCCTGGGGTCAACTCCGGGATGATGATCGTGCAGTACGTCGCCGCCTCGCTGTGCGGGCAAAACCGTCAGCTGGCGCAACCGGCGGTGCTCGACAATTTCGTTACCTCGGGCCTGCAGGAAGACCACCTGAGCATGGGCACCAATGCCGCGCTCAAGCTGCATCAGCTGTTGGCCAACGTCACGCAGATTCTCGCCATCGAGTACCTGCTGGCAGCCCAGGCGTTCGAGTTTTTGAAGGGCCAGCGTTTCGGCGCGGGTACTGACAGCGCCTGGCGTCTGCTACGCGAAAAGGTCGCACCTTACGAACAAGACCGTTGGTTGGCGCCAGATATTGCCGCCACCGCCGCGCTGCTCAAAGACACCGCTTTGCTGCGCTCAGCAATTCCCCATTTGCACTAAACACTTATTCAAAAGAACAATTCAAAGGAGCATGAATGTGACTGCGCTAAATTTGATTCCAGGCCAACTGAGCCTTGCCCAACTGCGAGCCATCTACCAGCAGCCGGTAACCCTCACTCTGGATGACAGCGCCACGGCGCAGATCGAAGCCAGTGTGGCCTGCGTGGAGCAGATTCTCGCCGAGAACCGCACCGCCTACGGCATCAACACCGGTTTTGGCCTGCTGGCCTCGACCCGCATTGCCAGTGAAGACCTGGAAAACCTCCAGCGTTCCCTGGTGCTGTCCCACGCCGCCGGCGTCGGTGAGCCGATCAGCGACGCGCTGGTGCGGCTGGTCATGGTGCTTAAAGTCAACAGCCTGAGCCGTGGGTTCTCCGGCATTCGTCGCCAGGTGATCGACGCGCTGATCGCACTGATCAACGCCGAGGTGTACCCGCACATTCCGCTCAAAGGTTCGGTCGGTGCTTCCGGCGACTTGGCGCCATTGGCGCATATGTCGCTGGTGCTGCTGGGCGAAGGCAAGGCGCGCTACAAGGGCGAATGGCTGGAAGCCACCGAAGCGCTGAAAGTTGCCGGCCTGACGCCGCTGACGCTGGCGGCTAAAGAAGGCCTGGCGCTGCTGAACGGCACCCAAGTGTCCACCGCGTATGCCCTGCGTGGCCTGTTCGAAGGCGAAGACCTATTCGCCGGCGCGCTGGCGTGCGGTGCCCTCACCGTGGAAGCGGTATTGGGCTCGCGCTCGCCGTTTGATGCACGTATCCATGCCGCCCGTGGCCAGCGCGGTCAGATCGACGCGGCCGCGGCTTATCGCGACCTGCTCGGCGAGAGCAGCCAGGTGTCCCAATCGCACCAGAACTGCGACAAGGTGCAAGACCCGTATTCCCTGCGTTGCCAGCCGCAAGTCATGGGCGCCTGCCTGACCCAGTTCCGCCAGGCTGCCGAAGTGCTGGTGGTAGAGGCCAATGCCGTGTCGGATAACCCGCTGGTATTTGCGGCCGAGGGCGACGTGATTTCCGGCGGTAACTTCCACGCCGAGCCGGTGGCCATGGCTGCCGACAACATGGCGCTGGCCATCGCCGAAATCGGCTCGCTGAGCGAGCGTCGTATCTCGTTGATGATGGACAAGCACATGTCGCAACTGCCGCCGTTTTTGGTCGGCAATGGCGGGGTGAACTCCGGTTTCATGATCGCCCAGGTCACCGCTGCGGCGCTCGCCAGTGAGAACAAGGCGCTGGCGCATCCCCATAGCGTGGATAGCCTGCCGACGTCGGCCAACCAGGAAGACCACGTGTCCATGGCCCCGGCTGCGGGCAAGCGTTTGTGGGAAATGGCTGAAAATACCCGTGGTGTACTCGCAGTTGAGTGGCTGGCGGCATGCCAGGGCCTGGACCTGCGCGATGGCTTGAAGACTTCGACCAAGCTGGAAAAAGCCCGCGGGATCCTGCGCGACAAAGTGGCGTTTTATGAGAAGGACCGCTTCTTTGCCCCGGACATCAATGCCGCCAGCGAACTGCTCGCCAGCCGCTGCCTGAATGAGCTGGTGCCGGCCAAGCTCCTGCCGAGCTTGTAACCGCAACGCAACCCAGTGTGGGAGCTGGCTTGCCTGCGATAGCTATCTGTCAGTTGAAACATGTGTGACTGACATACGATCGTTCCCACGCTCTGCGTGGGAATGTTGCCCTGGACGCTCCGCGTCCGCTTTAAGAGTCGTGACGCGGAGCGTCACAGGATGTGTTCCCACGCGGAGCGTGGGAACGATCTTCTCCTCATAAAAATAATAGGGACGAGAAATGCACCAGCAAGAAAAGGGTTTGAAACGCGGGTTGAGCGCCCGACATATTCGCTTCATGGCACTCGGTTCCGCGATCGGCACCGGGTTGTTCTATGGTTCCGCCTCTGCCATCCAAATGGCCGGCCCTGCCGTGCTGCTGGCCTACCTGATCGGCGGCGCTGCCGTGTTCATGGTGATGCGTGCTCTCGGTGAAATGGCCGTGCACAATCCGGTGTCAGGCTCCTTCGGCCAGTACGCCAGCACCTACCTGGGGCCTATGGCCGGGTTTGTGCTCGGCTGGACCTACGCATTTGAAATGATCATCGTCTGCCTCGCCGACGTCACCGCCTTTGGCATCTACATGGGCTTCTGGTTTCCCGAGGTCGCGCGTTGGGTCTGGGTGCTGGGTATCGTGTTTTTGATCGGCGGCCTGAACCTGTGCAACGTCAAAGTGTTTGGCGAAATGGAGTTCTGGCTGTCGCTGCTCAAGGTCGGCGCGATTGTGGCGATGATCCTCGGCGGCTTTGGCATCATGCTGTTTGGCATTCATTCTGCTGGCGAAACCCAGGCCAGCGGCTTGAGCAACCTGTGGGCCCACGGCGGCTTCATGCCTAACGGCATTGGCGGCCTGATCGCCTCGTTCGCGGTGGTGATGTTTGCGTTTGGCGGCATCGAAATCATCGGCATCACCGCCGGTGAAGCCAAAGACCCGCAGCGCGTGATCCCCAAGGCGATCAATGCGGTGCCGCTGCGCATCCTGCTGTTTTACGTGCTGACCCTGTTTGTGCTGATGGCCATCTACCCGTGGCCACAGATTGGCAGCCAGGGCAGTCCGTTCGTGCAGATCTTCAGCAACCTTGGCATCGGCTCGGCAGCGACCATCCTCAATATCGTGGTGATCTCGGCCGCCGTCTCGGCCATCAACAGCGACATTTTTGGCGCCGGCCGCATGATGTATGGCCTGGCCCAGCAAGGGCAGGCGCCCAAGGGTTTTGCGCAGCTGTCCAAGCAAGGCGTGCCGTGGATGACCGTACTGGTAATGGGCGCGTCGTTGCTCGGCGGCGTGGTGCTCAACTACCTGATCCCGGAAAACGTGTTCCTGTTGATCGCCTCGATTGCCACTTTCGCCACCGTGTGGGTGTGGCTGATGATCCTGTTTACCCAGGTTGCCATGCGCCGCTCGATGACCAGGGAACAGGTGGCCGAACTGAAATTCCCGGTGCCGTTCTGGCCGTATGCGCCAGCGGCGGCCATTGTGTTCATGCTGTTCGTGTTTGGCGTGCTGGGTTACTTCCCGGACACCCAGGCCGCTTTGCTGGTCGGCGCCGTCTGGATCGTGTTGCTGGTCCTCGCCTACCTGCTGTGGGTCAAGCCCGCTGCCGGGCAGGGGGCCAAGGTCCATTACGACCCGGCTTTGTCTCATCGATAACTTAGGGAGGCGTTGATGAAAACGCTTTGGCAACACTGCCACGTCGCAACTATGGCCCAGGGCAAATACTCGATCATCGAGGATGCCGCCATGGTCACCGCGGGTTCGCTGATCGAGTGGATCGGCCCCCGCAGCCAGGCGCCAGTGGCGGAGTACGCCCAGGTGCATGACCTGCAAGGCGCGTGGGTCACCCCCGGGCTGATCGACTGCCACACCCACACGGTGTTCGGCGGCAATCGCAGCGGTGAATTCGAGCAGCGTCTTGAAGGCGTGAGTTACGCCGAAATCGCCGCCAAGGGCGGCGGTATTGCCAGCACCGTGCGCGCCACCCGTGCCGCCACGGAAGATGAATTGTTTGCCAGCGCTGAAAAGCGCCTGCGCAGTTTGCTGCGTGACGGCGTGACCACGGTGGAGATCAAGTCCGGCTACGGCCTGGACCTGGCCAACGAGCGCAAGATGCTGCGGGTTGCGCGGCGCCTTGGCCAGGTGCTGCCGGTGAGCGTGCGCGCCACGTGCCTGGCGGCTCACGCGCTGCCGCCGGAGTACAAGGATCGCGCTGACGACTACATCGACCACATCTGCACTGAGATGCTCCCGGCGCTCGCGGCCGAAGGGCTGGTGGATGCGGTAGACGCCTTCTGTGAGTACCTGGCGTTTTCCACCGAGCAAGTGGAGCGTGTATTCAAGGTCGCCCAGCAGTTGGGCTTGCCGGTGAAGCTGCACGCCGAGCAGTTGTCCTCTTTGCACGGCTCCAGCCTGGCGGCGCGTTACCACGCACTGTCGGCGGACCACCTGGAGTTCATGACCGAAGAAGACGCCATCGCCATGGCCGCGTCCGGCACTGTCGCGGTGTTGCTGCCGGGCGCGTTCTACTTCCTGCGTGAAACCCAGTTGCCGCCGATGGATGCGCTGCGCAAGCACGGCGTGAAAATCGCCATCGCCAGTGACCTCAACCCCGGCACCTCGCCGGCGCTGTCGGTACGCCTGATGCTGAACATGGCCTGCACCCTGTTCCGCATGACCCCGGAAGAAGCCTTGGCCGGCGCCACGCAACATGCGGCCACCGCGCTGGGCATGGGTGACACCCACGGTTCGCTGGAAGTGGGCAAGGTCGCGGATTTCGTCGCCTGGCAGATTGATCGCCCCGCCGACCTGGCTTACTGGCTGGGCGGCGAGCTGGATAAACGCGTCGTGCGCCATGGCGTCGACGTCACCGTCTGAGGAGTGTTGTTGTGGATAAGGTTCTGAGTTTTAAACAAGGCCGTGTGCCGCTGCTGATCAGCATGCCCCACGCGGGTTTGCGCCTGACGCCTGCGGTCGAAGCCGGGCTGATCCCCGAGGCGCAAAGCCTGCCGGACACCGACTGGCACATCCCCACGCTGTATGACTTTGCCGAGGCATTGGGCGCCAGCACCTTGTCGGCCGAGTACTCGCGGTTTGTGATTGACCTGAACCGGCCGTCCGACGACAAGCCGCTCTACGTCGGCGCCACCACCGGGCTGTACCCGGCGACCCTGTTCGATGGCGTGCCGTTGTTCCGTGAAGGGCAGGTGCCGTCCGAAGAAGAACGCGTAACCTACCTGCAAAAAATCTGGGGGCCGTACCACCGCACCCTGCAAGAAGAACTTGCCCGGCTCAAGGCCGAGTTCGGTTATGCCTTGCTGTTTGATGCGCACTCGATCCGTTCGGTGATCCCGCACCTGTTCGAGGGCAAGCTGCCGGACTTTAACCTCGGCACCTTCAACGGCGCGGCGTGTGACCCCGAGCTGGCCAGCCAGCTGGAAGGCATCTGCGCTCAGCATCCGCAGTTCACCCATGTGCTGAACGGGCGCTTCAAGGGCGGGCATATCACTCGCCACTATGGCGACCCGGCGCAGGATATTCATGCGGTGCAGTTGGAACTGTGCCAGAGCACGTATATGGAAGAGGTTGAGCCGTTCCGGTATCGCCCAGATTTGGCTGCGCCGACCCAGGTTGTGTTGAAGCAGTTGCTGGAAGGGTTGTTGGCCTGGGGGCAGAAGCGCTACGGCTGATATCGCTATCGCAGGCAAGCCAGCTCCCACATTTGGATGTATTCACAGATCAAAATGTGGGAGCTGGCTTGCCTGCGATGGGGCCTTCCGGGTCGCCCCAGTGCAACTGCCGGTCGCCACAGTTCGTGTCAGCACAGGTCCCGCTGGGTAAGGTTGTGGGTACGGCGCACCAGACGCCACTCCCCACAATAAAAACTGCCCAGTGAGACCTCATCCATGAAAAGACTGTTGTTGACCCTCACCTGTGCCGCCTTGATCAGCGCCAACGCCATGGCCGCCGAACCCGCCTCGTGCAAAGCCATCCGCATGGGCGTGGTCAGTTGGACCGATGTGATCGCAACCTCCGGCATGGCCGACGTGCTGCTCAACGGCCTGGGCTACGACAGCAAGCAGACCAGCGCCGTGCAGCAGATCATCTTTGCCGGCATCCGTGACAAACGCCTGGATATCTTCCTCGGCTACTGGAAACCGGCGATGGACAACAACATCGCGCCATTCCTGGCCGCCAGGCAGGTCAAGGTTTTCGACACGCCGAGCCTGGCCGACGCCCAAGCCACCCTGGCCGTGCCGCAATACGTGGCGGATGCCGGGCTGAAGACGTTTGCCGACATCGCCCGCTTCAAGGACAAGTTGGGCGGCAAGATCTACGGCATCGAGCCGGGCAGTGGCGCCAATACCGATATCCAAAAGATGATCGACACCAACCATTTCGGCCTGGGCGGCTTCAAACTGGTAGCTTCCGGTGAAGCGGGTATGCTCGCGGCGGTGCAGCGAGCGGTGAACCGCAAGGAGTTCGTGGTGTTCGTCGGCTGGACCCCGCACCCGATGAACATCAATATGAAAATGGCCTACCTCACCGGCAGTGAAGATGTGTTCGGCCCGAACGAAGGTCGCGCCACGGTTTCCACCGTCACCGCGCCGGACTTTGGCGAACGCTGCCCTAACGCCAACCGCCTGCTGGCAAACCTGACCTTCACCGCCGCCCAGGAAAGCCAGTTGATGGTGCCGATCATGGAGCGCCAGTCGCCGCAGGAGGTGGCCAGGCAATGGTTGCGTGACCACCCAGAGGATTTGCAGCGCTGGTTGGCCGGGGTTACGGCGTTTGATGGCAGCGATGGCGTGGCGGCAGTGCAGGCCAGCCTCAAACCCTGAAAACACCGCCGGGCAAAAAATGCGGGAGCTGCGGTGCGACGATTCGACTGGCCTGCGATAGCGGTGTATCAGTGAATGAAGAGGTGACTGACACACTGCTATCGCAGGCAAGCCAGCTCCCACGTTTAGATCTCCATTCTCAGGGATATTGAGCATGTATCCGATTTCAGCGCAGCTTGCCGCCTTCATCGCCAAAACCGAATCCTTCACCAGTGACGACTCTTCGCTGGCGGGCTTGCGCCATAACTACGACCGTATGTGCCAGGCCTTCACGCCACCGAAGCCTGAAGGGCTGCAACTGTCGGACTTTTCCCTGGGCGGTGTAGGCGTGCGCAGTTACCTACCCACGGCGCCAGCGCCGACAGAGGGCTGGCCCTGTCTCCTTTATATGCACGGTGGCGGCTGGGTGGTCGGCGGGTTGGACTCCCACGACTTTATCTGTTTCGAACTGGCGAGCGCGTTGCAGGTCCTGGTGATCGCCATCGACTACCGTCTGGCGCCGGAGTACCCGTTCCCGGCAGCCTACCAAGACTGTCGCGCCGTATGGCAGGCAATCCAGGCCGCGCAGGGGCCGCACGCCATCAACCTGCAACGCCTGGTGGTGATGGGCGACAGCGCGGGCGGCAATCTGGCGGCGGCGCTGTGCCTGGGGCTGCGCGACGACGGCCAGCCGCTGCCCGTGGCCCAGGTGCTGATTTACCCCGGCCTGGGCGGGCCTGCCGATTTGCCCTCGCGGCGTGACTGCATGGACGCGCCGCTGCTCAGTACTGCCGACACCGACTGCTACCTGGCAATGTACCTGCATGCTGCGGTCACGCCATCGGCCTATGCCATGCCTTTGTTGGCCGAGCATTTCGGCGGCTTGCCCAAGGCGTTGATCGCCGTGGCCCAGTTCGACCCGTTGCGCGATGACGGCATGCTCTATGCCGAACGGCTGCAACAGGCCGGTGTGCCCGCCGTGCTGTATCCCGGCAAAGGTCTGGTCCACGGTTGCTTGCGCGCGCGCGGCCAAGCCCCGGAGGTGGATCAGCTTTATAACTATCTGCTGCATTACCTCAGGAGCGAAGGGCTGACACAGGTCTAAGTATTCAAGGACATGCTCATTGCACAATTCGGGTTTATGATGCCAGACGGCAAGAATAATAGACGTCCCCTCAGGGATGAACCCGACACCCTATGGAGCGCGCAATGCAGACTTGGTACCCGCAGATCAAACCCTACGCCCGGCACGATCTGGCAGTCGATGACACCCACACGCTGTACGTCGATGAAAGTGGCTCCCCCGAAGGTTTGCCTGTCGTCTTCATCCATGGCGGCCCCGGCTCCGGTTGCGATGCCCAGAGCCGCTGCTATTTCGACCCGAACCTGTACCGCATCGTTACCTTCGACCAGCGTGGCTGCGGGCGTTCCACGCCGCGCGCGAGTCTTGAAAACAACACCACCTGGGATCTGGTCGCCGACCTCGAGCGCATCCGCGAACACCTGGGCATCGACAAATGGGTGCTGTTTGGTGGTTCCTGGGGCTCGACCCTGTCGCTGGCCTATGCGCAAAGCCACCCTGAGCGTGTGCATGGTTTGATCCTGCGCGGTATCTTCCTGGCCCGCCCGCAGGATATTCATTGGTTCTACCAGGAAGGCGCGAGCCGCATGTTCCCGGATTACTGGCAGGACTACCTTGCCCCGATCCCGGCGGACGAGCGCCACGACATGGTTGCCGCCTACCACAAGCGCCTCACCGGCAACGACCAGATCGCCCAGATGCACGCAGCCAAAGCCTGGTCCGGTTGGGAAGGGCGCATGCTCGGCCTGTGCCCGAGCCCGCAGCACGTCGAGCGTTTTTCCGAGCCGCAGCGCGCCCTGTCGATTGCGCGTATCGAGTGCCACTACTTCACCAATAACTCTTTCCTGGAGCCCAACCAGCTGATTCGCGATATGCACAAGATCGCCCATCTGCCTGGGGTCATCATCCATGGCCGCTACGATATGATCTGCCCGCTGGATAATGCCTGGGAGCTGCATCAGGCCTGGCCCAACAGTGAGCTGCAGGTGATTCGCGAGGCTGGCCATGCGGCATCCGAGCCGGGCATCACCGATGCGTTGGTGCGTGCGACCGGCGAGATGGCACGGCGCCTGCTTGATCTGCCGCCAGAAGAAGCATGAAGGGCCTGTTGCAACGGGTGCGTGGCGCCCGGGTCGAGGTGGCGGGTGAAGTCGTAGGCTCGATAGACCAGGGATTACTGGTGCTGGTCGCCGTGGAACCTTCAGATACGCCCGAGAGTGCCGACAAACTGTTGCACAAGCTGCTTAACTATCGGGTGTTCAGCGACGATGAGGGCAAGATGAACCTGTCCTTGAAGGACATTGGCGGTGGTTTGCTGCTGGTATCGCAGTTCACCCTGGCGGCGGACACCAAAAGCGGGTTGCGGCCCAGCTTCTCCACAGCGGCCCCACCGGCCCTGGGAGCCGCGCTTTTTGAACACTTGTTGTTACAAGCGCAACAATTGCATGGCAAGGTGGCATCGGGGCGTTTTGGCGCTGATATGCAGGTGCATTTGGTCAATGATGGCCCTGTGACCTTCCTCTTACAGACATGAATGTATTAAAAACGACTTTAATGCCTAAAAACGCAGGGTTTCGCTACAAATACTTCGTTGTCCCTGATGCGTTGTTTCGCGGGCTACTAGATAATCGCGCGCTATGGGGATCAGCGTAAATTGGTCCATTTTTGACTTAGGTAGAGACTTGTCCGACGGCCTTTGGGGAATCATTTTGACCCAGAGGAGTCGGAACAATGCTCGCCAACCTGGCATATAGATAGCTGGCCGTTGGTTTTTTGATCTGTTTTCGGCGAGGGTTGCTCGTGATTGTTAGTCCCTGTAATGCACCAAAATTGTCTGCCAAACGGTTACGAAACGCACTGGTAACGGGCTCTGCCCTGTTTTGCCTGTTCGGGGCGGGTCAACTGTGGGCATTCAGTCTGGATGATGTGTCGGCCAAGGCAAAAGAGCTGGCCGGGCAGAAATACGAAGCTCCGCGCAGCAATCTGCCGAACGAATTTCGCGAAATGAAATTCGCGGACTATCAGAAGATTCGTTTCCGCAACGAAAAAGCCGAGTGGGCCGATCAGAACACGCCATTCAAGCTGTCCTTCTATCACCAGGGCATGCACTTTGACACGCCGGTGAAAATCAACGAAGTGACCGCCGACAGCGTCCAGGAAATCAAGTACGACCCAAATCGTTTCGATTTCGGCGACGTGAAATTTGATCCTAAAGCCACCGAACAGCTGGGTTATGCCGGTTTCCGTGTGCTGTACCCGATCAACAAGGCCGACAAGCAAGACGAAATCATGACCATGCTCGGCGCCAGCTACTTCCGCGTCGTCGGCAAAGGCCAGGCCTATGGCCTGTCGGCCCGTGGCATGGCGATCGACACTGCATTGCCGTCCGGTGAAGAATTCCCGCGTTTCACCGAGTTCTGGATTGAGCGCCCAAAACCGGGCGAGAAACAGCTGGTGATCTTCGCCCTGCTGGACTCGCCACGCGCAACCGGCGCCTATCGCCTGACCCTGCGCCCGGGCACCGACACCATTGTCGACGTCAAATCCCAGATGTTCCTGCGTGACAAGGTCAGCAAGCTGGGCATCGCCCCGCTGACCAGCATGTACTTGTTCGGCGCAAACCAGCCGTCCAAGGTGCTCAACTACCGTCGTGAATTGCACGATTCCAGCGGCCTGTCGATCCATGCCGGCAATGGCGAGTGGATCTGGCGCCCTCTGAACAACCCTAAACACCTGTCGGTCAGCAACTTCGCCGTCGAAAACCCGCGTGGTTTCGGCCTGCTGCAACGTGGCCGCGACTTCAGCCACTACGAAGACCTGGACGACAACTACGACAAGCGCCCAAGCGCCTGGATCGAACCTGAAGGCGACTGGGGCAAGGGTTCTGTCGACCTGGTAGAGATTCCGACCGCCGACGAAACCAACGACAACATCGTTGCGTTCTGGAGCCCGGCCGAGCTGCCGAAAGTCGGCGAGCCGCTGGACGTCAGCTACCGCTTGCACTGGACCATGGACGAGAAAGACCTGCACCCGGCCGACAGCGCCTGGGTCAAGCAGACCTTGCGCTCCACCGGTGACGTGAAGCAATCCAACCTGATCCGCCAGCCTGACGGCAGCGTGGCCTACCTGGTGGACTTCGAAGGCCCGTCCCTGAAGAACCTGCCACCGGATGCGCCAGTACGTAGCCAGGTGAGCGTGGGCGACAACGCCGAAATCGTTGAAAACAGCGTGCGCTACAACGAGCACACCAAAGGCTGGCGCCTGACCCTGCGCATGAAGATCAAGGACGCAGGCAAGCCCACCGAAATGCGTGCCGCGCTGGTTGAGGACATCGTGAAGCCTGAGCCTGAGAAGGTTTCGACCCAGGTGCTCAAGGCCGACAAGCTGCTGGCCAAGCAACACGAAAAACAGGCCAGGAAAGACGCCAAGGAAGCGAAAGACAAGGACGCCAAGCAGCCAGAGGCTGCCCCCGCCAATCCGGAGCCGGAAAAGACCGAACACGTCCTGACCGAAACCTGGAGCTATCAGTTGCCTGCCGATGAGTAATTCTCAAGCCACGCCAGAGACCCTGTCCGAGTACCTGGCGCACCTCCCGATGACCGCAGAGCAGCGCGCCGAACTGGCGGGCTGCACCTCCTTCAGCGAGCTGCACGAACGCTTGTCGTCAAAGACTTTCGACGCACCCACCGAGGCTGCCCAAGCCTCGGTCGGCCGCCGGTTGACGCTCAATACCGCCGAAGAGCTGCAAGACGCCGAGATGCTGGCGCTTGACGCCAACGGTCGGGTTTGCCTGAAGGCCACGCCGCCGATCCGTCGGACCAAAGTGGTGCCGGAGCCATGGCGTACCAATATCCTGGTGCGTGGTTGGCGCCGGATGACCGGTCGCACCAACCCTCCGGCCCCGCCGAAGGATGAGCGCGTATTGCCGGCAGCACGCTGGCGTACCGTGGGTTCGATCCGTCGCTATATCCTGCTGGTGCTGATGCTCGGCCAGACCATTGTGGCCGGCTGGTACATGAAAGGCATCATGCCGTACCAGGGCTGGTCGCTGGTCGACTTCGACGAAATCCGCAACCAGACCCTGCTGCAAACGGCCACCCAGGTGCTGCCTTACGCCTTGCAAACCAGCATCCTGATCATGTTCGGGATTCTGTTCTGCTGGGTCTCGGCCGGTTTCTGGACCGCGCTGATGGGCTTCCTGGAGCTGCTGACCGGCCACGATAAATACCGGATCTCCGGTAAAAGTGCTGGTGACGAGCCGATTCCAAAGGATGCCCGCACCGCGCTGGTGATGCCGATCTGCAACGAAGACGTGCCCCGGGTATTTGCCGGCCTGCGCGCTACTTTCGAATCGGTAGCCGCCACTGGCGACCTGGACCGTTTCGATTTCTTCGTGCTCAGCGACAGTAACGAAGCCGATATCTGCATCGCTGAACAGCAAGCCTGGCTTGATGTGTGCCGCGAAGCCGGTGGTTTCGGCAAGATCTTCTATCGCCGCCGTCGCCGTCGCGTAAAGCGCAAGAGCGGCAACCTCGACGACTTCTGCCGTCGCTGGGGCGGTGAATACAAGTACATGGTGGTGCTCGACGCCGACAGCGTGATGAGTGGTGAATGCCTCACCAGCCTGGTGCGCTTGATGGAAGCCACGCCGGATGCCGGGATCATCCAGACCGCGCCACGTGCGTCGGGCATGGACACCCTGTATGCGCGCATGCAGCAGTTCGCCACCCGTGTTTATGGCCCGCTGTTTACCGCTGGCCTGCACTTCTGGCAGTTGGGTGAATCCCACTACTGGGGTCACAACGCCATCATTCGTATGAAGCCGTTTATCGAGCACTGCGCCCTGGCGCCGTTGCCGGGTAAAGGCGCGTTTGCCGGTGCGATCCTCTCCCACGACTTCGTTGAAGCCGCGCTGATGCGCCGTGCCGGCTGGGGCGTGTGGATTGCTTATGACCTGCCGGGCAGCTACGAAGAACTGCCGCCGAACCTGCTGGATGAACTCAAGCGTGACCGTCGCTGGTGCCACGGCAACCTGATGAACTTCCGCCTGTTCCTGGTCAAAGGCATGCACCCGGTGCACCGTGCGGTGTTCCTGACCGGCGTGATGTCCTACCTGTCGGCGCCGTTGTGGTTCTTCTTCCTGGTGCTGTCGACGGCGTTGCTGGCGGTGAACACCTTGATGGAGCCGCAGTACTTCATGGCGCCACGCCAGCTGTACCCGCTGTGGCCACAATGGCACCCGGACAAGGCGGTGGCGCTGTTCTCCACCACCATCGTGCTGTTGTTCCTGCCTAAATTGCTCAGCATCATCCTGATCTGGGCCAAGGGCGCGAAAGAGTTCGGTGGCAAGTTCAAGGTGACCTTGTCGATGCTGCTGGAGATGCTGTTCTCCATGCTGCTGGCGCCGGTGCGCATGATCTTCCACACCCGTTTCGTGCTCGCCGCGTTCCTGGGCTGGGCTGCGACCTGGAACTCGCCGCAGCGTGACGACGACTCCACGCCATGGAGCGAGGCAGTCAAGCGCCACGGTCCACAGACTCTGCTGGGCTTTCTGTGGGCACTGTTGGTGGTGTGGTTGAACCCAAGCTTCCTGTGGTGGCTGATTCCGATCGTCGGCTCGCTGATGCTGTCGATTCCGGTGTCGGTGATCTCCAGCCGGGTCAAGCTGGGCCTCAAGTCTCGCGACGAGAGCCTGTTCCTGATCCCAGAGGAATACAACCCGCCGCAAGCCTTGCTGTCGACTGAGCAATACACCCACGAAAACCGTTGGCACGCCCTCAATGACGGGTTTGTGCGCTCGGTGGTCGACCCGCAGCAAAACGCCCTGGCCTGCGCCCTGGCGACCTCGCGTCACCGTGAGGCGGAGCCCATCGAGCACTTGCGTCAGGAACGTGTGCGCCACGCGCTGAAAGTCGGCCCCGCCGGCCTCAACAACGGTGAGCGCCTGGCATTGCTCAGCGACCCGGTAGCCTTGGCTCGCCTGCATCAGCAGGTGTGGACTGAAGGTCACGCCGAGTGGCTCGGTGCCTGGCGTGCTTCGGTCAAGGCTGATCCGCACGCGCCATTGCTGCCGCTGCAACCGCTGTCTTCCCAGGCCCAACCGGCCTGATTCCGACGCCCCCGAGGGCTCACCTCGGGGGCGTTAGATGCGCTGGTCCTACAGCGTTTAGAACATCTTCTTGATAACGCTAACCCCTTGTTATTTCGAAACAAAAGACCTTTGTTCGAAGCGTATTGCCGTGCCTGTCGCTGGGGTAGCATCGCCCCCAAATTGACTAGGTCGCAGGGGGATTAATGATCAAAAGGTATTGTTTGGCGGTGCTGAGCGGCATCATCGCATTGATTTACGCAGGCTGGTTGAGCGCTGGTGCCCTCGATGAAGCGGTTCGACGCGGTGTGCTTAAAGTCGGCACCACGCCCACCTATGTGCCCTTTGAAATGAAGGACAAGCGGGGCCGTATCGTCGGTTTCGAAATCGACTTGCTGCAGGCGATGAGCCGCGCGTTGGGCGTCGAGCTTGAACTGGTCGCGGTGCCATATACCGAGTTGCTACCGGGGCTGATGGCGAAGAAGTTCGACCTGATCGGCAGCGGCATGACGGTGACGCAGGAGCGCAACCTCAAGCTGAACTTCAGCGACTCCTTTATTGTGGTCGGCCAGACCGTGCTGCTGAACCCCAGCCTGGCCGGCAAGATTGCCAGCATCGAAGATCTCGACGAGGCGGGTTACCGCATCGCCGCGACTGAAGGCACGACCGGCGAAGCGGCTGCGCAGCGGTTTTTGGGCGCGGCGCGCCTGAGCACTTTTACCACGCCGGAAGAAGGCGTGCGCCAAGTGGTCGAGGGCAAGGCCGACGCCTTCGTCCATGACGCACCCTACAACCTGATTGCGCTGGCCAGGCCGGAAAACCACCGGCTCTTTGCCCTTGAGCAACCGTTTACCTTTGAGCCTCTGGCGTTTGGCCTGAAAAAAGGCGACTACGACAGCCTCAACTGGATCAACCACTTCCTCAATCAAATTGCCCAGGATGGCACCTACGATCGGCTGCACGACAAGTGGTTCAAGGACACGGACTGGATGGCGGAGATCGACTAAGCGTCATAACTGCTTACACATCAATGAATTGCCGGCCTGTTGCACTGATGTGTCTAGCCCCTGCGCAGTGATGCACCATTGTGGGGCTTTTGCGACATGCGCCGATAACATTTACCCGTGAAACCTTTGTGACGGGCAACGAGTGGGTTAGGATCGCACCCCGAATGGGTGCAGCCCTTTTGCGCGCCGGCCTTATAAGAATCTTTCAGGGGACTTGATGATGAAAAAGTATCTTTCGATGCTGATGCTCGGCGTCACCGCGCTGGTCGCGGCCACTGCGGCGCATGCGGGCGCCATCGACGATGCGGTCAAGCGCGGCACGCTGAAAGTCGGCATGGACCCGACCTACATGCCGTTCGAGATGACCGACAAGCGCGGTGAAATCATCGGCTTTGAAGTCGACATTCTCAAGGCCATGGCCAAGTCCATGGGCGTCAAGCTGGAGTTGGTGTCCACCGGCTATGATGGCATTATCCCGGCCTTCCTGACCGGCAAGTTCGACATGATCGGCAGCGGCATGACCCTGACTCAGGAACGCAACCTGCGCCTGAACTTCAGCGAACCCTTCATCGTGGTCGGCCAGACCCTGCTGATTCGCAAGGACCTGGAAGGCACGATCAAGTCCTACAAAGATTTGAACGACGAGAAATACCGCCTGACCTCCAAGCTCGGCACTACCGGCGAGATGGTTGCCAGGAAACTGATCTCCAAAGCCAAGTACCACGGCTATGACAACGAGCAGGAAGGCGTGCTGGACGTGGTCAACGGCAAGGCCGATGCCTTTGTGTATGACGCACCTTACAACGTGGTCGCCGAGAAGAAAGTCGGTAATGGCAAGCTGGTGTTCCTGGAAGAACCCTTCACCTTCGAGCCCCTGGCGTTCGGCCTGAAAAAGGGCGATTTCGACAGCATCAATTACATCAACAACTTCCTGCACCAGATCCGCAACGACGGCACCTACGATCGCATCCATGACAAGTGGTTCAAGAGCTCCGAGTGGCTCAAGGACATGGAATAAGGGCTGACACCGAGTCGACTTCATCGCAGGCAAGCCAGCTCCCACAGTTGAAATGCGTTCCCTTGTGGGAGCGGGCTTGCCCGCGATGACGACATGCCAGGCGATACATCTTCGGAAAGTGAAATGAAACAGAAAAAAGCCCAATGGCCCTGGCACCTGCTGACCGTGGTCGTGCTGGTTGGCCTGGCCGGCGCGTTGTACTACGCCACCTCGTTGATGTCCTACGAGTGGCGCTGGAACCGCGTGCCGCAGTACTTCGCCTATCAGGCCGAAACCTCCCAGCGCGCCGCCGACATCTCCACTGTCATTGAGCTGGTGCGCAAAGGCGATGTGGCCGAAGTCACCTTGCGCAACGACGCAGGCGCCGAGCAAAAGCTGACCGTGGCCGACAACAGCCTGCAAGTGTCACGTGGCGATGACGTGGCCGAAGGCGATGTTATTGGCGTAACCCGGCATTGGGCGCTGGGCCCGCTGATGTGGGGCTTGTGGACGACCTTGTGGTTGTCGGTGGTCTCCGGAATCCTCGGCCTGGCGATTGGCCTGGCAACCGGCTTATGCCGTTTGTCGAGCAACCCGACCTTGCGCGATCTGTCGACGATCTACGTCGAACTGGTGCGCGGTACGCCGCTGTTGGTGCAAATCTTTATTTTCTACTTCTTCATCGGCACGGTGCTCAACCTGTCCCGCGAATTCGCCGGTATTGCCGCGTTGTCGCTGTTCACCGGCGCCTATGTGGCGGAAATCGTCCGCGCCGGCGTGCAGTCCATCACCCGTGGTCAGAACGAGGCCGCCCGTTCCCTGGGGTTGAGCGCCAGCCAGTCGATGCGTCATGTGGTGTTGCCGCAAGCGTTCAAACGCGTGCTGCCGCCATTGGCTGGGCAATTTATCAGCCTGGTGAAAGACACTTCGCTGGTTTCGGTGATCGCGATTACCGAGCTGCTTAAAAGTGGTCGTGAAGTGATAACCACCTCGTTCTCGCCCTTTGAAATCCTGTTCTGTGTGGCAGGCCTGTACCTGCTGATCAACCTGCCGCTGTCGAAAATGGCCAGCCGGCTTGAGCGGAGGCTCGCGCAAAGTGATTGAAGTCCGCGATCTGGTAAAAGTCTTCGACACCCGTGGCCAAGTGGTGCGCGCCGTGGACCACGTGACCACCCAAGTCGCCAAGGGCGAAGTGCTGGTGGTGATTGGCCCGTCAGGTTCAGGCAAGTCCACGTTCCTGCGCTGCCTTAACGGCCTGGAAGAGTTCGACTCGGGCTCGGTGAGCATCGATGGCCTGCAACTGGCCGACCCGAAAACCGACGTGAATGCCTACCGTCGTGAAGTCGGCATGGTGTTCCAGCACTTCAATTTGTTCCCGCACATGACCGTGCTGGAAAACCTGTGCCTGGCGCAAAAAGTCGTGCGCAAACGCGGCAAGCAAGAGCGTGAAGCCAAGGCTTTGGCACTGTTGGAAAAGGTCGGTATCGCGCAGAAGGCCAACGAGTTTCCATCACGCTTGTCCGGCGGCCAGCAACAACGGGTAGCCATTGCCCGTGCGTTGGCCATGGAACCCAAGGTAATGCTGTTTGATGAGCCCACCTCGGCGCTGGACCCGGAAATGGTCGGCGAAGTGTTGGACGTGATGAAGACCCTGGCCCTGGAAGGCATGACCATGGTCTGCGTCACCCACGAGATGGGCTTTGCCCGTGAAGTGGCAGACCGCGTGCTGTTCTTCGACCACGGCAAATTGCTCGAAGATGCGGCCCCGGCCGAGTTCTTCGATGCGCCCAAAGACCCGCGCGCCCAAGCGTTCCTGCGCCAGGTCCTGTAATTGAAGGCCGAGCTTCCTGTGGCGAGCAAGCTCGCTCGCCACAAGGGCCGTGAGTATCAAAGCCTGAATTTGCCCACCAGCGTCTGCAAATCCAGGCTCAATCGGGTCAACTGAACACTCGCAGCGGCCGTTTCCTCACTGGCCGCAGCGGTTTGTTCGGTGACATCGCGCACCTTCAGCACACTGCGATTGATCTCTTCCGCCACCGCGCTTTGCTGCTCGGCGGCGGCGGCAATCTGCGGGTTCATTTCCTGGATGATCGACACGGTACGCGTGATCGCTGCCAAGGCATCGCCGGCATCGCGGGTCAGGCCGACGCTGTTGTCGGTCAGGCTGCGGCTGTTGTCCATGATGTCCGCGACCTGCTGGGTGCCGGTATTCAGGCCGAGAATCAAACCTTCAATTTCTTCGGCGGATTCCTGGGTGCGCTGGGCCAGGCTGCGCACTTCGTCGGCCACTACCGCAAAACCCTGGCCGGCACTGCCCGCACGCGCCGCTTCGATGGCAGCGTTCAGGGCCAGCAGGTTGGTTTGCTGGGACACTGATTTGATCACGTCGAGCACGCTGCCGATTTTCTGGCTTTCATGTTGCAGCGCAATCATCGCCTGGCTCGAACGCGCCATCTCATGGGCCAGGTGCCCGATTTGCTCGACGGCCTGGGTCACCACTTTTTCGCCGGCGCTGGCCTCCTGGTCGGCTTCATTGGCCGCGACGGAAGCCTGCTCGGCATGCCGGGCGACCTCCTGGGCGGTGGCGAGCATTTCATTCATCGCCGTGGCCACTTGATCGGTTTCCTCCTTCTGGTCATTGACCCCGGCGCGGGTCTGCTCGGTGACGGCTGATAGCTGCGTTGCGGCACTGGCGATCTGCCGGGCGCTGTCGCCGATACCGCTGATCAGGTTGCGCAGGTTGCGGGTCATTTGCCCGATGCTCTGCTGCAACTGGCCCAGTTCATCGCGGCGGTCCTCTTGAATGTCTCGACTCAGGTCGCCGTCAGCAATGCGGTGGGCGGCGGTGAGGATCGCGCGTAAAGGCACGACTATTTGCCGCGCGATCCACCAGGCGGCCAGTACACCGAGTAGCAAGGCCGCCACGGTGACGCTCAGCAGTCGTGTGTGGGTCTGCTCGGCTTCGCTGTCACGCTTGCTGTTCTGGCCGTCACTCAGTTGATGGCTTTGCTCGCGTAAATCATTGAGTTGCTGTTCAAAGCGGTTTTGCAGGGTTTCGGTGTTGAGCTGTGCGTCCTTGAGCTTGGTCAATTGTTCGCGATAGTTGGCCAGGTCGGCTTTGAGCAGGGCCGCGTCCACGGGCAGCGCGGTCACCGCTGCTTGTGCCACATTCAGGGCTTCGAGCGCCTGGGTGAGTGCGTCGGTGTAGGCTTGCAGCGACTCGGCCGCCCAGGCGGGGCTTTGGGCGCGATCTTCGGCCTGCTCCATGGCCTGGCGCAGGTTTTCGATAGCATCCAGAGCCTTTTCGTCTTCCTGGTTCGGTAAGTCGCTGGCGAACTGGGCGAGAGTATCGCTGGCTTGCAACGCGGTTTTCTTGAGGGTCGGGCGGATGCTTTCGCGTTGCTCAATCAAAGCGGGCAAGGCCGCCAGCGCTGTCTTGAAGCTCGCCACCAAGCGTGTTGCTTCCTGCAGTCGCTGCAAGTCGGCCGGGTGTTTGAGGCGGCTTGAAAGGTCGGCCAGATGCTGGTCGATCTTTTCGGTCTGCGTGTTCATTTTGGCCAGGCTGCTGGCGTCCGTCAGGGTCCGGTACACGATCCTGTCGGCGCGCATGGACTCGGCGTCCAGGGCCAATTGCCCCAGGATCGCCAGGCTGTGTGAGCGATAAAGCACGTCGTTCAAGGCCTGCCAGCCGGTCGCGGCAATCAGGATGCTTAACATCAACACTTGGCCGAAACCCAGTGCGAGTTTGAGACGGACGCTGGCGTTGACCAGCAAGCGGGTCAGCCGAGGAAACATGGTGAACCTCCAAATCTGAGGAAGCATTTCGCAACAGCTGAAACGCTAAATCGATTCGAGGTTGTGGCGGGCTGATAACCGCGTAGGAAATTTCACAAGTTACGGCGGCCTTGCTCTGGCCGCCGTGTGGGGGCGGGTCAGATGCGGAAGCGCCCGACCAGAGACTGCAAATAGATCCCCAAGCGTGCCAGTTCGGCACTCGATGCGGCAGTTTCCTCACTGGCCGAGGAGGTCTGCTCAGACACGTCGCGCACATTCAACACGCTGCGGTTGATCTCTTCGGCCACAGCGCTTTGTTGCTCGGCGGCAGTGGCGATCTGCGAGTTCATCGCCTGAATGGTTGAGACCGTGCGCGTGATATTGCTCAGCGCGTTGCCGGCACGTCGGGTCAGCTCGACGCTGCTGTCGGTGAGCCCCCGGCTGTTGTCCATGATGGTCGCCACCTGCTGAGTGCCGTTTTGCAGGCCGACGATCAGCTCTTCGATCTCCTCGGTGGACTTCTGTGTGCGCTGGGCCAGGCTGCGCACCTCGTCGGCCACCACCGCGAAGCCGCGACCGGCTTCACCGGCACGCGCCGCTTCAATCGCCGCGTTCAGCGCCAGCAGGTTGGTTTGCTGGGCGACAGACTTGATCACATCGAGCACGCTGCCGATCTTGTCGCTTTCGCGCTTGAGATCGCCCATGGCCACCGTGGAATTACCGACCTCGGTAGCCAGGCGCTCAATCTGCGCGATGGCCTCACCGACTACCTTGTCGCCTTCACGGGCCTGTTGGTCCGCTGCAACGGCAGCTTCGGAGGCTTCTTCGGCGTTGCGCGCCACTTCCTGCACGGTGGCGGCCATTTCGTTCATGGCGGTGGCCACTTGGTCGGTCTCAACCTTTTGGCTGTTAACCCCGGCGCTGGTCTGTTCGGTCACGGCCGACAGTTGTTCGGCAGCGCTGGCAATCTGGGTAACACCGTCGCTGATACCGCCGATCAACTCGCGCAGGCCCAGGGTCATGCTCTGCATGGCGCGTTGCAGTTGGCCCAGCTCGTCCTGGCGGGCGGAGTTGAGGTTATGGCTCAGATCGCCCGAGGCCACACGCTCGGCGACTGTGAGGGTCTGGTTAAGCGGGATCACGATCTGGCGGGTGATAGCCCAGGCGGCGAGAATGCCGAAGATCAGCGCCAGCACGGTGGCCAGCAGCAACAGCTGTTTAGCCTGCGCGGCATCGGCATCGCGCACGGCGGTCTGGGAGGTGGTGAGTTTTTCGCTGTGCCCCAGCAGGATATCGCCTTGGGCGGTCATGATTTTCAGCGCGGCGGCGCTGGCCACTTGGGAGTCACGGTACTGGCTGACCGCGGCGCGGTAGGCTTGCAGTGACACGCCGGCCTCTTGCAGGTTGGCCTGGTATTGCTCAGGCAGCTTGCCTTGCAGGTCAGTGATTTTCTTCAGGGCATTGTCGATGGCATCCAGGGCTGGTTGCTCGGCCTCGGTCTTGCCGCTGTAGGTATAACCGCGCACCTGGAAGCGCGACTGTTGGATCAACTTGCTCAGCTCGACCACGCTGTTGAACTGCGTGACGCTGTCGCCTTGCAGCAGGGCCGCTTCGATTTCATTGATCTTGGCCACGGCGTTGTCGGCGGTGTCGCCGAGTTTGCTGCGTGCACCCTCACGCTTGAGGCCGGCCAGGACCATTGCGCCAAAGGCTTTTTTGTATTGGCCCAAGGCTTCCAGCTGTTGCTCTACCAGGGCTTTGTCGCCGGGTTGCTCGATCAGCGTTTGGGCGGTTTTGAGGCCATCGTCCAGTTGCTTCAGCAGACCGTTGACGGCATCGGTGCCTTGTTCGCCCCGGCGCATTTCAAAGTCCAGGCGCGCCAGGCGCAGGTCTTTGGTCAGGCCGTTGAGGCTGGAGATAAAGCCCAGTTTGTCGCCGCGACTGATCACGTCGCCCAAGCCGGTCCAGCCGGTGAAGGTGATCAACAGCGTCAGGATCAACACCAAGCCAAAGCCTATGCTCAGCTTGCGATTGACGCTCACATTCCCCAGTTTTTCGGCTAACCAACGATACATGCTGCGATCTCCTTTGGAACAAGGCTTGGACTTATTCAGAGGCTATCGGCAGCGTAGGAGGTTTCTGTAGGTTCTCAGAACCAATGTGGGAGCTGGCTTGCCTGCGATGCAGGCACCTCGGTACATCAGGCATACCCAGGTGATGCAATCGCAGGCAAGCCAGCTCCCACTTTTTTCGGGGCGGGTCGGTGTTCAGAACAACCGGGCGAGCAGGGCGGTCACGGCGGTTTCTACGCGCAGGATGCGCGCACCCAGTTGCACCGGTTGCAAGCCGGCCTTGGCCAACAGCTCCACTTCGTAGGGGATCCAGCCGCCTTCCGGGCCGATGGCCAGGGTCACCGGTTCGTCCAGCCCACGTGGGCAGGCCGGGTAATCGCCGGGATGGCCGATCAGGCCCAGAGTCCCTGCGGTCATGGCCGGCAGGCGGTCTTCGACGAACGGCTTGAAGCGCTTTTCGATGCTGATCTCGGGCAGCACCGTGTCCCGTGCCTGCTCCAGGCCGAGGATCAGTTGCTCGCGAACGGCCTCCGGTTCCAGGAACGGGGTTTGCCAGAAGCTCTTTTCGACCCGGTAACTGTTGACCAGCACCACCTTCGGCACGCCCATCGCCGCCACGGTTTGCAGCACCCGGCGCAGCATCTTTGGACGCGGCAGGGCCAGCAGCAGGGTCAGCGGCAGTTTGGTCGGTGGCGGCTGGTCGAAGCTCACGTGCAGCTCGGCTTCACCGGCTTCCAGGCGCAGCAATTGCGCATTGCCCATCAGCCCGCCAATACGGCCGACCCGTAGGTTGTCGCCCACCACCGCGCGGTGGACTTCCTGCATATGCACCAGGCGCCGATCACGCAGGATCACCCGGTCGGCCGCGATAAAGTCGGCCCCCTCAAGCAACAGCAGGTTCACGGGTGCGTCGCTGGCGGCTGGTCGTCGTCGACGGGTTGGTCATCTGGGTGGTCGCCACGCTTGCTGATCAGGCTGCCAAACAGGATGCCGATCTCGAACAGCATCCACATCGGCACGGCCAGCAGGGTCTGCGAGAAAATGTCCGGCGGCGTGAGGATCATGCCGACCACGAAGCAGCCGATGATCACGTAGGGGCGCACTTTCTTCAGGTATTTGACGTCGACCACGCCGATCCACACCAGCAGCACCACGGCCACCGGGATTTCGAAGGCCACGCCAAAGGCGAAGAACAGCGTCATCACGAAATCGAGGTAGCTGGTGATGTCGGTCATCATTTCGACGCCAGCCGGAGTGGCGGCGGCGAAGAATTTGAAGATCAGCGGAAACACCAGGAAATACGCGAAGGCCATGCCGGTGTAGAACAGCAGGATGCTCGACACCAGCAACGGCACCGCAATGCGCTTTTCATGCTTGTACAGGCCCGGCGCAATAAAGCCCCAGATCTGGTGCAGGATCACCGGGATCGCCAGGAACAGCGAGACCATCATGGTCAGCTTCAACGGCGTCAGGAACGGTGACGACACGTCGGTGGCGATCATCGTCGCGCCGGCCGGCAGGTACTGGCGCAAGGGCGTGGAGACGAAGGTGTAGATCTGCTGGGTAAAGGCGAACAGCCCGGCAAAGATGATGAAAATGGCCGCTACGCAACGCAGCAGGCGGGTCCGCAGCTCGGTGAGGTGCGAGACCAGCGGCATATGCTGGTCGTTTTCCGGTTTATCAGCGCTCATGGGGCTCGCGGCGGCAATGTAGGGTCATGGGGAGCGGGCGACGCTACGGGCGTCGGCGCTGGCTCAGTCGGGGCGGGCGCGGTTGGCGATGCTTCGGCGGCCGGAGCAATGCTGTTTTCGGGCACAGGTTCCACCGGTTTGGCGGGTTCCTGAACCGGCGACAGAATCTTGCGCGCCTCCTGCTCCAACGACAGGATATGTTCGTTGTGCAGCTGGCGGCGGATCTCGTCGGCGCCGATTTCCCGTTCAACTTCCTGTTTGATGGCGTTGAAACTGCGTTTCAGGCGCCCGATCCACAGGCCGGCCGTGCGTGCGGCACCGGGCAGGCGTTCCGGCCCCAGTACCAGCAAGGCCACGAGGCCGACGAGCAGCAGTTCAGAGAAGCTGATACCAAACATTAGTCAGTGCTCACGAGTCTTTGCGGGTCGGCTCTTGGACTTTTTCAGCCTGCACGTCGAAGGTACGACGCTCGGTGATCGGCTGGGTGGCCTGTGGGTGTACAGGCTGCACCGGTGGTACCGGATTGGCCATCGGGTCGGCCGGTTTTTCATCGTCGTTCATGGCTTTACGAAAGCCCTTGATCGACTCGCCCACGTCAGTGCCCAGGTTCTTGAGTTTCTTGGTGCCGAACACCAGTACCACGACCACCAGAATGACGATCCAGTGTTTCCAGTCAAAAATGCCCATGCTGCAATTCCTCTGTAAAAGTTATTCAGGCGGACGGGCGCGAGGCCTTTTCTGCATGCCCGGACAAGCCGAAGCGACGGTCCAGTTCATCCAACACGGCCTGTGGGTGCTGCCCCAGTTGGGCGAGCATGACCAGGCTATGGAACCACAAGTCTGCGGTCTCGTAGATTACATCGCTGTAATCACCGCTGATTTGCGCATCTTTGGCGGCAATAATCGTCTCGATCGACTCTTCGCCAAGTTTTTCCAGAATCTTGTTCAAGCCCTTGTGGTAAAGGCTTGCGACATAGGAGCTGTCGGCGTCCGCGCCTTTGCGGTCTTCCAGCACCTGGGCCACACGGTTCAGGGTATCGCTCATGTTCAGTGTCCTGCGGAATAAATGGCGTGCGGGTCTTTGAGCACCGGTTCCACAACCTTCCACTCGCCGTTTTCGAACACGCGATAGAAGCAGCTGTGACGGCCGGTATGGCAGGCGATATCGCCGATCTGCTCGACCTTCAGGATCACCACGTCGGCGTCACAGTCGATGCGCATCTCATGCAGGGTCTGCACGTGCCCGGACTCTTCGCCCTTGCGCCACAGTTTGCCACGCGAACGTGACCAGTAAATGGCGCGCTGCTCAGTGGCGGTGAGGCTCAAGGCCTCGCGGTTCATCCAGGCCATCATTAATACGCGCCCGGTCTTGTAGTCCTGGGCAATGGCCGGCACCAGGCCGTCACTGTCCCACTTGATCTCGTCCAGCCAGTCTTTCATGTTCGGCTCCGGCAATTTGCGACAGTGTATAACCGGATCGGCTATCGGCGCACGATCAGATAAACACCCACGGCGACCATGATGCCAGCCGGCCAATGGCCCAATTGGTTCAGCGGCCCGCCAATCGCCAGCATCACGCCGCCGACCAAATGGGCGGCGCCCAGCAGGCGCAGGAACCAGTCGTCCTTGCGCCTGTGCCACGGCGGTGCAGGGTCTTTGGCGTGGGGCTGGGACATGCGCTCCAGCAGGTCGCGGGTCATGTTGGCCAGGTGCGGCAGTTGTTCGAACTGGCTGTGCAGGTTGCCCAGCAGGGTTTTCGGGCTGACGCGCTCGCGCATCCAGCGTTCCAGGAACGGCTGCGCGGTGTTCCACAAGTCCAGGTCCGGGTACAGCTGGCGGCCCAGGCCTTCGATGTTGAGCAAGGTTTTTTGCAGCAGTACCAGCTGCGGCTGCACTTCCATATTGAAGCGCCGCGCGGTCTGGAACAGACGCATCAGCACCTGGCCGAAGGAAATATCTTTTAACGGTTTTTCAAAGATCGGCTCGCACACCGTGCGGATCGCGGCTTCGAATTCGTTGAGCTTGGTTTCGGCTGGCACCCAGCCCGAATCGATGTGCAACTGCGCCACGCGGCGGTAATCGCGCTTGAAAAAGGCGAACAGGTTGCGTGCCAGGTAATCCTGGTCTTCCGGGGTCAGGCTGCCGACGATGCCGCAGTCGATCGCAATGTATTGCGGGCTCCACGGGTTGACGGTGCTGACGAAAATGTTGCCCGGGTGCATGTCGGCGTGGAAGAAGCTGTCGCGAAACACCTGGGTGAAGAAGATTTCCACGCCGCGCTCGGCAAGCATCTTCATGTCGGTGCGCTGGTCGGCAAGAGTGGCGAGGTCGGTGACCTGCACGCCGTAGATGCGCTCCATCACCAGCACTTTGGGACGGCACCAGTCCCAATACACCTGCGGCACGTACAGCAGCGCTGAACCTTCGAAGTTGCGTTTGAGCTGGCTGGCGTTGGCCGCTTCGCGCAGTAGGTCGAGTTCGTCGTAGATGGTTTTTTCGTAGTCGGCAACCACGTCCACCGGGTGCAGCAGGCGCGCATCGGCGGAGAAACGTTCGGCGGCGCGGGCGAGGATAAACAGCCACGCCAGGTCCTGGCCGATGATCGGCTTGAGGCCGGGGCGGATGACCTTTACCACCACTTCTTCGCCGGTCTTCAATTGTGCGGCATGCACCTGCGCCACCGAGGCCGAGGCCAGTGGCTCGACGTCGAAACGGCTGAACACCTCGCTGATCTTCTTGCCCAGCTGTTCTTCGATCAGCTTCATCGACTGCTGGGAATCAAACGGCGGCACGCGATCCTGCAACAGCATCAGCTCGTCGGCAATGTCTTCGGGCAGCAAATCGCGGCGTGTCGAGAGGATCTGCCCGAACTTGATAAAGATCGGCCCCAGGTCCTGTAACGCCAGGCGCAGGCGCGCGCCACGGCTCAGTTCCAGCGGTTTGCGCGGGAACCAGCGCCACGGCAACACATAGCGCACGGCCAGCAAAAACCACGGCAACGGCAGGGCGAACAGCAGGTCATCGAGGCGGTAGCGGATTACGACGCGCTGGATACGAAACAAACGGCGGACGGCGAGCAGCTTCATGCGTTATCGCTTGGATCAAGGGAACGGCTCAGGCGCTCGAAGCGTGCCTCAAGGCGTTCCAGGTCGATTTTGGCCTTGTCGAGTTCGCGAAAGCGCGCTTGCGCTTCCCGTTCTCCGACCAGGGTGCGCGATTCTTCGCTCAGGTATTCGGCGAGGTTCTGGTTGAGGCTGGCGAACCCTTGCTGGTACCAGCGCGAGCGGCTGCGCAGGTGCCCGCTGATCAGTTGGGTGGCCACCGGACCAATCCAGCGTGACAGCTCGTATTCCCAATCCAGTTCCAGATCTTGCAGAACGGCGGCCAGGTCCATCAGCACGGCGCTGTCGCCTTCCAGCTCCACGTCGGGGCTGTGCAGGATCGCGGTCTTGTTGCGGCTCAGCGCCAGGTGCAACAGGCTCGAGGCGGGTGCGCGCAGGGTGCAGTCGGCCTCGGCGGCCCAATCGCCGGCGAGCAGCAGGCCTTCATCGCTGGGCAGGATAAACAGCTGCAGGGCGGGGCTGGTGCAATCGACGGCAATGACTTTGCCGTTCAAGTGCGCAAGCCGCGCCAGGGCGGTGCTGTCCAGGCGCAGGACACGGTTGATGCCGTGTTCGACGCTGGCGAGGAGGCCTGCGAACAGCATCAGGGCTTGATGCCGCGGTGCAGGGCGACGATGCCTGAGGTCATGTTGTGGTAGGTCACGCGGTCGAAACCGGCCTCTACCATCATCGACTTCAGGGTTTCCTGGTCGGGGTGCATGCGGATCGATTCGGCCAGGTAGCGGTAGCTCTCGGCGTCATTGGTGATCAGCTTGCCCATCAGCGGCATGAAGGCGAACGAGTAGGTGTCGTAGACCTTGGACATCAGCGCGTTGGTCGGCTTGGAGAACTCCAGCACCAACAGGCGGCCGCCCGGCTTGAGTACGCGCAGCATCGAGCGGATGGCGTCCTCTTTATGGGTCACGTTGCGCAGGCCGAACGCGATGGTCACGCAGTCGAAATGGTTGTCCGGGAACGGCAGCTTTTCCGCATCGGCCTGGACGAATTCGATATTGCCGGCCACACCTTTATCCAGCAGGCGATCACGGCCGACCTTGAGCATCGAACCGTTGATGTCCGCCAGCACGACCTGGCCGGTCGGGCCAACCAGCTTGGAGAACTTGGCCGCCAGATCGCCCGTGCCGCCGGCGATGTCGAGCACGCGGTTGCCGGTGCGTACACCCGACAACTCGATGGTGAAGCGCTTCCACAGGCGGTGCATGCCGCCCGAGAGCACGTCGTTCATCAGGTCGTACTTGGCCGCAACGGAGTGGAACACCTCAGCGACTTTTTCCGCTTTCTGGCTTTCCGGAACGTTCTTGAAGCCGAAGTGAGTGGTGGGTTCGGCATCGCTGCCTTTGCGCTGATCAGTCATATCGCTGTCACCAAAAGAGAATGCGGGACATGATAATCCCCACCGCCTGCTTTGTCTTGGCAAGGCTGAAGGTAAGATAGGTGTTCATCGAGACCTTTTGCCGCATGGCAGGTGTTCTGAGTCGATATAAAGAGGAGTCATTGCAATGGCCCGTATTACCGTTGAGCGTGCACATTCCCTGGGTAAAGAAGGCGCGCGCGCGAAGGCCGAGAAGTTGGCGCACAAACTCAAGGAGCAATATGGCCTGGAGTCATCGTGGTCGGGCGATAGCCTGAACCTCAAGCGTTCGGGGGTTAAAGGCACGGTGTTAGTCGCCGATGAATCGCTGCGCATTGATGTTGAATTGGGCCTGTTGATGTCGGCCATGAGCGGCACCATCAAGTCTGAAATCGAGAAAGCCCTGGATAAGGCGCTGGCCTGATCAATGTGTTCTTAGGGTGCCGATTCTAATTTTCCAGCCTACTTTGTGCCCAAGCCCTCAACTCCTGCGGGCCGTTCCTCGACCCTAATCTGCGTGAGGTGCACCATGGCCAAAGTTATTTTGAAGAAAAAAATCGACCTTCAGTCCACTGCCCTGAGTGACGTTAAAAGCTACGCCCGCAAGATCTGGCTGGCAGGACTTGGCGCCTATGCCAAGGTCGGCAGCGAAGGCGGCGAGTACTTCAAAGAGCTGGTCAAGACCGGTCAACATGTTGAAAGTAAAGGCAAAAAAGTTGTGGTTGAACAACTTGATGCTGCCAACAGTCAGATTGACCAAGTAAAGAGTAATGTCTCCAGCGTCAAAGGTTTGGTTGAAGTTCAACTGGATAAAGTTGAAAAAGCTTTTGACACGCGTGTTGCAAGTGCCTTGAATCGAATCGGCATTGCGTCTAAACATGACGTGGAGACACTCTCTGCTAAGCTCGAAGAGCTGACGACATTGCTAGAACGTGTCGCGCGTAAACACTAAGGAGACATCGGGATGGCTGTTAAAAAGACTACTCAGAAAGAAGGCAGCTCGTGGATCGGGGAGGTTGAAAAATATTCCCGTAAGATCTGGCTTGCTGGTTTAGGCGTGTACTCGAAGGTTAGCAGTGACGGCGGCAAATACTTCGAGACATTGGTCAAGGACGGCGAAAAGGCCGAGAAGTTGACCAAGACCACGGTTGGTAAAAAAGTTGAAGCGGCCAAGGCCACTGCCGGCTCTGCCAAGTCGAGCATTTCTGACACTTGGGGCAAGTTGGAAGAAACCTTCGACAAGCGTCTCAACAGTGCCATTTCGCGACTGGGCGTGCCCAGCAAAGCGGAACTGAAGACGCTGCACAGCAAGGTCGATACCCTGACCAAGCAAATCGAAAAACTCACTGGCGCTAAAGTGGCTCCAGCCAAAACCGCCGCCGCTAAACCGGCTGCCAAGCCTGCGGCTAAAACTGCGGCTGCTAAACCGGCTGCCAAAACCGCCGCCAAGCCTCTGGTTAAAGCGGCCGCCAAGCCAGCTGCCAAACCTGCGGCCAAGGCCCCGGCTAAAGCTGCGGCAAAACCCGCTGCAAAAACCGCAGCTGCCAAACCGGCTGCCAAGCCTGCAGCAAAACCCGTGGCCGCTAAAGCCGCTGCCAAGCCTGCGGCTAAGCCGGCTGCCAAAGCAGCAGCAAAACCAGCAGCAAAACCAGCGGCCAAGCCTGCGGCTAAAACCGCCGCTGCCAAACCTGCTGCCAAGCCGGCCGCTGCGAAACCTGCAGCCAAACCAGCCGCCGCTAAAGCCGCTGCCAAACCTGCTGCAGCAAAACCTGTGGCTGCCAAGCCTGCGGCAAAACCTGCCGCCGCGAAGAAGCCAGCAGTAGCCAAGAAGCCAGCAGCGTCCAAACCTGCTGTTGCGGCCAAGCCTGCAACTCCAGCGCCAACCGCTTCTACAGCCAATTCGGTGTCCGCACCGACACATGCTCCTGCCGCCCCGACTGCAACGCCGGTAACCCCGACGCCATCCAGTCAGTCCTGATTTTTTCAGGGCACAAAAAACGCCCGGCCTGTGAAGGTCGGGCGTTTTTTATGGAAGTCTCATATACACCGCATTTCCAATGTGGGAGCGGGCTTGCCCGCGATGGCGGAGTGTCAGCCACCCAGGTATTGGCTGATAAATTGCTATCGCGGGCAAGCCCGCTCCCACATTTTTAATCGATATCATCCAGGTATTTGAGCGCAAACCGCTCAGTTGCCTGCCGCGCCGGCAATAGCAGATGCGGCGCCACCAGCATCATCACCTGGTACACCACCACCCGCACCTCGCCTTCACGGTCGAGAATCCGTTGGTAGTCCAGGGAAAACAGCAGGGTCATGGTGATCTGTTCCACCAATTGCCCCAGTGCCTGGGTGTCACTGACCAACTGTCCCGCTGCCTTCAGGCGCGCAAGCAGTGAAGCCAGGGTGCGCTTGAGCGCCGTGAGCAAGTTGCGAATGCCCTTGGCCAGCTTTGGCAGGCGCCCGGCCAGGTTCGACAGGTCCTGGAACAGGAACCGGTAGTGGGCCATGCGCTCGATGATCAGGTGCAGGAACAGCCAGTAATCTTCGGGTTTGAGTTGCGCATCTGCCGGCGGGTCGAGCAGCGGCGCCAGTTCATTCTGGAAACGCTCGAACAACCCGAGCACCAAGGGCTCCTTGCCATGGAAATGGTAATAAAGGTTGCCGGGGCTGATCCCCATTTCATTGGCCACCTCCATGGTCGACACGTTCGGTTCGCCCTTGTGGTTGAACAACTGCAGGGCACATTCAAGGATACGGTCGCGGGTCTTCATCCAGTCTTCTTAATGTGATCGTTGAGCTCAACGCACCCGCACGTAAGTGCCTGGCGCCGCTTCCATCGGTGGGTAATTCTGGTTGCCCAGGGCGGTGAGTGTTTCGCGTTGCACGCCCGAACGTTGCTGGATCCACGCAAGCCACTGCGGCCACCAGCTGCCTTCGACGTGACTGGCGTCGTAGTACCAGGCACGCGGGTCGCTGCTCAGCTTGGGGTTCTCGACGTAGTTGGCCTTGGGGTTGCCCGGCGGGTTGAGAATGCTTTGGATATGCCCGCTGTTGGACAGCACAAAGCGCCGCTCGCCGCCCAGCAGTTGCGTGGAGCGATACACCGCGTCCCACGGCGTGATGTGGTCGTTGATCCCGGCCACGCTGAAGCTGTCCACTGTGACCTTCTGCAGGTCGATGGGCGTGCCGCACACCTCAAGGCCACCCGGATGGCTGAGCGGGTTGTGCTTGAAGAAGTCCAGCAGGTCGCCATGCAACGCGGCGGGCAGGCGCGTGTTGTCGTTGTTCCAGTAGAGGATGTCGAACGCCGGCGGTTCTTTGCCCAGCAGGTAATTATTGATCCAGTAGTTCCAGATCAGATCGTTGGGGCGCATCCAGGCGAAGACCTTGGCCATGTCGCGACCCTCCAGCACGCCTTGCTGGTAGGAGCGGCGCTTGGCGGCCTCCAGGGTCTGTTCATCGGCAAACAAGGTGGCGGGGCTGTCGATCTGGCTGTCCAGCAGGCTCACCAGGTAACTGGCGCTGGAGATGCGCCGCAGCTGGCGCTTGGCTTGCAGGTGGCCTTGCAGCGCGGCGATGGTCAAGCCACCGGCGCAGGCGCCCATCAGGTTGACCTCACGGGCACCGGTGATTGCCCGGCACACGTTCAGCGCTTCCTCCAGCGCCGCCACATAGGTGGACAGGCCCCACTCGCGGTGACGCACATCCGGGTTGCGCCAGCTGACCATAAACGTCTGCAGGCCGTTTTTCAGGGCGTACTGCACAAAGCTGTTGGCGGGGCTGAGATCGAAGATGTAGTACTTGTTGATTTGCGGCGGCACGATCAGCAACGGCTTGGCGTACTGCTTTTCGCTCATGGGCTTGTACTGGATCAGTTCCAGCAGCTCGTTGCGAAACACCACGGAGCCCGCGGTCGTTGCCACCGTTTTGCCCACTTCAAAAGCGTGTTTGCTGACCTGGCTGGGCAGGCCGTTGTTGTGCAACAAATCGTTAAACAAATTACTCACGCCGCGCACCACACTGTTGCCGCCGGAGTTGAGCAGCTCCTTGATGGCCAGCGGGTTGAGCAAGGTGTTGGAGGGCGAGACGGCATCGTTGATCAGCGAGAAGGCAAAGTGCGCGCGGGCGCGGTCATCGGCGCTCATCGAGCTGTCGTCGATCCAGTGACGCGTTTGTTTCTGCCAGCTCAAATAGGCTTGCAGGCTGCGCCGGTACAGCGGATTAAGCGTCCAGGTGGGGTCGGAGAAGCGGCTGTCAGCGGGGTTGGGGGCCTGTACGGTTTCACCCAGCAGCACGCGACCGAGTTGGCCGCCCAAGGCCAGGGCGTGCCGAGCGGTGTACAGCGGGTTGCGCAAGCCATGGTTGGCGACACTGCGCAGCGTCGCCAGCAAATCGCGGCCCCGCAGGCCACTGATCGCATTTTGCGCGTTGATGAACGCGGCCGGGGTGGGCGCCGGGTTCGTCACGGGTCTTTCTCGCATGAGCCAACACTCCTTCGTCAAGCCATCAACAGGCACGCCAATTCAGAACCATAGTCGGTTCCTGGCAAGTTGCGCGGCGGCGTAGTCCTTACACCGCTGGTCGAGGGTGAATCACCGCACGCAGGCGCTCCTCTTCAAGAAACTTCATGATGATCGGCGCCACGGCTTCGGCGCGGGTGATCAGGAACAAGTGGCCATCATCGATGATGTGCAACTGTGCGTTGGGAATGCGCCAGGCGAGCATGCGCATATTGATCAGCGGGATCAGCGGGTCGTCGTCGCCGGCCAGCACCAGCGTCGGCTGGCGGATCTTGTGCAGCCAGTGAATGCTGGTCCAGCCAAGGCCCGCAAACAGCTGCCAGTAGTAACCGAGCTTGCCCGCCGAGCGCACCTTGCTGGCGTGTTCGGCGGCCAGTTTGGAGTCGCGGCGGAACGAGCCGCCATAAATCATCGGTGCAATTCGCACCACGTGGGACGGTTGGATATAGCGCCTGGGGCTTGCCATCAGCCACAGCACCTTGGGTTTGCCCGGCACCATAAAGGCCCCGGCTGCCGTCGCCGCCAGGATCAGTTTTTTGCAGCGCTCGGGGTAGTCATAGGCAAACTGCTGCGCCAACGCGCCGCCCCAGGACACACCCACCGCATTCACCTGGCCATAGTCCAGGTAATCGAGCATGCGTGCGGTGAGCTTGGCCAGACCGGGAAAGCGATAGGGCACGCTGGGTGTGGAAGACCCCCCCACACCTGGCACATCGAAGGCGATCACTTCCAGGTCCGGGTCCAGCGCCTGGACGAACGGAAACACCAGCTCAAGGTTGGCGCCGATGCCGTTGAAGATCAGCAGCGGCGTCAAGTGAGGCTTGCCCGGGCGTACCGCCGTACGGATGGTCTGGCCATCCAGGTCGATGGTACGGAAGATGAACGGTTGCGGCATGCTCAAGCCCTGTGAAGTGGCGCTATTTGTCTGGAAAAACTCGGTTCCTGTGGGAGCTGGCTTGCCTGCGATAGCAATCTTTCAGTTAGCTCATCAGCTAGCTGGCCCACCGCTATCGCAGGCAAGCCAGCTCCCACATTGATCGCATTTCTACCGCAAAATCTGCTTATCGTTCGTGCACATAAGTACCCGGTGCCGCCTCGGCTGCGGCATAGGCTTTGTTACCCAGGCTTGTAGGTGCTTTCTTCAGTTTGCCCGCCCGCTCGGCCTGCCACGCCTGCCAATGCAGCCACCATGAGTCAGTATGCTTGGTGGCATTCTCCTGCCACTCCAGCGGCTTGCCCGCCAACCCATCGCTGGTCTGGTAACGCGCCTTGGGGTTGCCTGGCGGGTTGAGGATGCTCTGGATATGCCCGCTGCTGGACAACACAAACTCCACTTTGCCACCAAACAGCTGCGCCGATTTGTAGCACGACTGCCACGGCGTGATGTGGTCGTTGGTGCCGGCCAGGGAATAGATATCGGCGGTCACCTGCTTGAGGTCGATCGGCGTGCCGCACACTTCCAGGGCATTGGCGCGTACCAGCGGGTTGTTCTTGAACAGCTCAATCAAATCGCCATGGAAGGCGGCCGGCAAACGTGTGGTGTCGTTGTTCCAGAACAGGATGTCGAACACCGGCGGCTCGTTGCCGAGCAGGTAGTTATTGACCCAGTAGTTCCAGATCAGGTCGTTGGGGCGCATCCAGGCGAAGACCTTGGCCATGTCGCGGCCCTCCAGCACACCGGCCTGGTAAGAATGGCGCTTGGCGGCTTCCAGGGTCTGTTCGTCGACAAACAGCGCCACCTGGGTGTCCAGGGTGGTGTCCAGCACACTCACCAGCAGGGTCAGGGCGTTGACCTTCTTCTCGCCCAGCGCCGCGTAGTGGCCCAGCAGGGCGGTGCAGGTGATGCCGCCCGAGCAGGCGCCGAGCATGTTCACGTCTTTGCTGCCGGTAATCGCCGTGACCACATCGACCGCTTCCTTGAGCGCCTCGATATAGGTCGACAGGCCCCACTCGCGCTGCGCCTTGGTCGGGTTGCGCCAACTGACGATAAACGTCTGCTGGCCATTGCGCAGGCAGAAGCGCGCCAGGCTCTTCTCCGGGCTCAGGTCGAATACATAGAATTTGTTGATCTGCGGCGGCACCACCAGCAGTGGGCGTTCGTGCACCTGCTCGGTGATGGGCTTGTACTGGATCAGCTCCAGCACGTCATTGCGAAACACCACGGCGCCTTCAGTGGTGCCCAGGGTCTTGCCGACTTCAAAGGCACCCATGTTGACCTGGCTGGGCATGCCGCCGTTGTGCACCATGTCTTTGGCCAAGTGGGACAGGCCATCAAGCAGGCTTTTGCCGCCGGTTTCAAAGAAGCGCTTGACCGCCGCCGGGTTGGCCGCGCTGTTGGTGGGGGCCATGGCTTCGGTCATCAGGTTGATCACGAAGTGGCCGCGGCTGATGTCCTGTTCCGACAGGTTACTGTCGCCGATCCAGTCGTGCAGTTCCTTGCGCCACGCCAGGTAAGTTTGCAGGTAACGCTTATAGAGCGGGTTCTGGCTCCACGCCGGGTCGTTGAAGCGACGGTCATCGCCTTCGGGGGCCAGTGCGGATTTGCCGAACATCACGTTCTTCAATTCCACGCCAAAATGCGCGACGTGTTTGACGCTGTGCAACGGTTGCTTGATGGCTTGGGTCAGTACCATCTTCGCTGAGGCCAATAAATCCTTTTTGCGTAACGCGATGATCGGGTTCAGCCCCAGGGTGTTTTCCGAGGCCTGGCGTTTCAAGTCATCGTTATTCTTGTTACTCATCTACGACGCTCCATTGTCCGAAAGACGAGTACCGGCGATTGCTGCGCACCCAATTTCGATACACGACACCAGCCTGGTACTGCGACTCGGGTGACCGTTGATACCGCATCGTCAAATGCAGGGAACTTGCCAGTTCCATTGGTTACCCGAGTTTAATTTTTTTCGCAAGCGGGCCAATCGTTGACCACGCGACAGGGCATTCAAGCAGATGAAATTAGAAAATGCCCTCTAAAGAGCGAGACGCCTGAGTTAGAGCATCAGCCGCACGACCGATTCGCTCGGGTCGCGGGTTTTGCCGGCGGCTTTAAGCTCAGCCAGATAATCGGCCCACAACGCATCCTGGCGCACGGCCAACTGGTAGAGGTAGTCCCAGGTGAACAGTCCGCTGTCATGGCCGTCGTCGAAGGTCAATTTCAGTGCATATTGGCCGGCTGGTTCTATCTTGATCAGCCGCACGTTGAGCTTGCCGAACTGCAGGATGGGTTTGCCGTGGCCCTGGACCTCGGCGGAAGGCGAGTGGGTGCGTAGCAGCTCAGCGGGGAGCTGGTAGACCTCGCTCGGCCCATAGGTAAGGCCGAGGGTGTTGGAGGTTTTGTGCAGGTTTACAGCGGTGGGGAATTTGGTCATTGGAGAACCGCCCAGAGATAGTCCTGAGAACCGGCTTAAAACTGTAGGAGCTGGCTTGTGTGGGAGCCGGGCTTGCCCGCGATGCAGACACCTCGGTGTTTCAGAAACACTGAGGTGATGCTATCGCAGGCAAGCCAGCTCCCACACAAGTCCGGCTCCGACACAAGCCGTTTTCTGTGAGGCTTACAGGATATAACGAGACAGATCTTCGTTCTGCGCCAATTCGCCCAGGTGGCTATTGACGTACTCAGCGTCAATCTTGATCGCTTCGCCATTCTGCGAACCGGCCATGTCGCCAGCACTGAAGGACACTTCTTCCAGCAGACGCTCAAGCAGGGTGTGCAGGCGACGGGCACCGATGTTTTCGGTCTTCTCGTTGACCTGCCAGGCAATCTCCGCCAGGCGCTTGATGCCGTCCGGCTGGAATTCGATGCCCAAACCTTCGGTTTTCAGCAGTTCGCGGTATTGCTCGGTGAGCGAAGCATGCGGCTCGCTGAGGATACGTTCGAAGTCGCCGGGGGTCAGCGCCTTGAGTTCCACGCGAATCGGCAGACGGCCTTGCAGCTCCGGCACCAGGTCGCTGGGCTTGCTCAGGTGGAACGCGCCCGAGGCGATAAACAGGATGTGGTCGGTCTTGACCATGCCCAGCTTGGTGTTCACCGTGCAGCCTTCGATCAGCGGCAACAGGTCGCGCTGTACGCCTTCGCGGGACACATCGACGCCGCCGGAGTTGCCGCGCTTGGCCACCTTGTCGATCTCGTCGATAAACACGATACCGTGCTGCTCCACCGCTTCCAGGGCTTTGGCCTTGAGCTCTTCCTCATTCACCAGGCGCCCGGCTTCTTCGTCGCGCACCAGCTTCAGCGCGTCCTTCACCTTGAGCTTGCGGCTTTTCTTCTTGCCCTTGCCCATGTTGGCGAACAGGTTCTGCAACTGGCTGGTCATTTCTTCCATGCCGGGCGGTGCGGAGATGTCGACGCCGGACACTTCGGCCACTTCGATCTCGATTTCCTTGTCGTCCAGCTGGCCTTCACGCAGGCGCTTGCGGAACAGCTGACGGGTGTTGGAATCCGAGCTTGGCGCGGCGTCTTCGTTGAAACCCATGCGTGCCGGTGGCAGCAGGGCATCCAGGATGCGTTCTTCGGCGGCGTCTTCGGCGCGATGGCTGACCTTGGTCACTTCCTGCTCGCGGAGCATTTTCAGGGCGGCATCGGCCAGGTCACGGATGATCGACTCGACGTCACGGCCTACGTAGCCCACTTCGGTGAACTTGGTGGCTTCGACCTTGATGAACGGAGCATTGGCCAGTTTGGCCAGGCGTCGGGCGATTTCGGTTTTACCCACGCCTGTCGGCCCGATCATCAGGATGTTCTTGGGCGTTACTTCAACGCGCAGTTCTTCGGGCAGTTGCATCCGGCGCCAGCGGTTACGCAGCGCAATGGCAACGGCGCGCTTGGCATCGTCCTGGCCGATGATATGGCGATTAAGTTCATGGACGATTTCGCGGGGAGTCATGGACATAGTGTTTGGCGGCCTCAAGCGGAATAAGCCTACGGCTTACTCGGCGAGGTCCTGCTCCTCAATGGTGAAGTTGTGGTTGGTGAACACGCAGATATCGCCGGCGATACCCAGGGCGGTCTCGACGATTTCGCGGGCCGACAGGTCGGTTTTCTTCAACAGGGCGCTGGCTGCCGCCTGGGCGTAGCCGCCGCCGGAACCCATGGCGATCAGGCCGTGCTCGGGTTCAACCACATCGCCGTTACCGGTGATGATCAAGGATGCGTCTTTGTTGGCGACCGCCAACATGGCTTCCAGGCGGCTGAGGGAACGGTCGGTGCGCCATTCTTTGGCGAGTTCGACAGCGGCGCGAACCAGGTGGCCCTGGTGTTTTTCCAGCTGGCCTTCGAAGCGTTCGAAGAGGGTGAAGGCGTCGGCAGTGGCGCCAGCGAAACCGGCGAGAACCTGGCCGTGGTACAGGCGACGCACTTTCTTGGCGTTGCCTTTCATCACGGTGTTGCCCAGTGAAACCTGGCCGTCGCCGCCCATGACGACTTTGCCGTGGCGACGTACTGAAACGATGGTGGTCAAGGGGAGAGTCTCCACGCAGCGGGGCGAAAATGCCCTGATGGAATCTCATATGGGGGTGGCGGGGGGGATTTCAACCGTAGGACGTGTGTGCGGACGAGTGGTGTTTATGGGGCTGACACCTTCCAGAGAACACCACAAAACCAACTGTGGGAGCTGGCTTGCCTGCGATAGCGGTGTGTCAGTCACTGAAAATATGGACTGTTACATCGCTATCGCAGGCAAGCCAGCTCCCACATATTGATCAGCGTTGAGCCGGAATCAACGGCTCTGGCGTTGTTGTAACAACAGATTGCTAAAGCCTGCACCCGCCAGTTGCTTCTGCGCCACGGTCAGCTGTTCACGGTTGCTGAACGGCCCGACCAATACGCGATACCAGGTCGCATCCTTCACGGTGCCGGACTCCACTGTTACCGACTGGCCCAGCAGGATGATCTGCGCACGCACACGATCCGCATCCGCCTGTTTCGGGAACGAGCCCGCTTGCAGGAAGAACTTGGTCACCGGCGCCGCCTTGGTGGTCGCAACCGGTGGCGGTGGCGGCGGAGTGATCCCGGCCAACGCGGCTTGAGCGCGTGCGGTGTCGATTTTCGCGGCTTCCGCTGGTGTCACCGGCGTGGTCGGCACTTGTGGCGTCGGCAGGGTTTTCTCCGGCACGGCGTCAGGCGGCACGATCACTTCCGACTCCGGCAGCAGCGTGTAGAAGTCGTACTTGGGCTTTACCGGCGCGGTCGGGCTCGGCGCGGTCTTGTTGGCCTCGGCGATTTTCGTGGCCTTCTGCTGTTCTTGCTTGACCCGTTTGACGTCATCGCCCTTGCCGGGCTCCAGCTTCATCAGGATCACCACAAACGCGCCGACCGCCAGGCCGATAGCCATCCACAGCCAGCCCGGGATTGGCTTCTTCGCCGGTGCCTGATAGCGGCTGGCGCCGCGCTTGGGTGCAGGTTTTTTCTTGGCAGCCAACTTACATACGCTCCAGGGTTTCCAGGCCTAACAGTTCCAGGCCTTGCTTGAGGGTCCGTCCAGCCAGTGCGGCGAGGCGCAGGCGACTTTGCTTTTGGGCTTCGTCGTCTGCCGTAAGGATCGGGCAGTTCTCATAGAAGCTGGAGAACAGACCGGCGACTTCGTACAAATACGTGCAGAGGATATGCGGCGTGCCTTTTTCACCGACGCTGTTGAGCACTTCGCCGAACTGCGCCAGCTTGGCCGCCAGGTCCTGTTCATGCGGGGCATCCAGCACGATTTGGCCTTCAACCTCGCTGAAATCCTTGCCCAGCTTGCGGAACACGCCGGCCACACGGGTGTAAGCGTACAGCAGGTACGGCGCGGTGTTGCCTTCGAAGTTGAGCATCAGTTCGAAGTTGAAGCTGTAGTCGCTGGTGCGGTGCTTGGACAGGTCGGCGTACTTCACCGCACCAATACCTACCACGCGGGCGATATTGCGCAGGTCGGCTTCGGCCAACTCCGGGTTCTTTTCCTTCACCAGGTTGTAGGCACGGTCCTGGGCTTCGTTGAGCAGGTCGATCAGCTTCACGGTGCCGCCGTCGCGGGTCTTGAACGGGCGGCCATCGGCGCCGTTCATGGTGCCAAAACCCATGTGTTCCATGTGCATCGGGTGGGTGACGAAGCCTGCGCGGCGCGCCACTTCGAACACTTGCTGGAAGTGCAGGGCCTGGCGCTGGTCGACAAAATACAGCGCGCGGTCGGCCTTGAGCACGCCGCTGCGGTAGCGCACGGCTGCCAGGTCAGTGGTGGCGTACAGGTAGCCGCCGTCGGCCTTGACGATGATCACCGGCAGCGGCTCGCCGTCGGCGGTCTTGAATTCTTCGAGGAACACGCACTGCGCGCCGTTGCTCTCAACCAACAGGCTGGCAGCCTTGAGGTCGTTGACCACGTTGATCAGGTCGTCGTTGTAGGCGCTTTCGCCCATCACGTCGGCCATGGTCAGCTTCACGTTGAGCAGCTCGTAGATTTCCTGGCAGTGCGACAGCGAAATCTCACGGAAACGGCCCCACAGCGCCAGGCAATCTTCATCGCCGGCTTGCAGCTTGACCACCAGGCCACGGGCGCGGTCGGCGAACTCTTCGGAATCGTCGAAGCGCTTTTTGGCGGCGCGGTAGAAGTTTTCCAGGTCGGCCAGCTCGTTGCTGGTGATCGGGTTTTCCTGCAGGTAGGCCATCAGCATGCCGAACTGGGTGCCCCAGTCGCCCACGTGGTTCTGACGGATCACGTCGTCACCCAGGAACTCCAGCACCCGCGCCACGCCGTCACCAATGATGGTCGAGCGCAGGTGGCCCACGTGCATCTCTTTGGCCAGGTTGGGTGCCGACAGGTCAATCACCACACGCTCCACGGGGCCGGCCTTGCGCACGCCAATGTTGGCGTCGGCCAGGGCCGCGTCCAGGCGCGAAGCCAGGGCCTGGGTGTTCTGGAAGAAGTTGATAAAGCCTGGGCCGGCGATTTCGGCCTTGGTCACACTCTCGTCGGTCGGCAGCGCGGCGATGATTTTCTCCGCCAGGTCACGCGGTTTCATGCCGGCAGGCTTGGACAGCATCATCGCAATGTTGCTGGCAAAGTCGCCATGGGTCTTGTCGCGAGTGTTTTCCACCTGGATCGCCGGCGACAGGCCTTCAGGCAACACACCTTCGTTGACGAGTTGGGTGAGGGCTTGTTGGATCAGCTGGCGAATGGTGTCTTTCATGGTGTTCTCTTTCGACCGCAAGCGGCGGTGCGCGATGCGCAGGTGGAAAAACTCGGCATTATCCGTGGCGAGGGCGGGCTTGCCAACCGTTCAGACAGGTTGATGGACCTGCGGACCTCATCGCGGGCAAGCCCGCTCCCACATTTAAGGGGGTTCATATTTCAAAATGTGGGAGCTGGCTTGCCTGCGATAGCGATTTCGCAATCAATACAGGTCTACCGGATCCACATCCAACGACCATCGCACTTGGCGGCCGCTGGGCATTTGCTCCAGGGCAAGCATCCAGCTATTTAATAGTCGATGCAGCGGTGCACGGGACGTTGCCTGCAAGAGTAGCTGAGCGCGATACCGCCCGGCGCGCCGCTCCATCGGCGCGGGGACTGGGCCGAGCAATTCGATGCCGGCCAGACTCAACTCACCGAGCAAACGTTCGGCGGCGCTGCATGCCTCGTCGAGAAAATTTTCGGCCTGCCCTGGCTTGTGCGCTTCGGCGCGCAACAGTGCCAGGTGTGCAAACGGCGGCAGGCCGGCGGAGCGGCGTTCGCTCAGGGCCTGTTCGGCGAAAGCGAAGTAGCCCTGTTCTGTCAGTTGAATCAGCAAGGGGTGGTCAGCCAGATGCGTCTGGATAATCACCTTGCCCGGCTCTTCGGCGCGCCCGGCACGGCCTGCCACCTGCACGATCAGTTGCGCCATGCGTTCGCTGGCGCGGAAGTCGCCGGAGAACAAACCACCGTCGGCGTCCAGGATCGACACCAGCGTTACCCGTGGGAAGTGGTGCCCTTTGGCGAGCATCTGCGTGCCGATCAGGATGCACGGCTGGCCTTTCTGAATGGTCGCGAACAGCTGGTTCATCGCGTCTTTGCGCGAGGTGCTGTCGCGGTCGACGCGCAGCACCGGGTAATCCGGAAACAGAATGCCCAGGCGCTCCTCGGCACGCTCGGTGCCCGCACCCACGGGGCGCAAATCCACTTTGCCGCATTGTGGGCAGTGGCGCGGCACGCGCTCCACATGGCCGCAGTGGTGGCAGCGCAGCTCGCCGTGGCGCTGGTGTACGGTCATGCGCGCATCGCAGCGTTCGCACTCGGACATCCAGCCGCAGTCGTGGCACAGCAGCGTCGGCGCAAAGCCCCTACGGTTAAGAAACACCAGGACTTGCTGGCCGGCGGCGAGGGTTTGGCCGATGGCTTGCTGCATCGGCCCGGAAATGCCGCTGTCCAGTGGGCGGCTTTTTACATCCAGGCGCAGAAACCGTGGTTGCTTGGCGCCGCCGGCGCGCTCGTTGAGGCGCAGCAGGCCATAACGGCCGGTGTAGGCGTTGTGCAGGCTTTCCAGGGACGGTGTAGCCGAGCCGAGCACAATCGGGATGTCTTCCTGGCGCGCGCGTACCAGCGCCAGGTCGCGGGCGTGGTAGCGCAGGCCTTCCTGCTGTTTATAGGAGCCGTCGTGCTCCTCGTCGATGATGATCAGCCCGGGGTTTTTCATCGGCGTGAACAGTGCCGAGCGGGTGCCGATAATAATGTCGGCCTCGCCATCCCGCGCCGCCAGCCAGGCTTCCAGGCGCTCGCGGTCGTTGACCGCCGAATGCACCAGCGCGATGCGCGCGTTAAAACGTTGCTCGAAACGCGCCAGGGTTTGCGGGCCGAGGTTGATCTCCGGGATCAACACCAGTGCCTGCTTGCCGGCTTGCAGGGTTTCGCGGATCAGTTGCAAATACACTTCGGTCTTGCCGCTGCCGGTGACGCCGGCGAGCAGGAAGGCATGGAAGCTGTCGAAACCGGCGCGAATGGCTTCATAGGCGGCGCGTTGCTCGGGGTTCAGCGGCAACTCCGGTTGAGCCAGCCAGTGGTCATGGCGCGGGTCCGGCGCGTGCTTGCGGATTTCCACCTGCACCAAGCCCTTTGCCAGCAGCAAGTCGAGGCTGTCTTTGCTCAGCATCAGCTTGCTTAACAACTGGTGGGCTACGCCATGGGGGTGTTGGGCCAGGGTCGCGAGGGCTTCGCGTTGGCGTGGCGCGCGGGCGATGCGTGGGTCATCCAGGCGCGCGCCGGGCACCATCGACCAGAAACGCTCCTGGCGTGCTTCAGCCAGTTCGCCCTGGCGCAGCAGCACCGGCAGTGCCCAGCTCAGGGTATCGCCGAGGCTGTGCTGGTAATACTGTGCGGTCCACAGGCATAACTTGAACAGCGCGGGCGGCAGCGGCGGTGTAGCGTCGAGGATGGCCAGGGCCGGCTTGAGCTTTTCGGCGGGGACTTCGCTGTGGTCGGCCACCTCGATCAGGATGCCGATCATCTCGCGACGGCCAAACGGCACGCGCACGCGCATGCCCGGCTGCAACTGCGCCCGCAACACGCCGGCCGGGGCTCGGTAGTCGAACAGGCGGCGCAGGGGCGATGGCAGGGCTAGGCGCAAAATGGCGTCGGGCACGCGGGGAGTCTCATATAAAGGCAGGCAGTGGCGCAGGGGCGGGAGCCTAGCAGACCTGCGGTGGGGGTGTCCTGTCTTGCGGCACTTCTGTGGGCGCCGGGCTTGTTGTGGCGAGCAGGCTTGCCCCGCGCCGGGGGAGCCCGCTCCCCCCCAAAAAAGTACGGCCTTGCAGATGGGCGGTGGGGGGGGGGGGGT